>NZ_SSBM01000029.1:0-84134 GCF_004795115.1 Streptomyces sp. A0592
TCGTCCAGCCGCGGCCGCCCCAGCACGGGCCGAGGCAGCAACGGCTGCACGAGTTCCCACTCAGCGTCCGACAGTTCATGGCGACGTATCACCCGACCATGATCCACAACGCAAGATCACTTTGACGACAGACCCTAGGGCGGCGCTGCGGGGAGCCGGACCGTGGCGACGAGGCCGCCGGCCGGGCGCGGGGCGAGGGCGAGGGTGCCGTCGTGGGCGCGGACGATGCTGTGCACGATGGCCAGACCGAGGCCGACGCCGGCGTGCTCGTCGGTGCGTACCCGGTCCGTTCCGCGCCGGAAGGGCTCGGTGAGGGTCGGCACCAGGTCCTCGGGGAGCACACGGCCCGTGTTCTCGACGCGCAGCACGCTCGTGCCGCCGTCCGCCTGCGTGTGGACGGTCACGGTGCCGCCGGCGGGGAGGTTGTGGACCACGGCGTTCTGGACGAGGTTCGTCGTCATCCGCAGCAGCAGTTCCGCGGAGCCGCTGGTCCGGGCCGCGCCGCCGGTCACGTCGAGGGTGATCCGGTGCTGCTCCGCGAGGGGGAGCAGCGTCTCGGCGGCTTCCTCGGCGACCAGGGAGAGGTCGACGCTCTCCCGGGTGAAGTTCCCGCGGTCACCGCGGGAGAGCAGCAGGAGGGCCTCGGTCAGGTCGATCGCCCGAGTGTTCACCGCGTACAGACGCTCGATCAGCTCGCCGCGGTCCTGCCCGGGGTCCTTGCGGGCGACGTCGAGGAGCGTCCGCGAGATCGCCAGCGGGGTGCGCAGTTCGTGGGAGGCGTTCGCGGCGAACCGCTGCTGCTCGGCGACGTGGGACTCCAGCTGTTCGAGCATCGAGTCGAAGGCGTCGGAGAGTTCGCGGAACTCGTCCTGGCGGCCCTCCATGCGGATCCGGTGGGACAGAGAGCCCCGCCCGGCCGTCCGCGCCGCATCCGTGATCAGCGTGAGGGGCCTGAGCATCCGGCCGGCGAGGATCCATCCGCCCGCGAGGCCGAACACGAGCAGGAAGGCCATCGCCGCGGCCGCGGCGGGGGCGAAGGTGCGCACCAGGAGGTAGCGGTTGGGTGAGATCCCGAGAAGGCCCTGCGAGTTGTCCGGTACGTAGCGCAGCAGGAACCACCACACCACGGCGAGCAGGAGAGCGCCGGCGACGAGGAGGAACCCGGCGTAGCTGAGGGCGAGCTTCAGCCGGGCGCTGAGCCCCCGGCGCCTACGCATGCGTGCTGCCGCCAGCCGTGGTGTCCGTACCGGTCTCGATGCGGTAGCCGACTCCGGGTACCGTCGCGATGACCCACGGTTCGCCGAGCCGCTTGCGCAGCGCGGACACGGTGATGCGTACGGCGTTGGTGAGCGGGTCGACGTTCTCGTCCCAGGCCCGTTCCAGCAGCTCTTCCGCGCTGACGACCCCGCCCTCGGCGGCCACCAGGACTTCCAGTACCGCGAACTGCTTGCGGGTGAGCGCGACGTAGCGTCCGTCGCGGAACACCTCCCGGCGGAAGGGATCGACCCGCAGGCCCGCGATCTCGCGGACCGGGGGCCGGGCGTACGCGCGCCTGCGGTCGAGCGCACGCAGCCGCAGGACCAGCTCGCGCAGCTCGAACGGTTTCGTCAGGTAGTCGTCGGCTCCCAGCCCGAAGCCGGACGCCTTGTCGTCGATCCGGTCGGCAGCGGTCAGCATGAGGATCGGGATACCGCGGCCGGAGGCGACGATGCGACGGGCGACCTCGTCGCCGGAGGGGCCGGGGATGTCCCGGTCGAGGACCGCGAGGTCGTAGGAGTGGACGCTGAGCAGTTCGAGGGCGGTGTCGCCGTCGCCGGCGATGTCGGCGGCGATCGCCTCCAGCCGCAGACCGTCACGGACTGCCTCGGCCAGGTAGGGCTCGTCCTCCACGATCAGTACGCGCATGCCGGAAGCCTAAGCGGCGCTCCATATCGCCGGCGTATGCTCAGCCCGACGACACCAGCGCGGGCCGCGGACCGTTCGACGGCGTCCGCCCCGCCGTCCGCCACCAGCGGCGCGACGCCGCCGCGGCCAGGGCGGCACCGGCGGCGTTGACCAGTACGTCGTCCACCGACGACACCCGGTCCAGCCACAGCACGTACTGCGCGCTCTCCACCAGCGCCGAGCAGCCCGCCCCGAGTGCCAGGATCCGCGGCACGGACGCCAGCGCCGCGAACCGCATCGGCGCGAAGAACCCCAGCGACGCGAAGACCAGCAGGTTGCCCACGATCCCGAGCGGCCCCATCGTGACCAGATCCCGCAGCGGTACGAGGCTCACCCGGCCCGGAACGACACCGGCCCCGGCGCCCGGCATCAGGATCATCCACACCCACGGCACCGTCCCGTGCACCATCCCCACCTCGGCCAGCGACAGCCGCCACGCCGAGGCGACGCCCGCGGCACGGCGACGGCGCGCCAGAACCCACGCCACCAGCCCCGCCGGCGGCAGCGTGACCAGCGTCATGAGCACCACACCGTTGAACGTGTCGTAGCAGCCGTGCCACCGCCCGGCCATGCACGTCGGCGCGGACATCATGAGCGGCTTCCGCAGGACGAAAGCGGCACCCGCCAAACCGAGGACCGCCAGGCCCAGGAGCAGGATCCCGCGCGTACGGCGGGGCGGTGGCGGCAGGGATGCGTCGTGGTTCATGCCCCCATTGGAAACGCACGGCCGTTGCGGTGGCGTATGGGGTTTTCGATACACCCGCGATACACGCGATGATGTCCGGATGCCCATGTCGCCTTCTGCTTCCTCCGCTTGCTCAGCTCCTGCCCCGACGGACCTGTGGATGCGCGGCGTCGCGGCCAACCGGGGAGCCCCCGCCGAGGTCCTGCTGCGACTCCTGGACCCGGCCGCCGGAGCGGCCCGGCAACTCCTCTGTGAGGAGCGCACCCTGCCCGACGAGGTCGTAGACGCGGTGGTCGCGCACCCGGAGGTGAAGGTCCGCCGGTCCTTGGCCCGCAACGCGCATGCCGCGCCCGCCCACCGCGGCCGTCTGGCCTCGGACCCCCACGTCATGGTCCGCGCGACCGTCGCCGGGGGACCCCGCCCGCGCCCTCGTCAGCAGCGACCACTGCCGGACGACGTCCTCGTGACCTTGCTGACCGCCGAGGACAGCGGCGAACCCGAGCTCCTCACTGTCAATGAGATCCTGCAGGAACTCATGTTCTCCAGGCAGGTGACTCCCTCCTTCCGGTACAGGATGCGCGGGCACGAGCACCCCACTGTGCGAGGCCTCGCAACGGACGTGTGGAGCGGGCTCACCGCCGAGGAGCAGGAGGCGTTGCTGAACGACCCCGATCCGGACGTCCGGGCATCCGCCGAGTACTGGGTCAGCGCGGCGGACCCGGCAGGCATGGGGGCGGTCTTCCCCGCCCCCGGCCACTACCGGTGGATGGTTCTCAACAACTACGCGCTGTCGGATGCCGTTCTCGAGGAGGCCCTGGCCGATCCGGAGTTCCGCTGGTCCGTCGCAGGCAACCCCTACACACCCCCGCACGCCGTCGCCCGGCTCGCCCGCGACGCCGACCCCGCGGTGCGCGAGCGGGTCGCCGCCCGGGCCGACCTCGATCCGGCGGTGTGGGAAGTGCTGGCGGAGGATCCCCACGAGCGGGTGCGCACCCGCGCCCGGGTGCAGCCGCTGCCCCGCACCACAGCGCAATGCTGGGCCGTGGATCACGAGATGGCGGAGGATCCCCGCGACTGGGAGTGCCTCTGCCCGATCCTGGAGCCGTGCACCGAGCCGTACACCGGGCCGGATCCGCAGTGGTACCGGGCCTGTGCCGAGTCCGAGGAAGTGGTGCTGCGCCTGGCGGCCGCGAAGTGTCCCACGCTGCCCGCCGATCTGGTGGCACGGCTGGCGGAGGACCCGGTCGAGGAGGTCCGGCACCGGCTGGCCTCGTGGCACCCGCTGGCTCCCGCCGAGACCGTCCTCGCGGCCTTCGTCGCCCGCCCCCGGCAACGTCCCCACCTGCTGATGCAGTCCAGGCTGCCGCGGACCGGCCTCTCCCACCTGCTCGACCACGAGGACCCGGAAGTACGGGCCCTGGCTGCCGCCGATCCGACGCTCGGGCGGCCACCCGTGGAACTGCTCACCGACCCGGACGACCGCGTCCGCCGGGCCGCCGCGGCCAACCCGCTCCTCACCGCGGACGTCCTGGAGGCGCTCCTCCACGACCCGGCGACGGCCGAGGGCGCCGCGGCCAACCCGGGCCTGCCGACCGCCCGCCTGCACGCCCTGCTGGACCTGGCGGACCTGCCCCGCTGACGGGCACCCCCGGACCGGTTCGGCCCGCGCCACCTCGCCGCCCGGTCTCGAACGGCGCGGGCCCGGGCAGGTCGTGTCAGCGGACCCGTCCGGAGAGCCAGGGCGTGAGGGCGACGCCGGGGACGCGTTCCTTGTAGGTCTCGTCGCCGGGAAGGGGGACGTAGAGGTGGTAGCCCGGTGGGAAGAACCTGCCTTTGACGAAGGCCAGTCCGCTGTAGACGGCCGTCAGGAACGGTGGGACGCAGTCGCGTGGGAGGTCCTGGAACTCCACCCCGTCCACTGTGATCTCCGCGTCGTCCTCGGGGAAGAGCCGAATGCCGACCGCCGGGCTGCCGCCCAGCTCCACGAACGCCTCATGGGGCAGGGACCCGTCGGGATCGGCGACGGAGAACAGTGGCGCGGAGCTCCTCCGCGACGTCCGGTCGGCGCCGATGTCCTCGGTGACGGCCATGGCCCGCTGGTACTGGGCCGCGACGGCTCTTATCGCGGCGACGGCCGACTCGGTGGTCGGCAGGTGGGGGTGATGCGTCATGATCCCGATCATGCCAACACCCGGCCCGGACGTGAACTGCCCCGCCGGTAGGGTTGGTTCGAGGAGATCTTGGATCAAGGGGGACCCATGGCGGCCGCGGACGCACCACCCATCGTCCTCGTGCACGGGACGCGGTTCAGCGCGGGGCAGTGGAGTCCGCAACTCGCCGCCCTCCAGCAGGACTTCCCGGTGACCGCAGTGGACCTGCCGGGCCACGGCTCCCGCTCCGCCCAGCCCTGGAGCCTCGGCGCGGCCTCGGAGGTCATCGCGGCCGCGGTGGGCTCCCTCGGCCGCGGACCAGCGCTGGTCGTCGGGCACTCCCTCGGCGGATACGCGGCGCTGGAGTTCGCGCGGTGCCGCCCGGAACTGCTGCGGGGGCTGGTCCTCGCGGGGGCCAGCGCCTCCACGACCGGTGCGTGGGCGCTCCCGTACCGGTGGGCCGCCGGGCTCGTCGGGCGCGTACCGGCGGACCGGCTGGCCCGGTGGAACGACCGCCTGCTGCGCCGGCTCTACCCTCCCGAGGTGGTCGGGGCGACCATCCGCGCGGGCTACGCCTTCCATACCCTGCCGGCTGCCTGGGGCGAGGTGCTGGGCCGCTTCGAGGCGTCCGCGATGCGCCACGTGGATGCGCCCGTGCTCATCCTGAACGGCGAGAAGGACACCGTCTTCCGTTCCGGCGAGCGGGAATTCGCCCGCGCGCACCCGGACGCCCGCATCGAACTGGTCCCACGGGCGAGGCACCTCGCGAACTTCGACGATCCAGAGGCGTTCACGGACGCCGTTCGCCGCTTCGCCCTGCAGCTCCCGGTGCGCGGCTGACCGCACGGGCTACGCCGGGCCGGGCCCGGCGACGCGTACGGTCTCCACCCACGACGGGGGAGCGGGCGGGTCCTCCCCGATGAGCGCGGCGATCAGGCGGCAGGACGGCGTCTCGTCCGGCCACGGCGTGTACCCGTCGGTCAGCACGACCACCATGTTCGGCCGGTCGGGCAGGGCCAGCGCCGCGCCGATGCCGACCCGCATGTCCGTGCCTCCGCCGCCGGCCAGGGTCACCTCCCCGGCACTGCGCACCCGCGTCACGGCGTGCACGTCGGCATCGCACGCCAGGACGGCGACGCGGTTGCCGCCGACGCCCACCTCCCGCAGCACGCCGGTGACTTCGGCGAGCGCGGCCGCGAGGTCGTCCGGGCCCATCGACCCCGAGGTGTCGACGACGACGGCCACCCGCGGCAGGGGCCTGCGCAGGCTGGGCAGCACCACCCGGCCGCCGAGCGCCGGGGTGCGGCGCGAGGGGCGGCGGTACGTGTAGTCGACCGCGCCGGCCGCCCAGGCGGCGGCCTCACGGACCGCTCCCGCCAGGGCCTGGCGCCAGTCGACGGTGGGTTCCAGGAGCTCCTCGGCCCAGCGGGCCCAGCCCGCGGGGATCCGCCCCCGGGTGCGCCGGTGGTCGCGTACGGCCTCGGCGGTCTGCCGGCGCAGCGCCTCCGCCTCCACCGGGCCGACCCGGGCGGGGCCGCCCTCTCCCAGCTCCCACGGCCCGGGGTTGCCGTGGGCGCCGGAGCCGCAGTCCGGCCCGTGGGGCGTCGGGGGAATCGCCGGCAGGTACGTCTCGAACAGGCCGCCCGTGGGCAGGCCGTAGAGCCGGGGCTCCATCCGGCCCTCGGGCAGCGCCAGCCCGTCGGCGAGCAGATCGTCGTTGATCTCGCAGTCCTGGGCGATGTTCACCCTGACGTGGTCGCGCTGGTCGGCGGCGGGCAGCCGCTCCGCCCGGCCGTGGTGGTCGCGCAGCAGGTGCGCCACCTCGTGGATCCACACCCCGGCCAGTTCGACGACTTCGGTCGCCTCGACGAAGGCGGGGGAGACGTAGCAGCGCCAGTGCCGGTCGACGCCCATGGTGCGCACCCCGGCCGAGGGGACCACGGTCAGGGCGTACAGCGCGGAGGCGAGGTACGGACGGGCCTCGGCCGCCTTGTAGCGGGCGGCCAGCAGCTTCGCACGGTCCAGGTGCGGGGCCGGGTCCGGGCGCACGGCGGACCGCCCGGACTCAGCTGCCGCCCGGCAGCGCGCCGGACAGCTGGAGCAGTTCCACGAAGGCGTCGATGCCGGCGGGCACCGGCCAGTCGAGGTCGCGCATGGCGGCGAGGTCGGCGGCGGCGCGGGCGGCGACATCGGGCACGCCCGCGTCCACTGCCTTGGCGAGGACCGCCCAGGCCGCCTCCCAGCGGGGGCGGGTGAGTTCGCTCTGCACGGCCGCGACCACGGCGATGAGGAAGGCCAGCTGCCGGTCGCCGCGCTCGGGCAGGGCGAAGGCGTCCGGGTCGGCCAGTACCCGGTCGGGGTCGGGCAGGTCGAGGTGTTCGAGGTACGAGAGCAGCTCGATCCCGGCGGCTTCGCCGACGGCGCCGGTGAGCGCGGCGGCCAGTGCCTCCCGGCCCGTGGAGGCCGCGGACCCCGTGGCCAGCAGCCGCAGGGCCATCTCCCAGGTACGGGGCGAGGGCCAGCCGCGGCCCCGCCCGGCGGCCTCGGCCGGCATGTGGTGGACCAGGCCCGGCCGGGCGGTGAGGAAGCCGGACACGGCACCGCGGGCACGGGCCACCGCCCCGGAAGCCCGGCCGGGGTCGACCGTGGGGATCGCCACCTCGGGCCAGGTGCCGGCCATGCCGCGGGCGACCGTGCGCGGGTTGTGCGTCCAGTCGAGGTGGACGAAGCGGTTGGCGAGCGGCGGGCTGAGGTGCCAGCCGTCCGCGGCGCTGGCCGGCGGATTGGCCGCGGCGACGATCCGTACCGCCGCGGGGAGTTCGAGGCTCCCGACGCGGCGCTCCAGGACCACGCGCAGCAGGGCCGCCTGCACGGCCGGCGGGGCGGAGGACAGCTCGTCGAAGAACAGCAGCCCGTGTCCGGTGCGGGCGAGGCGCACCGCCCAGTCCGGTGGGGCCATGGGGACGCCGGTGGTGGCCGGGTCGTCGCCGACGATGGGCAGTCCGGCGAAGTCGGAGGGCTCGTGGACGCTGGCGATGACGGTCTCCAGCGGGACGCCGAGCGCGGCGGCGAGCTGCCCCATGCCGGCGGACTTGCCGATGCCCGGCTCGCCCCACAGGAGAACGGGCTGATTGGCCGTCACGGCCAGTGCCAGTGCTTCCAGTTGGGGGTTGGTGGCGGGCTCGGTGCGGGTGGCGCTCAGCCGTGCGCCCAGGGCGTCGGCGGCGGCCAGGGCCCGGGCGGGCCGCACCTGCGCCGCATGCGCATCGGCCTTCATATGCGCACTCATACGCCGTCGTCCCCTTCTTCTTCTTCTTCGCTTTCTTCTTCCTCCCGGTACTCCATGTGCTCGTCGAACCAGTCGGCCCCGATGCCGGGGAACTCCTCGTCGACGCGGTTCCGGAGGAAGGCGAGGTCGGCGCGCTTGTAGCGGCGGATCTCCTGGGACAGCGACAGTTCCATCCCGTCGATGACGTCGATCCGGGCCCCGGCCGCCAGCAGGGCCCTCACCAGCTCCGCCGAACCGCCCCAGTGCACCGCCGACATCAGCGGCGTGCGCTCCGCCTCGTCCCGTGCCTCCAGGTCGAGTCCGGCCGCCAGCAGCCGCGGCAGCAGCACCTCGTGGTCGAGCAGGTGGAGCCCATGCAGCAGTCCCCGTCGGCGGGCGTCCCGGATCCGGGGGTCCACGCCGGCGTCCAGCAGCGACACCACACCAGGGGTGTCGCCGTGCTGGACGCGCAGGAAGAGCTCGTGCCGCTGGGCCCGGAGGCCGCGGGGCAGCCGGCCCTCGCCCGTGGTCCACATCTGCTGGACGGCGAAGCAGCCCGAGACCGCGCCCCCGAACGCCCGCATCGCGCGCTCCCGTTGCTGCTCCTCGGGAGTGTGCGGCACGTCCAGTACCCCGCCCCGCGAGCGCACCTCGTGCCACCCGCCGCGACAGCGCACCCGTACGGGGCCGCCCGCGTCGGGACCGGGTGGGCCCACCGCCGGGCCGGCTCCGGGGAACAGGGCGGCGGCCACCAGCGGGTGCAGCTCGCGCGGGGAGATCCGGCCGGTCCGCACCAGTTCGAGATCGGGGAGCCGCTGCCAGGCGTACCGGGGCAGGAGCGGGACGGTGGCCGCCTCGGCCGGTTCGATCACGCGGGCCCGGAGCGCGCCGGGACCGGAGGGTTCCAGCAGGAGGGAGCAGCGCCAGTTCAGCGGGATCCGGTACCGGTCGCCCGCCCCGGCCGCCACGAGCCGCACCGCCTCAGGTGCGAGCCGGGTGAGGTCGGCGGGCAGCTGCGCGAGCAGGGCCTCCGGGTCCGCCGGACGCTGGTACGACTGCGGAGTGGGGACGGTCAGGTCGCAGGTGATACCGGCGGCCGCGAAGGCGCCGACCGTGTCCCCGGCGGCCCGCAGCCGCGCGATCCGCTCGGCGAGGCCCTCCGGTTCGGCGAAGCGCGCGCCCAGCCCGGATGCGCGGCGGGCGTCCCAGAACGGCCGGATCGAGGTCCAGTCCTCCGGGACGAAACCGCGCCCCGTGTACGTGTTCCACTCGGCGGTGACGGGCGCGCAGTGCAGGCGCAGCCGTTGCGAGCCCTCGGTCAGGACGGGTGTGGTGACCGACAGGGCCGGCCCACCGGGGCCGCCGTAGGTGGCCAGTACGATCCGCAGGTCGGGGGTGATGGTGGTGCGGCCGCCCAGGAGCCGGGGCAGGTGCCAGCGCAGCAGGTCCGGGGCGAGGTGGCGCAGGTCCTCGGCCACGGCCTCGGCCACGGAGGCGCCGTAGCGGGCGCCGATGTCGGGCAGCTCGAAGCCGACGTCCACGGCGGCGGCCGCGCAGGCCGCCCGCCAGTCACCGGCCAGCCGGTGCCCGGTGGCCCGCGTGATCATCCAGCCGGGAACGGCGTAGCGGCGGATCCGCTGCCAGGCCGGGCCGTCCTCCGCCGTGAAGCCGCCGGTGAGTACTGCGTTCGCCAGGCTCACCGGTACACGCTGCCGATGGCCCGCACGTCGGGATGGGCGGCCCGGGCGGGGCGGAGCCGTTCGGTGAAGGAGCGCTTCACGCGGCGGGGGAGTCCGGGGCCGAGGCCCACGTACTCCAGCCGGCTGTCGTCGTGCACCGCCGCGAGCAGGCGCTTCGCACCCCGTCCGGTCAGGCCGGTGTGGCGCAGGTCCAGCCTGCGCAGAGGGCTGCCCGGGAGGGCGGCGGCCAGGGCGTACGCCCCTTCGTCGCCCGGGTGGTTGCCGGGAGCCCCGAGGCTGCGCTCGGACAGGGTCCGGCCCAGGTCGAGCGCTTCGATGCCGCCGAGGGAGGCGGCCAGCGCGCGTGCTCCGGCGGCGCCGATTCCGTTGCCGCCGAGCCCGAGGCGGACCGGGTGCGCGGATTCGGCCGCGGCCGCGGCGAGGGCCGCGACGCCCTCGTCCCCGAGGTGGTTGGCGGGGACGTACAGCTCGCGTACGCCGGCATCCCGGATCAGGGCCGCCAGCAGCGGGGCGGCGTGGGGGCCGAGGCCGTTGCCGCCGAGGAAGAGCCGTTCCAGGGGCTGTTCGCGCTCCAGCAGCGCGTCGAGCACGAGGCGTACGCCGTCGGCGCCGATCCCGGTGTTGACCAGGTCGAGGGTGCGCAGGGCGGTGTTGCGGCGCAGCAGCGCGGCCAGGATGCGGGCGCCGTCCTCGTGGAGCGGGTTCCGCTTGAGCCAGAGGGCGCGGACGGTGGGGTCGTCGGCGAGCGCACCGGCGAGGGAGGCCGCGCCGTCGGGGCCGATCCGGTTGCAGCCGAGGTAGAGGGTGTGCAGCCCGTGGCCGGCGGCGCCGAGGACCCCGGCCAGGGTGCGGGCGCCCGCGTCACCGATGGCGTTGGTGCCGAGGAGCAGGTGGGTGGCGTGCGCGGAGGCGGCGGCGGCCGGCAGCAGCCGGGCGGCCCCGGCCGGTCCGAGCCCCTGCTTGCAGAGGTCGACGCGGCCGTCGGCGCGCAGCGTGCCGAGCGGGAAGGTCTCGTCGGTCTCGACGGGCCGGTCCGCGGCGAGCCGGGCGAGCAGCGGGTCGAGGCCGGCCGGGTCGGCCGGTGGCAGGTCGGGGTGCTCGATCGCGGGGCACCGTACGGGTGTCGGCTGTGTCATCACCACTCCACCGGTTTCCTTCGCCGGTGCCCGGCGTCCATCACGACGTACTGCAGAGGTAGACGCAAGACCGGTCGGATTCGAACCGACGTCCTCCAGCTCGATGCGTGGGCGCGACGACCTCTGCGCTACGGCCTTGCTGCCGGCGATCATACCCACACGGCGGCCGAAAATCGATCACCAGTTTGGGCGGCCGGATGCCGCCGGACACCGCGGGTCGGTGCCGGACGCGGCCCGTCCCCGCATGCCGAACCGGACGCGTCAGCAATGGAGTTGAGCCAGTCCGCTCGGCTGCGGCCGGTGTGTCTGGTGGGGGTGGAGGTCGCTATGTAATGTCACATCGCATGATGCTCTTACGTCGTGCGGCATCGGCCGCAGCCCTCCTCGTCACCGTCCTCCCCCTCTCGGTCGCCTCACCCGCGCACGCCTCACACGCCGCCGACGGCGAGGCCGCCTGCCGGCCACCGGCGTCCGTACCGCTCGACGCCGAACAGTCACGGCTCGCGGACCCCCGCACCACCACCCTCGTCGAGCGCGCCGGCTTCGGGGACTTCGTCCGGCGATTCCCCGCCGCCCTGTGCACCACGCGCAGCCGTGCCGAGGCCGAACGGCTCCTCGACTCCTGGGGCCAGGCCCTCTGGCAGGCCTCCGTACGGCGGGCCCAGAGCCAGCGCCCCGGCGGCGACCTCGCCCCCGGGGACGACCGGCCGCTGTACTGGGCACGGCTCGGCATGACCGCCGCACTCGCCCGCTGGCAGCCGGAGTTCCCCGCGGACAAGCCGACGCTCCGCGCCCGCTTCGAGGACGCCTCCCGCGGCCTCACCGACAACGCCTTCCGCACGGCACCCGGCGTACGAAGGATCTTCATCAGCGGATTCGACCCCTTCGGGCTCGACGCGGAGATCCGCCGCGCCAACCCGTCCGGATCGGCCGCCCTCCAGCTCAACGGACGGCGGATCACCCTCGCCGACGGCACCCCGGCCGAGATCCGCGCCGTCGTCCTGCCCGTGCGGTACGCCGACTTCGACGCCGGAATGGTGGAGCGGGCGTTCGCCCCGCACCTGGCGGCCGGCCCCGCCTCGGCCGACATCATCACCACCGTCAGCCAGGGCTACCCCGGCATCTTCACCCTGGAGGACTGGGCCGGACGGGCGCGGTCCGCCGACCCGTACCCCGACAACGCGCGCGCCCTCTCCGGCGGCACCCGCGAACATCCGGTGACGGCCCCCGGCCTCGGCCCCGGCCCGGAGTTCATCCGCACCACCCTCCCCGCCGACGCGGTCACCGCCGCCGTACAGACCCCGTACCCGGTCCTCCTCAACAGCGACGTGACCGAGATCCCGGCGGGCGCCACGGCTCCCGTCGACCGGACCGACGGCCCGACGCCCGGCTCCCGCGCCGTCGCCGGCGGCGGGGGAGGCTACCTGTCCAACGAGGTCGCCTACCGCTCCAACCGGCTGCGCGCCGAACTCGCCCCGCACCTGCCCGGCGGCCACCTCCACACCCCGGTGCTCACCGGCCTGCCGGCCGACCCCCAGCTGCTGACGGGCCCCGAGTTCGAACGCAACGAGAGCGCCATCACCGCGGAGGTCCGCGCCGTCCTCGAACACGCCGCCGTACGACGGTAGTCGCCGCCGCGCCCGCCGCCCGACCGCGCCGTCTACGATGGCCCCGCCTGCGGTGCGTCACCCCTCCATGGGGCAGGATGGCAGCCCGTTCCGGATGCGTACACACGCCCGAACGCGGCTTACAGCACGACGAACTGACAGGTGACAAGGTGACGACACACCTCATACGACGGCCTGCGGCGTCAGCCGCCACACCCCCTGGCCGGCGCCGCGCAGCGGAGGGGGTCCGTTGAACCGGGATCTCGTCCTGCACGACTGGCTGGTCGCGGGTATCGCCCTGGCGGCGGGCGCCGCGGCCGGACTGCTGCTGCGCGCCCTCCTGCGGTGGCTGGGCCGGCACGCCGAGCGGACCCGCTGGCGCGGCGACGACATCATCGTCGACGCGCTGCGCACCATCGCCCCCGGCGCCGCGCTCATCGCGGGCGCCGCGGTGGCCGCCACGACCCTGCCGCTCACCGCGCGCGTCTCGGGGTTCGTGAACCAGTCCCTGACCGCGCTGCTCATCCTCATCGCCACGCTCAGCACGGCCCGGGTCGTCGCGGGCCTGGTCCAGTCGGTGGCGGGCACGCGTACGGGGGTGGCCGCCTCGGCGTCCATCTTCGTCAACATCACGCGCATCGTGGTCCTGGTGATGGGCGTCCTCGTCGCCCTGGAGACCCTCGGCGTATCCATCGCACCCCTGGTCACCGCCCTCGGTGTGGGCGGTCTGGCGGTGGCGCTGGCACTCCAGGACACCCTCGCCAACCTCTTCGCCGGCGTGCACATCCTTGCCTCGAAGACCGTGCAGCCCGGTGACTACATCCGGCTCACCAGCGGAGAGGAGGGTTATGTCGTCGACATCAACTGGCGCAACACCGTCGTGCGCAACCTGTCGAACAACCTGGTCATCATTCCCAACGGGCGTCTCGCGCGGACGAACATGACCAACTTCACCCAGCCGGAAGCACAGTTCTCGATCATGGTCCAGGTGGGGGTGGGCTACGAGAGCGACCTGGAGCACGTCGAGCGGGTGACCCTCGAGGTCGTCGACGGCGTGATGGCCGACATCAACGGCGCGGTCCCCGACCACGAAGGAGCCGTCCGCTTCCACACGTTCGCGGACTCCCGCATCAACTTCACGGTGATCCTGGGCGTCGGCGAGTTCAGCGACCAGTACCGGATCAAGCACGAGTTCATCAAGCGCCTGCACCAGCGCTTCCGTACGGAGGGCATCTCGATCCCGGCCCCGACCCACACGATCGCCCTCCAACGGGACGAAGACCTGACGCCGCTCCCGCACGCCGCCGTCCCCCACCAGCGCGTGTCCTCCCCGTCGAGCGCGACCGCGACCGCGACCCCGACGGAGCTGACGGACACCCGCAACTGATACGACCGGCACACCCCCCTGAAGCGGGCTCCGGCGGCCAGGAAACCGACCGCCGGAGTCCGCACCCCGTTCGCCGGCGGCCGATGCGGAGGGTTCACACCGGCGGACGGTCGGCGGGGGGCCGGGCCGGCCGGGGACGAGCGGCACGGAAGGCCGCTCCGGGCGGCGGAGAATCCGATTGCGGGGCAGGCGGAGCACGCGGCAGGGTACGTCGCGTGGCATCCCAGTACCAGATTCGCGCCGACTACGATGCCCGCACCATCGTGGTCTACCAGGCGTACAGTCCTGCCATCGCGGACGCTGCGCTGCGAGCGGGCCGCTTCGTCGCGCCGTTCTCGTTCCACAGGATGACGTGGATCAAGCCCTCGTTCCTGTGGCTCATGCACCGCAGCAACTGGGCCCGCAAACCCGGCCAGGAGCGCATTCTCGGGGTGCGGATCACCCGGCAGGGCTGGGAGGAAGCCCTGTCCCGGGCCGTGCCCACGACCGCAGACCCGGAGGCCGTGGCTCACGCAGCCGTCCACGTCCAGTGGGATCCGGAGCGCTCGCCCCGCGGAGCGGCGCTGAACCACTACAGCATCCAGGTCGGCATCGGCCGGCACCTGATCCGTACGTTCACCGACGACTGGATCGTCGGCCTCACCGATCTCACGCCTCAAGCCCGCAAGGCCGCCACCCTGATACAGACCGGGCATGCGGCCAAGGCCCGGAGACTTCTCCCCGCAGAGCGCCCCTACCCGTGGCCACGGGAAGCCCCGTGCCCCGACAGGGACCGCTGACACGCGGCCCGGGCAGCACCGTGGGGGTGATCAGGCCATTCTTTCGTCACCTGATCGGCTCAGCAGGATCTAGAGTGTGCGCGTGACCGAGCAGAATCCCGAACTCATCGCCGGCCGGTACCAGCTGGTCGAACGCATTGGCCAAGGCGGCATGGGCCGGGTCTGGCGTGGCATCGACCAGCAGCTCTTCGGGCGAGAGGTCGCCGTCAAGGAGATCCTCTTCCCGCAGGGCATGGACGACGGCGACCGCGCGGCGCTGCTCCGGCGGTTCACCGGCGAGGCCCGCGCGGCGGTCACTATCAGCCACCCCGGGATCATCACCATCCATGACGTCGTCGAGCACCGCGGCGCCCCCGTCATCGTGATGGAGCTGATCCGCGGGCAGTCCCTCGCCGCCGCCATCCGCAGCCAGGGACGGCTGCCCGTGCGGCGCGTGGCCGAGATCGGCGCCGCCGTGCTCGACGCCCTGGCCGAAGCGCACCGGGCGGGGATCGTCCACCGGGACATCAAGCCGGACAACGTCCTCCTCACCAAGGACCGCGTCGTCCTCACCGACTTCGGCATCGCCCACCTCACGGACGCCACGACCAGGCTGAGCCACACCGGCATCGTCATCGGCACGCCGCAGTACATGCCTCCGGAGCAACTGGAAGGCAAGCGTCCGACCCCGGCCAACGACCTCTGGGCGCTCGGCGCCACCCTCTACCACGCCGTCGAGGGGTGCCCGCCGTTCGATGTGGAGGGGATCCACGCCCTAGCCGTGGCCGTGTTCACCCGCCCGCACCGGCCGCCCGTGCACTCCGGCCCGCTGGCGCCCGTACTGGACGCGCTCCTCACCAAGGACCCGGCGCAGCGCATCGGCGCGGCGGAAGCCGCCGAGATGCTCGCCACGGTGCTGGCGTCCTCCGAGACAGGCACCGACGCATCCCCCGGCCACGAGCCGGGCCGCGAGCCCGACGCCCTGGACACACCCGCACCCGAATCCGCACCCACGCCTTCGCCCGCCCCCGATCCGAGGTCGACACCCGCACGGGACGCCCCGGCGGAGCGGACCCGAACGCTCCTGGACCCGGGGTCCGGCGCCGACGCCGTGGCCAACGAGAGTCCCGTCCCGGACCGGCCGACCGGTCCGCCCACGCCCCCGGCCGAAGACCCGAGGGGGCACGACGAGCGGACGGCGACCCCCCAGCGGACGAAGCAGGCCCTCACCAGGCGCTCCGTCATCCTGGGCACGGCACTGGCCACGCTCGCCACCGGCTCCGTCCTGACCTGGACCCTCACCCGTGACAGTGACCGATCCGGCGGCCGGGCGGCCGGCAGCGGCTCCGAAGCCTCCGACGTCACCGTCGTGATCGGGGTGGACGCGCCCCTCAGCGGCGGACTGTCCGCCATGGGCGCCGGCATCAAGAACTCCGCCGACCTCGCGGCCAGGACCGCCAACGAGAGCGAACACGTCCCCGGCGTCAATTTCGAGATCAAGGCGCTGGACGACGCGGCCGACCCCGCCAAGGGCGCGCCCAACGCCGCCCAGTTCGTCTCCGACGAGCGCCTGCTGGGCGTCGTCGGCCCCCTCAACTCCGGTGTCGCCCGGACCCTGGTGGCACCCCTCGCGCAAGCGGGCGTGGTCAATGTGTCGCCCGGCAACACCGACCCCGTCCTGACCCTGGGCCCCGACTGGGCCGCAGGCACCAAGTCCCGTCCGCACTCCACCTACTTCCGTACCATCGCCACGGACGTCGACCAGGGGCCGTTCGCCGCCCGGTACCTGCACGGCCGGCTGAAGAAGACCAAGCTCTACGTGGTCGACGACGCGAGCGCCCACGGCACCACGCTCACCTCCCGTTTCACGGCCGAGTTCACCGAGCTCGGCGGCACCGTCGTCGGCACCGAGCAGGTCGATCCCGCGGAGCGCGCCTTCGCCGGCCTCGCCGAGAGGGTGCGGTCCTCGGGTGCCGACGCCGTCTACTTCGGCGGCTACTACGACACCGCGGCGCCGCTCTCCCAGCAGCTCAAGCAGGCGGGGGTGACCGCCCCCGTCATGGGCGGCGACGGCATCTTCGACCAGCAGTACCTCACGGCGAATCCGAAGGCCGAGGGCGACCTCGCGACCAACATCGGCGTCCCCGCCCAGGAGTCGGCGGTCGGGCAGGACTTCCTCGACCGGTACCAGAAGGCCGGGTACCCGGAGACGGCCGGCTGGTACGGCCCCTACGCGTACGACGCGACCTGGGCGCTGATCGAGGCGGTGAAGGCGGTCGTGACGGCCAACGACGGGACCCTCCCGTCCGACGCCCGGGCGGCCATGCCGCAGGCCGTGGCGCGGCTGGCCTTCGACGGCGTCACGGGCCGCGTCGCCTTCGACGCGGACGGCGACACACTCAACCGCACCCTGACGGTGTACAGCGTCAGGGGCGGCACCTGGGTGAGCGCGACGAGCGGCCCCGCTCCGCGCTGACGCTGCCGGCCGGGGGACCGGGGGACCGGGGGATCGGCCCACTGCTCTACCTGGCGTACGCAGTCGGCCGGCCCCGCCACTTCGACGACCGGCCACCGCACCTCTGGACGGGCTTCACGCCACCGTCGTGCTGTCCGGGGTACCCCGAGGCCTGATCCGATCTCTTAGGGTGACGAATCATAGCTATGCGTGTGCGCCGGGGGTGGGCGCGGAATATTCGCTTCCGAAACGGAGGCCGGGGCGGACGTCGCGACGGTCTCATCATTCGGCGAGCCGCCTGAACGCCTGCGGGGCGTTGTCACATGACTCGACGCCGCGGGGCCGGCCCGCATCCACGGAAGGAATCGCATGAGGAAGCACGCTTGGGCTGCACGGGGTATCGCAGCCGCGGGGGCCCTGCTCCTCGGGGCGCTCACGGCCCCGTCCGCGCTCGCGGTCGACGACCCCACGCCCAAGGACACCCAGGCTCAGGCCGCGGACACGAAGCGGTGTTCGGTGCCGCGTGACGTGAGCTCCACCGTCGTCGACTACTCCGGCGCCGGCGGCCTGTTCGAAACCGTGTTCCGCGCCGCGACCGACCGGAAGGGACACGCCTTCCTCAACGACAGCCGCAACCCCGGCGTGTGGATCAACCTGGGGCTCCTGGCGGGCGCCCCGCAGTGCGTGGCGGGCACCGCCGTGTCGGTCACCGAGGAGGACCCCGGCCACCTCTACATCACGCTGCTGGCCAGCAACGGCGTGCTCCGCCAGGCCGTCTGCAGCACCGCGTCGGGGACCCCCTTCACGCCGGCGAACCTTCCGGCCGCGTGCGGCGCCGGCTTCGCTCCCCTGCCCGACACCCCCGTCCTCTGACGGTCGGACTTCCGCCGCGGCCGGTCGCAGCAGTCGACCGGCCGCGGCGCCGGCTCCCCATCGGCGAACGCGTCGTGCCTGGTGGGCCGGTGTGTCCAAGGTCCATGAGCGAACACGTGATCTTCGTTTCGCGGCTTTCGGTGCGTGCGGGTTTCCCGTACGGTCGCTGAGTCAGATCCGCTCGTGTTCCAGGAGACAGCGTGCAGGCGCCCCAGGTGACAGTCAGGGCCGAGGCCGACGGCGTGCGGGTGGTCGTCTGTTCCGGCGAGTTCGACCTGGACACCACGGGACTGCTGGTGGAGGCCTGTGACGTCAGGCCGGTGCCGGCCGGCCTCCTGGTCGTCGATGTGAGGCAGGTCGCGTTCGGCGACTCCAGCTTCCTCAACGCCCTGATCCGGCTGCGCAACACCCGCTCCCTGGCCCTCCGGGGCCCGCTCCCGAAACAGCTGTACAGAATGATGGAGATGACGGGCGCACTGCCCCTGTTCGACATCCGAGACACCACCGAACAGGCCGGATGACCCCCTGTGTGGCGCGGGGCCGGCATCTCTTGCCGCAGGTGGGGAAGCCGAAGGGTATGAGGCCCCGATCCACCAAGTCGAATCCGCCGCCCGGGACGAGTTGCGCGCAGGCGAGGGAGAGCGCCCGCCGTGTCCTGGCCGAGCAGGACGCGCCCCCGCCCCTGGTCGCCGACGTGCTGACGGTGGTGAGCGAGCTCGTCTCCAACGCCGTGCGGCACGCAGGAGGGGTCACGGGCTTCCAGGTCACCGCCCGGGCCGACCAGGTCGTCGTCGAGGTGTCCGACCGCTCCGCCCTCCTGCCCCACCTCAGAAGGCACTCTCCGCACACGCCCGGCGGCTTCGGATGGAGGGTGGTCAAGACCCTCGCGCCCAGCACCTTCGTCCGCTCCCACCGCAGCGGCAAGACCGTCATCGCGGCCCTCCCCACCCGCACCGGCCGCCCTCCCGCCCCGTGACCGCGGCGTGCATGTGAAGTCGGCTCCGGACGTATTCTGAGGCTGCGCTGCTCGTGCGTGCCGCGCCCGCCGCGCGAGAGGACGTCCGTCGCCATGCCACATCAACCGCACGCGGGACCGTGCGCGGCGCATGCGGCCAATCTGCACTGGGGAATCGGGAGCGTTGGGGATCCGCCGGTGAGCCCGGCGCCGGGCATGTCGGGGTCGAGTAGCGCGACGGTGGGGTGGTGGGCGAGAGCGGCGGGTAGGACGGCGTCCCCGCGGGCCACTTCGCCCACGACCTCCACGTCAGGTTCCAGGCCCAGCAGCGCGGCCGGGGCACCCTCGGATCGTGTGCATGTCCTCGGCCGGCAGAATGCGGATCCCTGTCCGCCCTCCCCGAGGATCGCGACCGCCGATCGCGGAAGCGCCCGGCCCGCCGGAGTTTGCGCAGGGGCCGCGACACAGCCTCGCGGCGCCGCATCGGGCGTTCGCAGCCACCTCGAACGGCCCTGGATCCGCGCGATCCCTTCCGGGCACCGCCTATACGAACTCGCTCTTGTGGAAGACGCTCGCGTGGCGGGCACCCGACGTGTTCGAGTGGAAGCCGAAGGCGAGCCGCGGCCCGCCCGGAGACTGCCAGATTGCCATGCCCTGCGGTTCGCGGCCTGGCAGGGACTGGCCGGCCGTCGTCGCGAAGCGGTCCACCACTGTGGAGTTGCCGACGTCGTTCAGATCGACCGTGGTGATGTACGAGGGGTTTCCCACGGGGCCTTCCAGCAGGTAGGCGTACCGGCCGTAGGCGGCGAAGCCCTGGAAGGGGTTGGCCCTGCCCCAGTCACCGCGGGCCGGCAGGGCCCTCTCGACCAGCCGGTACGCGCTGGTGAGCCGCCCGGCGCGGGCATCGTCCATCGTGAAGGCGACGATGCGGCGCTGGTCGGTTCCGACGTTGTAGCGCACGAGCAGACGGTCCGTGGACGGGTCGATCACGGGCTGCGGGTTGATCATCGTATCGCCGATCGAGGGCGTGCGGTCCTGGACCGAGGGGTCGTCCTGCTCCAGAACGGCCCCGTTGACGAACGGGAACCGGCCGATCCGCGTACCGAATCCGTTGGAGCTCGTCTTCCACTCGGTCCACAGGTGGACCTGCCCGCCGTACGGCTCCACCGCGATCGATACGCCGTGGCCGAAGCCGTGGAGGGCCATGGACCCCAGTTGGTTGCCCGCCGTGTCGGTCCGGGTGACCCACAGGTCGCCGTTCGTGCTCCCGGTCTTCGTCTGCAGGAAGTACGCGTGCTGGTGAACGCTGTCGTATCCGAACGACTGCATCACCCAGTTGGCGTGGAGCGGCTTCTTCCATATCGGATTGCCGCCCGCCCCGTCGAGCTTGAACCGTGGCGAGTCGGGCACCGCCGCGCTCGCGCGGGAAGCCGTGAAGAGGGGGAGCGCGGCACCGCCCACCACGGCGGCGGCGACGCCGCCACCCGTCTTGAGGAACCCGCGTCGGCTGGTGGCGTGCTTCGCTGCACCGTCGGTACTCATGAATGAATCCCCCTCGTCCAACCCAGTCGTACGAGGTCGCATGACTGGCAGACCGGCAACAATGTTGCACAGAAGTGCAGTTGTGCAACATCAATCCTTCCCGTGCGGACGTTGATGGCCGGATTCCCTGCTCGCCCATCCGGCGGGCGGCGGGCATACCGCCGCAGCCGGCAAGGTCGCGCCGACTGGGCAGTCCTGACCGCTCTGCCTACCCGGTGACCGCACCGGGGCTCGGGGGAAGCTCAAGGTCCGTCGTCTCGCGCGAAGGGGTTGGGATGCTGCCCGGTGCCCAGCCGAGAACCTCCTCGAATTGCCGGGCCACGAAGGGAAGGGGGGCGCCTCCGTCATCACTCTCATGCATCCTGATGGTCGCCCGGCTCAACTGAGTGCGATATGCAAGTTCTTGCTCAAGCAGCTCAAGACGACCCGCGCGGTCGCCGCCGAGCTCGGCGTCAGCCAGCGGTCCGTCGAGCGCTACCGCAAGGGCGACCGCAAGACCCCGCCCCGGCGCGTCGCCGACCGCATCGACGACGCCGTCCGCGCCCGCTGGCAGCCCGTGGTCCGCGGCCGCCGCCGCAAGGAGGCCGCCACCAGCAGCGGCATCACCGTCGAGACCCGCGCCCGCTTCGGCTACACCGCACCCGTCGGCACCACTGACGACGGCCGGGTGCGCCGCCTCACCGTCCACCTCCCCGCCGCCTACGCCCAGCGCCTCTTCGACGCCCGCGCCCGCGGCGCCGACGACCGCGACCTGCGCGCCATCGTCGCCGAAGGCCTCCAGGAGATCTACTTCAAGGACGGCGGCGCCCGCGCCGACCAGCTCCGCGTCGAGTTCACCGACATCGACTACTTCGACGTCTCCTTCTGACCCCCGCCGCCGGGCGCATTGCCGGCCGGCATCTGTGGTCGTCCGTGTGAGGCCTGGTCGGCCTCTGCGGCTCGGAGAAGCGGCGTTGTCACAGGGCTCTGCCAGGGTGTGCGCCGTGGACGAACTGGTGGAGCGTGTCGATGATCAAGATCGTTTGCTGGGGATGGTGGTCAGCCGCCGACGGGCCATCCGGGAGGGGTGGCTGCACCGGGTCGCCGTGACGGTGTGTCGTGATGACCGTGGACGGATCCTCGTCCACCGACGGTCGGAGCAGGTATCGCGCTTCCCCGGGTTCTACGAGGTCGAGATCGGTGGCGCCGCCAATGTCGGCGAGTCCTATGAACAGGCCGCCACGCGGGAGCTGGCCGAAGAGCTGGGCATTCGTGCGACTCCGCGCCTGCTGTTCACGTTCCTCAACCGTCGTGGCTTGAGCCCTCACTGGCTCGGCGTACACGAAGCCGTGGTGTCGGAGGACGCCATGGTCCCCGATCCCGACGAGGTCGCCTGGCACGGCTGGCTGACCGAGCCGGAGCTGCGGTCGGCCCTGCTGGAGTGGTGCTTCACCCCCGACAGCAACGAAGCCTTCACCCGGTATCTGGCGTTCCGAACCCCGCAGTCCTGACCTTGTCCATGACGGTGCTGAAGGGCACGCTCGAAGGCTGCGTGCTCGAAATCCTCGGCCGCGAGGCGACCTACGGATACGCCGTCACCCGGCAGTTGAGCGAACTCGGCTTCACCGACGTCGTCGAGGGGACGGTCTACACGATCCTCCTCCGTCTGGAGCGCAACGGGCTCGTGCAGATGACGAAGCGCCCGTCCGGGGTGGGCCCGCCCCGCAAGTTCTACGCACTCAACGACGCGGGGCGCCAGGGACTCGGGAAGTTCTGGGTGAAGTGGGAGTACCTCTCATCGCGCATCAACCAGCTCAGGGAAGGCGGGAGATGAACCTCTGGGAGAGCATGACCGGCAGTGACCTTTCACGCCTGTGGAAGGCGTTCGAAGCCCGGGCCGCGGCATTGCCGGCCGACCACCGGGCGGCATGGGACCAGATCGTCGCCCACCTCTTTCCCTATGCGGACTTCACCGGCCGCAACCTGATGCCGATCTTCGACGGCGCCCTCGGGCTGCTCGAAGAGACAGCAGCGGAGGGGCGGAGCGCTCAAGCGACCGGTGGCGCGAACAGTTGAACTGCAACGTCGCCGGGAAACTGGCCCGGCTGGGAGGCTGACGTGGGCATCCGCGACATCATCGAAGGCAAGAAGCAGTGGCGCGCCCACACCGCCCGGGTCAAGGCGCTCCCACCCGACTACCGGATCGTCTACGGAGAGGTGCAGAAGTACTTCTTCAAGGTCGGTCCGGTCGACCTGGCCGACGGGAGCCTGCTGCCCGGCATGGTCGACTTCTTCGAGGAGGGCGCGGCGGCCGGCAAGGGGGTCCTGGAACTCATCGGCACCGACGTCGCCGCCTTCGCGGACGGCCTCGTCCAGGGCACGCCCACCTACGCGGACGTCTACCAGGAGGCCCTCGGCCGGACCCCCGGCCCAGCCGGGCGGTAGGTCCGCCAGGCGAACGGCGCCGTCGCGGTGGGCGAGTTCGATCGACATTGCCGCAACGACGGGCGCCGTTGCGTGAATCCGGGGGATCCTGCTCGTGTGACCACGGTCCGGGGTCCTGGCAGAGCCCTACGTCGAAGCGTGCTTTCCCGGCCTCGGCATGGAGGGGGGGGACGGCGTCCACGTCGGGCGAGAGCGGGACCCCCGTTGCGATTCTTGGCGACGTTCTCCTGGATTCCCCCGGCGGGGGCAGGGGGCGCGGTTCACCTCGGGGCCTGGCCGCCGGATTTCTCGGTGTTTCTGCGGGCGTAGGTTCCGGGCGTGCGTCCGAAGTGGCGGCGGAAGGCGAGGATGAAGCCGTTGGTGCTGGTGAACCCGACCTGGGTGGACACGGTCTGTACGGCCTGGCCCTGGTCCAGGAGGTCGAGGGCGTGGTTGAGGCGCAGTCGGGTGCGCCATTCGGAGAAGGGCATCCCGGTCTCCGCCTGGAAGGCCCGGCGGAGCGTGGTGGTACTGGTGTAGACGTCGGCGGCGTACTCGGAGGCGGTGCGCGGGTCACTGGGTGTGCGTGCCAGTGCCTCCGCCACCGCGAGGCTTGCCGGGGACGTGGGCATGGGCAGCGGGAGTGCGTCGGCGTGCGTGGCCGACAGCGTGGTGAAGACGTCGGGATCGGCGGGATGCGGCTGAGGGCTGCGCACCCGGCTCAGCAGCAACGCTTTCTGCCCATGGGTGACGCTGATGGGGTGGGCCGGTGGTAGGGGAGGTCGAACCGGTCGGCGTCGAACGCCTCCGTTACGACCACGGCGTCCCAGGAGCAGCGGCTGCTGTGTGGGACGCCGGCGGGGATCCACAGGCCCGAGGTGAGCTCCACCGACCAGGAGGCCTCGAGTGCCGACACCTCTACGCGCCCGAGGGGCGCGTAGAGGAACTGGTGATAGGTGTGCAGGTGCGGCGGGTGGCCGCTCTCGGTGACAACACACCCTTCAGTGGTCAGGGCCGGCGGTGCCGGGCGGAGCTGCGGCCGTCTGTGTGCGAGCGTGTCTGCGGCCATGGTCCGTTCCTTTCTGAAGGGTGGGTTTCTCCGCCCACCCCGTTTTGGTGAGGTATGCCTACCTAACTCCCCTCGGTGGTTGATTGACCCAGAGGTAACTTGTCCACACGCGGCCGATCGGTTGACGAGGCACGAATCAGCCCTGTGGGGAGTGGAGATGCCGGGTGTCGCCGAGGCTGACGACTTGGCGGTTGTGGAAGAAGTCGTCCTCCCGCAGCGTGGTGATGCTGCCGGAGGGCGCCCGGAAACTGACATGGCCGGCCGACTCGATCGGCATCCTGATCCATGCCGCCACCACGCATGTCAGTGAACCGCCGTGCGTCACGATGATCTGGTGTTCGCGAGGACTCCGCAGGATCTCGTCCATGGCCGCATAGATACGTCGTGCCCACACCGCCTTGGTCTCGGCCCCCGGCACACCCTCGTCGTGGTCCATCCGCTCCCCGACGGGCGGCGGCGGGATGAAGCGCTCGTCGAGCCACGCCTGCGGCCTTCCTTCTGCCTCTCCGTAGGACTTCTCCCGCAGCCGGCGATCCAGGACCGGCTCCACGCCGAACAGTTCGGCCACCTCATCCGCTGTCCGCCGGGTGCGCTGCAGATCCGAGGAGAACAGCTCCACCACGGCACCGTCCGGGATCAGGGCCCGCAGCGCCCGGGCGACGGAGACCGCCGCAAGCACACCGGCGGGCGTCAGCTGCGAGTCGTGCCACCCGCCGACGACTCCCTCCACGTGATGCGTCGCCTCGGGATGCGTGACGACGTACAGACTGCGCATGTGTGCCCTCCTGCAAGTGGCGTCCTGCCTGATGGCAGACGGCAACCATGGAAGACGCCGTGCAGCGCTATCAAGCGAGTTCCGCCGCCGGCACTCGGTGCCGGTTCAGAAAGGCGCGGACCTGCCGGCCGCCGTGACGCCGGGCACCGAGTGCCCGTCGGCAACGAGGCGGCCCGTTTTCCGGGTCGGGGCGGCGGGAAGGAGGGGAACCCGCAGTACCAGCACAGCCCATCCGAGGTGCCCACGCGCTCGGAGCTGGAGCGGTTCTTCTTCCTCGACGATGACGACCGCGACCTGATCGCTCCGCGTCGTACGGACGGCGTGCATCGCCTGGGCATGGCCTTGCAGATCTGTACGGTCCGCTACATCGGCCGGTTCCTGGGTGAGGACCCGCTCGCGGTGCCGTGGGAGGCCGTGCGCGGTCGCCGGTGCCCGGCAGGTCCTTGGCGAGCCGGGCTGCGAGTGCGCTCACCGGGCATCGGCCGGGTGAGGACGCCGAGTGTGAGCAGAGCGAGCGCCGGCAGCACGGCGACGATGATTGCCATCGGCAAGGCGTCGGTGGCGCCACCCGCGCCGGCCAGCGGAGCAAGTGCCCCGCCGATCATGAACTGGCTGAAGCCGAGCAGAGCGGCGGCCGATCCGGCGTGTCCGCCGTGGTCGGCCAGGGCCTGGGCCGCGGCGTTCGGCATGACGAGGCCCACGCTGGAGACCAGGACGAACAGGCCGATCAGGAGCGCGGGCAGGGGTGCCCGTGTCAGCACCGCGGCCAGGACCGTGGTGCCACCGGCTGTCGCGCCCAGCAGACCGGCGAGCAGCAGCACGCGGGCGCCGGCCCGGGCCACCAGCCGGCCGCTGATCTGGGCGGCCGCAATGAGTCCGGCGGCGTTGACGGCGAACACGGCGCTGTACTGCTGCGGTGACAGGCCGTGGATTTCCTGCAGGACGAACGGCGAGCCGGAGATGTAGGCGAACATCGCCGCGAAGACCAGGCCGTTGGCCAGGACGTACCCGGTGAAGGCCCGGTCGCCGAGCAGCTGCCCGACGACAGCCGGCAGCGGCTGGCGTGACGCGGAGGACCGGGTCTCCGGCAGTCCTGCGGCGGAGGCCGCCAGCATCACGGCGCCGAGTACGGCCAGGCCCACGAAGATCCCCGGCCAGGCCGTGAAGCGCAGTAGCTGGCCGCCGAGGACCGGCGCGAACACCGGCGCCAGGCCGGTGATCAAGGTAAGTGTGGAGAAGAGACGTGCGGTGCGGGTTCCGGAGGTGCGGTCGCGGACCATGGCGTTGGCGATGACGATGCCGAACGCCCCGCCGATGCCCTGGACCAGGCGTAGGCCGACGAGGGTCCGGACGTCGGGCGCCACCGCGCAGAGCGCGCTGGCGATCGTGTAGAGGGCGAGGCCCGCCAGCAACGGACGCCGCCGGCCGTAGGTGTCGCTCAGCGGCCCGGCGATCAGCTGCCCGATGGCCAGCCCGGCCAGGCAGGCGGTGATGGTGAGCTGGGTGGCCGCGGCGCCGGCGCGCAGGTCGCCGGCGAGGTCCGGCAGCCCGGGCAGGTAGCCGTCGATGGACAGTGGCCCCAGGGCCACGAGCGCTGAGAGCAGGACGATGAATCGGGTTTGCCGGCCGGCGGCGTCGTTGCTCATGGCTCAGTACGCCACGGTGATGCGGCGGCGGATCGCGGTGCCGCTCTCGATCGTGTCGGCCAAGGCGATCGCGTAGTCGGCGTACGAGATGCGGCTGTTGCCGTCGTCGTCGGTGAGAAGGGTGTCCCCGGCGCTGCGGTAGGCCCCGGTCCGCTCGCCCACTCCGATGACTGCGGCGGGCGACACGTACGTCCAGTCGAGGTCGTGCACGCCGCGGTAGAGGTCGAGCGCTTCGGACTGGGCCTCGGCGTTGGCCTTCCACAGCGCGGGGAAGTCCGGGTCGTCCATGACCCGGGCGCCGGTCGGCGTGCGTAGGCTACCGGCACCGCCGATGGTGACCAGGCGGGTGACACCGGCTCGGCGGAGTCCGTCGATCAGCGCACGGGCGGCACCGACGATCGTGGCGCGGTCGCTTTCTTGGCCGATCCGGGGGCCGACGGCCGACAGTACGGCGTCGTGGGAGGCGGCGAGGCCGGCGACCGCGGCGGCGTCGGTGACGTCACCGGTGGTCAGGGTCAGGGCCTTGTGCCCCAGTCCGTCGATGTGGCCGGCTCGGGTGACCGCGGTGACGGTGTGGCCGCGACGCAGCAGTTCCTCGGTGGCGGGCCGGCCGATGTTGCCGCTGGCACCGAACAGGACGATCTTCATGTGTTGCTCCTTGTTTCTGATGGTCACAGGACGGGCTGGCCGTCGGCGATGATGGCCGCGGTGATGCCGCGCTCGTCGGCGGCGTGCTGGAAGCGCTGCTCGATGTCGGGTTGCTCGGTGTAGAACGGCGGGTTGTGGAACAGGCCGTAGTGCATGGCGCAGACGGTGCCGGCGCCGAGTGCGACGGCGGCCTCGACGCCCTGCTCGGGGGTCATGGTCGCCGGGACGTTGGCCGCGTAGCCCTCGAAGTGGGCGATGACGCCGTTGACCGGGACGAACGCGACGTCGAACGGGCCGTGGTCGCGGGCGATCTGCCACCAGCTGCCGTGCCACTGGGTGTCGCCGCAGTGGATGACCCGCCGGCCGCCGCCTTCGACGACCCAGGCGACCTGGTCACAGTCGTTGCCGCGCCAGTCCAGCGAGGTCACCGGGGTGACGGTCAGCTCTCCGATGCGGCGTGACCGGCCCAGGTCCTGGGCGACGGGGGTGATGCCCACCTCGTGCAGCGCCGCCGCGCTCGGGGTGTGGCAGCCGATCGTGCCGGTGGCCGCGATCCGGGCGATCAGGTCGTGGTCGTAGTGGTCGGGGTGCAGGTGGGTGATGAGGGCGTGGGTGCCGGGCGGGGCGTCGACCGGGTCGACCGGCCGGTGCGGAGGCCCCATCACCGGCGCCAGCGGAGCGACGTTCTCGAGCGGGTCGATCAGCAGGCGGGTGTCGCCGAGACGGATCTCGACGCCGGCCCAGGCCAGCCGACGCACGGAAAGGGTGGGAGTCATGGGCAGCGACGCTAGACCGACGTTGTTGAGAAAGTCAACAAGAGAGTTTTGAATCTCAACACCACGATGTAGGGTGGTGGCATGCGCACTTACGGGCAGTACTGCGGCATCGCGAAAACACTGGACACCATCGGCGACCGATGGACCCTGTTGATCGTTCGCGAACTGCTCGCCCTGGGTCCTTGCCGGCACACCGACCTGCGCAACGGGCTGCCCGGGATCGCCAGCAACCTGCTGGTCGACCGGCTCCGCGGGCTCGAGGAAGCCGGCCTGATCCACCGCGAGGCCGCCCCGCCGCCGGTGGCCACCGCCCTGTTCTCCCTCACCGAGCGTGGCCGCGAGCTGGAGCCGGTGCTGCAGGAACTGAGCCGGTGGGGCGTGCCGCTGTTGCGTGAGCCGGGCGGCAACGACACCTTCCGCACCCACTGGCTGGACATGCCCGCCCGGGCACTGACCGACCACCGCCCCGACCAGCCGGCAATCGCCCTGCAACTGCACGCCGACGGCAACGAAGACCTGGTCATCGAAGTCAAGGACGGCTCGGTGCACACACACGCCGGCCGGGTCGACCACCCCACCGCGTCACTGACCGGACCGCCGCACCTGCTGGCCGCCACCCTGCTCGGCGACCTCGATCTGAGCGCCGCAGAACAGCAAGGCCTGCGGCTCAGCGGCGAACGCGAGGCAGTACTGCGCATCCTGCCCCGCTGATCGAACGGCCGCTCGCGGCCTGCGACCTCAAGCTCCACCGAGTCTGCGCCGGTCTCAAGAACGGTCGTTTCCGGGAGTACTGAAGGTGGTCCGGCCGCTGCCGGAGCGAGCGGGGTTCTCCAGGTCCTTCAGCACAGCCTGGTCGTCCACCGCATTGAGCACGCCCACGAGGCGGATGTTGTCCTGCGAGGGCAGCGACCGGGACGGCTTGTCCGGGTCGATACCGCACCACGACGTGGATTCAAGCTGCTTGAACGACGGGAACCGTGAGGTGATCCGGTCGAGCTCGTGCCGTACCTTGCACGTGCCGCACCCCCTCACTCCCACCCGCCGTACAGGACGACACCCGTCACCACGGTCAGCAGCGCCGCCGCGACATGCTCCACACCCTGCTGCGGCGCCGCTCGGGCGGCGAGTCCGTCGAGGAAGCCCCTCCGTGGCCGGCATCTACCGGGCGCTCGCCGAACACTCCAGCGCGAAACGTACCCCGAGGCCGTCGCACAGCCCACACCAACTTCGCCACCCTCCAGACCCGAGACGTTCCCCGGCCCCGTCCGGACGCCGCAGCGCTCAGCTCGTGACCGTGATCGTTCTCGCCGGGATTCCTGTACGCCAACTACTCACACCCGCCCACCCCGTGACACTGCTCATCAGCAGCGTCATCCAGGGGCCCGCGAAGCCCAGCGGCTTGATCGATCCGAAGGCGGTGGCCACCACCTTCGCCTCCACTTTCGCCCTTGGCCCGTCGGCCATCAGGCCACCGAACCCACCTGTACCGGGGGTTCAGAAACAGACTCTTGAGCTTGTTCTTTAACCTCTTCGGCGCTCAGCAGTCGGTCCCGATCAGAGCTTCAGCGGCCCGTAGGTACCGTTCTCGAAGGTGAAGACGGTCGGCTCGGTGTCGTACTCCTCGCGGAAGTATCCGCCGTAGCCGGGTTCCTCGATGTGGGGTGCGAGCAGGTCGAGGATGGTGACGAGCTCGCCCATCTCGTCGTCGAGCCAGTAGTTGCGGCTGAACAGGCCCCACGCGTAGAGCTCGCGACCAGCTGCGAAACCGCGGGACTGACGCCGCAGGGACGCGAAGTCTCCTCCGGACAGGTGGCTGTCTGGGTTTGCGGCAAGGACTGGGTATGTGTGCTCGTTCGGGTCGAGCCCATTCGGGCGCTCAGCGGTCAGGCCGAGGTGCCATCGCAGGGTGTTCAGGACCGTGTGGGGGGTGTCGTCCTGGAGAAAGCACGTGAAGACGACTTCGAAGTGGAGGCTCACAGGGCTGCATTTTGCCCGGCCCAGCCGACAGGCTCGGAACCGCTGCCTTGCGGTCTGGGGCGATCAGCGTTCGGCCAGGGTCTCCGGGCGTCGGACGGTCTTCCCCACGTCGTAGCGGGTGGTGGGTCGCCGGTTCTTCGAGCCGAGCGGCCTGCCGGGGCCGGGCCGGGTGGGTTTGGGCGCCCGGGCCGGGCAGGGCAGGTGCGGGCCGAGGTTTCTGAACCCCCGGCGGACCCGGGCCGGGGTGAGCCTGTTTGGTTTCACCGGGCTCTCCCAAGGGCGACGGATGTCCTCGGCGAGCGGCCGGGCGAGACGGAGCTGGGTATGCGCGACGATGATCAGCCAGGTCCACCGGTCCGCGGCTTGCGGGGTACGGAGCTTGGGCCGTGTCCAGCCGAGGGTCTGCTTGATCATCCGGAACGTGTGCTCCAAGTCGAAGCGCCGCAGGAACGCCTGCCAGCGCAGATCGACGTCGGCGCCGGTCATGCCGGTTGCGGAGGACCACAGCCACAGCGGCAGCGGGTTTCCGCCGCCGGGTAGGCGGTCGACCTCCAGGCGGAGCAACGTGCCTTCGATGAGGGGGAGGGAACCGTCATGGTCGATCCACGCGGAGCGGGTGGTGAGCCGGGGGTGGAGACGGTCCCAGGCCATCGCTTGCGCGGTGCCGTAGCGGTCGGTGACCTGCACGGTCGCCGCGTCGGGCTCGCCCCAGGTCTCAGGCTTGGCGAAGCGGAACTCCTTGCCGTGCTTCGGATACCGCCCGCCCCGGGGATAGGCCTCGGCGTACTCCTTGAGCGAGGGTGTGGGCCGACGTATGACGCGGTCCGAGCGCATCCGCCCCAGGACCTCGACGGGAAGCCCGTCGAGGAGGTAGGCCATGCGTGGGGCGTCGTAGCCAGCGTCGAAGACGACCAGGATGTCCGGATCACCCTTGCGCCAGCGTCCGCCGGCGATGAGGTCTCGACCACGCGGCGGACCTGGACTGCGGTGGTCTCGGCGACGTCGTCCGCGGGGCCGAGCCGCACGGCGTCCAGCAGCTGGCACCAGGAGGTGCGGCCCGATTCGAGGGCGGCGACGAACGAGTACGGCCATCCGGGGATCATCAGGTGCTGGTCCCGACCCCGGCCGTAGGTGTGGCAGAACAGCCTGTCCGGGCTGCACTCGGCGTCTGGCCGCGGCCAGTTGGTCACGTCCACGGCCAGGACGAGCCGGTCATCGGCCGCCCTCGGCTGGGGCAGCGCGGCCAGCCTCCGCCGCAGCCCGTCGATGTCGATGCAGCCGTGGTTGAGAGCGTCGTACAGCGCGCCGTGCCCACGGCGGTGCTCGGCCAGCAGCGTCAGGTCCACCGGCGAGGTCACTGGCCCGTCCGCGCATAGCAGCGCGTCCACAAGCTCGACCAATTCGTCACGTCGCATGGTCAGGCAAACGAAGAAGTCCTCCCGGAAGTGTGACGCTTCAGCGAACGGCTCCCACAGGACATCGTGGTGCAGCAGACTCATTCCCCCACGCCTTCGTCTGATTTCAGATGCGTCCTTGGTCGGAGCACATGATCAGACGAAGGCCGTTCCCACGTCCGGCAAACTCCCGGACGAGCGATCCAGTTCGGGGCATCGTTCGAGGTCAGACCATAAAGAACAAGCTTGAGACTGCCCTCACGGCCGGTCGAGTCTGCCCTCGGGTACCTGGCGTCCGCGGGGTCGCCCGGCGTAAGCAGGACAAGGACGTACGCGAGACGTATGCAGGACACAGGCATCACGTACGGCTCCGATTCTCCGACGAAGGAAGCGCCAGTGCAGAACCACGCGAAGGCCAGGTCGAACGCCACCGAGGATGCCCGGTCGACGGTCCGCAGGCCGGTCACCACGCCACCCGCACAGGCCTCCGGGCTCCTCGGGCTGCAGGCGACGGTGGGAAACGCGGTGGTCGTCCAGCGTCTGAAGCAGCAGCACCGGCACGGTGCGGGGTGCGGCCACGAGGCGGAGGGGGCGCCGGTCCAGCGCTCGGCCGTCCACGACGTGGTGCGGGCCGGCGGCAGGTCGCTGGACGGCAGCACGCGCGCGGACATGGAGAGCGGCACAGCCGACGTCGGCGGCTGGATCCTTCTCGGCGCAGCCGTCCCCTTGGTACTCGCGCTCGCGTATCCGGGCAGGGGCGCGACGAGTCAGCCGTAGCCGCGCCCGGCCCCAGGCCCCACGGCGTTCGTTACGGATTCTCCCTGGCGCCAGCACTCAGGAGGACCGCAGCAGCAGAGCGGCGTCCAGCCAACCGCTCGACACGCCACCATGCCAGAACCCAGACCCCGTCAGCCGCAGATCCCCTTCCCGCTGGGACTCAAAGCCATGTGGGCGTCCGGCGGTGCCAGTCAGCACCAGGCGGAGCCGTCGTGGCTGGCTGTCAGCTCGATGCTGTACTCGCTCGGCTTCGCCTGCGGCTCGCCCGGGATGTTGTAGGTGTCGGGAAAGTGGAGCGAGAGGTGGATGGTGAGGTGGCCCTTCTGGCGGGTGAAGCAGTGCGGACCACCGGTGGATGCACTCGGGTCGGGCTGCCAGCCGTTCTGGGTCGCGGTGGTCCGATAGTGGGCGATGAGGTCGGCTCGGCTTCCGGGGTGGTCGTAGGTCCGGCCGGCGTACGCGAAGCCGTCATCCTCGTCGCATCCGTTGTAGGGATCACTGACCTGGCTGGACCCGGGAAACTGTGCGGCATCCAGGATCGGATCCTCGTTCAGATCGCCCGAGAGGGATGCGTCGCGCGCCGAGCAGCCGATCAGGGCACCCCCCGCCATCCACACCCCCGCGCAGCAGGCCGCAGGCATCGCCAAGACGAGGACCAAGGCAGCTCGCTTGAGTATTCGCATAGCCACGAAGCCTAATCAGTCCATGATGGTTCCCGACCCGGACTCCGCGCTGCTGGATATGCCAGACGCTTTGCCAGCCAAGGCGCGGATCAGGTCATTCTCGGCTTCGGTCCGCCAGACCAGGGCGAAGTACAGGGCGGGCATGCTTGGTCACCACTCCGAATTGGTGGAGTTCATCCCCCCGCGGACCGCGCCGCAGCCTGTCTGCTCGCGGCCGGCTCCTGCCCGAACCTGGACAACCCGCCAGCGCCAGCACTCGCGACCGCTGGAACACCGCCGTCGCGGCACCAGAAAAGAAGTGCCCCCGCAGCCGGGCACCGACCCACCGTCGCGGTGCGCATTGCCCAGCCATCGCAGCCGCCCGTCGGCGTCGACCACCAGGTACAGACCGGCCGGCACCTCGTCCCGCTTCGCGAGCGGATACCCGAGCTCGCCACCCGCATCCTGACCCGCCCGCACATCCCCCCTGCTCACCCCCCACCCAGACCCAGGCCGTCCTGCCCGCTCACCACCCGCTGTGGGGCAAAGAGCCACCGCAGCACATCGCCCGAGCCGACGAACGCTGCGCCCGGGGCAACTTCCGCTCCTTCGCCCAGATCACCGCCCACGTCATCGACGCCGTCCTGACCAACCCCTCGTGCCCTCCGGCAGCGCCCTGATCGAGGCGGCATGCCGCCGACTCGGGGGCATCTGAGCAGTCCGTCGGAACTGATGGGCGTCTGCTCAAACCACGCCGGGAACGCCGCCGTTGGCGGTGTTTGGGGGCTTGGGGGCTGGGGGTCTGGCCGTCTCAGGGCGCACGCCGAACATCCCGTTGTGTCAATCCGTGGAACCTCCGCGCAGCCGACGTCATCTTTTGCCAGCATGGTGGTCCGCCCCCCTCCACCCCCTTCTTTTTTCGATTTCGAAGGAACCAGCCTTGAAGAAGGTCATTGCCGTACCGCTCGCTGTGCTCGGTGCTCTGGCACTGTCCGCGTGCGGGCCCGTGGAGGACAGCACCCAGCCGGCCTCCGACGTGTCGCCCACGCTGGCGCCTTCCACGCAGCCTCCGTCGCCGGCTGCCCAGACCGTGGACCTGTCCTGCGCCACGGACGACCCGTCCGTTAAGAAGGTCCCCCTGGCGGCGGATTACCGGGTCCTCAAGCCGGGTGACACCACCACTGGAGGGAAGAAGTTCGACATCACCGTGAAGGAGGTGACGGACCCTTTCACGATCGGCAACGAATTCATCCGCAAGGATGTGGAGGCTGCTGGGAAGCGCGCCATTGGACTCGTCCTGTCGGTGACCAACAAGACGGGAGAGCCGCAGAAGCTGGACGAGGCCATCTTCTCCATGGCTGTCGATGACGACCTGAACTGCTCCAGGGCTACGTCCATGGGGATGATGATGGGCGGGGACGATCCCAAGGCCAACGTCTACTCGGCCGAGCCGCTGGGGAAGAACCTGGGCACGGGCAAGACCACGGATCTGCACCTGGTGTACGAGACGGGCAAGGACATAAAGAAGCTGACCCTGTACTTCGTGACCGGCTCGGAGACGGGCCACCAGGTCTCCGCCAGCGTCGCCCTCTAAGGGAGGGCTGCGCTGCCTTGGGTCCGGAGCAGCCGTCGTCGGGTTCCTCCATTACGCCCGCTGCGGTTTGCCGGTACACAACGCGGAAAGTCTGGCCTTGACGGCGGCATGGGATCGTGCACCCGATCCGCGCATGTCCTACAAGGCGCAGCCCACTACGTGTAACCCATGCCAGTGACGCAGGCCAGAACTACCGCGCCCAATCGACGCCGAGCTCGGCGAGCGCGGCGGGGTGCGCGGTGCGGAGCCGGTCGCGGCGAGCCTTCTGGTTCCCGACCCAGATGCCCGGTGAGGACAGTCCGGGAGCTCCTCGACCGCGCCGTGCCCCGGCATCCCGCCCTCCCGCGCGACGTACTGCTGGAGGGCCTGCACCTCCTTCCGGAAGGCCTTTCCGCCCGCAGCCCGGACGTCGCAGCCGTCTTCGGCGCCACCCTGCGGGCCCGTGGGGCCTTCTTTACGCCGAGTTGGGCGAGCCGGCGTTGCTGCTCGTCGTTCAGCCGGTCCCAGTTCCGCCGCTGCGCGGCGAGCCACCGCCCCACGTCCTCCCCGCGCAGGGTCACCCCGGGTACGACCGCGGCCGGCCGGGCACCCTCGGCGAGGAGTTGCATCCTGGTAGGCGTAGTGCCGCTGCCAGTCCACCGTCCACCCCAGCGCGGTCGGGTTCCAGTCCGGATCGACCGCGGCCAGCGCCGCGGCTCGCCGCTGCGCGCGTGCGGGGTCCTTCCCGAGCCCGCCGGGGCGGCGCACGTTCGTGAGCCACTGCCCGACCTGGACGTCCATGATCGCCGCGCCCCGCGGCCAAGCTGCCCAGCAAGATCAGCACTCATGTCCACCGCGAGGGTCGCCGATCCCCGGCTTCATGCTCACGCAGAGAGTCGTCCACACCTCGGGCCGGACGCGGCCCGCCACACGCGAGCAGGCACTCGACGCCCTCCGCCGGCCCCAGGTCGAAACCCGCTCGATCTGCCCACTCCCACCGGCCCCCATTCCTCCCAGCAGGACCCCGCGCTCAGAGCTGACCGGCTTCCCCGGCCCGCCCGAACCCGGCTTGCCCACGGCACCCACAGGCTTGCCCGGACCGGAGCGCCCACGGCTTGCCCGTGAAGTGGCCAGGCCTGCCCGGTCTGCAAGACACCGGGGCCGGGCGGGCGCGCGGGATGGTCAGCCCTGGGTCCGGGGCGCGGAGGCGGCGTCGTCCCGAGGTCCCCCGGAGCCTGGGGACGGGGTGCCGTCCGTCCAGGCGTAGACCTGCTTGCCGCGCACCGCGACCTGGTACTGGTGTGCGCCCCGACACTCGGCCCGCACACCCTCCCGCAGGTTGTCCGGCCACCACTTGGCATGCAGAGCCGGGGCGCCCATCGGCTTCGGCGTGCCCTTGTCGCACTGGGGGGCATCCAGCGGGGTCGCGCCGAGGGTGAAGCGGATCATCTTGGCCTCGCCGCTCGTGGGTATCCGTACACGGACGTCGGTGGCGTCCTTGGGTATCCAGGACGGCAGGGCGAACGGTGCCTGCTCGCGTGTGGGGGCGTCGGCGGCGCTCGCGAAGCGCTTGCCCGCCTCCTTGTACACCGTGCTGTCAATCTTGTCGGTCACGAGGTTGGGCGGCAGATTGGGCAGCGCGAAAGCGGCGGTGGCAAGGACTCCCACGGCGGCTGCTGCGACGACGAGCGGGCGGCGGTTCATGCTTTCCAGTCTCTGCGGCCGGGCCCGCACCGCGCGTCCGCCTCAGGGCGAACCGGGACTGCGCCACAGGTCGCATACGGACTCATACCTGGGAGGGTGTCCGATCCGGTCGCGGTGACGCGCAGTGACCGACAGCGCCCGGCGGAGCTCACCGGTGGTGATCCGTCCGCCCCGGCTCCGAGGAACTCCATGCGCCGTCGCCGCCTACGCGAAACCGGTGCGACCTGGGCGTCCACCGGCAGAAGGGCGGGCCCGACGTGGACGGCAACACCGACTGGATGCACCCGGCCGCGGCTGCCCGCGCGGCATAACGCTCAGCGACCGAGCCTTCCGCTCGCACTCCGCAACCGGGTCTGTCAATCGAACGGTATAAAGAGGGTGGTCGGGGTTACCGACGGGCCCAGCTGCTGGAGCCCGCCCTCGCCGGTCAGCTGCAGACCATGGGCATGGGCGCGGGAGACCAGCTCGTCGATCAGCCGGTCATCCACCGCTTTCGACAGGGTCGGTTCAGCCGGCTCGACAGCCTGGGTCACGCTCTCACTGGTCATCGGTGCATCCTCCATGATCGGGAGTTACACCGAACGATTTACCGTCCCCCTTTCGGCGCCCTGCGGGCCCGAACCGATCTGCCGTTCGGCGCGGTCCTGCTGGTCGCGTCTGCCGAGAGCGTGGTCCCCGTAATCATCAAATGGTGGAGGAGACGCTGCCGACTGCGGGCCGGCCTTCGAGGGGGCCGTGGCTCCTGCCCGAGAGCCCCATCAGCCGAGCCAACCCCCGGGGTGGACGGGGCTCGGCAGCGGCGTTGCGGCGGCATGACGATCGGCCTGCAGAGCCGCTCACGCCTGGTGTGGCCGAATCTGGAGGAGGGGGCGGCCACCGGTGAGGGAGGCCGTGTGACGCTCAGGCCGCCGGCCGAGCCGATGCTTGGCCGCCGCCGCCAACCCCCCGCCGCGCGACAGGTCGGGAACCCATGCCGAGAGCCTGCGCGAGGACCCACCCGTAGCTGGACCAGGCGGCCATCGCTGTGCACTTGATCACGGTCGTGTAGCCGCAGGCGCTCGGCCTGAACGGTCAGGCAGGCTTCTTGAACTGTGTTTCGCCGTGCTGTCCTCGATTCCGATCAGCCCCGCTGCGCGCACCGGCTGAACGCAGCGGGCTGTAGCCGGACAATGCCCTGGTCAGGTGAAGGACTCGGGGCCGAAGCGCCCCCACACCACGAAGGCGGCCAGGACGAGGTAGACCAGGTCCACCACCATGAATGTGGTCTCGTGACGCCGTATGCGGGTGATCGCCGCGCCGGTCATCATCAGCACCAGGCCGAGGGCCGCCAGCGGGACCAGAACCGGCGCGGTGCCGAGCACGGCGGGCAGGACCAGGCCCACCGCGGCCAGCACCTCGAGGGCTCCGATGGTTTTGATGGCGCCGGCGCTGAAGTCCTCGGCCCAGCGGGCGCTGGGGCCGCTGGCGGCGATCTTCTCCTTCGGCGTGATCACCTTGAAGGCACCGCCGAGCAGGTAGGCGGCGGCAAGCAGTCCGGTGACGATCCACAGGACGAGGTTCATGGGATGTGTCCTTGCATGGTGTCGGCTCGGGGGCCGGGGCCGGAACGGTCGCGCGGCGGGCGGATGGTCAGCCGTGCTGGCCGGGCTGGTAGTCGCCCGCGGGCTGCTGGATCATGACGTTTCCGCGGTTGAAGGCGTTGATGATGGCGATCTGGGCCACCAGGTCGGCGAGCTGGTCGTCGTCGTAGTACTTGGCGGCGTTCGCCCAGACCGCGTCCGGGACCCCGCCGGCCGCGTCGGCGATGCGGGTGCCCTCCTCGGTCAGCTCCAGGGCGGCGCGTTCGGCATCGGTGAACACCGTGGCCTCGCGCCAGGCCACGACCAGGTTGAGCCGTACCGCGCTCTCCCCGGCGTGCGCGGCGTCCTTGGTGTGCATGTCGATGCATCCGGCGCAGCCGTTGATCTGGCTGGCGCGGAGCATCATCAATTCGCGGGTGGAGGCCGGGACGGTCGAGTCCGCGAGCGCCCTGCTCGCGGCGATGATGTGCTTCATGGCCTTGGCGGCGACGGGGCTGGTCATGAAGTTCAGTCGAGCGTTCATCGTGCACTCCTTGTTCCTGCTGTTCGCTGTCGCCCTCTAAGACAGGGCATCCCGGGAGCCTGTGACAGGGGCCGATGTGACGTGCGTCTCCCCGCAGGGCCTGCGATGGCCCGCCGACGGCCGGCCGGAACCCCTCGGATATCCTCTGGGCATTCTGTGGATCTTGGAATGGGCAGGCGGGGCGGCACGCTCGGACTGAGCATTGCCGTAAGCGAGTTGGGGGAGGGGTCCCATGTCGGGAGCAACGGATGTGACGGACGGGGCTGCCTACCGGCCGCTGATGTTCTCCATCGCCTACGGGATGACCGGGTCGGTGGGCGACGCCGAGGACCTCGTCCAGGACGCCTTCCTCGGCCTGACCCGGGCGCACCAGGCGGGTACCGCGATCTCCGCACCAAAGGCGTACCTGACCACAGCCGTGACGCGGTTGGGGATCAACCACCTGACCTCGGCACGGGTGCGGAGGGAGACCTACGTGGGGAACTGGCTGCCCGAACCGGTCGTCGTGACCAACGACCGGCCGGGACCGGTCGAACACGCCGAGCTGGCCGACTCGCTGTCCATGGCCTTCCTCGTCCTGCTGGAGGCCCTCTCCCCGGTGGAGCGTGCAGTGTTCATGCTGCGCGAGGTCTTCGGGTACGACTACCCGGACGTGGCGAGGACCACCGGGAAGTCCGAGGCGAACTGCCGCCAGATCTTCGCCCGTGCCAAGAAGCGCATCACCGCGGCTGGGCCGGACGCGGACAGCGCGCCGCCCCCCGCCAAGCGGGCCGAGGGCGACGAGCTCGCCCGTAAATTCTTCGAGGCGGCCGAGGGCGGCGACCTGGACGCGCTGCTCGGCATGCTCGCGCCCGATGTCGTGTACTACGGGGACGGCGGTGGCAAGGCGCGTGCGACCAGGAATCCGGTGGCCGAGCCGCAGCGCGTCGGGCAGCTGCTTGTCGGGGGGTTCCGCCGGATCCGGAGCCTCGGTGCCGATCTCCGTCCGGCCTGGGTCAACAGCCGCCCCGGCGCCGTGACGTACGACCCTGAGGGCCGGGTGGTCAACGTGGTCGAACTCGACATCGTGGACGGTGTGATTCGGGCGATCCACTCCGTGTCCAACCCCGACAAGCTCGGCCACCTCGGACCGGTGTCCGACATGGCACGGCTGTCGGAGGAATAGCCCACCTGGCCCGCGGCACCGCCTATCCGCATCTTGCGGCTCGATCTGGCGCTACTGCTTCTGACCGACATCGCCTGCCCATGCTTTACCCAAGGAAGGGTATTGCGTGTCGAACCTCTCCTTGACCGCGAGTGGTTCGAAGTAGAAGTAGTTGGGGGATAGGAGTCCGGAGGGGCATTTCGGGTTCGATTTGCCTGTCCAGGTGCCCTTGCGAACTTCCCCCTTTGCGATAACGCAAAGGAAGATACTGTATGAATCGCAATACTCTACGCATTGCGGCTGTTTCTGCCACGGCCGCGATAGCCAGCGGAGCCGGCTCCGGCCTGGCCCGGGCATCTGAGACCCGTCAGTCGACGAGCGCAACCCAGCCGGTGGAGAAACTGAGCGCTTCCGACGCGCGCGGGCTGTTGGCCGACACGGCCCTCGTCTCCGAGCTCTCGGCCACAGAAGCCCAGTACCTGCAGGCTGTCGGAGCCGGGCCGGACAACAGCACCCACGCGCCCGCCGGGGAGCAGGCATGGCCACTGGCCGTGGCAGCCCTCGCGGCCCGCTTCGGTCCTGCGATCGTCCGTGATGCCATCGCTGCCGCGAAGAGAAGAATGGTTCCGGCGCTCTCAAGGCGTACCTCAAGACGACGAAGCTCGCCCGTGACCCCAGCGAGATGCAGGCCTTCATCAACACGATTATGCAATTCTTCGGAACGCCGCCGATGGCTGCTCCCGGAAACCGCATCTGATCTGCAGGAGGTGACTGCAGTCATGACAGAGGAACGCGACCGCTTCGCCCTCCCTCAGCAGACCCGTTGCAGGATATGGGCTGTCGCAGCTGCCGTGTTCCTGATCGTGGGTGTGATATCGCCTCAGGTCACCCTGTTGATGCTGGCCGCCACCATCCTGAGCCCGCTCGGGCTCTATATGTGTGCCGAACTCATCGGCTCGCCCATGAGCCTCACCGATCAGCTGAAGTTCTCCTGGCTGCGCGCACGTGATTCGGTCTGCGCGGCATTCAGGCAGCCCGGCGAGGCCATGGCACTGGCCTGCGTCGCATTGGCCTGGCTGTTTCTGGCAGTGCGGGCCATCGCCTGACCCGAGGGGGCGGAACGCGCTGCGCGCGTTCCGCCCCCTCAACTTCTCCAAGGCTCCGGGGGATCAGTTTTCCGGGAACCGCGACAATGGGCGCGGTGCTGCTCCGCGAATGCCTCCGGATGCTCGATGCATCCCTTGCGTTCCTCGGTGCGCACCGCGCCCAGCGCGACGTCCAGGAACTCCCCCCGCCGGCCAGTGCCCCTCGCCCGTCGCGGCGGCGGCTCACCCGAACCCTTCCGCCACCGCCAGGACGTGCCTCGCGTACAGGGCGACGCCGGGACCGGCTCCTTCACCGGGGCAGGGGAGGTTGGCTGCTGGAGGCGGCGCGCCCGCGTCCGGTGGTGGCGGTGGTGTCGGCGATGCGCAGCAGGTGGTTGGCGGCGTCGCGGACCCCGGCGAACCAGCCGTCCTCGAACCGCGGCTCGGACCCCTGCGGGGGCTGCTCTCGGAGATCCAGGTGTGGGCGCCGTCCACCGCCCCGCCCTGCAGCCCGGCCGCGGGCGGAGCATGAGGACGGCCCCCAGGAGGGAGACGGCGGCCGAGAGGAGCTTGCGCCGCCACCCGGTCGTCTCGCCCAGCAGGACGATGCCGATCAGTCGGGTGGACGAAGGCAAAGCCGACAGCCACCACCTGCATCCACGAGATACGGCCTGGGGGTGAGGGTCTCCGATCAGGTTCCTGGCGGCGAGGATCTGCCGCAGCGGTGGCCGGCTCGCGGGCGGCAGAGCGCGATGGCGCGCTTGACCCTTGATTCCCGTGGAGAGTTGGCTACCGACCACACGCGGGCGGGGCCGGGGCTCTTGGCGTGTCGCTGCGGACGGTGTGGAACTGGGTAGCGGTGGCCCGGCGAAGCGGATACTGGGCCCGGTCCACGCCGAGTCCGGCAAGTGCCGGAAGTTCGGGAGGGTCGACTTCGTGATGGTCCCGACCCGGACGCCGGCTTCCACGATGGGGGTCGGTTTGCCCTGTATCTCGTTGGGGGAGGTTTGCGTCGCCCCGGGTGATTGACTCGGGCCTACGGGAAGGTTGTGGGGATGCCGCAGCAGGGTGTCGTGAAGTGGTTCAACGGCGAGAAGGGGTTCGGCTTCATCGCTGTGGATGGTGGGGGGCCGGATGTGTTCGTGCACTACTCGGCGATCCAGGGCGCCGGGTTCAAGGAGTTGCAGGAGAACCAGAGGGTGGAGTTCGAGGTGACCCAGGGCACCAGGGGGCCCCAGGCTGATCAGGTACGGGTTATCTGAATTTTCGTCAGGGTTGCGGCTCAGAGCCCGACCCGCACCGTGCCCGCCGTCGAGCCCCGTCCCGTAGCCGCCCGGAGCGGCTGCGCGGACGACGGATCCGGCCAGGCCCGGCTGCGGAGTCTTCCGCCGCCGCGGCTGACCACGACGCACGCTGGGCAAGCCCAAAGGGGACCTGGGCAAGCCCGCGCACGGGCTTGCTCACCACCGGAGCGGGCTGGGCGATGCCATCGGTCACGACAGCCCGACTCCCTGGCGAGCCTGCCGACCGGTGACCAGTCACCGGTCGGGCGGGAGTTGCACGGGCCGGTAACGGGGCTGACGTGCCGTTTTGATCTGCGTCGCCAACTCCGGGCTGGGCTCCCAGTCTGCGCGGCATGGCTCCCGCTGGGGGACCTGTGCCGCGGGCCCGGCGCGTGGTGGAGAAGCCTCCGCTGGTCTGGGGAAGCCGGGTAGCCTCCGGCCGGACAACACGGTTCCGGGCCTGTCCACGCTGGTCGGAGTGGGTGACAGCGCCGGAAGCAAAAGACACGGTATCCGGGCCGCAACAGCCGACCGGTCTTCCTGGGTCGGGGTCAGCTGGTGGTGTAGGAGAGGTAGAGGCCGGTGCCCTGTGCGGCGAGAGCGACGGGGGGAGGCGATGCCGGTGGTGTCGGGGATTGGTTCGAAGGACGACCACTGTGCTGAGGCGCCGGTGCCGGTGCGGGAGGCGATGAGGACGGGTCGGCGTTGGCTGGAGTGGACCCGGCTGGGCGCTACGCAGTACAGACGGCCGCCCATGCTCACCAGGGCGGACCCGGTGTTGAAGGTTCCGCTGTAGGAGCCGGGGATCTTGGCGGGGGAGCTCCAGGTCCAGTCGTGCCCGGAGCACTCGCTGCTGTAGACGTAGCCGTCGGACGCGGTCCGGGCCAGGACCATCTTGCCGTGGATGTAGGCCACCGCCGGCGTCCAGTGGCTCCCGGCGTGGGGGCGGAGGCCCGCCAGGTGCATGTCGCTTGATGCAGATGTAGATCTTGTTGTTGTCGAAGCCGCGGAAGGCACACCTCATTTCGGTGTTCGCGGTGGAGAGGGCCGGCGCGTCCTGGGTCAGGCCCGGGAGTACGTCGGCGTGTTCCCATCCGATGCCGTCGGTGGTGGAGGTGGCGTACAGCTTGTTGATCTGTTTGATCTGGCCGGTCTCGTGCGGATAGAGCACGAGCTGAGCTGGGCGCCGGCGGTGAGCGCGTCGGGAACATCCCCGCGGGTGCGGGGAGCAGAGTGACTGACCTGGGGTTCTATCTGTGGGAGCGGAAGATTTGACCGACTTCCTTTGGACCAGGCATTTGGTGTTTCTGGCCCATGCGTCCCGAATCGTCGTCGCTTAGCAGCCTTGCTCCAGCTTCGGCTGGTGGTCGATGTAGCGGATGCCCGGTGGGGCGGTGGATGAGTGTGACGCCTCCGCGATCGGTGGGATCCCACTTGTGGTCGTATGTGTCGAAGGGCCGATACCGGCGATCAGCCCGCCGGTGGCGACGGACAGGGCCACCGCCAGCGGATGGATCCGGACGGCGCGTCCGAGTATGAACGGTTGCAGGATGTGCCCCTCGATCTGTTGGACGAGGAGCACCACCAGCAGGGTCATCAAGGCCGTGAAGACGCCCTGGGTGACGAGCGCGACGATCACGGCGAGCGCGCCGGAGGCGATGGCGCCGATCAGCGGCACGAAGGAGGCCAGGAAGATCACCACGGCGATGGGGACGGCGAGGGGGACGCCGAGGAAGTAGATCCCGACGCCGATGAACACCGCGTCGATCAGGGCGACGATCAGCGTCCCGCGGATGTAGGCGGTGAGCGTCCGCCACGCCGGCGGTCCTGCCCCCGCGACCTGGGGCCGTACGGCGACCGGCAGCAGCCATCCTTCCGGAGCGCGCTCCCTCGCTGGGGCCGGGCGCGAACGCGCCGCCCGCTCCCGCTCGGCCGCCTCCTCGGCATCGTGGCGGGCCAGTGCCAGCGCCCGCCGCTCACCGACCGCGGCCGCGGCGCCCTTCGCGCAGACGAACGTGTCACGGATCACGGATCCAGGACATCCTCGGACCTCCCTCCGCCCCGCTTGACCTTCTGCCCCCCCTTCGCCCGGGTACCGCCGAAAGGGGAATGGCGGTAATGGCAATGGCGGTACGGGAGGGCCCCACGGGCCTTCGGTGCGCTTACCGCGGACGCCCGGGGTAGGTGCCGGGGAGCCGGAGCGGGAAACCCCCCGAGGGCTGGAGGCGTGATGAAGGCAGTGACGTGGCAGGGGCGGCGCGACATAAGGGTGGAGACCGTCCCCGATCCGGGCATCACCGATCCCACTGATGCGGTCGTCAAGGTGACCACCACCGGGCTGTGCGGTTCCGACCTGCACCTCTACGAGGTGCTGGGTCCGTTCCTGGACGCCGGCGACATCCTCGGCCACGAGCCGATGGGAGTCGTCGCCGAAGTCGGCCCCGACGTCGAACACCTCACCGTGGGCGACCGGGTCGTGGTCCCGTTCAACGTCTCGTGCGGGACCTGCTTCATGTGCGAGCGGGGGCTGCACTCGCAGTGCGAGACCACCCAGGTCCGCGAGCACGGAACCGGCGCCAGTCTCTTCGGCTACACCAAGCTCTACGGCCAGGTCCCCGGAGGGCAGGCCGAGTACCTGCGCGTCCCCTTCGCCGACACCCTCCCGATCCGCGTTCCCGACGGGCCGCCCGATGAACGCTTCGTGTACCTGTCGGACGTCCTTCCGACCGCCTGGCAGGCCGTCGTCTACGCGGACATCCCGCCCGGCGGCAGCGTCGCCGTTCTGGGTCTCGGGCCCATCGGGGACATGTGCACCCGCATCGCCGCCCATCAAGGGGCCGGCAAGGTGATCGGTATCGACCTGGTGCCCGATCGCCTCGCCCGCGCCGCCGGTCACGGCGTACAGGTCTACGACCTGTCCCAGTACGGAGATCAGCTCGTCGACGCGGTCCGTGACGCGACCGGCGGCCGCGGCCCCGACGCCGTGATCGACGCCGTCGGCATGGAGGCCCACGGCAGTCTCGGCGTCCAGGCCGCACAGACCGCGACCGGACTGCTCCCGGACGCCCTGGCCTCCGCACTGATGAAGAAGGCCGGCGTGGACCGTCTGGGCGCCCTGAAACCGGCCATCGAGCTCGTTCGCCGCGGCGGCACGATCTCCCTCTCCGGCGTCTACGGCGGAGCCGCCGACCCGCTCCCGCTGCTCACGATGTTCGACAAGCAGATCCAGCTGCGCATGGGACAGGCCAACGTCCACCGGTGGGTCGACGCGCTCCTGCCCCTGCTGACGGACGGCGACCCCCTCGGTACCGAGGGCTTCGCCACCCATCACCTGCCCCTGGACGATGCCCCGCAGGCGTACGAGGACTTCCAGAAGAAGCGGGACCACATGGTGAAGGTGCTCTTCCATCCCTGGGGCCGGTCATGACATGAGGCGTGCGGCGGCTTGTAGCGGGTAGGTGCCGGGCGCCCCGGCCGACCTGTCGGCAGGCCGGCCCCCGGCCTTCGAGCAGAGGGAGGCAGAGATGTCCGCACGTGTTCCCGACCCAGAGCCGCGCAACGCGCCCCGGCCCTTCGGCGGTGTACCCCCGGGCGAGACCCCGCCCGGCGAGTCGAGCACCGGCTCCGGCGCCGGCCCGTACCGACCCCTCACCCGCGGCTGGGCCATGGGCCCCCTCGTGTTGATCTGCCTGGTGGCTCTGGCCTGCGCCCTCTTCTTCCTCGCCTACGCCGTCGTGCTGGACCTGTGAGCGACGAGCCGAGCCGATGGGCCGGTCCCCGCCCATCGGCAGGGAAGGACGGTCGATCATGAACGCCAAGAAGCAGGACCCGCGCCCGAAGCTCCTTCCCGATGAGGGAGCGGCCGTGGACGAGCACGGTCGCCCGCCGGGAGTCCCGTCCCGGACCGGTCCCGGGAGCGGCCCGCCCGCCGACTCCGCCCGCGTGGAACGTGCCGACAGGGACAGGCCGCGCAAGAACGCTGTTCGTCGGCGATGACCGGCAGGCTCTTGCGTTCACATAGGCTGGCGGAGCTTTCACACGTGAACGAAGGACGCATATGGCTCGCCCGTACCACCCCGGACCGAAGCAGTTCGTCTTCGCCGTCGGCGACGGCAACGACCAACAGGTCTCCGTGGGCGACCCTCAGGAAGCCTACGTGGCGTTCTCGGCGTTCTTCCGCGATCGGGATTCCGACACCTACACCATCAAGGACGAACCTTCGGGGCAGAGCCTGGTGCTCATGCCCGGGCAAGGTGTGATCTCCCGGATCCAGCACGCGGACCGGCCCCGGTCGGAGTACCTCCAGGTCGACAGGGGCAACCGCTACCTTCCGAGCGCCATGCTGTTCTTCGAGAACGGATATGCCGGCCTCGACCGCTTCGGCCAGTGGTTCTCCGACCTCTCCGACCTCGACGCGTCACCGGAGACTCGTGGTGCCGCCCGCGCCGCCACCATCACGACGGAAACAGCGGCGATCGAAGAAGTCGCCCGGATCTGGGCGGATTCGGGCATCGTCGACCCGAGCGACCAGTACTACGTCTTCTTCGACTCGCACGGTGTCGACGATGACCGGGCCGAACGAGCCGAACTCCTCACGTTGATCGAGTTCCTCGGCCTCGAACGGGTCGACGCTCCGGCCGACGCCGCCGGGGGAGAAGTCTGGGTGCGCACCGACCCCCGCCTCGACGTCGAATTCGCACGGTGGTCGTGAACGGATGGCGCGGGGTCGGGCCGAGAAGGCTGAATCCATGAGAGACATCGTTTTCACGCGCAGCAGCGGGTGGATCCCGAACGTGGTCCGCGAGGACGGCGAGCTGAGGCTCATGCTCGGTGCCGGAGCCGACGCCAACCACGATCCCCGCACGTTCACGTTCCCGATCGGCGAAGCCCATCTCGCGGTGATCCGGGAGGACCTCGCCCGGCACCTGCTGCTGTGGAGCGCGGTCCTTCCGCTGTGCGATGCCGCCGGAACCCGGGGCCCGCTCGACGAGAACGCGGCCGTCGCCCTCCTGGACCCGATCCTCCTCGCCGCGCCCGCGGACGTCGACGCGCTCTTCCGCCGCATCCGGTGGGACAGAAGCCGGCTCATCGCCCACGGGGCCGACATCGGCCTGCTGGAGCGCGGTCACGTGTGCGCGGCGATGCGCGCGGCGACGGAAACGTCGAACATGAGACGAGCTCAGGAGCACCACGCGGACCGCCGGCGCGCCGAGCGCGGAACGGTACTCGGTCCACTCGACGCCGCGATTCTGAGGTACACGGGCCAGTACGTGCACGGCGCGACGGTTCCGAAACGGATACCCGACGCCGTCGACCCCGCACTGCTGCCGCAGGTCATGCAGGTGATCACCACCGCGGAACAGGCGTGCGCCGGGATGCGGATCGGCCGCGATCCGCGGCGGGGGCGCCGCGCCACGGACAGGCGCGACTGGGATCGGATGAAGACCACGGTCGAGGCAGCCGTACGCCGTGCACACCCCGGTCTCGTCGATGACGCGGTGCGCACCGTGAGCTTCCTGCTGTGCTCGGAGGCCGCGGCCCGCTCCCGGAACACCCCCATGGAGGATGACGAGGAGGCGGCCGGTTACCGCGCCGACTCCGGCGGGAGTGCGAGGAAGACGGCTCTGTCGTTCACCGACGACAAGGACGTCGAGAAGAAGTGGCTGCGGGACGGTCCCCGCAGTGCGACCGCGGAGTTCTGGGAGTTCGTCGGCGAGCGGTCTGCCGGGGACAACGAAGTGTTCACCATCGAGGACGAGGAGATGGGGGAAGGGATCCAGCTCCACTTCTACGCGGACTCCGTAGCCCGGATCACGACGCTCCGCGCGGGAAAAGGCGGGGCGGATCCGGAGTACCGGGTCGAGTACAGCCTGGTCGACGGGATGGGCGGGTACCGGAGCCTGGTGAGCGCCTTCGTCCGCGGCGGCTGCGCCGCACTGGAACAGCACGGTCCATGGATGTCGGACGTTGCCGAGTTCGAGCGCGCGCGACGGCGGCGCGCCGCCCGGTAGCCCCAACGGGAGCCCGCCCACGCGCCGTCGGCCGGGGGCACGCGGACGCCTCCGCCTGCGCGCCCCAGGCCGGTCTCAGCGCCAGGAGGGATGCCCCTCGGCGCCGGCGCCGGTGGTGAGCGTACGCTCGCCGGTCTTGTCCACACGTACCGCCCAGACCACGGGCTTCTCGTACGGGCCGCGGACGAAGGCCACCCAGGTGCCGTCGGCGGACCAGGCGGGGTCCATCTCGTGGGCGTCGGTGGCGACCAGTTCACGGTCGTCGCTGCCGTCGGAGTCCACGAGGCGGATGTCGCCCTGAGTGCCCTTGCCATGGGTCCCGGCCGTGTAGGCGAAGGTGGCGCCGTCGGGCGACCACACCGGGTCGAGTGCCGGATGGGGCAGCCGGGTCACCTGCTGCGGGGCGCGGTTCGGGTCGGCGGGGTCGACCACGTGGATCTGCCAGTTCTCGGGTTCGGTCTGCAGGCAGACCGCGATGCTCTTGCCGTCCGGTGACCACGCGGGATCCTCGACCTGGCCCCGGCCCGACGTGAGCTGGCGGGCCGACCCGTCGGCGACGCCGACCACGAAGAGCTGCTGTACGCCGTCCTTGTTGCGCAGCACGGCGAGCCGGCTGCCGTCCGGCGACCAGGACACCCGGCCGCCGGCGACGGCGGTGATCCGCCGCGCGTTCGAACCGTCGGCGTTGGCGACCCACACGGCCGTGCCGTCGGAGCCGGTGCGGGTGAACGCGAAGGTCCTGCGGTCGGGGGACCACTGGGGCAGGGTGTCGCACACGCCTGCGCCCCCGGCGATGAGCTGCACGGGCTTCTCCGCGGCGGCGTCCCGGCGGGCGATGACGCTGTGGCACGTCGCGGGCCAGCCCGGGGCGGTGTCCTGCCGGATCAGTACGGGATCGGCCGGGAACGGGGCAGGGGTGGGGGCGGATCCGGTGGGTGTGGTGGCGGGGGGCTTGGCGTTGTCACGGGCCGAGTCCTTCCAGGGCTGCCACACGAACAGGCCACCGGCTGCGAGCGACGCCACGAGCAACGCGGCCAGCGCGGCGGCGCGGCGGCGCCGGGGCGTCCCCGATTCCGCTTGCGGCACCTGCGCGGGGGTGGGGCTGGGGGTGGGAGCCGGGGTGGGGGAGAGCCGCGCGGCGGGGCCGGTCACGGTGCGCGACTGCTCCGGACGGTGCTCCGCGGCGACGGGCGGGGCGGCGTCGGGTCCGGGGAGGTCCGGTGCGGTGTCCGGCCGGCTGTCCGGCGTGGTGGGAGGCACCGCCGGTTCCTGGGGCGGGAGAAGCTGCGTCGCCGCCTCCGGCAGCCAGGAGGCGCCGTCGGGGTGGCGGACGGTCAGCGTGTCGAGGAAGGCGGCCGGGGTGGGTCTTGCGGCCGGGTCCTTGGACAGGCAGGCGGCGATGGCTTCGCGGAGTTCACCGGGCACCGCGGTCAGGTCCGGCTCCTCGTAGACGACCTTGTAGTGCCTGGCCGCGGACGGGCCGTCGCCGAAGGGGGCGCCGCCGGCCGCCTGGGTGAGCACCACCCCCAGGGCGAACATGTCGACCGCAGGGGTGATCGCCCCACCGCCGGTGAGCTGCTCGGGTGCCAGGAATCCCGGCGTGCCGACCTGCAGGCCGGTCTGGGTCAGGGACGTTCCGTCCAGAGCGCGCGCGATGCCGAAATCGATGACGCGCGGTCCGTCCTCCGCGACGATGATGTTGGCGGGTTTGAGATCGCGGTGGATGACGCCCACCCGGTGGATCGCCTCCAGCGCCTCGGCCAGGCCGGCGGCCAGGACGGTGAGCGTGTCCGGGGGCAGCGATCCGACGCGCGCGAGTACTGCCTGCAGGGTGGGACCGGGTACGAAGGCGGTCACCAGCCAGGCCGGATCGCCGTCCAGGTCGGCATCGACCACCGGCGCGGTGTGGAAGCCGCCGACGCGCCGCGCGGCCGCGACCTCGTCGGCGAACCTTCGCTTGAACCCGGGCTCCGTGCTCAGCTCGGGACGTACGACCTTGACGGCGACCGCACGGCCGGACTGGGAGCGGCCGAGGTAGACCACTCCCATGCCCCCCTGGCCGAGCCGTCCCACCAGCCGGTACCGGCCGTCGCCGAGCGAGGTGGGATCCCCCGTTTCGAGCGGCTTCATTCGTCCCCCGTTTCACACCTTGCGCAATGAACAGCCTCTCCTTACCCGTCGTGCCGACCAGCAGTCAAGCGAGGCCCACGCGAGGTCCGACGAGGCCGCTCTCCGCACCCCGCCCTCAAGCGAGGGCCTCTGCCGCGGGTACGACGCGTGCCGCCATGTTGACCTCCATCATGCTCAGGGCGGCGCCGGCCAGGTCCGGGCGGATGTGGGCGACGGCGTCGCGGGCGATGGTGACCCCCAGGTGCCTGATGTGGGCGTCGAGCGCCGAGTACAGCACGCACTGCTCCGTCACCTGCCCGCACAGGACGAGGTGGCTGACGCCGAGGGCTCCCAGCAGGTACGCGAGGGGTGTTTCGTAGAAGGCGGAGTGGCGTGCCTTGACGATGAAGTAGGAATCCTCGTCCGGCCGTACGGCTTCGACCAGATCGGCGTGGGGGCCGGCGAGGGCGGCTTCCAGGATCTCCCCGTGGTGGGAACGCCATTTCCCGAAGTTGTCGTTGGCGTAGATGACCGGCAGTCCTCGCCGGCGTGCTTCCTCCAGCAGGCCGACCACGGCGGGCAGGGCCTGTTCGACGGAGGGGACCAGTGCTTCCGCGTCCTGATGATCGTACGTGTTCAGCATGTCGATGATGACAAGCGCGGTCTTCGCCATGCTCCCCAAGCTTCCAGACGGGCCTGGTGACGAGCCGGTGACACGAGCGGCCCCGCCCGTTCTCCACCCGGATCCGCGCCGAGGCGGCACCCGACAGCCGGCACCGCACCCCCGGTCCCCGGGGCCCGGCGCTCTCCTCGGCTTCCGTTCCGATATCCGCGTGCATGGAACGGCCTGTCGGGGAAGGCGTGTCCGAGACCCGTATACCCGAGAAGGGACGGACACCATGGCACGACCGAGGATCGTGGTCGTCGGCGCGGGCTTCGCCGGCGTCGCCTGCGTACGCCGCCTGGAGCGGACGCTGTCACCCGGGGAGGCGGAGATCCTGCTGGTCACTCCGTTCTCCTACCAGCTCTACCTGCCCCTGCTCCCGCAGGTGGCCTCCGGCGTGCTCACCCCCCAGTCCGTGGCGGTGTCGCTGCGCCGCAGCCGCCGCCACCGGACCCGGATCGTGCCCGGCGGGGCCGTGGGCGTCGACACCCGCGCCAAGGTCTGCATCATCCGGAAGATCACCGGCGAACTGGTGGACCAGCCGTACGACCACCTGGTGCTCGCGCCGGGGAGCGTGACCCGGACCTTCGACATCCCGGGCCTGGCGGAGCACGGCCGCGGCATGAAGACGCTGGCCGAGGCCGCCCACCTGCGCGACCATGTGATCGCCCAGCTCGACCTGGCCGACGCCGCCGCACCCGGCTCGGCGGAACGGGCCTCACGGCTCGGCTTCGTCGTGGTCGGTGGTGGCTACGCGGGCACCGAGACGGCCGCCTCCCTGGAGCGGCTCACCACGAACGCCGTCGGCCGCTACCCGCGGCTGGACCGGCGCGAGATCGGCTGGCACCTCGTGGACGTGGCCCCGAAACTGATGCCCGAGCTCGGCGACCGGCTGGGCGGGGCAGCCCTCGACGTGCTGCGCCGCCGCGGAATCGAGGTCTCGCTGGGCGTCTCCGTCGCCAAGGCGGGCCCCGAGGACGTCACCCTCACCGGCGGGCGCGTGCTGCCCTGCCGCACCCTCATCTGGACCGCCGGCGTCGCCGCGAGCCCCCTCGTCGCCACACTGGGCGCCGAGACCGCCAAGAGCGGCCGGCTCGTCGTCTCCCCGGACCTCCGGGTGCCCGGCGCGGACGGCACGTTCGCACTCGGCGACGCCGCCGCCGTGCCCGACCTCGCCGGCGGCGGGGACGGTGCGGTGTGCCCGCCCACCGCACAGCACGCCATGCGCCAGGGCAAGGTCGCCGCCGACAACGTCGTCGCCACGCTGCGCGGCACACCCCTGCGTCCGTACGCCCACAAGGACCTCGGACTGGTCGTCGACCTCGGCGGCCGCGACGGCGTCTCCCGGCCGCTCGGCATCGACCTGCGCGGAATGCCCGCCCAGGCCGTGGCCCGCGGCTACCACTGGGCGGCCCTGCGCACCGGCGCCGCGAAGACCCGGGTATTGACGAACTGGCTCCTGAACGCCGTGGCCGGCGACGACTTCGTCCGGACCGGCTTCCAGACCTACAAACCGGGAACGCTCAGGGACTTCGAGTACACGGACTACTACCTCACCCCGGAGGAGGTACGGGCCCATACGACTGCGACGCCCGAGGCGGCCGACTGACAGGTGCAGCCGGCGAGCAGCAGCTCCGCCGAGGGCGTTCGGGCGTGGTGCCCGAACGCCCTCGGCGTGTGGTTGTGAGGAGACCGGCGGCGCGTAGGGCCGCAGTGCCGGGCCGGAGCGGTCAGCGCCCCGCTGCCATGCCGAACCGCAGCCGGGAAGCCTCGATCTCGGCCCACACGGCCTTGCCGGTCCCGTACGTGTGGGTGCCCCAGCGATCGGACAGGCGCTCCACGATGTACAGGCCTCGGCCACCCGGGATGCCGCGTCGTGGCGCCGGGTGGCGGACGGGCGGGGTTGTCGTGCCGTCGTGGACCTCGATGTGCAGGGTTGACTCATCAGCGGCCAGGACGAGTTCGCGGCAGCCGTGCGCATGCAGTGACGCGTTGGTCAGCAGCTCGGACACGAGGAGGAGGGTGTCCTCGGAGGTCTCGGTCTTGTCCCAGCCCCAGTCCCGAAGTGCCTGGCGGGTGAAGTCGCGGCCCTTGGCAACGGCGCCCGGGACGCCCACGAGGGCGAGCCGACGGCGTTGACTCCCCGAGGGAAGGCCAACACTCATCGGACCGCTCGTTTCCGGTTCCTTCGTATCCACTGTGGTCCCACCCCCGCGTTCACACATGGCCGCTGCTCCGGGCACCCGGCCCGGCCCACGGGCGCCGCCGGCGTCAGGGGCCGGCCGGGTGCCCGTGGGCGGGGCGGGCGGCCTCGGCACGATCGTGACAGTGTAAGGGGCCTCCCGCCTCGGGGACTTGCCTTGTGAGGCGGCAGCGTGAAACAGCCGGCGGTGGCGCGGAGCTCGGCCGGAGCGCGGAAGTGGTGGATCGACCTCGGGCAACGGCACCGCGTTTCCCGGTACGGACGTCATCGGTCGCCCCTACCCGGCGAGCATGCCCGCCCGCAGCCGGGCGAGAGTTCGGGACAGGAGGCGGGAGACCTGCATCTGCGAGATGCCCAGTTCGGCGCCGATCTCGGCCTGGGTCTTCTCCTGGCCGAAGCGCATGCGCAGGATCAGCCGGTCGCGCTCGTCGAGCTGTCGCAGCAGCGGGGCGAGGGTGTGGAAGTCCTCGAACAAGTCCATGGCGGGGTCGACCTCGCCGACGAGTTCCGCCAGCGGCCGGGCGGCCCGCCCAGTCGAGGACGGTGCGTCACTGTCCGCGGCGGTGGTGTCGAGGGAGCCGCTCGTGTAGCCGTTCGCAGCGATGAGTCCGTCGATGACCTGCTCCTCGGTCAGTTCGAGGTGCTGGGCGACCTCCTTGACCGTCGGCGCCCGGCCCAGGACGTCGGTCAGGGCCTCCTGGGCCTTGGCGAGCTCGCTGCGGAGTTCCTGGAGGCGTCGGGGCACGTGCACGGCCCAGGTGGTGTCGCGGAAGTGGCGCTTTATCTCACCGATGATGTAGGGGAGGGCGAGCGTGGAGAACTCGACCTCGCGGTCGAGGTCGTAGCGGTCGATGGCCTTGATCAGGCCGATCGTGCCCACCTGGATGATGTCGTCCATGTCCAGGCCGCCGCCGAGCACGCGGGCCCGGAAGCGGCGTGCGGCGAACTGCACCAGTGAGAGGTTCATCTCGATCAGGGTGTTGCGCGTGTACTGGTACTCGCGCGTTCCCTCCTCCAGCGTGCACAGTCTGCGGAAGAAGACACGCGAGAGCTCGCGCGCGTCGCCCGGCGCCATCTCACGGGCGTTCTCCACGCGAACCGGTTCGTGGTCCTCCACCGGAGTACCCCGGGTCTCTGCGACGTGTGCTTCTTCTGCCCGAACGGGGCCCATCATGGTGGTCGAGCGAGACATGACGACCGCTCCCTCCCGGTTGGCTGACGGCTGTTCGCCCCTTCTGCCCAGGCTTTGCGGTTCTACGCACTCGCCGATCGGGGAGTCGCGCACGGCAAGTCCCGCGGACGGTGCATGAAATGGGGTCGGCGAAGCATGCGCGGGAGATGGAATGTGTCATATACGACCAGGGCTCGGGCCGGTCGGCGCATGTGGAGTGCGAACTTCCGGACGACGCCTGCCAGGCCGTCCTCAAGCGACTGCGCAGCTTGGGCGACGGCGAGTTCGCCTGGCTCCGGCTGGCAGCACCGTCGGAAGGCGAACTGGTCGAACTGGCTGAGGAACTGGGCCTGCACCCGCTGGCCGTCGAGGACGCGCTCCACGGGCGCCAGCGGCCGAAGGGCGAGCGCTTCGGCGGGGTCCTGGCCGTCGCGCTGAAGACCCTCCGGTATGTGGAAGAGGAAACGGCGGTGGAGACCGGCGACATCATGGTCTTCGTGGGCCCCCGCAGCGTCCTCACCGTGAGCCACGGAACCATCGACCCCTGCGCCGAGGCCGCCCGCCGGCTGGACGCCGATCCGGACATGCTGCGCCATGGCCCGCCGGCTGTACTGCACGCCGTGCTGGACGTCGCCGTCGATGCCTACAGCGGCGCCGCCCGGAGGGTGCGCGCCACGCTCAACCGGCTCGAGGACGAGGTGTTCTCGACGTCCCGCATCGACCACACCGGGAGCATCTACGCGCTCAAGCGCGAGGTCCGCGAGTTCCGTGACGCCGTGCAGCCCCTCGTTCCGGTGGTCCAGGGCCTCATGTCCGGCGGCCCGGGTGGGGAGGACCACCAGCCGAAGATCGCACCGTACATCCGTGACGTCGCCGATCACCTGCACCGCACGGACATCGAGGTGCGGACCCTGGACGAACTCCTGGACTCGGTCCTCGGCGCGCAGCAGGCCCGGGTGGGCACCTGGCAGAACGACGACATGCGACGCATCTCGGCGTGGGCGGCGATCTTCGCGGTCCCCACGATGGTCGCCGGCGTCTACGGCATGAACTTCGAGCACATGCCGGAACTCGGCTGGACCTACGGCTATCCGCTCGCCGTCGGTCTCATGGCCCTCGCGGCCGGCGCCCTCTACCGGGCCTTCCGCCGCAACGGCTGGCTGTAGGGCCCTGGTCGTGCTCCCGGGTGGTGAGATCCCCATGGCCTCTCCCTGGTCCGTCTGGTGTCCGACAGGAGCAAGAGAGCCTGGAGCAGGACCCGTTCAGCGAGCGCGCATTCCACTGAACGGAGCGTCGTGCCAGGTCGGAGCTGGTTGTCCTCGACCAGCCGCGCTCCGTCCGCCCGTCTGCGGGCACGGGCCATCACGAACCCTGGGAGAAGGCGGCCGCCGTCCATCCGCGCATCGTGCCGCTCGCCGACGCAGGGCTGGGAGGCGGGCGGCTCCGTGCTGGAGCCGAGCCTGGAGGAGCGCGTGGCGACGGTGTTCCGCACGGCGGTGGCCGACGACATCGAGGCGGCCGCGAGAGCCGTCGCGGCCTGCCGGGCGCTTCCGGACACGCTGGTCGACGTACTGGCCGGGTATCCGGCCGAGCACGCGGCCGCCGACCTGGACGAGCACTGCGGCCAGTACAGCCGCCTGGTCCACCTCCCGCAGGACTCGGCCACCATGTCCGCCGTCCGGCGTCTCGATCACAGGCCCGGACCGCTGCCGCTGCGCACCCGAGCGTCTTCGCGAACCCTGGCCAGGGCCCTGCGCAGGCGGGGGAGCCGGCGTCCGTCGTGGCCGCGGCCGTGCGCGCCGTGCTGGACACCCTCGGAGCGGTCTAGCATGGAGGCAGGGCTTCACCCCCAGGTCCCGGCCGGAGCGGCAGGGAGGCCCGTATGGCGTTCGGCGCGGCTGGTTTCGAGCAGGGGTACGGTGGCCGTTACACCCCGATCTCCGAGCACGGACTGATCGGCGATCTTCGCACGGCTGCCCTGGTCGGCACGGACGGCACCATCGACTGGTACTGCTGCCCGCGTTTCGACGCGCCCAGCGTCTTCGCGTCCATCCTCGACGCCGATCGGGGCGGATCGTTCGAGTTGGCCGCCGAGGTCCCGACCCGCACCAGGCAGTTCTACTTCCCCGACACGAACGTGCTGATCACACGGTTCTTCGCCGCGGACGGGGTGGCGGAGATCCAGGACTTCATGCCCGTGGTCGACGACTCGCGCGAGGCGGCCCGGCACCGCCTGATCCGGCGGATCGTGTGCGTCCGCGGGACCCTCCCGTTCAGGGCGCGCATCGCCCCCCGCTTCGGCTACGGCGCCGAGGCGCACACCACGCACCTCGAAGGCCGCACGGCGGTGTTCCGCTCCCCGTCGCTGACGCTCGCACTGACCGCCACCGCACCCCTGGAAACCGACGGTCTGGACGTGTGGTCGCACTTCAAGCTCATCGAGGGCGAGTCCAATGTGTTCGCCCTCGACCAGGTCGGCGACGACGCCCCGCCCCGGTCGTGCCCGCGCGCCGAGGCGCAGGAGCAGGCCGAGGCCACCGTCCGGTTCTGGCGCCGCTGGCTGGCGGGTTCGCGCTACCACGGGCGATGGCGCGAGATGGTGAACCGCTCCGCGCTGGTGCTGAAGCTGCTCACCTACGCGCCGACCGGCGCCATCGTGGCCGCACCGACCACCAGCCTGCCCGAGCAGATCGGCGGCGAACGCAACTGGGACTACCGCTATGTCTGGGTCCGCGACGCCGCCTTCTGCGTCTACGCGATGCTGCGCCTGGGGTTCACCACGGAGGCCGAGGCGTTCATGGGATTCATCTCCGAGCGGGGCATCCTGCGGGGCACGGGGGAGACCGGGCCGTTGCAGATCATGTACGGCATCGACGGGCGCACCGAGCTGCCCGAGTACGAGCTGCCCCACCTGGAGGGGTACCTGGGCTCCGGTCCGGTCCGGGTCGGCAACGCCGCCACCGGCCAGCTCCAGTTGGACATCTACGGTGCGCTGATCGACTCGATCTACCTCTACGACAAGTGGGGGCAGCCGATCAGCAGTGACCGCTGGGACGAGGTCGGCGCCGTGGTGGACTGGCTGTGCGAGCACTGGGACCAGCCCGACGAGGGGGTGTGGGAGACCAGGGCGGGCCGGCGGAACTTCGTGTACTCGCGGCTGATGTGCTGGGTGGCGCTGGAGCGCGCGATGCGCATGGCGAACCGTCGCGGTCTGCCGGCGGACCTGCCCCGCTGGCGGGAGTCCCGCGACGCGATCTACCGGCAGATCATGCGGCGCGGCTGGTCGGCCGAGCGACGGGCGTTCGTCCAGGGACTGGACGACCACGTGCTGGACGCCTCGCTCCTGATGATGCCGATGGCCAAGTTCATCTCGCCCACCGACCCCAAGTGGCTCTCCACGCTGGACGCGCTCGGCACGGATCTGGTCTCCGACTCGCTGGTGTACCGCTACGACCCGACCGCCAGTCCGGACGGCCTGCACGGCCCCGAAGGCACCTTCTCGATCTGCTCGTTCTGGTACGTGGAGGCGCTGGCCCGCGCAGGCCGGCTGGAGGAGGCCCGGCTCGCCTTCGAGAAGATGCTCACCTACGCCAACCACCTCGGCCTGTTCGCCGAGGAGATCGGCCCGACCGGCGAACAACTGGGCAACTTCCCGCAGGCCTTCACCCACCTCTCACTGATCAGCGCCGCCTTCAACCTCGACCGTGCTCTGGGCTGACGCGGCGTCCCCGCCGCTCACAGGAAGCGGCGCAGCGGCCGGATCGAGAGCTCCCGGGCACGTTGGAGGACGGAGCGGCGGCGCCAGCGTTCCGGGGCGATGCGCGTGCTGCACCGGAGGTCCTGGTCGTAGTGCTCGTCCAGGGTCCGGGTGACGGCCGGGTCCATGACGGCCAGCATGACCTCCTCGTCGTGGTCGAGGGAGCGGCGGTTGAAGTTCGACGAGCCGATGAGGGAGACCACCCCGTCCATCGTCATGATCTTGGCGTGCATCATCGTCGGCTGGTACTGGTGGATGCGCACCCCGGCGGCGGTGAGCGCCTCGTAGTGGTGCTGGCCCGCCAGTTGGCACACCCGCTTGTCGGTGTGCGGGCCCGGCAGCAGGATCTCCACGGTGACGCCCCGGCGGGCGGTGGCGGACAGCAGCTCGACGAAGTAGTCGTCGGGGGCGAAGTACGCGGTCGCCAGGCGCACACGCTCCTCCGCGGACTCCAGGACGACCCGCATCAGCGTCTGCATGTCCTGCCACCCGAAGGCGGCCGAGCCGCGCACCACCTGGACGACGGCGGAACCGGCCGGCTCGTGGCTGACGAAACGGTCGCGCCCGTCGAAGAGCTCGGGATGGCACTCCGCCCAGTTCTGGGCGAACGCCGCCGCGATCCCGTCGACGGCCGGCCCGCGGACCTCGGCGTGCGTGTCGCGCCACTCGTGGGGGTTGCGGGCGTCGCCGCACCACTCCTCGGCGATGCCGACGCCACCCGTGAAGGCGGTCCGTTCGTCGACGACGAGGACCTTGCGGTGGCAGCGGTGGTTCTGCTTGAGGGGGGAGAGGAAGACGGGTCTGCGGAACCAGGCGACGTCCACCCCGGCCGTGCTCATCCGCTCCAGCAGGTCCTGCTCGATCAGGCGGCTGCCGAACCCGTCGAGCAGCAGCCGTACGCGCACGCCGTCGCGGGCCCGCTCGGCCAGGGCCTCGGCGAACCGGCGGGCGATGTCGCCCTTCCAGTACACGAAGGTCATCATGTCGACGGTGTGCCGGGCGGAGGAGATGGCGTCGAGCATCGCGGAGAAGATCGCGTCGCCGTTGCGCAGCGGCAGTACGGAGTTCCCCTCGGTGGCGGCGATGCCGATGAGGCGTTCGAGGCGGCGGCGTATGCGGTGGATGCGTTCGTCGGCTCCGGCGCCGGTTGCTTCCGTGCTCGCGGCCGGGGTGGTGCCGCTGTCGGTGGTGGTCATGACGTGGCTCCTCGGGCAGAGGTGGAAGGGTCGGGGACAGGAGCGCCGGCGGCCGACTCCCACGGGGGAGGCGCCCCGAGTTCGGTCCAGGCGGCCAGGTCCTCGCCGTCCACACGCACGATCCCGCAGGCGTCGGCGTACTCGGCGGCCGGAGCGGTGAAGGAACTGGTCGTCACGATGACGGCGACGTCGGCCCCGTGGACCGCGAAGCAGGTTCCGCCGAAGCGCTGGAGGTCCTGCGAGCCGACCCGGTTGTCCTCGGCGTAGTGCTTGCACTGGAGCACCACCCGCCGCCCGTCCGCCGTCGTCGCGAGGACATCGGCGCCCAGGTCGCCCGCGCCGCCGACCACCTCCACCGAGGTGCAGCCGTCCCGCGCGCACAGGGCGGCCACCGTGTGCTCAAAGCCGTCCGCGTCGACCGCGGCGTGGTCGATGGCGTCACCCCCGATGTCGGGCAGCTCCGCCGGAGGCTCCGCGTACGCCGTCGGCCGCGGGTCACGGACCCGGCGCCGGACCGGAGCGAAACTCCATTTCGCCAGGAGCGCGCCGAGCAGCAGTACGGTCAGGGCGGCGACCGGCGCCACCGGGAGCCGGCCCCCGCCCGTCGCGGCAGCAGCCTTGAGGAAGGCCGCACCGCCGGCGATGCCGGTGCCGAGCAGCCCGAGCGCGAGCACCGCGTCGCGGCCGAAGGATCCGGACCGCCGCGCGGAACCGGCGCCCCGTATGGACGCGGGCGCGTCCTCCTCGGGTGTGGTCATCACTGTTCCCCCTCTCGCCCGGCACACCGCGGTCCCCGCCCCGACCGGTGTCGGAGCGGGGACCGCGGCGGATGCCGAAGCCTGTTCGACGCCCGTATGGCCGCGATTCCGGTTCTCAAACCGGTCGGGTGTCCCCGAAAGGCCGCTCAGCCCGTCCGCGGCGGGACGATCATGACCGTGCCCTCGGCCACGCTGGGGGCGGTGGCGAAGGCCAGGTCGGCACCGGTGATCTCCAGGAGCCGGGCCAGCCGGCGCGGCACGGTGCCCGCCAGGACCACCGGCCGGTGCAGGACGGGCTGCAGCATGATGCCGAGCGCGGCCGAGTCGACGAAGGTCACCTCGGCCACGTCCAGGACGAACCGGGTGACACCGGGCGCTGTGGGGTCCAATGCGATCCGCAGATCGGCCACGTTGTCGATGTCGAACTCACCCGCCATCACCACGATGCGCACGTCCCCCTCGGACCGGGTCTCGACCTGGCTGCGCGCTTCGGCGTTGTACGTGTCCATGCTGCTCACGTCCTCCTTCTCCTCACCCGGTGCGGGGGAGCTTGACCACGGTGACGAAGAAGTCGTCGATCTGCTGGATCGCCCGGATGAACTGGTCGAGGTCCACCGGCTTCGTCACGTAGGCGTTGGCGTGCAGCTTGTAGCTGCGCAGGATGTCCTCCTCGGCGGCCGAGGTGGTGAGTACGACCACGGGGATGTGGCTGAGATCCGGGTCCGTCTTGATCCGTTCGAGGACCTGCCGTCCGTCGTACTTGGGCAGGTTCAGGTCCAGCAGGATCAGGTCGGGCCGCGGGGCGTTCGCGTGCTCGCCACGGCGGTAGAGGAAGTCCAGGGCCTCCAGGCCGTCCCGCACGACGTGCAGGACGTTCCCGATCTTGTTGTCCTCGAAGGCTTCGCGGGTCATCAGCTCGTCGCCCGCGTCGTCCTCGACCAGCAGGACTTCGGCGGGGGTGGCCTGGGGCCGTTCTGCGGGGCTGCTCATCGGCTGGTTCCTTGTGTGGGTACGGGGGCGGGCGGCGCGGCATCGGCCTCGGACGCCGTGGTCTCCTCCGCGCCGCCGGTGGCGGACGTCGTGGCCGAAGCCGCGGCAGAGGCGTCGGGCAGCGTGAAGACGATCCGGGTGCCTTCCCGGTGGTCGGTGTCGATCCGGATGCGACCGCCCGCGTGCTCGACGATCTTCTTGCAGAGCGAGAGGCCGATGCCGGTGCCGCCGTAGGTCTCCCGGCCGTGCAGCCGCTGGAAGATCACGAAGACCTTCTCGGCGAACTCGGCCGGTACCCCGATGCCGTTGTCGGTGACGGCGAAGGTGCAGAAGCCCGGTTCCGCGGCCGGATCGTCGACCACGGCCACCTCGACGCGCGGAGCGCGGTCGGGCGAGCGGAACTTGACGGCGTTGCCCACCAGGTTCTGCCACAGCATCGTCAGGAGCGTCGGGTCGCCCACCACGTCCGGAAGGCGGTCGGGCCGGACGATCTCCGCGTCGCTCTCCTCCACCGCTGCGGCCAGGTTGCGCAGCGCCCGGTCCAGGGGGCCGTCCAGCGCGACCGTCTCCTTCGCGTCCTGGACGCGGCCCACCCGGGAGAACGTCAGCAGGTCGTTGATCAGCACCTGCATCCGCTTGGCGCCGTCGACGGCGAAGCCGATGTACTGCGCGCCGCGCTCGTCGAGCCGGTCCCCGTACCGCTTCTCCAGCAACTGGCAGAAGGAGGCGACCTTGCGCAACGGCTCCTGCAGGTCGTGCGAGGCCACGTACGCGAACTGCTCCAGCTCGGCGTTGGAACGGCGCAGCTCCACCGCCTGGGCGTCGAGCTCGGCTGCCGTGCGGTCGAGTCGCTCGGCATTGCGCCGCGAGGCGGTCAGCTCGGCCACGGTCCGGTGCCGCATGGCCTCCACCGCCTGGGCCAGGGCCCGTAGATCGGAGGGGCCGCGCAGCGGGATCTCCTCTTCGAAGGCCCCGTCCGCGACGCGCCGGGATGCGGTCCGCACCAGGGCGAGCGGCCGTAGCACGCCCACGTGGAGCAGGACGGCGAGGGCGGAGCCGGCCAGCAGGAAGGCCACGACGATCGCCAGCAGGATGTGGTCGCGCTGCGAACGTGCCTCGCCGAAGGTGGTGCGGGCATCGGCCTGGATGCGGTCCAGGCGCTCCTGCTGTGCGGCGATGCGGCGGCGGACCTCGTCGAAGCGGTCCTTGCCGGCCTGGAGGGACGGCGGGGCGGTGCCGTTCTCCACGGCGGCGATGGCGGGGGTCGCGAACTCGTCGCGCCAGGTCCGGGCTGCCTCCTGTACGGCCGCCAGGTCCTCGCGCACCCCGTCGTCGTCGAGGACCGCCGCCAGGCGCCGGGCGGCCTCGGTCTCGTTGGGCAGGCCGCGTTCGTACGGTTCCAGGAGCGCGGGTTCGTCGGCCAGCAGGTAGCCGCGGACCCCTGTCTCCTGGTCCAGGAGGGCCGTCTCCAGCCGCAGGGCGTCCCGCTGGGCGGGCAGGATCCCGTCGACGAGCCGGTTCCCTGTCGTGGTGGTGTGCGACAGGAGGGTGGCGCCGAGCGCGCCCGTCCCGACGACCATGAGGGCGAGCACGACCAGCACGCTGGTCAGCCAGAACCGGAGGCTCGGCCCCTGGTGGTCGGGCGCCCGTCCTCGGGGTGGCGCGGGAGTCTGTGCGGGGGAGGTCACGTGGGGGAGTTCCATTCGAGGTGGAGGACGGCGACGTCGTCGGCCAGGCCGCCCCAGTCCGCGGCGAGGCCCTGCGCCGTCTGGATGAGGGTGTCGACGAACGGTTCTGCAGGCAGGTCGGCGTGCTTGCGGGCGATTTCCAGGAGGCCCTCCTCGTCGAGGCGGTCGGAGCCGGGGCCGATGCGCCCCTCGATGAGGCCGTCGGTGAAGAGCATCACTGCGCCGCCGGCCTCCACGGGCACCTCGGTGACGGGCCAGCCGGCGCCCCAGCCGGGCACGATGCCCAGCGCGGGACCTCCCGGAACGGTGCGCAGCTCCACGCCGGCCGCGGAGCGGACCAGGAAACCGGGGTGTCCGGCGCGCTGCACGGAGACGGTGCGGGTACCGCCGGGACGGGTGAGGGAGACGAGGGTGGCGAAAATCTCGGGGCCGGAGCGTTCCGCCAGCAGGATCCGCTCCAGCAGTCCGAGCAGTTCGGCGCCGCGGGCGCCGGCCATGACGAAGGACCGCCAGGCCACGCGCAGGCACACGCCGAGCGCCGCCTCGCTGGGGCCGTGGCCCGATACGTCGCCGACGACGGCGTGCGTGGCCCCGTCCGGGGTCTGGACGACGTCGTAGAAGTCACCGCCGAGCAGTGTCTGGGCGCGCCCGGGGTGGTAGCGGGCGCAGACGCTGACGGCATCGGGCGCATCGTCGAGCAGTAGGGGTGTGGGCAGGAGTCCGCGTTCGAGGCGCGCGTTCTCCTCGGCGCGGAGCTTGCCCGCCTCCAGGGCGACGGCCGCCAGCTCGGTGCGCTTGCGCTGGATCGCGTAGCGGATGGCCCGCATGAAGACATCGGCTTCCAGACGCCCCTTGACCAGGTAGTCCTGGGCGCCGGCTGCGACGGCCGTCAGTCCCGCCCGTTCCTCCGACAGGCCGGTCAGGACGACGACCGCGGCCTCGGCGGACACGGTGAGGACCTTCTCCAGGCCGTCCAGGCCCTGTGCGTCCGGCAGGTGCAGGTCGAGGAGGACGCACTCGGGTGCCTCGGCCTCCAGCAGGTGCAGTGCGTCGGCGAGGGACCGGGCCCGGCCGAGGCGGACCTCGATCCCGCTGTCCTCCACGAGTTCCTCGACGAGGACGGCGTCGCCCTCGTCGTCCTCGATGAGCAGGACGTACGGTGGTACGCCGTTCCACAGGGCCAGCGAGTCGTCCGGATTCGCGGAGGACGCCTGCCGTGGCGGGATCACCGCCTGCTGCGGGGTGCGGGCGGCCGGGCTCTGGGCCCCCAGCCCGGAAATGCTCACCATGGCGTCGCGTCTGCCCCTTCTTGGTTTCGGACGGTGGATGCCCGACGGACGCCTGGTTGCGTCGGGTAAGCCTAGAGTGATCATTTGCCGGTGGGCAATATTTTACGAACTCAATGATTCTGCCATGCCGACGGACGGGCCCGGCACGGCCCCCCACGGACCGCCGGCCGTCAGGCGCTGTCCGGTACCCGGGCCGGCGCCGACGTCGCCCCCGGCCCCGGGGCGGCCGGTGCGGCGGAGGTAGCGGTGGCCGCGGGCGGGCCGCCGGCCGGGTACGACTCCGCGGCCGCCTCCCGGAACGCCGTCAGACCCGCGATCAGCGCGTCCACGGCCTCGGGCGCCATCCGGCCGAGCACGGCCGACAGCTCGCGCATCCGGATCGCCCGCCGCTCGTCCAGCAGCGCCCGCCCCCGCGGGGTGAGCCGCAGCTCCACCTCGCGCCGGCTGGACGGACGCGGCGAACGGACCAGCAGCCCCATGGCCTCCAGCCGGTCGCAGAGCCGGGTGACCGACGGCGGGCGCGAGCCGAGCACGTCGCTCAACGTCCGCAGGTTGATGCCCTCGGCCCCCTCGACGGCCAGCAGCGCCCGCAGCTGCGACGGCGATACGGCGGGTTTCACCCCGTCCTGGCCCCTGGCGTGCAGCACCGCGAGGAGTTCCGCCGCGGCCGCGAGGGTCGCGGCCGGCTCCTCGTACGCGCCGGAGCGGCGGGGACGGGTCATGCCCCCACTGTGCCACCGTCGCGTTCCGGCGGCCCACCCCTCACCCCTCACCGCCCTCCGCGGTCGCGCCTACCGCTCTGCGCCGCCGGACTCCGTACCGGGCCGGCCGTGCCAGTCCAGGCAGACGACCATCGCGTCGTCGACGGCGTCCACGCCGCCCCGGTACCCCGGCAGCTCCTCCAGCAGGGCGCGCGGCACCTGCGAGGCAGGCAGCAGCCGGGTGTTCGTGACGGCCCGGGCCAGGGCGTGCAGACCATAGGGCTCGCCCGCGGGCGAGAGGACGTCGTAGACACCGTCGCTCAGGAAGAACAGCCGGTCCCCGGGAAGCATCCGGAAGCGCTGGCAGGTGTAGACGGTGTCCTCGAACATCCCGAGCGGCAGCTGCGCCTCCAGGCCGAACGGCTCCAGCGTGCCCCCGCGCAGCCGCCAGACCCGCGGCGACCCGGCGTCGATCACCTCGACCTCCCCGGTGTCCAGGTCGAAGCGGAGCAGCAGCATCGCCAGGTGCAGCCGTCCCTGGTACTGGCCGTAGAGGGCCTGGTCCGCCAGCGCCGCCTGGTCGGCCAGGCCGAGGCCGGCCCGCCGGGCGTTGCGCAGGGCGCTGACGGCGAGACTGGTCAGGAGCGCCGCGTCGATGCCCTCGCCCATGCCGTTGTTGACGGTCAGCGTCAGATGGTCGGCGGAGGCCGACCAGTCGAAGCTGTCGCCGTGGATGGCGTACGCGGGCTCCAGCTGGGCCCCGAGGTCGTACTCGGGCCGGGAGCATGAGCGCCCCGGCAGCAGCTCCCACTGCATCTCGGCGGCCAGGGTGAGCCGCCTGGCCCGCCGAGCCTGGAGGAAGAAGTCGGTGTCGCGGTCGGCGACGAGGATCTCGTGGGCCAGCGCGTCCGCCACGTCCTGCAGCGCGCCGAGGAGTCCGCCGACCCGGACGTCGGCCGGGTGGCGGACGCTCAGGACCCCGAGCCGGTCGCCGCGCACGCTCACCGGCAGATGGACGGTGGTCCCGCCCTCCCGGGACACCACGTGCGGCTCCTGGGAGCCGAAGGCCCGGCCCTCGGGGCTGTTGTACGCCGACACGGACTCGGCCGTGAAGGGCCGCGCCGTCACGGGCTGCAGCCGGGCGCAGGCGTAGTCCGCCATCAGCAGTTCGGCGCCCGTGGCACCGTGGTCGCGGGTCAGGACGCCGCGGACCTTCTCGAACACCTCGTGCGGCGCCGCGTCGCGCAGCACGCGTTCCACGTTTCCGGCTCCCACGCCGCCTTCGCCCTCAATCACCGGCCACGTACCTGTCTTCCTCGCAACTGCCAAGATGGGGGACGACGAAGCCGCCGGTCCGCCGGGGAAGGGCTGCGCGTACGTCCGGTAGGGAGTGTCACATGAGTCAGCCGTCGATCGGCTCCCCGCGGCCCGCCGTGTCGGCGGTGGCGGAGATGAGCGAGCTGATCGAGCTGTTGGAGGTGGTCTGGGAGCGGGGCCGGGACACCGCCAGCGTCCCGCCCGTCTCCTCCGCGCAGGCCCGCGTGCTGTTCCTCGTCGAGGGGAACGACCAGCTGAACCTGCGCGAGCTCGGCAGGCTGCTGGAGGCGGCCCCGCCGTCCGTCACACGGCTCTGCGACCGCCTGCAGGCCGTCGGCTTCCTCGAACGGCACCCGGGCGCGGACGACCGCCGCGAGGTGCTGCTCCGGCTGACGCCGGCGGGCCGGACCTACCTCGAACGGCTGCGCGCACGCAGGCAGGAGGTACTGGCCGAGGCGATGGCCGCGATGCCGCAAGCCTCCCGGGCCGCCCTGGCCTCGGGACTCGCCGACTTCTGCGCGGCGGTCGCGAAGCCGCTGCGACTGCCGGCCCCGGATTCCCTCACCACCAGAACGGCCCTCGCATAGGGTGAGCGGGTCGTCCCGCGCCGCCCGTCACCGTCCCGAGGAAGGAAAGCCCCCATGCACATCGTCTTCGAAGGCCGGGTGGTCGAGTGGCGTGGACCCGCGCCCTTCTACTTCGTCCCCGTGCCGGAAGACCGCGCCGCCGACGTGCAGCAGGTGGCGGCGATGGCCACGTACGGCTGGGGCGTCGTCCCCGTGGCGGCCGGCATCGGCGAAGTCGCCTTCGAGACGTCGCTGTTCCCGAAGGACGGAGGGTACTGGCTGCCCGTCAGGAAAGCCGTCCGGACGCCGCTGGGGCTGGTGGCGGGGGACGAGGTCACCGTCGGGATGACCGTTCGCCTGCACGGCTGACACGGGTCGGGGAGGACCGGGCTGCTGCCGCCGGTGGCCCGCTGCCCGGGGGCGGCGGTACGAGCGCCGGCGCCGGGGGTTCACCGGTCACCCTGCCCTTCCGGCGCGGGAGGCGGCCGGGAAGTGCGAGTGTCCGGGTGCCGTACGGGGTCCGGCGGCAGCCCGTCGTTCAGCCGGGCCTGCCGCACGGCGCCAGGGGGAGGACGCCCTGCGGCGGAGCCCGTACCGGAAGTCGTCGACTTCCGACACCACGCGTCTGACCCGGAAGCCGGACTTCAAACCCGGCCGCTCGCAGCAGAGGTGAAGAAGCGTCAAGTGGCCTGGTCGGAAGACGCCACGGCAGCCCCGTCGGAAGGGGCCTCCGGGTCGGCGTCGGAGGAGATCTCGGGCTCCAGGCCCTCGCTCACGGCCGTACGGGGGCGCCCGGTGTCGGCCCGCCAGGCCTCGAAGGCCAGGGTCGTGGCCGTCACCACGGCGACGCCGAGGAGCCAGCCCCCGACGACGTCACTCACCCAGTGCACCCCCAGGGCGACCCGGGTGTAGCCGACCCCCAGGACCGCCGTCGCCGCGAGGGCCCAAGGCAACGGCCGCCAGGCGCGGGGCACCAGCGGGAGCAGCACCAGGAGGAGGACGGCGCACGAGGTCGTGGCCGTCATGGCATGGCCGGAGGGGAACGAGAAGCCGGGCGCGTGGGCGACGGGCTCCGGCAGGTGCGGACGGGCCCGCTCCACCACGCTCTTGACCAGGAACCCGATCAGCGCCCCGGACGTCGCCGTGACGGCGGCCCAGGTCGCCAGCCGCCAGGCCCGCCGGGTCAGGAGCCACACCACCAGGGCTGCCACCAGCAGCCGCATGGTCACCGGGTCCCACACCACGCCCGTGAAGAAGTCCAGGACGCTTACCCAGGCCGGGTGTTCGAGGGCGGTGCGGTGCAGCCGTTCCGCGGTGGCACGGTCGAGCCGGTACAGCGGCGGCCACCGGGACTCGACGAGTACCAGGGCCAGGGCGAACGGCACCGCCACCGCGGCCGTGGCCGTCACGGCCAGCACCAGTCTGCGGCCGAAGGCCGCGTCGGGCCCCGAGTGCCGGGCGAGCAGCGCCCGGAGGGTGCCGAGGCGTCGGGAACGGGCCGTGCGCTGTGCCATGGGAGCGGTACCTGCCTTCGGGGGAGGGGTGATTCGGGTGGGCGCGGTCTCAGACGCCCGGGTCCCGGACGATCGGCTCCTTCGTCCCCGCGCGCACGGCTTCCAGCTGGGCCGCGAAGGAGAGGCCGAGGAACAGGGCCAGGGAGGTGAGGTAGGACCACAGCAGCAGGGACATGATCGCGCTGAGGGGCCCGTACACGCTGGTGAAGGAGCTGCTGGCGCCGACGTAGAGGCTCAGCGCCCAGGTCGCGCCGAGCCACAGCACCAGGTGGACGACGGCGCCGAAGGCGAGCCAGGTGTAGCCCGGTTGGGCACGGCGCGGCGAGAGCCGGAAGATCGCGCTGGTGGCGAGCACGGCCAGCAGGACGCCGACGGGCCACCGCAGGACGTCCCAGGCGCGGATGGTGGCCGGGCCGAAGTGGTACACCTCGGCGAACGCGCGGGTCAGGTCGGAGCCGAGGACCATGAGGACGAAGCTGAGCCCCAGGGGGAGCCCCGCCAGCACCGCCATGACCAGGCCGCGTGAGTACTTGCGCAGGAAGGGCCGGTCGCGTTCGTTGCCGTAGATGCGGTTCGCGCCGCGCTCGACCTGGCACAGGCTCGTGGTGACGTTGACGAGGGAGAACAACAGACCCAGCCACAGGGCCGCCTGCCCGCCGTCGCCGGCGTGCCGACGGCTCTCGCGCAGGGCCTCGTCGACCATTTCCTGGCTGGGGCCGCTGGTCAACCGGCTGATCGTGAGCTCGGCCACGCGCCCGATGTCCTCGGTGTGCAGCACGCTGGAGAGGCCGATCGCCGCGATGGCCAGAGGCACGATCGACAGGACGGTCTGGAGGGCCAGGGCGCGGGAGTGGCTGAAGCCGTCCGCGTAGCGGAAGCGCACGAAGGAGTCCCGGGCCAGGCGCCAGCCGCCGTACCGGCGCAGCGCCGTCCATGCCTCGTCGCCGGACAGCTCGTCGCCCCGCACGTCACGTCGCTGCGGTACCCGGGTGGCAGTTCCCATCGTCGGTCTCCTCAGAGGTGCGCGGTGGGTGCGGTACGTGAGCGGCCCTCGGGCACGCCGGACGGCGCGGCAGCGGCGCCGGCAGCGGCTGCGCCGCCGGGCGCGCGGGGAAGCCGTATCCGCAGGGCGCCCGGTTCGGTGTCGACGGTCAGCCGGGTGCCCCTGCTCATGGTGTCGCCGTCGACCTCGCGGTCCTGGGCCCGCGTGAAGCGCACCTCGATCCGGCCGGCACTGAAGTACTCCAGCGATCCCGCGGCGACGGACACCGCCCCGTCCGGCCCGCGGGATGCGGGGGCCGCGGCCGGACGCCGTACGACGCGGGCGGCCAGGTGGGCCGCCACGGCGAGCCAGCCGGCGGCTCCGCGCGGGTCGAAGAGCACGACCTCCAGCCGGCCGCTGTCCGGGCGGGCCCGGGGCAGCAGTTCCAGGCCGGCCTGGAGCGAGCCGACGTTGCCGATGACGACCATGCGGGCCCGCCGCCGGATCCGGCGGCCCCCGTCGAGGCGGAGGGACAGGCGCATGCGGGGGTCGCGCAGGTGCCGGACCGCCGACAGGGCGTACGCCGCCCAGCCCAGGTGTGCCTTGAGCACCGGGGAGGCGTCGCGGACCATGGCGGCGTCGAAGCCGGCCCCCGCCATGGCGGTGAACCGGGTCGGCGCGAGGCCGTCCCCCTCCACCCGGCCGACATCGATCCCGAAGTCGCCGCCGGCCAGCGCCTCGTCGAGGGCCGTCGCCGGATCGGACGGGAGGTCCAGATTGCGGGCGAGCAGGTTGCCGGTGCCGCAGGGCACGAGCGCCAGTGGGATTCCGGTGCCGGCGACGACGTCGGCGCAGACGCGTACGGTGCCGTCGCCGCCGCATACGACGACCAGGTCCACGCCGCCCGCGGCACATTCCTCGGCAAGGCTCCCGCCGGGCCGGTCCACGGTGGTCGAGGTCCAGCGCTGCACGGTGAAGCCGTGCCGCTGCAGCCGGGCGCGCACCTCGGCGGCCAGCTCGTCCGGGCAGCCGTGGGGATGGCGCACGACGACGACCCTCCCGCCCCCACGACGCCCGCCCACGGGACCGGGCCGGCCCGGCCGCGCGGGTACGGCCCCTGCCCCGCCGCCCGGAGCCCGCTCCGGTGTCCGGCCGCCGCCGGCGCCGTGGCCGGACAGGAACACGGACCCCAGCACGAGGAGGGTCGCGGCCCCGTTGAGCAGGCCGCCCAGCACGTCGGACGGATGGTGCATCCCCCGGTAGACCCGGGACAGCCCGACCGCGGGCGGCACGAGCAGGAGCAGCCCGGCCGTGAGGTACCGCCAGGGGCCGCGCGTACGGCTCAGTACGAGGGTCGCCAGCCCGCCGTACAGGGCGACGGACGCGCCGACGTGCCCCGAGGGGAAACTCGACGTGGGCGGCGCCCCGTCCAGCTGGGGAACATCGGGGCGCGGCCGCTCCACGAAGAAGGTGACGACGAGGAAGACCGCCGACTGGACGGCGACCGACGCACCCAGGAACACGGCCTCCACCCACCGCGGGGCGGACGGCAGCGCCAGCAGCGCGGCCACGCAGACCAGCGTCACACCGACGATGCCCTCCGTACTGGCGAGCAGCGAGAGCCCCGCGGTGAGGCCGTTGCCGACCGGGCTGCGATGCGTGGCGAAGGCCTGGGACAGCCGGCCCTCCAGGGTGAGCGGCCAGTGGCCGGCCGCCACATGTGTCACCCAGAGTCCCAGGAGCACCATCGAGGTGGTCTGGGCCGCCAAGAGCCACACCATCCGGGAGCGTCTCGCGGGCCCGTCGTTCTCCGTCGTCATGGAGGCCCTTGTTGCCCGTCACCGCCGGATGATGCGTCCGCCGGCCGGCCTGCCGGCGGACGGCCCACAGCAGCGACCGCCTCCCGGGACGGGTCAGCTCAGGCGGAGGGCCGTCGTGATCGTCTTGCCGTCGGGACGGGTGCTGCAGTCGACGTGCTCCGTCAGGCGCTGGACGAGCGGCCAGCCGTACCCGCCGGGGTGGTCGACCGTCCCCGTACGGGCCGCGGGGAGGCGGGGGTTGGCATCGGCGATCGACAGGCGCAGGAAGTCGTCCGCGATGTCGGCCCGGAAGGCGGTGACCCCGTGACCGTGCCGGATCGCATTGGTGACCAGCTCCGACGTGACGAGCAGCGCATCCGCCGCGATGACGCTGTCGAGGTCCACGCCCGCGAGGAGCAGCAGTTCGCGGACGTGCTCACGGGCCGCGGCCGCCGAGACGGGCGGTGCGGCGTGCCGGTCGCCGGCGGCGTCCTCGCGGTGCCGCTGCGAGCCCAGGGGCGCGTCGGACGGCGGGGGTCGGTTCATACTCATCGCCTGCCCATGGCCGCACGGGTCGTACCGTGTCGACCCGTTCGGGGACGTGGGGTGGGGGTCAGCATGTCATCGCTGCCGCCACGCTGTCCGCCATGCGGAACGCCGCTGCGGATCCGGTCACTTCGAACAGTCGCCGGACCGCGGTCTGCAGCGGGCCGGCGAGAACGAGCACAGCCGCCGCGGCCGCGTGGGCCCGCTGCGCGTCGAGCAGCGCGTGCAACACGGAGGAGTCCACGAAGCGAGTTCCCGACAGGTCCACCAAGGTGCGCGGCAGGCCGCTCGCCGCGGCCTGCGCGAGGGCGCGGGCCAGGAACGGCGCATTGTCCTCGTCGACTTCGCCGTACAAGCTGATCACGGTCGCATCGCGTTCTGTGGTCGTGGTGACGACCGCTTCCTCTCCTGTCACCGGGACATCCTCCTACATCGTGTCCGGGCCCGGTGACCGGGTATCCGCACCGGCACACGGTGCGGCACCGCGGCACGTCGCCACCCGGAGGGATGATCCCTCGACACCACGTTCAGCGGGGGCCCGGTTGCACGGTGTAGGGCACATGGAGGATGGTTGCCGTAGGACAACTGTTGTGCCGATCTTGCTTGAGGTCCTTCCGACGTGATGAACGTGATGATGCGATGAAGAGGTGAGGGGTCCGCTCAGCGGGCCTTCAACGTTTGGTTCCTTCCACCGAGACGACGCCGAGCTCGCCCGCCGAGGGCGTGCTGTGGAATCAGGTCCCCTACCCGGTGCTGGTGGCCGACGCCCGTGCTGTCGTGGTCCACGCCAACAAGGCGGCCGGGCTGGTGTTCCCGGACGCCCGCCCGGGCGCGGCGATGGCGGACACGGTCCCCGGATGGCTGGCCGCGGCCCACGCGCGCCACACCGCGCCCCTTCCCGCACAGCGCCCGCCCGCCGGAGCCGGCACCGCCCGGGGGCCGGTGGGAGACCGCTCGTACGAGGCGCATCCGACCCCCGGTGACGACGGCGCGGTCGTGTGGTGGCTTGTGGACGACACCGACCACAGGCAGGCACGCGAAGCCCTGTGGACGGAACGGGAACGCACCGCGTTCCTGGTCCGCTCCTCCAACCTCCTGCTGTCGTCCCTCAACCTCGACCGGTGCATGGACGTCACGGCCCAGATGGCGGCCGACCACCTCGCGGACGCGGCCCTGGTGTTCGCGCCCCTGCACGGCTCCGAGCTTCCGATCGTGTCGTGCGTCCGCGGAGGCAGCCCGTCGGTGTCCCGGGCGGTCGTGGACCCCGAGGGGGTACCGGGGCTGGCCGAGGCGCTCCAGGGCTTCCCGCCCGTTCCCTCACGCTGGCTCGACCCGGCCGCGGCCCCGGCCTGGCTGGTGCCGGACGGCCTCGACACCGTGGGGTCGATCGTCATCACGCCGCTGCCCGGGCACGGCGTGCCCGCGGGCGCCCTGGTACTGCTGCGCACCGACAGGGCGAACGCGTTCACGGAGGGCGAGGAGGTGTTCGCCCGCCTGTTCGCCGCCCGGGCCGGCGCCGCGATGTCGGCCGCCCGGCTCTACGCGGAGCAGGCGTCGATCACCGACACCCTGATGCGCGAGCTCCTGCCGCCCCCGCTGCACCAGGTCTCCGGGGTCGAGTACGCCGGCGGCTACCGGCCGTCGAAGGACCACGAGCGGGTCGGCGGCGATTTCTATGACGTGCACCCGGCCGCCGAGGAGGGCGACCCCTCCCTCGTCGTCCTCGGGGACGTGTGCGGCAAGGGACTGGAGGCGGCGGTGATGACGGGCAAGATCCGCAACACCCTGCACGCCCTCCTCCCGATGGCCGACGACCACCACCGGGTCCTGAGCCTCCTCAACACCTCGCTGCTCAACTCCGAGAGCACCCGCTTCGCCACCATCGTGCTGGCCTCCGCCTCCCGGGACGGGAACGCGGTGCGGCTGTGCCTGACGAGCGCCGGACACCCCGCCCCGCTGATCCTGCGCTCCGACGGCCGGGTGGAGGAGGCCCGGACGAAGGGCACGCTGGTCGGCGCGCTGCCCGAGATCACCACGGAGACGGCCCGCGTGACACTGGCCCCCGGAGACACCTGCGTGCTGTACACCGACGGGATCAGCGAGGCACGGGGAGGACCCATGGGCGGTGCGATGTTCGGGGAGGAGCGGCTGCGCCGCGCCCTGTCGGGGTGTGCGGCGATGCCCGCCGAGGCCGTCGTGGAGCACGTGCAGATGCTCACCTCCCAGTGGGTGGGGGCGGGCCGCCACGACGACATGGCCGTCGTCGCGATCTCGGCGCCGCGCACCAACCACCTCAGCGCCGTCGACGGCCACACCCGCGGGCGGTTCACCGCGTGAGCCCGCACGACACAGGCCTGGCGCCTGCCTGCGCCCCTGCCACCCTCACTGCCACTGCCACTGCCACTGCCACGGCCACCGCCACGCCCGGCGCGTCGGCGCCGGAGGAACTCCGCGCGCGCGTCTGGGAGTCGGTGATGGCGTTCGACGAGACCGCCACGGTCGGTACGGTGCTCCGCGCACTGGACGGGGGCACGAGCGCGGAGGACCTCCTGCTCGACGTCATCGCCGCCGTACAGGGCCGGGTCGGCCGGGAGTGGGCGGCGAACCGCATCACCGTCGCCCAGGAGCACGCCGCGACCGCCATCAACGACCGCGCCGTCGCCGCCGTCGCACTGCACCCGTCGGCGCGCACCGAACCGACGCGCGGCCGGGTCACGGTGGCCTGCGTGGACGGCGAATGGCACGCCCTGCCCGCCCGGCTCCTGGCCGAGGTACTGCGGATCAGGGGCTGGCACGTCGACTACCTCGGCGCGCAGGTCCCCGCCCCGCACCTCGTCGCGCACCTGCACCGCACCGGCCCGGACGCGGTGGCCCTCTCCGGCTCCCTCGCGACCCGGCTGCCCGCCGCGCACGCGACCATCACCGCCTGCCAGGCCGTCGGGACACCCGTGATCGTGGGCGGCGCCGCCTTCGGACCCGAAGGGCGCTACGCCCGCCTGCTGGGCGCGGACGCCTGGGCCCCCGACGCGCGGGCCGCCGCCGACGAGCTGGCCCGCGGCCCGCTGCCGCGGCCCCGGCCGGGGCATCAGGCCGTCGACGATCTGCCCCACCTCGACGACCAGGAGTACACGCTCGTCGCGCGGAGCCGCCCGCGGCTGGTCCGGGCCGTGTTCCACCAGCTGGAGAGCGCCTATCCGGCTATGCGCGCCTACACCGAAGTACAGCGCGAGCGCACCGCCGAAGACCTCTCCCACATCGTCGAGTTCCTGGCCGCCGCCCTCTACACCGGCGACGAGGAACTCTTCCGGGGCTTCCTGCTGTGGACCGCGGGCGTCCTGGACGCCCGCGGCGTCCCGGCCGCCTCGTTGCTGCCCGCCCTGGAGCTCCTGGAGCGGGAACTGCAGGACTTCCCCCGTGCCACCGCCATCCTGCGGGCCGGAGCCGCAGATCTGACCCGTACCCTCCTCACCGCCGCCGGGACCGCCGAATGACGAGTCTGCCCTCCGCCCCGCTGGGCCTGACGTACACCTCCTCGCACGAGGCCGTGCGCGTCGAGCTGAGCGGTGACCTCGACCACCTCCACGCCGACCGCCTGATCGGGGCCGTCGACCGTCTCCTGGCCGCGCATCCCGGGCTGCGGGACCTGCGGCTGGACTGCGCCGGGCTCTCGGCCGTCGACTCCAGCGGCCTGGCGGCGCTGTTGATGGTCCGGCGCCTGACCGACAAGGCGGGCGCGGGGCTCCACATCGACGGCCGGACCGTACAGCTGAACCGGATCCTGGAGATCACCGGCACCCTGGACCACCTCACGGCGGGCGCGGGCCCGCAGCCACTGCGCCGCACCGGCGGCGGCACCGCGAGCGGCGGCTCGGGGGAGGAGAACGTGCCCAACACGCCGCCCGCCGGCCCGGACCCCCGCACCTGACTGCTCCGCAGGGTACGCACCCCCCGCGGTGGCGGACGCGTACTGGCCGCCGGCGCCCGGGCCTTCGCGACTGCCCGGGAGCACTCCGACTGCCACGGCGATGACCGGCAGGTAGAGATCGCCTTCCGGAACGGCTCGCTCACGGTCGTCTGCCGTGACCTCGTCGCGACCTGGAGTGAGGCCGACTGTCCCGACAAGCCGTAGAGCGGCAAGGCCCCCACCGCCTGCTCAGCCACCGCGGTGGCCACCGGTCCGACGGGCCGCGGCGCCGGTGGTCGCGGGCGCGGTGTGTGACCATCGCAGGAATCACTCGTTTGACGCGGGCGTGAGCACCTCTCAGAGATTCGGCCCGGACGCCGTCGAGCAGGCCGAGGCGGTCCTTGTCGAGCACTACCCCCGACTGGTCCGGCTCGCCTACCTGACGCTCCCGGACTCGCTGGGCCGGCACCCCCGAGTCCTGCTGGCCCACAAGGCCGTGCAGCGGGCACTGCCCCGCTCCGGCACGCCGGCGGGACCCGCCCCGGCCGGGGGAGGCGCCGACGGGCCCGACCGGCACCTCGCGCTGGTCCGCTCCCGCGTCCTGCGCGCCGCCCTCGCCCCTGCGGGACCCGCCGGCACCGCCTGGGCCCGCATCGGCAGGCCGCCCGTCCCGCCCTTCGTGTGGGGGCTGCGGCTGTGGCCGCCCGCGGGCGGCATCGACGAGGCCGCCCGGACGCTGAGCGGGGCCCCCGCCCCGGTGCGGGCGGCGTTCGTCCTGCTCCGCCTGGACGACCTGGGGGAGGACGAGACCGTACGCCTCCTCGGCGGGTCCGGGGCCGCCGATCCGGCGGGCGCCGTACGCGACGCCCTCGCCCTGCCCGTCGCCGAGGATCAGCTCCGGGCCCTGCGCCGACCGGAGTTCGACGCCAGCGTGGTCAGCGCCCGCCCCACCGACCTGCTGAGACGGCGCCGCAGGGCGCGGGCCTGCTGGGCCGCTCTCGCCACCATGGCGCTCACCCTCACCGTGCTCTCCGTCCACGGCTCGCGCCCGGGCCCGGACGTACGGCCGGCCGCCGGGTCCGCGGCCGCCGCGGCGCTGGACCCCGCCCGGCTCCAGCGCGTTTCCGCCGAGGCGTGGTCCGACACCGCCCGCGTCGACTTCACCGCCTGGCCCGCCCGCGGCGGCCGGACCGGCGACCGCGGCCTGCTGGCCCGCGCCCTCGGCACCTGGGCCGCGCCGGGCACGACGCCGGTCGCCACGACGCCCGGCACCACGGCCGAACCGCCCGCACAGCCGCCCCAACTCCTCTACGCGGGCGAACTGGACGGCCGCGCGGTGGTGCTCATGCGCGACGGTGACCGCGTCGTGCGCTACGGCGAAACCACCACCGGCTCCGGCGGCCGCCGCACGCTCGACGTCACCCGCACCGACGACGCCGGGGTCACCACGGCGGCCGCCCTCACCCTGTACCGGGCCGCCGACGGGGCGTCGGCCCGCTACCTCCTCGCCCCCTGGATCGCGACGGCCGCCGCCCGCGACCTGCTCCGGGCGGGCGACACGGGACACGCACTCGACGTCGCCGCCGACGGGGTCACCGCCCCGGCCGCAGTCCCTCCGGCCGGCGGCTCCTGTGCCTCCTGGCCCGTCCTCGAACTCACCTCCTCGACCCGCATCGTCGAGAAGCACTCCTTCGTCCTCACCGACCTCGGTGCGCTGTCCCCCGTACACCTGACCTACACACCGCTCCCGGACGGCCCCGCCGCCGTCCCCGCCCGCCAGCCGCGCGAAGCCACGGGGCCCGAGGCCCGCGCGGCCTGGGCGCGCCAGGCCTGCGGGCTCGGCGAACTGCGCGGGGGCGCGTACCGGGCCGTCAACGTCTGGGACTTCGCGGCCGCCCAGCTGCCCGACGGCGCCGGCCGCGCCGTCTGGTCCTGCACGCGGGCCTCCGGCTGGGCCGGCCCCGGCGACGTCACCGTCCGGCTGCGCCTGGAGGCCGGAACACCGCAGGACGTGGCACGGGCCCGGTCCACGGCCGCCTGCGGCCGGTTCGGCCAGCACCTCCTCGCGGGCTTCCGCTGGCGCTCCCCGGCCGGCCGCTGGTACCTGGTTGCCGCAGGAAGCAGGCAGGTCAGCGCGGTCACGGCGACCGGAGCGGTCCGCGCCGGCGCCGCCGGACGCACCCTTGCCGCCCCCTGGCCCGGCCCGGACGGCCCGGTGTCCCTGACGGGAACCCTCGCCGGCGGCGGCACCGTCACCGCCCTCGACGGAGCGGGAGGAGGCCGCGACTGACCGGCGGCCCGGGGTCCCGGCCGGGCCGCTACCACCGCATGCGGACGTTCTCCGCCCAGCCCAGCAGGCCGTCGACCGCGACCCGCCGGCCCCCGTCGTCGCGGACGGTGCCCGCGTAGTGGCCGAAGCACTGGTCGGTACGGTTGCCGATCAGTCCGACGTCCGTGCGGACCCGCCGCACGTGGAACGGTGTGAACCGCAAATCAACCTGTCCCTCGTGTCCCTCGTGTCCGTCGCGGACGGTCCACGGGGCCAGGGGGTCGTCGGGCGCGAAGTCCCAGACGAGCTCCCGGCCGATCTTGGTGAGCCTGCCGTCGACGCACAGCGCGTTCTCGGTCGACCCCGTGCCGCGGGTCCACTGGCCTCCGAGCTGGATGCCGACGGTGTGCCCGTCCGTACGGCCCGAGGCCGCCCCCCAGTTCCAGCGCACACGCCGGGGCCAGCGCCCGCGCCCGTGGTCCAGTACGGCCCAGGCTCCGTCCCCGAACGCCAGGACGTCGTCCCCGACGGTGACGGTGCCCGACGCGGGGCGCGCGGTGTGCTTGGAGGTGTACTGGAAGCGCCGGTCGCTCCACGGGACGACCACCGAAAGGGTCTCGTGCCCGTCCGGCAGTGCGGCGAACAGGTCGACCTCGACGGGCATCCGGCCGGGCCCCGGGCAGCGCGCCGTCAGCCGGGTGCCGCCGGGCACTTCGGCGATCTCGACGCGGACCTGGCCGCGGACGGGCCGCTCGGGTCCCACGACGAGCGGGGGCGTCCCCGCGGAGCCGGCGACGGTGTCGGGCAGGCGCACGCCGCGACCGCCGGGGACGATCGCGGTCCGCTCGAACTCGCGCCGCCGGCCGGGCCCGAACTCCAGCACGTACACCGAGTTCAGCGCCAGGTAGTCCAGGTCGCTGACGGTGAGGGCGACCAGGTGGGTCGGTGTGGTGACGCACCAGTACTCCCACCGTTTGGTGCGGCCCCAGCCCGGGATCGCCGAGCGGTGCAGGGGCCGGCGCGACCAGCCGACCGCAGCGGGATCGAGCGTGCCGTCGGGTCGGCACAGGCCGACCGGACCGGTGATCTCACGTTCGTACGTGGCCATGCGCGGACCTTATGCGGCCGGAGCGCGGTGGTCGAGGGGCCCGCGTCCTGCGGTCCCGCGCCCCCGTCCGCGGACGTGCGGCGGGGGCGACCACATCGTGGCCGCCCCCGCCTGTTCATCCGTTCACCGCGGCTCGGAAGTCGCGCGCTGCTGCCTGCGCTGCGCTCAGAACGTCAGCGCCCAGGAGTCGATCTTTCCGGTGTCGAGGTTCGCGTTGTCGTTCACCCGGAGCTTCCACACTCCGTTGGCGACCTCGGAGGAGGCGTTGACGGTGACGGTCTTGATGATGTTGTCCGCGCTGCCGCCGGAGCGGTTGTGCAGGTTGTACAGCGTGCCGTCGGGCGCGACCAGGTCCACCTTGAGGTCGCCGATGTAGGTGTGCTTGATGTCGACCGCGACGGTCAGCGCCGCCGGGGCGTTGCCGGCGACACCGCTGACGGTGACGGGCGAGTCGACGGTCGCGTTGTCGCTGATCGCGTAGTCGGCGGTGTTCTCGAAGCGCTTGCCCGGCGGGACGGTGCCGCCCTCGCCGACGTTGAGCAGCAGGTTCGGGGAGCCCGTACCGGGGCTGGTCACCACGTTCGGCGTGGCGGCCGCGACCAGGGCGTCACGGACCTGTGCCGGGGTGCTCGAGGTGTTCTGCGACAGGTACAGCGCCGCTGCCCCGACCACGTGCGGTGTGGCCATGGAGGTGCCGGAGATGGTGTTGGTGGCGGTGTCGCCCGTGCCCCACGAGGACGTGATGGAGGAGCCGGGGGCGAAGAGGTCCAGGACGTTGCCGTAGTTGGAGTAGCTCGCCTTGGCGTCGGTGTTCGTGGTGGCACCGACGGTGATCGCCTCGGCGACGCGGGCCGGGGACTTGGTGGACGCGTTCGTGGACTCGTTGCCCGCCGCGACGCCGTAGGTGATGCCGGAGGCTATGGAGTTGCGGACGGCCGTGTCGAGCGCGGAGTCGGCGCCGCCGCCGAGGGACATGTTGGCGACGGCCGGCTTGACGGCGTTGCGCGTCACCCAGTCGATGCCCGCGACGACCTGGGCCGTGGTGCCGGAGCCGTTGTTGTCGAGGACGCGGACGCCGACGATCTTGGCCTTCTTGGCCACGCCGTACGCGCCGCCCGCGACGGTGCCGGCGACGTGCGTGCCGTGGCCGTGGCCGTCCTGGGCGGTGTTGTCGTTGTCGATGGCGTCGTAGCCGTAGGAGGCGCGGCCGCCGAAGTCCTGGTGGGTGATGCGGACACCGGTGTCGATGATGTACGCGGTGACGCCCTCGCCGGCCTTGTCGGGGTAGGTGTAGCTCTGGTTCAGCGGGAGTGCGCGCTGATCGATCCGGTCGAGGCCCCAGGACGGCGGGTTCGGCTGGGTCGCGTCCACGGTGAAGACGCGGTCCTGCACGACCGACTGGACGGCCGGGTCGGCGGCGAGCTTCTTGGCCTGCGCCTCGGAGACCTTGATGGAGTAGCCGTTGAGGGCCGCGCTGTAGGTGCGGTCGATCTTCGCGCCGTAGCGCTTCGCCACAGCCTTGCCGCTGTCGGCGGTGGAGCGGGCCGCGGAGTCCTTCAGGGTCACGATGTAGCTGCCGGAGATGCTTCCGGCGGCGCCGGCGTTCTCGATGACGCCCTGTGCGCCGGTGTCGGCGGCCGAGGCGGGCAGGGCGGCGGCGGCGCCGAGCGCGAGGGCCGCGACGGCGGTCGCGCTGATGCCGGCGAACCTCCGGCGGGTGTGACGCATCACGGACATGTGGGGGGTCCTCCTCGTGGGCGGTGCACTTCGGGGATGAGGCGGAGGCAGCTCTTGACCAGGGTGCCGCCATGCGCATGACAACCCGTCAACTCGCCTTCGCCCTCGAAAGGTTGACCCACCCCCGCCCCGCCCACAAGGGGCCGACGGGCGCGTAACATCCTTGCCATGCTCCGGCCATGATTGAGCAAAGACGTACCGCACATGACGCGGGCACGGGCGGTGGGGCCGGCGCAACGGCCGGAGGGAAGCCGGGCGTGGGCGCGTATCGCCGGTGCTGCACGGACCGCGGTGGCTCGCGGGGCGCGATTTCACGCCGGAAGCGGTTGCGGCGCCGGCACGGGGCAGCCGGGAGGGCCCGCCCCGCGGCGGCGCGGCCGGCCGCAGCCGCAGCCTGGGCGCTTCCGATGCCACGCCCGGCGGAGCGATCTGCTCCGACGGATCCGCGGACCCGACGGATTCAGGCCAGAGCGCGCTGCTCGGTGAGGGCTGCGGCACCACACCGCCGGGGTGGGCCGACGCCCGTCGCAGCCGCCCGGCCGGACGGCGGCGGGGCTCCTGCGGCGGCCTGTGGAGCGGTGTGCGGACACCGGGGTTCGCCCACCGGTCGGCCCGGGAGTCCAATTGTGAAATTTTCGTGAGCGGGGGGCCTGTGCGGGGGTCTCGGGCCCGGCTGTACCGGAAGTTCAGGTTCCTGTTGTGCCGGGAAGCCCTGCTCCGTCGTCAGCCGCGAGGGCGCCGGCCCGGCGTCCTCACCGCCACCGGTCCGGCGCCACGCACAACGCCGCCACTAGGATGGTGGACCGTGAGTGACGAGGCGAGCAGGCAGGCGAGCGACAGCCAACCCCACCCCATCTCACGGGACGAGGCCCGCCGGCACGCCCTGGCCGGTGACATCGCCTCGCTGCGCCGGATGGGCTCGCAGGTCAGCGCGGGGTACGCGGCTGCCTCCCGGGCTGCCCGGGGCCACGGAAGCGACCTCTCCCACCTCCGGCGGCTCCTCGCCACGACCCCCGGCCGGGAGGGTGTCGAGCTGCTGCTCGGACTGCTCGGCGAACAGGAAGCCGCGACCGGCCCTGCGGGACTCGAACTACCGCTCATGGCGACGATGCTCGCCCAGCACCAGTCGGCCCCGGTCCTCGCGCAGACCGTCTTCGCCGACGTTCCTGACGACGACCGGCTCGGTGAACTGCGGATCTGCCTGTTCCACGAGTTGCTGTTGCGCGGCGTGGACCCGGACGAGTTCCCGGCCCTGCGCCCCGCCTCGCGGCTGCACCCCCTGTCCTGGCTCCCCGACCGCCGCCGCCCGCTGGAGACCGCCCCCGACTTCACCAGCCATTCCGTCAACGGCTCCGCCAAGGGCGTGAGGACGGGGCTGCCCCCACACGGCCGCCAGGACCCGCCGACGCCCCGCCCGCTCCAGGCGTCACCGCTGCGCAACTGCGCGACGGTGGGCGAGCACGACCTCATCGTCACAGCCGTCGAAGGGAACTGGGGCTACGGCGAGGCCTGGGTCTTCCGGCCGGACCGGCCCATCGCTCCCGACCACGTGCCGGCCCTGCTCCCCACGCTGCCGATGGACTGCGTCACGGACCTCGGGCCCACCGGGCGCTTCGAGATAGCGGCCCGCCCCGTGGGCGACATCTGGTCCCTGCTGTTCGCCACCGCGTCGATGGGGGGCTTCTACGGCACCGGCAGGTACGGGGCCTGGGGCCGGCTCCAGGCGTGGCGCTCGCTGGCGGGTCTGTCCGGCGCGCCGTTCGGCGCGGCCGCGGCGGAGGTGGAACTCCGCGCCGAGCAGTGCACATGGTTCCACTTCGAGACGGACAGCGAGTTCTTCCACAACGAGGGCGCCGACTACGCCGTCGCCGCCCTCTCCCCGGACGGACGCCGCCTCGCCGTCCTGGCAGCCACGGACACCGATTAGTCCGCGGGCCGCACCCGGGCCGCCCCGGGCGGGTCTCGGCGCAGTTGCTCGGCCAGTCCGACGATGACGCCCTCCGGACCGCGGACGTAGCAGAGCAGATAGCTGTCCTCGAACCGGGCGATCCCGCCGAGGAGTTCGGCGCCGTGAGGGCGCAGGCGGGCAACGGTGTCCTCGATGTCGTCGACGGCGAACATGACGCGGTGCGTGCCCACGACGTTGTGCGGCCGGTCGCGCGGCCCTGCGGCGATCACCGCGGGGCTCCGGTATTTCGCCAGCTCCAGCCGGCTGTGACCGTCGGGGGTCCGGAGCATCGCGATGTCACAGCGGACGCCGTCGAGCCCGGTGCACCGGTCGGCGACGGGACCCTCGATCTCCGCCCTGCCCTCCAGCTCCATCCCGAGCTCCACGAAGAACGCGACGGCGGCGTCCAGGTCCTCGACGACGATGCCGACGTTGTCCATCCGCTCGATCGCCATGCCGGTCCCTCCTTCTGCCTCGTGCGGCCGGTGGTGGCCGCTGCTGCCCCTGGGACGGAGCCGATGGCACGTTCTCGACGTTCTCGGCCCGCCGAACTCCGGCAGTATCAGGATCGCGCCCCGGCGCCGACCTGGCAGACCGGCGGGTCGGGCGCCACGCCCCGGCAATCCGTTCGGGTGCGTCGCCCCGAACGGGTGGCCCGCCCTCAGCCTGCCGAGGTGAGTTCGCCGCTGAGGGTGTCGTGCAGCTTGGCGCTGGGCCCGTTGAGCCCCGTGATGTCGACGGTCTTGCCGCGTTGGGCGTAACGGTGCTCGATCGCGTCGAGGACCGCCACCGAGGAGGCGTCCCAGATGTGGGCGGCGGACAGGTCGATGACGATCCGGTCGGGGTCGCCAGCGTAGTCGAAGCGGCTGACGAGTTCGTTGGCGGAGGCGAAGAACAGCTGGCCGGTGACGGCGTAGACGACCTGGCTGCCGTCGGGGTCGGTGACCGCGGTGATGTCGGCGAGCCGGGCGACGCGCTTGGCGAAGATGACCACCGCGGTGACGGACCCGGTGACGACGCCGACGGCGAGGTTGTGGGTGGCGACGACGCACACCACGGTGACGGCCATGACGATGATCTCGCCCGCGGGCATCCGCTTCAGCGTGCCGGGGGCGACGGAGTGCCAGTCGAAGGTCGCGAAGCAGACCATGACCATGACGGCCACCAGGGCGGCCATCGGGATGTCGGAGACGACCGGTCCGAAGGCGATGCACAGCACCATCAGGAAGACGCCCGCGAGGAAGGTCGACAGGCGGGTCCGGGCGCCGGACACCTTCACGTTGATCATGGTCTGCCCGATCATGGCGCAGCCGCCCATGCCGCCGAAGAATCCGGTGACCACGTTCGCCACGCCCTGGCCGACGGCCTCCCGGGTCTTCGACGAGCGGGTGTCCGTGATCTCGTCGACCAGCTGCGCCGTCATCAGGGACTCCATCAGCCCGACGAGCGCCATGGCGAAGGCGTACGGGGCGACGGTGGCCAGGGTGTCGATCGTGAACGGCACGTCGGGCAGCCCCGGGACGGGCAGCGAGGACGGCAGCGCGCCCTTGTCGCCGACGGTCGGCACGGCCATGCCCGCGGCCAGGGTGATCGAGGTCAGGACCACGATCGAGACCAGGGGAGCGGGGACGGCCTTGGTGATCCTCGGGAGCAGGACCATGAGGGCCAGACCCACCGCGAAGAGCGGGTACACCGGCCACGGCACGTTCCACAGCTCCGGCACCTGGGCCATGAAGACCAGGATGGCGAGGGAGTTGACGAAGCCGACCATCACCGAGCGCGGTATGAACCGCATCAGCCTGCCCACGCGCAGGGCGCCCAGCACGATCTGGAACAGGCCGGCCATGATCACCGCGGCGACGAGATGGCCGAAGCCGTGCTCCCGGTTGAGCGGCGCGATGACGAGCGCCACCGCCCCGGTGGCGGCGGAGATCATCGCGGGGCGGCCGCCGACGACGGCGATCGTGACGGCCATCGTGAAGGAGGCGAACAGGCCGATCGCCGGGTCCACCCCGGCGATGATCGAGAAGGAGATCGCCTCCGGGATCAGCGCGAGCGCGACGACCAGGCCGGCCAGCACCTCGGTGCGCAGCACCTTCGCTGACAGCCAGGACGGGCGGCGGCGCGAGAAGCGCGGGAGGGCGGACATGGAAACGGTGCTGTCGGGCAAGACGGGCAGACCTGTCGGGCGGGCACACCGCCGACGGGCGGGCGTACGTGAACATGGGACGACCCCCCAGGGTACCGGCGCCCGGACGGGCGGCCTGCGGCGACGGCTCCGGCCGACCAGGACCGGTGACCGGTGTGGGGGTGGTGTCAGGTGAGGGTGGCGAGGGCGGCTTGGTGGTGGGGTGGTGCGGGGAGGTCGGTGAGGTGGTGGCCGGGGATGGTGGGTGGGGTGGGGTGGGTGCTGACGTAGGGGTGGGTG
>NZ_SSBM01000002.1:0-489659 GCF_004795115.1 Streptomyces sp. A0592
CCGGCGCGGGAGGAGGCCGGCCACAGGGTGCGCTGCTGCGCGACGGCCATGGACGGGGCCTGGGCGGGGCTACTCAGGCGCCCTTTGAGTACACCGGTGAGTACGGCGGCTCATGATCGGCGGGAGCGCCGGCCCCTAGGGTGACCTGCATGGACACGGACGAGAACCCGAAGCGCACCGCCACCCCGCCCGCGGAGGAGCCGCGGCGGTACCACGGCTGCGCGATCGCCGTCCTCGTCCTCCTCGTCCTGGCGGCCCTCGGGGCCTGGGCACTGGCCGAGTTGGAGAAGGGCCTCGACGGATACGGCCAGCTGGAGCAGAGCGGACCCTCCGGGTCCGTGGCGGACCCCCTCGGCCCCGGGGCGACGGCCCGGTACGAGGACGGCCTCAAGGTGACCGTCGGCCGGCCGCGCCCGGAGTCCGACGGCACCTACAGCCTCACCGTGACCTACGAGAACGACACCGACGAGGAGCTCCGCCCCGGCGGGGAGTCGCCCGCGGGGGCCGTCTCGGAATACGGTCCCGCACCCCTGGTCGTCCGCGCGGGCCGCTCGCTCGACGACCACGCCTCCGGGTACAGCCTGGACTGGGTGAACTCGCGGGAGGCCGGTGCCGCCCTCATGGCGCCCCTGGGCACGGACCGCAAGCGCACCGTACCGGTCCGGGTCAGGCCCAGCGCGAAGGGCATCCCGGTCACCGTGGAAGTGGACCCGCCGGCCGCCGGCTACCGGGAGACGGCGCACTTCCAGCTCATCCTGGACTGACCCGGCCGGTCGGTAGGGTGACGGCATGAGCGGAGAGAGCGACCTGCGGAAACTACTGAGCGGCATGCGGCCCGAGCTGAACGAGGGCGTGTACGTGTTCTGCACCGTCCCCGGCGGCGCGGTCCCCGCCGGGACCGCGCCCGTCGCCACCGTCCTGGAGGCAGAGGGCCTCACCCTCGTCCTGCGCCAGGAGGACGCCGACGCCGCCGGGCTCGCCTACGACTACACGGCGGGCTGGATCACCCTGCGCGTCCACTCCGCGCTCGACGCCGTCGGACTCACCGCCGCCTTCGCCGCCGAACTCGGCGCCCACGGCCTGAGCTGCAACGTCATCGCCGGATACCACCACGACCACCTCTTCGTGGCCGCCGACCGGGCCGCCGAGGCCGTGGCCGTCCTGCAAGGCCTCGCGGCACGTTCCGGACAGGACCGATCGGCTTAGGGCCCTCATCGGAACCCTCTCGGAACGTTCTCGAAACCCCCTCGGAAACCCCGCGGGAACCCCCTCGGAATCCCGTCGGAAAAGAAGATCGGATTCTTTCCGACAGTGGGATCCCCCGGGATGTGCGCGGGCGTACGCTGATCTCCCGGAACAGGCCTGGGGGGTACCAGCCATGACGGACCACCGGACGCGCACACGGCGCACCATGGTCGAACGCGATGCCGAACTCGCCATCGTCGACGAGGCCCTGGACCAGCTCACCGGTCCCGGGCCGGACGCCGGCGGCGCCCTGCTGGCCTTCTCCGGTCCCGCGGGCCTCGGCAAGACCACCCTGCTCGCCGAACTGCGCCGCCGCGCCCACTCCCGTTCCTGCACCGTCCTCGCCGCCCGCGGCGGCGAACAGGAGCAGAGCCAGCCCTTCCACGTCGCCCGCCAGCTCATCCAGCCCCAGCTGGCCGGCACCTCCGAACAGGAACTGCGCGCCGCCCTCGGGAGCTGGTACTCCATCGTCGGCCCCGCCCTCGGACTCTGCGCCCCCGAGCAGGGCGCCCCGCCCGACCCCCAGGGCCTGCGCGACGGCCTCGACTGGGTCCTCACCCACCTCGTCATCAAACGTGCGCCCGTCACCCTCGTCCTCGACGACGCGCACTGGGCCGACCCAGAGTCCCTGAGCTGGCTCGCCGCCTTCGCCCCGCGCGCCGAACACCTCCCGCTGCTCCTCGTCGTCGCCTACCGCCCCGACGAACTGCCCGCGCACGCCGACGCCTTCCGCACCCTGCCGGGCCGGGCGGGACAGCGCCCGCTGCCCCTCGCCCCGCTCACCCCGGCCGCCGTCGCCGCGCTCGTCCGCGACGCCATCGGCGAACACGCCGACGACGCCTTCTGCCAGGAGGCCTGGACCGTCACCGCCGGCAATCCCTTCGAGGCCGTCGAACTCACCGCCAAGGTCCGGGGCAGGGGACTGCGGCCCGTCCAGGAGAACGCCCCCAAGCTGGCCGACCTCGCCGCCGCCCAGCGCGGCAGCGGCCTCGTCGCCCGCCTCGAACGCCTCGGCCCCTCCACCGTCCGCTTCGCCTGGGCCTGCGCCGTCCTCGGCACCGCCATCCCGCAGGACATCGCCGCCCGCGTCGCCGCACTCGGCACCGAGGAGGCCGCCGGCGCCACCGCCCGCCTGCGGGACGCCCGCATCCTGTCGGCCGCCGGATCCACGACGGACCACGAACCCGAGACCGGGCTGGAGTTCGTCCACCCCCTCATCGCCACCGCCATCTACCGCGCCATCCCCGACGCCCTGCGCGTCGCCCTGCACGGGAAGGCCGCCGCTGCCGTCGTCGACGCGGGCCTCGGCGCCTCCGCCGCCGCCCGACACCTCCTGGAGACCCACCCCGAGAACGACCCCTGGGTCGTGCGCACCCTGCGCGAGGCGGCCGGCGAGAACCTCCGGGCCGGAGCCCCCGACGCCGCCCGCCGGCAGCTCGCCCGAGCCCTGCGCGAACCACCCGACTTCGACGAACGCGCCGCCGTACTGTACGAACTGGGCTGCGCCTCCCTGCTGACCGAGCCCGCCAACACGGTCAACCACCTGCGGGCAGCCCTCGCCGAACCCTTCGACGACCCCGCCCTGCGCCAGGGCATCGTCATCCGGCTCGCCCAGGTCCTCGCACACAGCGACCGCCTCGCCGATGCCTCGGAATCCCTCGCGCGCGAGATCGCGCAGACCCCGGACGTACGGGCCCGACTGCGCCTGCAGTCCGAGCAGTTCATGTGGGACGCCTTCAACGCGGCCGAGACCGACTCCCCGGCCCGCTCCCGGCGCCTCACCCGGCTCGCCGACCGCCTCACCGGCCGCGACCTCACCGAGCGGTACGTGATCGCCCTGCGCGCCTGGGACGCCTGCCTGCGGGGCGAACCCGTCGACGTGGTGCTCCACCACGCCGGCCGGGTACTGGAGCGGCCCTTCAGCTGGGCCCACGAGGACCGCGGCTTCGAGGTCCCCGTCCTGGCGGCCATGGTCCACATGTACGCCGACCGGCCCGGCCGGGCCGAGGAGCTGTTCGAGGCGGGTACCGCCGAGTTCGAGCGCCAGGGCTGGCGCGGAGCCCACCTGTCCTTCGCCTACAGCCTGCGCGCCTACATCCGCTACCGGCGCGGACGGCTCGTGGAGGCCGAGGAACTGGCCCGGTCCGGCCTGCGGCTCGCCGAACGCGTGGGCCGGCGCACCCCGTCCACTGGTACGCCATAGCCATCCTCCTCACCACGCTGCTCGCACGCGGCCGCGTCGACGAGGCCTGGGAGCTCGCGCAGGAGCACGAGTTCGGCGCTCCCTTCCCGGCGGCCGTGGTCTTCCCCGACTCCCAGACCGTCTACGCCGAACTGCTGCTCGCCCGGGGCGAGGCGCGCGCCGCCGTCGCCGAACTGGAGGCGGTGGACCGGCGGCTGACGCCGCGCGGGATCCAGAACCCGGCCTGGTGCCCCTGGCAGCTGCACCTCGCGCGGGCCGTCGCCGCGGACGATCCGCAGCGGGCCCGCGCCCTCGCCGCCGACGCGGTCCGGCGGGCCAGGGCCTTCGGCGCCCCCTCCGCCATCGGCCAGGCCCTCAGGGTGGCGGCGGAGGTCGCCGCGCCGCAGGACCGGACCGAGCTCCTCCGGGAAGCGGTCACCCTGCTCTCGGCATCACCCGCCGGCTACGAACTCGCCCGCGCCCTGAACGCGCTCGGCTACGGGCTGCGCGACGCGGACCTGCTCACCGCGGCCGTGGTCACGGCCCGGGAATGCGGTGCGGACGCCTTGGTGGAGGAGGCCACCGAGAGCCTGCTGGGCCTGGGCGGCGCCCTGCCCTGCGGCTCGCCCCGGGTGGACTGGGTCACCGAGGAGGAGATCCGGGCCGCGGACCGGGCCGTGCGCTCCGAGAAGGAGCCCGAGCCGGTGTCCCCGGACTGGGTGCTGTCCGCGGCCTGCCGCAAGCTGGGCACCGACCGGTCCGGGCTGCGTGCCGCACTGGAGTCGTTCGCCCGTAGCTCAACGTGATCAGAGCCGCCTCCCGGCGGGCAGGGTGCCTCCATGGACCACATCGACAGAATCCCCCTGTTCCGGAGCGAGGCGGCGGCCTTCGAGAAGGCGGTCCGCCGTGCGTACGACCGGGGTGGTCCGGTGCCTCAGGTCCCCTCGTGCCCGGGCTGGACGCTGCCCGACCTCGTCCACCACCTCGGCGGAGTGCACCGCTACCTCGCGCACGTCCTGCGCGAACGGCTCACGACCCCGCCCGACCCCGGCGGCCTCGCCCTCCCCGGGATCCCCGACGACCCGGACGCGCTCACCGACTGGTTCGCCGAGGGCGCCCGCGAGCTCGCGGAGCTCTTCCGCGAGCTGGGACCGGACACCCCCGTGTGGACCTGGTCGACGGAGCAGACCTCGGGCTTCTGGCTGCGGATGCAGCTGATCGAGCTGGCCGTCCACCGGTGGGACGCCGAATCCGCGACCGGCACCCCCGGCCCCCTCGACCCGGTCGTCGCCGTGGACGCCGTCACGCAGACCGTCGACGTCATGGCCCCGGCCCGCCGCACCTGGCGGCAGGCACCGCCGGGCACGGGGGAGAGGTACCGCTTCCGGCGTACGGACGGCCCGGAATCCTGGACCGTCCTCTTCTCGGGCGACCAGGTGCTGCTGGAGACCGGCTCCGCCGAGCCCGTCGCCGTCGAGGCCGCCGGCCCCGCCTCGGACCTGGCGCTCTTCCTCTGGCGCCGCGTCCCGCCCGCCACCCTGCACGTCACGGGCGACACCGGCCTGCTGCCACACTGGTTCACCCTGGTCCCACCCGTCTGACGGGCCCGCCCGCGCGCGGCCGTGGGAGTCGGGGCCCCCGGGCCGTAAAACTCCTGCGGCCACGTACCATGGCCGCATGTCCTTCCTCCGCCGCCACCGCGCCGCCACACCCGCCGGCCCGGACTTCGATGTCCTGGCCATGGACCCGGGGGACTGGCCGGGCAATCTCGGGGCCGGGCTGCTGCCCGCGCCCGACGGCAGCTGCCAGGGGGTCTTCCTCCGCTACGACCTGTTCGGCGGACGCGGCCCCGCGATGATCATCGGAAACCTTCCCGAGGGGTCCCCGGCCCGGGACCTCACCGACGGACAGGTCCCCTTCGAGGTGGCCCAGCTCCTCGACGCGCTGGAGAACGACGAGGACGTCGAGGTCACCGGCGTCGAGGACTGCCCCGTCATGCAGGGCGACAATCTCCTCATCGTCCGGAAGATCAAGCTGTCGGAGTCCCGCATCTCCTGCGTCCAGTTCGACCGCAGCGACAACGTGCTGGTCACCATCGCCAGCTGGGACCGCCCGATCACCGACGACCTCTACGCCCTCCTGAAGCCGCTCCCCGCCGAGCTCTTCCAGCAGGGCTGACCCCGCCGGGTCCCCCGGACCGACCCGACCGGTCGCCCCGGGCCGACCCCGCACGGTCAGTGCCGCCCGATCACGCGTCCGCGATGTCGTTCGCCGCCACGTAGCCGAACGTCATCGCGGGGCCGATCGTCGACCCGGCCCCCGCGTAGCTGTGGCCCATCACCGCGGCACTGGCGTTGCCCGCCGCGTACAGGCCGCGGATCACCGAGCCGTCCGCCCGCAGCGCCCGGGCCCGCGCGTCCGTGACGATGCCGCCCTTCGTACCGAGATCACCCGGCACGATCTTGAACGCGTAGAACGGCGGCACCCAGATCGGCGCCAGGCACGAGTTCGGGTGCACGTTCGGGTCCGTGTAGTAGTGGTCGTACGCGGTGTCGCCCCGGTGGAAGTCGGCGTCGGTACCGCTCCAGGCCTGGGCGTTGAACCGGCCCAGCGTCGCCCGCAGCGCGGCCGCCGGTACGCCGATCTGGCCCGCCAGCGCGTCCCACGTCCACGCCTTCTTCGCCGCGCCCGCCTGGTACCACGAGTCCGGGAAGGGCAGCGTCGGCAGGATGTCCTTGAACAGGTACTTGTTGCGGTAGTGCTGATCCACGATCAGCCACGCCGGAATGTGCGAACCGGTCGCGCCCCGGTCCTTCTCGTACATCACGTGCACCACATCGCTGTACGGTGCGGCCTCGTTGACGAACCGCGTCCCGTGGGCGTTCACGATCAGCCCGCCCGGCAGGGTCCGTTCGGCCAGACAGAAGTACGGCTCCCCGGGCAGCGGGATCGACGGCCCCCACCACGCGTCGTCCATCAACGCCAGCGACGCCCCCGCCCGCTGACCGGCAAGGATGCCGTCGCCCGTGTTCTCCTTCGCGCCCACCGACCACTGGGTGCCGATCGGCTGCTGCTGGTACTGAGCCCTCATCGCCGCGTTGTGCTCGAAGCCGCCCGAGCCGACGATCACCCCCTTGCGGGCCCGCACGACGCCCCGCACACCCTCCTTGTCCACCACCACGCCGGTGACGGCGCCGCCCTCCTGGACCAGGTCCACCAGAGGGCTGTTCAGCCACAGCGGCACCCCGGCCCGCTGCAGTCCCGCCCGCAGCCCGGCCGCCAGGGCCTGCCCCATCGTCAGTGGCTTCTCACCGCGCAGCGCCGCCTTCGTACCGCGCGCCAGGCACTCGGTGGACACCGCCAGGCCCCTGGCGCTCACCGCCGCCAGGTTCAGCCACTTGTAGTCCTGGCTGAAGACCACCATCCCGGCCGGTACCGGCATGTACGCCGGGTTCAGGCGGGCCAGTTCGCCGCCCAGGACGTTCCCGTCGATCTGGTCCGGCTCGATGGACCGGCCGTTGGGGAGCCCGCCGGGCAGGTTGGGGTAGTAGTCGCTGTACCCCTCCATGAAGCGGAACCTCAGCGGGCTGTTGGCCATCACGAAGTCCAGCATGCGGGGGCCGTTGGCGAGGAAGGCGGCCTGGCGGTCGGCCGGGACCTCGGGCCCGACGACGGCCGACAGGTACGTCGCCGCCTTCTGCGGAGTGTCGGGCACCCCCGCGGCCAGGATCACGGAATTGTTGGGCAGCCAGATGCCGGCTCCCGAGCGTGCCGCCGACCCGCCGAAGGTGGGGGCCTTCTCGATCACCAGGACGCTCAGCCCGCGCTTCGCGGCGGTGAGCGCGGCCGTCATCCCGGCCGCCCCGGAACCGACCACGACCACGTCGTACTCACCGAGCGGCGGCCCGGCCTGGACACCGTCGGCCCGTGCCGCGCCGGACGGCAGCACGGCGGCGGCGAGCACCCCGGCCCCCGTACCGGCGAGGACGGCGCGTCTGCTGGGGAGGGGGGCGGGGGACGTGCGTGAAGCGCTTGCGGACATGGGCAGGCTCCAGCGGAGTGGGGAGGAGGTGACTCCAGCATGTCTGATGCTGAGTCAGAAAAGGTGTTCGGGGGATCATGTGATGTCAAGCCATCCGGCACCCGAGCACGCGAGCGGCCGCTCAGCCCTCCGCCTGCATCCGGGCGTCCAACTCCTTCACGTGCCGCTTGAGCGCCACCGTGCGGTAGCTCTCCTCCACCCACTCGCACAGCACCTGCACCGAAGGCGCCCCCTTCTCCGCCAACGGGACGGACACCCAGCCGGACCGGCCCAGACCGTAGCCGGTGGGCTCCGCCCCCGGCGCGGCCATCGCGTGCCCGTGCAGAGCCTCGTCCTTGAGCTTGACTGCCAGCCCGGGCTGCTCGGGACCGTCGGTGTTGCCCAAGAAGACGAAGATCTTCTTGTTCACCTTCATCACGCAGTCCTCGGGACCCCACGGATGGTCCTCGACGGCCTCCGGGAGACCGAGGGCGAACTCACGTACCGCCTCCCACTTGCGCACTCCGGACTTCATCAGCGCCTCCCGCCGAACCTCCGCCGTCACGTCGCTCCCACGCTAGCGGAGCACGGCGCCGCACTTACCGGACTGCGAACGAGCGAAGTCCCGTGGCGGTGGGAGCCACGGGACTTCGCGTTCGAGGGGAGGGGAGGGGAGGGGAGGGGAGGGTCAGCGCGTGCCCACCGCCGCGCGGACCGCCCTGCGCGCCATACCGGCGTCGTCGTGCAGGCGGCGTAGCAGGAGCCGCTGCTCCTCCCCGGAGGACAGGGCGCCCGCCGGCAGCGGCTGGGCCGGGGCGGTCGCCAGCATCGAACGCTGTACGGCCGTCTCGGACATCCGGATCTCCCGGGTCAGCACCAGCATCAGGTTGACCAGGAAGGCGTCCCGGGCGACCGGACCGGCCGACTGGGCGAGCCTGCTGATCTGGGCGCGGGCGGCGGGGGCGTCGCCGAGCACCGTCCACAGCGTGGCGAGGTCGTAGCCCGGCAGGTACCAGCCGGCGTGCTCCCAGTCGAGCAGTACCGGACCGGCGGGGGAGAGCAGCAGGTTCGACAGCAGCGCGTCGCCGTGGTTGAACTGCAGTGCCGTCCCCGACACCTTGACCCCGTGCAGCAGCTTCTGCAGGTCGCCGAGGTCCCGGTCGGTGAGCAGACCCAACTCGTAGTCGCGGGCGATCCGCCGGCCGTAGTTCATCGGGGTGCCGAACAGCTCGGTCGGCGGCTGCCACTGGTTGACCCGGCACACCGCGCCCAGCGCGGCGCGGAGGTCCACCCGGGGCGGCGGCTCCACGGGGTGCCGCTGGAGCGCCGCCACCCGGCCCGCCATCCGTTCCACCACCAGCGTGCAGTTCTCCGGGTCGGCGGCGATCAGCCGGGGCACCCGGACCGGCGGGCGGTGCCGGACGAACGCCCGGTATGCCGCTATTTCGTGCCGGTAGCGCTCACGCCATTCCGGCGAGTGGTCCAGTAAAACCTTCGCGACGGCGGTCATGCGTCCGGTGGTGCCCACCAGGAGGACTGAGCGGCCGCTGCGCCGCAGCACCTGCACCGGCGAGAACTCGGGACAGATCCGCTGCACCGAGGCCAGCGCGGTGCGCAGTTGCGCTCCCTGCGGCCCCGAGAGATCGATTCTTCCGCTGACGGGCTGCGATCCCGCACTCGGCATCCGCCGCGCCCGGATGGTGCCCTGCGCCGGGGCCGACGGGCGGCCGGGGTCGAGGTAGGGGCCGCCGCCCGCCGGGAGCGTGCGGTGCGACCGGACCGGTGCGGACACGGAGGACGTTGCTGCGTACATGGTGATACGGATCCCTTCGTGCGCCGACGAGTTGCGTACGCCACCCCGCCGATCCCGTGCTTCACCCTGGGGAGTTCCGCCGGTGACCGGGGCGGGGAGGCGCATTCCTACCTGACACCCGGCGCAAGGTGGCGAACCATCGGGCGTGCCCTGGCGAAGCCTGGCGAATAGTCGCTGGGCATCTGACGGGGGGCTACTGTCAACTCAGCCGAGAACCTGGGGGCTTGACGTGAGCAAAGGTCCAAACACCCGCTTGAACGACCTGTTCGGCCTGGCCGGCTGGTCGAAGGGCGAACTGGCGAGGATGGTGAACCGGCAGGCGGCGGCCATGGGCCACCCCCAGCTGGCCACCGACACCTCGCGGGTGCGGCGCTGGATCGACATGGGGGAGAGCCCCCGCGAACCGGTGCCCACGGTACTGGCAGCACTGTTCACCGAGCGGCTCGGTCGTGTCGTGACCATCGAGGACCTCGGGTTCGTACGGCAGCGGCGCACCTCCAGACGGCAGCCGGACGGGGTTCGCGAGAACCCCGACGGCATGCCCTGGGCGCCCGAACGCACAGCCGCGGTCCTCACCGAATTCACGGGAATGGACCTCATGCTCAACCGTCGCGGTCTGATGGGCGCGGGCGCCGTGCTCACCGCCGGCTCCGCCCTCACCAACGCCATGTACGACTGGCTGCACACCGACCCCGCCCCGGCGAAGCAGGCTCCAGGGCGCTTCGGGGACTCCTTCCAGGCCGACCCGGCGGGATACGACCGCTACGAGGCCGCCCCCATCGGCTCCCAGGAGATCGAGGCGCTGGAGCGCTCCGTCGACGTGTTCCGGGCCTGGGACGCCTCCAGAGGCGGCGGACTGCAGCGCAAGGCCGTGGTCGGCCAGCTCAACGAGGTGGGCGGAATGCTCGCCTACCACCACCCCGACCACCTCCAGCGGCGGTTGTGGGGCGTGGCGGCCAACCTGGCGGTCCTCGCCGGCTGGATGTCGCACGACGTGGGCCTCGAACCCACCGCCCAGAAGTACTTCGTCATCGCCGCGCACGCGGCCCGCGAGGGCGGCGACCGCCCGCGCGCGGGTGAGGCGCTGTCCCGCGCCGCCCGCCAGATGGTCCACCTCGGCAAGCCGCACGAGGCCCTGGACCTGATGAAGCTCGCGAAGTCCGGTTCCGGCGAGCAGACCCTGCCGCGCACCCGCGCCATGCTGCACACCATCGAGGCCTGGGCGCAGGCCGCCATGGGCAAGGGCCAGGCGATGCGCCGCACCCTGGGGGAGGCGGAGGAGCTCTTCGTCTCCGACAAGGGCGACGTGCCGCCGCCGAGTTGGATGCAGCACTTCGACGAGGCGGACCTGCACGGCATGCAGGCGCTCGCCTACCGCACTCTCGCCGACCACGACGCCACGGCGGCGCCGATCGCCGCGCGCCACGCCAAGGAGGCCCTGCGGCTGCGCGGCGAGGGCTACCAGCGTTCGCAGATCTTCGACTACATCTCCATGGCCTCCGCCTGCTTCATCGCCGACGAGCCGGAACAGGCCGATCGCTACGCGCGCCTCGCCCTCGTCTCGATGAACGAGACCTCCTCGCACCGGACCTGGGACCGGCTGCGCGAGATGTACCGGCTCACCGCCCAGTACGCCGGTTACGCGCGCATCGAGGACCTGCGCCAGGAGATCAAGCTGGCCCTCCCGGACTCCCCGGCACCGAGTGCCCGGCCGGCCACGGGGGTGTAGTCCCCGGCCGGCCCCCGCGCGCCCCATGGGTTCCGCATGCCCTCCACGCCCCCCACGGCCGGTACGAGGACGAGCACCGGCGCGTCGAGAACGGGCGCGTCGAGAACGGACACGTCGACGACAGCACACAGACGAGAAAGGCCGCGCCCTCCGGCGCGGCCCTGAAGTCCGTACGACCGGCCCCGTGGCCGGCCGTGACCGTCGTGACTATTCCCCGACGCGGGCGACGAGCACGCAGGCGTCGTCCTCCCGCTCGCCCTCCCCGAACTCCTCGACCACGAGCCGCACGCAGTCCTGCGCCGACCGGGCGGCCGTGAGCCGCGGCGCGAGGGCCAGCAGCCGTTCGGTGCCGTCGGCCCGGCTGAACTCGATGCTGCGGGGCGTCAGCCCGTCGGTGTGCAGGACCAGCAGGTCGCCCACCTCCAGCCGCTCCTCGGCCTGTCCGTACGAAGCCCCGGAGGTCGCACCCAGCAGGACGCCCTCCGGCGGTGCCAGGGCGCGGCCCGACCCGCGGCGGAACAGCAGGGGGGCCGGGTGGCCCGCCTGGGCCCAGGACAGCACACGCCGTGCGGGGTCGTAGCGGCAGCACACGGCCGAGCCGAGCGCGGGCTGGACGGAGGTCTCGAGGAGCTGGTTGAGCCAGCCCATCAGCGGCCCCGGCGCGATCCCGGCCATGGCCATGCCGCGCAGGGCGCCCAGCATCATCGCCATTCCGGAGGTGGCCGTCACGCCGTGCCCGGTGAGGTCGCCGACCGTCAGCATCGAGCTGCCGTCGGGGAGTTCGAGTGCGTCGTACCAGTCCCCGCCGATCAGCGCGCTGGTCGCGGAGGGCAGGTAGTGCGCGGCCACGTCCAGCGTGCCGGCGTCACTGTGCGGGAGCCGCAGGGAGCCGCGCCACGGGGGGAGCACGGCTTCCTGCAGCTCGACCGCAAGCCGGTGCTCGGTCTGCGCGATCTCCCGCTGGCGCTGCAGCGAGTCACGGGACTCGCGCACCGCCCGCTGGCTCCGGCGCAGTTCACTGACGTCCCGCATGACGGCCCACATGGAGGCCGTGCAGCCGTCGGAGTCGAGTACCGGCTCGCCCCTCATGTGCAACGTGCGGACCCGGCCGTCGGCCCGGACGATGCGGAACTCGCCGTCGATCGGCCGGCCGTCCACCAGGCAGGCGGTGACCCACGCGGTCAGGAGTGGCTGGTCCTCGGAGAACAGGGTGGAGCCCAGCTCGTCCAGCGGAGGCGCACCCGACTCGGGGGACCGGCCGAAGATCTGGAACAGCTCGTCGGACCAGCTGACCTCGTCGGTCAGCAGGTTCCACTCGGCGCTGCCGACCCGCGTCTGGGCCTCGGGCACGATCTCCGGGGCCGCCTGCGGGAAGGCGACGGCCTCGGGAACGGGGGGCAGGCCCTCCTTGAGCTGGCCGAGGTGCTCGCGGAGGTCGTCGAGGTGGTGCACGGCGAGGTCGCACAGGGCGCGCTGCCAGCGGCCCTGGGCGTCGTCGTCGTCCACGACGGTGTCGCGGCGGACCGCGTCCACGTCCCCCCGGAGGCGCCGGGTCTGAGAGATCAGTGCGTCCACCGACCCCGGCTCGGGCGGCTGCGCGGGACGGTCCGCGAACAGGTGGGACGGCATGAGAACTCCGATACAGGCGCGGCACGGCCAAGTCTGAAGGAAGGACCGGTAACGACTGTTGCACAGGCAGCGACACTGTGTAAGGCGTTTGGCAACATCCGCTACGTTCTTGCTTCCGGCATATGCCGCAGTCCTGCCGGGCCCTCCGCGACGTGCGAACGAATCCGGTCAGCGAGGGTTCGGCGGCCCGGCGCGCATGCCAGCCGGTGGGGCGGGTGGTGCGTACGGAGCGGGCGGCCGGAATCCGGCCATCCAGCCCCTGTGGCTCGATCAAACGCCCGATGCGTACGAGGTGTTCACGCGGACGTGATCGCGCGGTACCCGGTTCAGTGCACGCACGGCGATACACCCGAACGGATGACCCCCGCGCCCGGTAAGGCGGCGGAATCGGGGCTTCCCACCGGACCGCCCGGTCGCTACCCTACGTGCCGGTAATAAACCGGGGGAGGTCCGCACCGGCGGGCCCGCGCAGCGCTGGGGACACGACGACATTGAGCGGGCAGCACCACGCCACCGGCCGGAGCCGGCGTTCCTTCCTCACCTCTCTCGTGGCGGCACCGACCCTCGCCCTGGTCACCCGCGCCGCGGCCGACGCCCTGGCCCCGCAGGCCGCCCACGCCGTGGTGCCCTCCCTGCCGGCCATCGCCGACGTCATCGACCTCGGCGACCTCTTCATCCTGGCCGGCGCACCCACCTCCGCCCTGCTCGCCCTCGCGGTCGAGGCAGACGGAAGCGTCCGCTTCCGGCTGCCGCGCGAGGAGGTCGGGCAGGGCCTCACCACCGCAGTGGCCATGCTCGTCGCCGAGGAACTCGACGCACCCCTTTCCGACGTACGCGTGGAACTGGACGACGCCCGGCCCGAGCTGCTGTTCAACCAGCTCACCGGCTCCTCCAACTCCATCCGCTCCCTGTACGGGCCGGTCCGCCAGTGCGCGGCCACGGCGCGGGCCCGCCTCGTCGCGGCCGCCGCCCAGCGCTGGAGCCTCTCCCCGGCATCGCTGACCACCGCGGACGGCACCGTCCGCGCCCCCGACGGGCGCACCGCCCGCTACGGCGAACTCGCCGCGGCCGCCGCCGCCCCCGGCCTCGTCGTCCTCGGCGCCACCCCCAAGAAGGCCGCGAAGCACACCCTCGTCGGCCGGCCGACGAGCCGGATCGACGCCCGCGCCATGGTCACCGGCGCCCAGCAGTACACCCTCGACCTCGACGTGCCCGGCGCCAAGCCCTGCGTGGTGCGCCGCCCGCCGACCTTCGGCGGCACCGTCCACGCCGTGGCCAACCTCGCCGAGGTCCGGGCCATGCCCGGGGTCCTGCACGTGGTCACCGTCCCCACCGGGGTCGCCGTCGTCGCCGAGACCTTCGGGCAGGCCATCACCGCGAAATCGGCCCTCCAGGTCACCTGGGGCCCCGGCCCGGCCGACCGGCTCTCCGACGCGCAGATCCGCTCCAGGCTGCGCGCCGCCACCCCGCCGCTGCTGGTCCCGCCGCTGCTCACCCCGTACGTGGACGCCGAGTTCGACTTCGCCTTCGTCAGCCACGCCCCGATGGAGACCAACTGCGCCATCGCCGACGTGCGCGACGACCGGGCCGAGATCTGGTCCGGCCTGAAGTCCCCCATCGTGGCCCGCCAGAGCATCGCCGCCGACCTGGGACTGCCCCTGGACAAGGTGGCGGTGCACGTGGTCCAGGCCGGCGGCTCCTTCGGCCGGCGGCTCTTCTTCGACGCCGCCCTGGAGGCCGCCCGGATCTCCAGGGCCTGCCGCCGCCCCGTCAGACTGATGTGGACCCGGGTGGACGACACGCGCCACGGCCGGATGCGCCCCGCCACCCACCACAAGATCCGCGCCACGCACCTGCTGGGCGAGGTGCTCACCTTCGAGCACCGCGTCGCTGCCGCCGAGACCGACTTCCGGCACGGGCTCGGCGAGATCATCACCGCGACCGCCGCCCACCTGCCGCTCGGCATCGGCAACGCCACCATCGCCCAGACCCTGTTCCTGACCACCGTGAAGTCCCCGTACCACTTCGGCCTCACCACCCAGGCCCTCACCGAGGTGCCGACCGGCATCCCCACCGCCTCGTGGCGCTCGGTGTACTCCGCCAACACGCGCGGGGCCGAGGAGATCGTGGTCGACGAACTGGCCGCGGCCACCGGCAAGGACCCGTACCGCTTCCGGCGCACCTTCCTGAAGACCGACGCGCAGCGCGCCGTGCTCGACAAGGTCGCGTCGGAGGGGAACTGGGGGCGGGCGATGCCGCCCGGCTGCGCGCAGGGCATCGCCTTCCACGAGGAGTACAAGTCCCGCACCGCCTGTCTCGTCGAGATCGACACCCGCGACCCGCAGCGCGTCCGCGTCACCAAGGCCGTCATCGCCGTGGACGTGGGCCTGCCGGTCAACCCGCGCGGACTGGAGGCCCAGATGATCGGCGGCCTCACCGACGCGATCTCCACCACCCTGCGCGCCGGGCTCCACATCGACAAGGGGCTTCCGCTGGAGGGCAGTTACAGCCAGTTCCACTGGGCGCAGCAGCGTGACACCCCGCGCGACGTACGGGTCTTCGTGCTCCCGGCCACCGGTACGGAGCCGGGCGGCGCGGGCGAGCTCGGCGTGCCGGCCGCGGTCGGCGCCATCGCGAACGCCTGGGCGCGGGCCACCGGTTCGAAGCCGCGCAGCTTCCCCCTCGACTTCGACGTCGACTTCACCCCCTACCCCCGATAGCCGCTCGAGCCAGGAGTACGCCGTGCCCTCCCACACCTTCACCGTCAACGGGCGGAGCGTCACCGTGGACGCGCCCGACGACCTGCCCCTGCTGTGGGTGCTCCGCGACATGCTGGGCGTGCGCGGCCCCAAGTACGGCTGCGGGGTGGACGTCTGCAAAGCCTGCACCAGCCACCTCGACGGGGTGGACGTCCGCCCGTGCGTGGTGCCCGTAGCGGACTGCGCGGGCCGGGAGGTGACCACGATCGAGGGCCTCGCCGACGGGGACGACCTGCACCCCGTGCAGGAGGCCTGGCTCGAACAGGACGTCGCCCAGTGCGGTTTCTGCCAGCCCGGTCAGATCATGGCCGCCGTCGCGCTGCTGAAGCGCACCGCCGAGCCCACGGACGAGGACATCGACGCCATCGCCAACATCTGCCGGTGCGGCACCTACTTCCGCATCCGGGAGGCCATCCGCAGCGCGGCCGCCAGGATGTGAGGGGCGGATCCCGGTGCCTCCCCCGTGTCGCTTCCCGTGGGCGCCGGGATCCGTCCGCTCGTGGACGAACCTATGCGGGCGCGGGCCCGTACGCAGGGTTCGCCCTGCCCAGTGACCGGGCGAGACGGGTATCACAGCGCACAGTGTGCGGCGGGTGGTTGAATGCGGCGGTGTCACGGCCCGACGACGTACTGAAGGTCCACCGGCTCGCCCACGGCGGGGGGTCGGCAGCGCTGCTGGAGTGGCTCGCCGTCCGCCTCGGCGGCTGGACCGGCGTGGTGCACGGCGGTGCCGCCACCGAGCACGGCGCAGAGCCCGCAACCGCCGCCGGAGCCGTGGCAAGCCGGCAACAGGACCGGCGGCCGCCCGAGGACGCCGTGCGCGGCGCCGCCGAGATGAGCGCCCGGGGCGTCAGGTCGGCCGTCCTGCACGGCGACGGGTCCGCGACCCTGCTGTTCGCGCTGGACGCGGGGCGCGCGCTGGCCGCCGTACTGCCGCTGCCGCATGCGCCCGACGCGCCGACGCTGCTGGCGGACGCGGCCGTGCCGCTGGCCCTCGTCCTGCGTGCCGAGGAGGCCGAACGGCGGGAGGAGCGGGCCGCGGTCGCCGAGGCGCGGGCCCGCGAGGCCGTGCTCCGCCTGCTGATGGGCGGTCAGCTCCCCACCGCCCATCAGATGGCCGAGGCGCTGCGCCCCCCGCTGCCCGACCCCATGCGGATCTACGTCGCCGAGTGCCGTACCGGGCGTCTCGCCGAAGTGGCCCGGCTGTGCCGGGAAATGATCGGCGGCCGGGCCTGGGTCGTGCGCTGCCCGGTCTACGTGCGCCACCTCATCATCCTGGTTCCGGCCGACGCGGTCGCGGTGTCCGCCGACGACGATCCCCTGGCCGGGGCGCTGACGGCGATCGCCCCGGACTGCGCGGTCGGGATCAGCGGGGAGCTGGCCCTGAGCCAGGCCCCGACCGCCTACACCCAGGCCTTCCACGCCCTGGCCGTCGCCCGCGGCCGCGGCGAACGGCACGCCCGCTTCGGCCCGGGCCCGGAGCTGGCGCTCGCGGCCCACGAGGCCGGTGCCGGCTGGGCCGGAGCCCTGCTCGCGCCCCTGCACGCGTACGAGCCCCGGCGCCCGCAGGACCCGGGCGGGCAGGAACTGCGCGCCACCGCTCACGCCTGGCTGAACTTCGGCTCGCACGCCACCCGGCTGCTGAGGGTCCACCGCAACACCCTGTCCGCCAGGATCCGGCTGGTCGAGACGCTGCTCGGACTGGATCTCGGCCGCCTCGGCGACCAGGCGGCGCTCTCCCTGGCGCTGCGGCTGACCCCGGGTGCGGGGCGGGGGAGCGGCGATCCGGCTCCGGTGGCCGCCCCCGGGCTCGACGCGGTCCTGCGCGATCCGCGGCTGACCGAGTGGGCCCGGTCCCACCTGAGCAGGCTGACCGCCCCGGACGCCCCGGCCGGGGCCCGTGCCACCGTCCGTACCTGGCTGGCGCACGACGCACGGCTGGTACCGGCCGCGGCCGCGCTCGGGGTCTCCGTCCCCGGGGCCCGCAAGCGGCTGGCCCGCATCGAGGGGCTGCTGGAACGCTCGCTGCTGCAGTCCCCGAGCGTCCGGTACGACCTGTGGCTGGCCCACCGGGCCGAAGAGCTCGCCGAGTGACACAAGCCCCAAAAGGGAAGTTCATCGGACGAAATGCACGATCATGCCCGAATGAGGCGTATCAATGCGAAGCGCGTGCTGGTCGGTGAACCCCTCGACACCGCGCGGCTCGGCGAGACCCTGCTTCCCAAACGGCTGGCCCTGCCGATCTTCTGCAGCGACCCTCTCTCCTCGGTGGCCTACGCCACCGAGGAGATCCTGCTGATCCTGGCCCTCGGCGGCGTCGCCCTGCTCCACCTCACCTGGTACGCGGCCGCCGCCATCGTCTTCCTGCTCGTCGTCGTCATCGCCTCCTACCGCCAGACCTGCCACGCCTACCCCGGCGGAGGCGGCGCGTACGTCGTCAGCTCCGAGAACCTGGGACAGACCGCCGCGCTCACCGCCGCCAGCGCCCTCCTCGTCGACTACGTGATGACCGTCGCGGTCTCCGTCGTCTCCGGGGTCTCCGCCATCACCTCGGCCGTGCCCGCGCTCAACGACCACGAAGTCGTCCTGTCGGTCGCCTTCGTGGCGCTGCTGACCCTGATGAACCTGCGCGGCGTGAGGGAGTCGGGCCGCGTCTTCGCCATCCCCACCTACGGCTTCGTCCTGGTCATCTACCTCATGTTCGCCGTCGCCGCCGTACGGCTCGGCACCGGCCAGACCATCCGCGCCGAATCCGCCGACCTGCCGATCATCGCCGAGGGCACCTATACCGGACTGGCCCTCGTGCTCCTCGCGATGCGCGCCTTCGCCTCCGGCTGCACCGCGCTCACGGGTGTCGAGGCGATCAGCAACGGCGTCCCCGCCTTCCGCAAGCCCAAGGCGAAGAACGCGGCGACCACGCTCGCCGCGATGGGCTTCCTCTCGGTGACGATGTTCGCCGGCATCACCGCCCTCGCCATGACCTACGAGGTGCACGTCGCGGCCGACCCCACCGAACTGGGCCTGCCCCCGGGGACCGCGACCTCCACCGCCCTCGCCCAGATCGGCCGGGCCACCTTCGGCAGCTGGCACTTCCTCTTCTACCTGCTCCAGGCCGTCACCGCCGGGGTGCTGATCCTCGCCGCGAACACCGCCTTCAACGGCTTTCCGATGCTCGCCTCGATCCTCGCCAGGGACCGGTACGCGCCCCGCCAGCTCTACAACCGCGGCGACCGGCTCGTCTACTCCAACGGCGTCGTGCTCCTCGCCCTCGCCGCCGTCGCCCTCATCGTGGCCTTCGACGCCGAGCTGACCCGCCTGATCCAGCTCTACATCATCGGTGTGTTCGTCTCCTTCACCCTGTCCCAGTCGGGCATGGTCCGGCACTGGAGGAAAGCGCTCGCCTCACCCGCCACCCCGCGCGAGGAGCGGGTCCACATCCACCGCAGGCTCGCCATCAACGCGGTCGGCGCCGCCCTGACCGCCCTGGTCCTCGTCATCGTCCTCCTCACCAAGTTCACGCACGGGGCCTGGCTGGTCGTCATCGCCATGCCCCTGCTGTTCCTCGGCATGAAGGGCGTGCGCCGCCACTACGACCAGGTCGCCCGGCAGGTCGACGTGGCCCCCGACACCAGACCGCGCAGGCCGGCCCGTCACCACGTGGTCGTCCTGGTCGCCGCCGTGCACGCCCCGACGCTCAAGGCCATCGGCTACGCGCAGGGGCTGCGCCCGGACACCCTGACGGCGGTCACGGTCGCCGCCGACGAGGCGGAGGCGGCCCGGCTGCGCGGGGCGTGGGAGGCGCACGACCCAGGGCTGCCGCTGAAGATCCTCCACTCGCCCTACCGCGAGGTGGTGGGCCCGGTCCTGGCGCACGTCGAGGAACTGGCCGCCGAACCGGCGACGGACATGCTGTCCGTGGTGATCCCGGAGTACGTCGTCGGCCACTGGTGGGAGCAGCCCCTGCACAATCAGAACGCCCTGCGGCTCAAGGCGCGCCTGCTGTTCACGCCGGGCGTCGCCGTCATCGACGTGCCGTACCTGCTGGAGTCGGCGAAGGCCGCGAAGACGGCAGAGGCCGCGGGCCGGGAGGACTAGCGGTCCGGAGGGCGGGTCGGAGCCGGGGCGTCCGCTACCGTGGGCAAAGCACTGCGCCTGCAGTGATCCCGTCGGCAGGGAAGCCCGCCGGGAAGCCCCCCACCGACCCAGGGACCCGCCCCATGCGCCAGAACCCGCAGCGCCGCGCCGCGCTGCTCGACGCCGCCATCGAAGTCCTGGCGCGCGAGGGCTCGCGCGGCCTGACGCTGCGCGCGGTGGACGCGGAGGCGGCGGTGCCCACCGGCACCGCCTCCAACTACTTCGCCAACCGGGCCCAGCTGCTCGTGCAGATCCTCCACCGCACCCGGGAGCGACTGGTCCCGGACCCGGCCGACCTGGCCGGCCCGCTCGACACGAGGGTGCTGCTCGGCCGGCTGCTGGAGCGCATGCGGCGCGAGCGCAGCGTCCACATCGCGATGCTGGAGCTGCGGCTGGAGGGGCTGCGGCGCCCGGAGCTCCGGGCCGAGCTGGCCGCCTTCCAGAGCGCGGAGCTGGAGGCGAACATCGACTGGCACACGGAGGCCGGCCTGCCCGGCGACCGGCAGGGCGTGGCCCTGGTCTACCTGGCGATGCTCGGCCTGATCGTGGACGACCTGACCGCGCCGGCGACGCTGGAGGCCCACCCGGTGGAGGGGCTCATCGAGACGATGGTCGAGCGACTCCTCCCACAGGAGTCCGCGGACTGACTATCGTGCAGGCGGGGGAAGCACCGGCGTTGCGGGCAGGACCGTGGGGAGTGCAGGATGGCCGACATCACCGAGAGCAGGACCTACGGGATCCAGTGGCTGGCGGACTGGGGCGAATGGTTCGCCGGCCTCACCTTCGCCCGGGGCATAGGCCCCGACGAGCTGGCCGCACGGCTCGGCGCGGTCCCGGGCGTCCGTCCCGGACCGCTCGGGGCGCCGGCCGCCTGGGGCCTGGTCGCCGAGACCGCGGACGGCGACGGCGTGGCCCGGGTCGGCAGCTGGGGCGGCTGGTCCTTCGCCGTCGAGCACGGCCTGCCGGCCGGAGCCGAACGTCTCGCCGAGGTCTCCCGGGCCGGCGGCGAGGCCGTCCACCTCGACCCGCAGCCCGACCACCCGCCCAAGCAGTTCTCGTACGCCCGGGACGGCGAGCTGGTGTGCTGCTTCGGGCTCGGCGAGGAATGCTGGCGGGGCGGCCACCGGCCGGACTTCCTGCTCCCGGAACTGGTCGCGGCGGGCGTGCTCGGCCCGGACGGCGCGGGCGCCGGACCGGGCGACGAGCCGGACGGCGACCGCGAGCGCCGCACCCTCGCCGTGCTGGAGCACCGCTTCGGGCTGGCCCTGCCGCGGCACCTGATCGCGGACGCCCTGCTGCCGGCCTATGTCACCCGCACACGCTAGTGCGCCCCCCGGGTCCGGTGATCTTATGCTCGGGTTTACGCGAGTCCGCTGGTTTTGGGGCCGGTGAAGGACTTTGATGGGTCTGCCAGGCGTCGTACCGGAGCAGGGGGACCATTCATGGGGACCGACCGCATCCAGAAGGACAGCACACCCACCCTGATCGGTTCCGTGCAGCGGGCCCTGCGGCTCGTGGAAGCGATGCACGCGGAGGGCGGGGCGACCGCCAAGCGGCTCGCACGGCTCACCGGGATCCCCCTGCCGACCGTCTACCACCTGCTCCGCACCCTCAGTCACGAGGGCTACGTCGAGCGCGAAGGCGGCTCGTTCCGTCTCGCGGACGATCTTCCGCTGGCTTCGTGATCAGATTCCGACGCGTTCCGGCCAAGCTCTTACACCCTGAATGGCATGTTCCAGCGGAAAATGCCAGAACGCCTTTTCGCACTGCGGAACTTGAGTAAGTTCCCTCCTGTCGCGCCGCACAACCGTGCACACCGCACGTCCGGCCGGGAGGGGAGCCCGCGTGCCCGGGATCGACGAATGCCTGCTCGAAGCCATGGCCCTGCCTGGCGCACGGGGGGCCGCGCTGGTCGACTGGAGCAGCGGGCTGGCTCTCGGCACCATCGGGGAATCACCCGTCGGGGATCACGAGACCACCGCAGCAGAGACCGCCGAGCTGGCCCGTGCCGCCGCGGAGTACGAGTCCTTCGCCCGCGCGGAGGCGGGTCCGGCCCTCGGCGACGTGGTGGGCCCCGCCGGTCCGCCCGTCGAGGACCTGATCGTCACGACCCGCAGCGGCTACCACGTCCTGCGGTTCGTCGAGACGAGCTTCGACAGCAGCGTCTTCCTGCACGTCTGGCTCGACCGGGCCGACGGAAACCTCGCCCTCGCGCGCCTCAGACTCAGGGCCCTGGCCGAAGGGCTGGTGCTCCGATGACCACCCCGGCAACGGCCCCGAACGCCTTTGCGGCCGTCTCCCCCCTCCTCACCCGGCTCGCAGCGGAGCGGGCCACCGGCGCCCTGCTCCGCGACCGCGGCACCCTCTTCCTTGAGGACGGCCGAATAGTCCACGCGGAGAGCCCCGCCACCCCCGGCCTCGACGTCCTCCTCACCACCGGCGGCGGCCTCGCCCCCGAACGATGGCGCGAGGCGGTGGACCGGGCCGGGGCCCGCCGCCAGGTCGCCCGCTTCCTCGTGGACAGCGGCGGCCTCGCCGGCGGAGAGCTCGAGATCTGCCACCTCGCCGCGATCTTCGACGCCGCCTTCTTCGCACTGTCCCCGGGCAGCGGCCCCTCCCGGTTCCGCCGCGGGGCCACCCACTGGATCGGCTCCGTCCGCTCCGTTCCGGCGGCCGCCGTCGAACGGGAGACCCGGCGCCGCCGCGAACTGCTCGACGCCGTCTGGCCGTACCCGCTGCTCGACACGGCCCCGGTGGTGCCCCGGGCGGCCGCGCCGGGCCAGACCGTCACCGCGCGGCAGCGGACCCTGCTGGACCGGGCCGACGGCTTACGCACCCCGGCCGACCTGGCCTGGGTACTGGGCCGGCCCGCCTTCCACACACTGCTCGACGTCCGCCGCCTCGCGGCCGCCGGACTGGTCGAGACGCCGCACAGCCCGGCCCCCCCGCCGGTCGAGGTACCCCTGCCCGACTGGATGACCCAGGCCCAATCCCCGGACGTGGCGCTGCTCCGCCGGTTACGCGACGCACTGGAGGCAAGCCTGTGAGGCTCCCGCTGCGACCGGCCCTGCGCGCCGACCGCTCCGAGCGTAGGCAGCCCGAAAGGAGAAAGGCCGACATGAGTACGCTGCCCCCCGAGGCGGAGGCCGAGATACTCGCCGAGCTCCGCAGGCTGCGGGCCCGCGTACCCCAACTCACCGGTGCCCTGGCCGCGAGCGCCGACGGCTTCGTCCTCGCCCAGGACAGCGCCGCCGCCGAGGCCGAGGCCGTCGCGGCCCTGACCGCGGCCGCCCTGGGCGTGGCCCAGCGGCTCAGCGACAGCACCGGCCAGGGCGCGTTCCGCGAGCTGCTCGTGCGCGGTGCCGACGGCTACGTGGCCACCTACGCCGCGGGCGTGGCGGCCGTCCTCACCCTCACCGCCGAGCCGCGCGTCAACGTCGGGCGCCTCCATCTGGAGGCCCGGCGCTCCAGCCTGCGGATCGCCGAACTGATCGAACACACCCTCGCGCGCCGGGGCTCAGGCACCGCGCCCGCCTGATCCGTGACCGGGCCGACCGCGCGGTGGGCCCGTCGGATTCAGGACAACTACAGATAGTCACATCTCCATCGCAACCAGGCACAACGAAACGGAAGAGGTACCTCTCATGGTCAACGTGGAAACCGCGCTCAAGGAAGCCACCACCCTCATCGAGGGCGCGATCGGCGCGGCCCTGGTGGACTACGGCAGCGGCATGGCCCTCGGCACCATCGGCGGCGGCAAGGACCTCGACCTCGCGGTCGCGGCGGCCGGCAACACGGACGTGGTGCGCGCGAAGGTCCGCACGATGGAGCTCCTCGGCCTCAAGGACGAGATCGAGGACATCCTCATCACCCTCGGTAGTCAGTACCACCTGATCCGGCTCATGAAGGGGCGGGGCTCCGTGGGCTTCTTCCTCTATCTGGCCCTCGACAAGAAGCGGGCCAACCTCGCGATGGCACGCCATCAGCTGAAGAAGATCGAGGCAGAACTGGAGATCTGAACGGGTCAACCACCCCGACGGGCCGCGTCCCACCGCAGCGTCCAAGTGGCGGACGGCTGAATTCTTTGCCGTCCGCCCCGGCGATCAGTTCCCTATGCCCCATATGGGTGGAGTTTATAGCTCTGTTACAGAGTAAGATGCTGTGAGCTGATCATCGAAAAAGCAAAAAACGCTGGAGAAACCGCCACCCATGCCCCCGCGCCTGAGCATCGTCGTCCCCGTCTACAACGTCGAGCTCTACCTCGACGAGTGCCTGGAATCCATCGCCGCTCAGACCTTCGGCGACTTCGAGGCCATCCTCGTGGACGACGGCTCCACGGACACCAGCGCCGTCATAGCCAAGGCCTTCGCAGCGCGTGACAAGCGCTTCCGGGTCGTCATGCAGGAGAACGCCGGCCTCGGCGCAGCCCGCAACGCCGGCGCCCGCCACATCCACCCGGACAGCGAGTACCTGGCCTTCGTCGACAGCGACGACACGATGCCGGACTACGCCTACCAGAAGCTGATCGACGCCCTCGACGAGACGGGCTCGGACTTCGCCGGCGGCAACGTCAAGCGCTTCCGCTCGGTCGGCATGAACCAGTCGTGGGGCCACCGTGCCGCCTTCGCCCGCACGCAGCTCAAGACCCACATCTCCAAGTTCCCGGCGCTGGTCACCGACCGCACCGCCTGGAACAAGGTCTACCGGCGCACCTTCTGGGACGAGCACGGCTTCCAGTACCCGGAGGGCATCCTCTACGAGGACGCCCCGGTCAGCATCCCCGCGCACTACTTCGCCTCCAGCGTCGACATCCTCCACGACTGCGTCTACCACTGGCGCGTCCGCGAGACCGGAGAGCGCTCCATCACCCAGCGCTCCACCGACCCGGTCTCCCTCATCGACCGCGTGAAGTCCGTCCGCCTGGTCCGGGAGTCCCTCAAGGCCAAGCAGGGCGCCAAGTACGACCGCTACCTGCGCGACTACGACTACAACGTGCTGAGCGAGGAACTCCCGCTCATCTACAAGTACGTCGCCGAGGGCGGCCCCGACTTCCGCGCCGCGTTCGTCAAGGAGGTCGGCGGCCTCGTCCGCGAGATCGGCACCGGCCCCTGGCCCGACCTGACCGTCGCGGACCGCCTCAAGGCCTACCTCGCCGGCGAAGGCCGTGTCGAGGACTTCATCGCGCTCCTGAACCACCAGCGCGACTACCACTACAGCGTCCCGGTCAAGGGCCTCGCCCGCCCGCAGGCCGACTACCCCTTCCTGCAGGGCCGCCCGCCGGTCCCCGCCAAGATCCTCACCCTGGGCACGCGCGAGCGCCGCGTCGTCAGCCGCCTGGAGCAGGCGGCCTGGTCCGACGGCAAGCTCCTGCTGCGCGGTTACGCCCTGCCCGGCCACCTCGGTGCGGAGAGCCGCCTCGGCTCCCGCAAGATGCTGATCTTCCGCGAGGGCGGCAAGCGCCGCCGCTCCGTCGTCAGCACCCGTACGGTCGCCTCCCCGATGGCCACCGTGAAGTCCCCGCACCTCGCGCTGCGGCACGCCGACTGGGCCGGCTTCACCGCCGTCGTCGACCCCTCGATCTTCCAGTCGGGCGGCAAGTGGAACGAAGGGATATGGACCACCTCGATCGCCGTCACCGGCGCCGGCGGCCTGCACCGCGCCCGGCTCCGCGGCGGCGAGCACGACACCGGCCAGAACCCGCCCCCGTTCTGGGTGGCCCCCGACGTCCGGATCGTCCCGGCCGTTTCCGGCGCCCTCACCATCCAGGTCGAGATCGCCCGCGCCCGCGGCCTGGACGCCCGGCCCGCCGGTGACGACACCGTCGAGATCATCGGCGAGCTCTCCGCCGGGGTCGACGCCGCCCGCCTGAAGGCCGTCCACGTCACCACCGGCACCGTCCTCGACTTCCCGCTGGAGACGGGCGCCGCCATCGCCGGCCGCACCCCCTTCACCGCCCGGGTCACCACGGCCGAACTGGCCGCCGTACCGGATGCCGAGTGCGAGCCCGGAGAGTGGGCCCCCGAGCCGTGGAGCCTCTCCGTCATCGGTGCCGACGGCACCGAGCACCGCCTGGCCCACGACGAGCGCGGCGGCTTCAACGGCCTGGTCCTGCCCCTGCCCGGCGAGACCGCGGGCCGCGCCCTGTTCGTCAAGCGCGGCAACACCGGCCACCTCACCCTCTCCGTGCAGCCCTCCCCGCCGCTCGTCGACGAGGTCGAGGCCGAGGACGGCACCCTGACCCTGCGGGGCCGGTTCGTCGCGCCCACCGACGAACCGTACGAGTTCGTCCTGCACAACGCGCACGGCATGGAGTTCAGCTACCCCGTCACCCGTGACGGCGAAGCCTTCGAGACCACCTTCCGGCCCGTGCTCCCCGAGGCGTTCGCCGGCAGCACCACGCTGCCGGAAGGCCGCTGGTGGCCCACGCTGCGCCCGGCCTCCGAGGGCGGTACCACTGCCGGCCTGCTCGGCGTCGACCGCGGCGCCCCGGTCCAGATGTCCCCGGGACTGCTCTTCTCCGGCCCGCACCCCGTCACCGTGCAGGGCCGCCGGATGCGGATCGAGACCCGCTTCCACGACCGCATGGCGCTCGTCGCCGACCCGCTCCTGAGCCCGCACGACCGCTCCCGCTACGCCCAGCGCGTCGCCCGCTTCGAGACCTACCCGGCGCAGCGCGCCCTCCCGGTCAAGGACATGGTCGTCTACGACACGTTCCAGGGGCACGGCGCCGGCGACGCGCCGCGCGCCATCCACGAGGAACTGCTGCGCCGCGGCGAGAAGCTGGAGCACATCTGGCTGGTCAAGGACGGCCGCGCCGAGGTCCCCTCGACCGCCCGCGCCGTCCAGTACGGCAGCGTGGAGTCCTGGGAGGTCATGGCCCGCGCCCGCTACGTCGTGACCAACGACAGCGTGCCGGCCCTGTTCCAGCGCCGCGCCGGCCAGGTCGTCGTCCAGACCTGGCACGGCACGCCGATCAAGCAGATCGGCCACGACTTCGTGCACGACTACTACACGAGCCCGGAGATCCTGGAGGGCCTCGCGCACGACAGCGCCCAGTGGTCGCTTCTCGCCTCGCCGAGCTCGTACGCGACGCCCGTGCTCAAGCGCGCCCTCGGCTACGACGGCGAGGTCATCGAGGCCGGCAGCCCGCGCACCGACGCGCTCGTGCGGCCCGACGCGGAGCGGATCGCCGAGGTCAAGCGTCGGCTCGGCCTGCCCGAGGGCAAGAAGGTCGTCCTCTACATGCCCACCTGGCGCGAGAACTGCGAGGGCTGGACCGGTGGTTACAAGCTCGACCAGCGCATCGACCTGGAGCAGGCGCGCCGCGAGCTGGGCGAGGACCACGTCCTGCTGATCCGCGGTCACCACCACGTCACCGAGCAGGTCCGCGAGGGCGTCCGCGACGGCTTCGTCGTCGACGTGTCCCGCTGGCCCGACGCCACCGACCTGCTGCTGGTCGCCGACGTGCTGATCTCGGACTACTCCTCCGCGATCTTCGACTTCGCGCTCACCGACCGGCCGATCCTGCTCTTCACGTACGACCTGGAGCACTACCGCGGCACGCTGCGCGGCTTCAACTTCGACCTGGAGGAGAAGGCGCCCGGCCCGCTGCTGGCCGACTCGGCGAGCCTGATCGAGGCCGTGCGCAACGCGGACGCGGTCGGAGCGGAGTACGCCGGGGCGCGGGCGGCGTTCCGCGAGGAGTTCTGCGACCTGGACAACGGCGATGCCGCCGAGCGCGTCGTCGACCGGATGCTCGCCATGGGCGCGGAGCCCGCGAAGTAGGCCGTACGGTCGAATTCCCGGCCGAATGAAGACCGGCCCTGGGCCCGCCGATGAATTTCGGGCCCGGGGCCGGTCTGTATGTGCGGAGCGGTATCCACCGTCCATGCACCGGCCTGGAGGCAGAGATGAGCGGCAACGGATTCACCACATGTCTGTGGTTCGACGGCGACGCGGAAGCGGCCGCCGACTACTACCTGTCCGTGTTCAAGGACGGCAGGCTCGGCCGGATCGCGCGCTACACCGAGGCGAACCCCGGGGCGGAGGGCTCGGTGATGACCGTCGAGTTCGAGATCAACGGGCAGCGGTTCGTCGGCCTCAACGGCGGTCCGCAGTTCCGCTTCACCGAGGCGATCTCCTTCCAGATCGACTGCGCCGATGAGTCCGAGGCGGACTACTACTACGACGCGCTGACCAGGGACGGCGGCGAGGAATCCGCCTGCGGCTGGGTCAAGGACCGGTTCGGGGTGTCCTGGCAGGTCGTCCCGCCGGGCGCCGTCGACCTGGTCAGCGACCCGGACCCGAAGCGGGCCGCCCGGGCCATGGCCGCGATGATGAAGATGAAGAAGCTGGACGTCGCGGAGATGCGCCGGGCGGCCGACGCGGCCTAGGACGGGGCCTGGGCGAGGCCGCCCTCGGCGATCCTGGTCAGCAGGGCCGGGAGGGCCGTTCCGATCGGCTCGCGGACGACCTCGTCGGCGAGGGCGTCGTACGGGGTCTCCTCCGCGTTCACGATGATCAGCCGGGCTCCGGCCTCCGCGGCCATCCCCGCCAGCGAGGCGGCCGGCTGCACCTGCAGCGTCGACCCGACGGCGACGAAGACCTGGCACCCCTTGGCCACGGCCATGGCCTGTCCCAGCACCACCGGGTCGAGCCGCTGGCCGAACATCACGGTGGCCGCCTTGAGGATCCCGCCGCATGCCCGGCAGGCGGGATCCGGTTCCCCGGCCGCCACCCGGGCCAGGGCCTCGTCCATCCCCGACCGCGCGTGACACGCCGTGCAGACCACCGACCGAGCGGTGCCGTGCAGCTCGAACACCTTCCGCCCGGGCATCCCGGCGAGCTGGTGCAGCCCGTCGACGTTCTGGGTGATGACCCGGACCGGGGTGCCGTCGCGCTCCAGCTCGGCCACGGCCACATGCGCGGCGTTCGGCCGCGCTCCGAGCGCGCCGATCTCGGCCCGCATCAGCCAGGACCGCCGCCGGATCTCCGGATCGGCCATGTAGGAGGCGTAGGTCACGAGCTTCTCGGCGTCGGGCTCACGGCGCCACAGGCCCTGCGGCCCCCGATAGTCCGGAATTCCGGAGTCCGTGGACACCCCGGCCCCACTGAACACTGCGACGAGCGGCTTCCCCATGCGTCGACCCTACGTACGACCGCCGCCCGCACGCGACCCCATTACCGCGCGCCGACCGCACGGGGGAGGCAGGGTCGTTTCTGCGGTGAATCCCGCCCTCCACAGGAGTGAGATCCGCACCGCGCCCTCCCGGTGGACCGGCCGGGCGGGTACAAACCGGACATGATGCTGAAGCCCTACCGCCTCGCTGCCCTGCTGCTGGCCTTGTCGGCGCTGCCGGCCGTGCCGTCCGCCGTCGCCGCCCCTGCCCCCGCCGTACCCGCGGCAGCCCCGGAAGGGCACACCGCGGATCAGATCGGGCGCTTCCTCGTCCGCTTCTACGGGGAGCACGGCCCGTCCGATCACGACCGCCGCCACCACGTCTCGCAGGTGCTGCTGGAAAGGCAGCGGACGACTGCGGAATCGGACGTCCTGCTGTGCGCGCAGAACGAGCCGCAGGACATCGCGATCGGTCCGGTCACGGTCGCCCAGGCGGCCGGGGTCGGCTGGGCCACGGTCACCACCCACTGGGGCTCGGACAGGACCGACACCTTCACCGCCTACGTACGCCTCGACTCCCGGCCGATCCGGATCGACGACGTGATCTGCGCGGGCTGAACCGGCCCGTGTGCCGGGCTGTGGTGCGACGAAGGCGCCGGCCGGACAGCCGCGTCCGGACAGCCGCGTCCGGACCGCCCGCCGGACCTGGGCCGTCATCGTCCATGACGAGTAGGGGCTTCGGCCTCCGTACCTGCGTCGATACCCTTCCTTGCGGTGCCCGTTACCGCCGGGCCGAGTCCGGCGGGGGCAGGTGCACCGCCAGGGCGACGGCCTCCTCGGCCGTGGCGGCCTCGCCGACGGCGTCGGCGTGAAGGTGCTTCAGCACACGGTACGGACTGCCGCCATGTGACGGGGCGATGGCGACCTCCACCTGGAACGGGAATCCGGTGCCGCGGCAGCCTCTTTCCGCATCGAACGCCACTGCAGCTCCACGACTGCGGGATAGAGGTCAGAATTCACCTCCGAAGTCTGTCATTGCCCCGACGACCGCCGCCTCCGGCGGCGGTGCGCGAAGAGGGCGAGGCGTGGGCCGAACCGCCCCCGCGCGCACCGTCCGTATCTGGTACAACACGGCTATGACGGGATTCGAGATCGCCGGGGCGAGCGCCGCCGACATGGAGATGATCCGCGGCTGGGCCGACGAGGAAGGCTGGAATCCGGGGGACTCGGACCGCTTCGCCTTCGCCGTGGCCGACCCCGAGGGCTTCCTCGTCGGCCGCCTCGACGGGGAACCGGTGGCGTGCATCTCCGCCGTCCGTTACGGCGCCGGCTTCGGCTTCATCGGCTTCTACATCGCCCGCCCCGCCTTCCGGGGCCGCGGCTACGGCATCCGGCTCTGGCGCGCCGGGATGGAACGCCTCGACGGGCGGCTCGTCGGCCTCGACGGGGTCGTCGAGCAGCAGGACAACTACCGCAAGTCCGGCTTCCGTTCGGCCTGGAACAACATCCGCGTCGAAGGGGCGCCCCAGGGCCGAGGCGGCGCGGACGGTGAGGCCGGGGTCGAGATCGTGGACGCCGCCACGATCCCCTTCGGCCTGCTCGCCGCCTACGACCGGCGGTTCTTCCCCGCGCCGCGCGACGCCTTCCTGTCCGCCTGGACCGGGCTGCCGGGCCGGACCGCCCTGGCGGCCGTCCGTGGCGGCCGGATCGAGGGCCTGGGCGTGATCCGCCCCTGCAGCGCCGCCCACCGGATCGGCCCCCTGTACGCGGCCACCCCCGCGGTGGCGACGGCCCTGCTGCGGCGGCTCGCGCGGCACGCCCCCGAGGGGCTGGTCTCGGTGGACGTCCCGGACGCGAACCCGGAGGCGACCGTGCTCTTCAAGGGCCTCGGGCTGGTCCCGACCTTCGAGACCGCCCGGATGTACACCGGCCCGGTCCCGGACCTCGCCCTGTCCGAACTGTTCGGTGTGACCAGCCTCGAACTGGGCTGAGCAGCCGCGGACTTGCCCTGCGGGGCCGGGCGGCGGTCGCACGGCGCCGCCCGGCCCGTCTCGTGACGCGGGATCAGAAGCCGAAGAGGGCACCCGCGGTGTTCCGCAGACCGCACGGATTGGCGAACGTGTAGGTGTAGTTGAGCCGACGGCCCTGCCAAACCCCGTCGGCCGTCACCGTCATCGGGTCCCACTCCCTGGTACAGACGGCGTCGGCCGCCGGCGCCGTGAGCGGGTCCAGCTGCGAGCCGGCCGCACGTAACTCACGGCACGCGGCCACCGGGTTCGGGTGGGTCCCGCCGGGCCCGGGCGCGCAGACGAGCGTCACCGCCCGCATCACGGTGCCGGTGTCGGCGTCCGGGCCGGCCGTCACGCTGAGCACCAGCGCGGACGGCGCGTACAGACTCTGCGCACCGGCCGGCGCGGCGCCGGCCGTACCGGGCCAGGCCAGCGCGGTGAGCGCGGTGAGCGCCATGGCGGCGGAACCGAGTCCGAGACCCCTTGCGATGGACCGCATTTCGAACACTCCCTTGGGTTGGTGTTTCGGATAGCGGACGCAGTCTTGCCGACGTGAGCCGCGAACGCCCGTTCGCACCCCCATTTTCCGTCACTGATCGTGTACGAATGACTGCAGACCGCAGCCGCTGCGAAGGGTTGACCTGTACGGGAGCGGGACCCCGAATCGGCCGAACACCGACCGGGAGACGTTGCCGAAACATGCTCGGGCCCGCCGTCATGCACCGGAAACGGGACCTGGAGAGAGCCGCGGGGTAGGGCCTGCCCCACCCCGGAACGCCCTCCAGGCCCGCTGTGCCGGGCCGCCCCACCCGGTTGGCTCGGGGCATGGAAAAAGATGCGATCCGACTCCGGGACGTCAGCAGGGTCCACACGGCCGGCGGCCACCCGGTCACCGCCCTCGACCGGGTGTCCCTCGACTTCCCCCGCGGCACCTTCACCGCCGTCATGGGCCCTTCCGGCTCCGGCAAGTCCACCCTCCTGCAGTGCGCGGCCGGACTCGACCGGCCCACCTCGGGCACCGTCACCCTCGGCGGCACCGACCTGGGCCGGCTGAGCGAGACCCCCCTGACCCTGCTGCGCCGCGACCGGATCGGCTTCGTCTTCCAGGCCTTCAACCTGCTGCCCGCCCTGACCGCCGAGCAGAACGTGGCCCTGCCGCTGCGGCTGGCGGGCCGCCGCCCCGCCGACACGGAGGTCCGCGAGGTCCTGGCCCGGGTGGGACTCGCCGACCGGGCCCGGCACCGGCCCGCCCGGATGTCCGGCGGCCAGCAGCAGCGCGTCGCCCTGGCCCGCGCCCTGATCACCCGGCCCGAGGTGCTCTTCGCCGACGAACCCACCGGCGCCCTCGACTCCCGGACCGGCCGCGACGTGCTCACCCTGCTCCGGGCCATGGCCGACACCGAACACCAGACGGTCGTCATGGTCACCCACGACCCTGTGGCCGCCTCCTACGCCGACCGAGTCGTCTTCCTGGCCGACGGCCGCCTCAGCGGCGAACTCGCCGGCGTGAGCGCCCAGGACATCGCCGCCCACATGACGACCCTGGAGGCCGCCCCGTGCTGACCGCGGCCCTACACACCGCACGCACCCGCTGGGCCGCCTTCGTCGGGAGCTTCGTCGCCCTGGCCCTCGGCTCCGGCCTGATCGCCACCATGGGCCTCGCGCTGGCCGCCACCCTGGACGCCCCCGAGCGCGGGCCGGAACGCTTCGCCCGGGCGCCCGTGGTCGTCAAGGGCAACGACACGCTCCGCGTCCCGACCCCCGGCGGCGACCGCACCCGCACACTGGCCCGCCCCCAGCCCCTCACCCCCGAACTCGTGCGCCGGCTCGCCGGCCTCGGCCCGACCACCGAGGACCGCTCCTTCCCCGTCCGCGTCCACGGCGGACCGCAGCAACTGGTCGGCCACCCCTGGCCGGTCGCAGCCTTCGCCCCGTACGCGCTCGACGCCGGCCGCGCCCCGAACGCCGACGACGAGGTGGTCACCACCGGCTGGGCCCGCCCCGGCTCCCGGCTGACCACCGACCGCGGCACCGTCACCGTGGTCGGCACCGTCACCGTCACCGTCGTCGACACCGTCACCGGCCGCGGCTTCGAGGACGCCGTGTTCTGGACCGACACCCGCGCGGCCCGGATCTCACCCGCCGTCGACCAGCTCGTCGTCGCCGCCGACCCCGCCGCCGTACGGGCGGCTGTGGGCGGGGACCCCGGTGTACGGGTCCTCACCGGCCGGGACCGCCGCTACGCCGACCCCGACCCCGAACGCGACGCCGAGGCGCTCCTCGCCGTCAATGCCCTGCTCGGCACCGCCGGCGGCATCACGGGCTTCGTCTCCGTCTTCGTCGTCGCCTCCACCTTCGCCTTCGCCGTCGCCCAGCGCCGCAAGGAGTTCGCACTGCTGCGCACCGTCGGCGCCACCCCCGGCCAGGTCCGGCGCATGGTGTACACCGAGGCGCTGGTCCTCGGAGCGGTGGCCTCCGCCACGGGCTGCCTGCTCGGCGCGTACGGGGCACCCCTGCTCGCCCGCCGGCTGGCCGAAGACGGCACCGCACCGCACTGGTTCGCCATCGGCGACGCCTCCTGGCCCTACCACCTGGCCTTCTGGACCGGCCTGCTCGTCGCCCTCGCGGGAGCCGTCGCCGCGTCGTGGCGGGCGGGACGGGTCCGTCCCGGGGAGGCCCTGCGCGATGCCGTCGCCGAGACGAAGGCCATGACGCCGACCCGCTGGGTCTTCGGTGCCGGGCTGCTGCTGGCCGGGCTCGGCACCCTCGGGTACGCCCTGCTCACCGACCCCTCGGACCTGCTCCACCGCAAGACGTACACCAGCCGCCCGATGCTGTTCATCGTCGCCTTCGCACTCCTGGCCCCGGTGCTGGTCCGGCCGCTGGTCCGGCTCGCCGCCGGGCTCCCGGCCCGGCTGCCGGGCGCGGTCGGGATGCTGGTCCGGGAGAACGCCGCCGCGGGCATCCGCCGCACCGCCGCCGTCGCCGCACCCGTGCTCGTCACCGTGGCCCTCGCCGGCTCCCTGCTCGGCACCACCGCCACCCTCGAGGAGGCCAGGGCCGAGGAGATCCGGCAGCGGACCATCGCCGACTTCGTGATCACGGGCGGTCCCGGCGGGTTCGGGCCGGCCGCCGTGGAAGGGGTGCGGGCGGTGCCCGGCACGGAGGTGTCCGCCGGCGCCGCGACCGAGCTCCACGTACTGGAGGACGGCGTCGCCCTCATCCGCTCCGAAGCCCGCGCCGCCGACGCTCGGGGCCTCGCCCGGACCGCCGACCTGCCCCTCGTCGCGGGCCGGGTCGCCGACCTCGACGACGGCTCCGTCATCGTCACCGAGGAGTGGGAGCGGCACACCGTCGGATCGACCGTCGACGTCCGGCTCGCCGACGGCACCCCCAGAACGCTGCGGATCGCCGCCGTGATGAGCATCGGAACCGGGAACAACGGCGCCTACGTCACCCCGGCCAACGCCCCCGGAGCGCCGGTCGACCGGATCGACGTACGACTCGTCCCGGGCGCCGACGCCGCGACGGCCGCCACCGGGCTGGCCGATGCCGCCCGGCAGGCCGGGGGCACGCTCCTCACCAAGGAGCAGTGGGTGGCGGACAGTTCCCCGCGCACCAAGCGCACCACGCGGACCGGCTTCCTGCTGGTGCTCGGCATCGCCCTGCTCTACACCGGCATCGCGCTCGCCAACACCCTCGTGACGGCCACCTCCGACCGGGCCCGCGAGCTCGCGCTCCTGCGGCTGGCCGGTGCCACCGGAGGGCAGGTACTGCGGCTGGTGGCGGGGGAGTCCCTCACGGCCGTCCTCGTCGGCGCCGCCACCGGCATCCTCGTCGCCGCCCTGAACCTCGCCGGGATCCAGGGCGCGCTGCGGCTCCTGGGCGCCGGCGGCACGATCGTCATCCCGTGGGACGCCCTCGGCGCGGCGACGGCCGCCTGCGCGGCCGTCGCGGTGGTCTCCGCGGCCGTCCCGGCCGCCCTGTGCCTGCGCCGCCGGGCGGTCGACCTGGCCGGCCTGCGGGACTGAGCCGCGGGCCCGGACGTCGTCCCTTCCGGATCCTCGCGGGCCCGCGCCGACCCGCCCGGCAAGCCCCGACAAAGACGTCCTAACCGGTCGCGCCCAGGCGCGGGGCGTACAGGTCCAGCAGGCGGGTGCGGGTCTGCTGGAGACGCATCGCGAGCACCCGGCCGACCCAGTGCCCGATCGCGGACCCGAAGGCGGGATCGGCGTCCATCAGCATCCGCACGGCCGCCGCGTCGAACTCGTACGCACGCACCGGTGTCATCGCCTCCGCACCGAGCTGCCACACGTAGGGAGGGAACAGCCAGGACCAGCCCACCAGCTCGCCGGGGCCGAGGTTCTCCACCTGCGCGGGCCGCCGGCCGGCCACCGGGACCTCCAGGGTCACCGTGCCGGAGCGCACGATCCAGAAGGACTCCGCCCGATTGCCTTCGTCGAAGATCCGTGCGTTCTCCGGGAAATTGACCTCATGGGCCTGCGCCATCAGCCGTCCACGGTGTTCAGTGGACAGCACGGCGGCGATTCGGATGGGGGAAGGTGTGCTCACGACGGCCTCCGATCGGACCCCCCGCGACGCTCCTGCTGCTCCCAGTGTCGCCGAAGCGGCCCGAACGGGACCGGGCCGCGACGCGCCTTTCTTCCCCGCCGCACACCCCTGGGCCGTCTCTTTCGGATCTTGCCGGGCCGAAAGGATCCGAAAGGCGCGATCTAGTCCTCCACCTAGCCTCCGCCTAGTCCTCCGCGTTCGCCTCCATGCAGGCGAGCTCCATCGCGTCCAGCACCGCCTCGTGGCTGCGCCCGCTCAGCTCGGCGACGTTCTCGATCTGGGCCGTGGCCCAGGCGGCCAGCGTCATCACCAGGACCCGGAGCCCGTCGGTGCCGTACTCGGCCAGGACCGCGTCGGCCACGACCATGGCCTCCTCCGGGACCTGTTCCGGCGGCTCCAGGCCGGCGAGGCCGCGCAGCATGACGAGGGTGCGCCGGGAGATCTCAGGCGTCATCCCCGCCAGCCGCATGTCCTCTTCGTCGTTCATCCGCCCCGCCCCTCCGCTGCCGAGCCCCCGTTCCCTCAGGGCACGGTAGAGGGGCGCGGCCCGACGCGTGGCCGTTTCCGCAGGGTGACCCTGCGTGAGCGGGCGCGGGCGGCCGGATTCGGTAGTTCCGGACCGGGCCGCGACCGCGCGGAGCACTGCCGAAAGCGTTCGGGCGTTCGACTTCCCCCGACGGCGACCCGCCGGTAACTTGACCCGCGGCAACCGCCCGGCCGGGCGGCCGATCCCGGTAGGAGCGAGATGAAGAGCCTGTTACGCGCCGTCCTGTGCGCCCTCCTGCTGACGGTCGGCGCCCTGCCCGCCCAGGCCGCCCAGACATCCCCTGCCGACCCGGCCGGCCCGGCGTCCGAGGCCCTCGACGCCGGCGCCGCCGAGACCTGGACCCCGCCGCTCTCCACGCGCGGCCGGTACATCGTCGACGCGCAGGGCAACCGGTTCCGCCTGCGCTCCGGCAACTGGGACGGCGCCCAGGGCTCCTGGAACGGCTCCGGCGACCGCAACGACCCCGCCACGCACCACAGCGGCCAGAACGCCAACGGCATACCGCTCGGCCTGGACCGGGTCCCGCTCCCCACCCTGCTCGCCGACTTCCGCGCCCTCGGCCTCAACAGCATCCGGCTGCCCTTCTCCAACGAGATGCTGCGCACCACCACCCCGGTCCCGGACGCGGCCGTCGCCGCCAACCCGGCCCTGCGCGGACGCACCCCCCTCCAGGTCTTCGACGCCGTGGTCGCGGCCCTCACCGACGGCGGTTTCGCCGTCATCCTCAACAACCACACCGTCACCACCCGCTGGTGCTGCGGCCTCGACGGCAACGAGCGCTGGAACAGCGGCCGCTCCACGGCCCAGTGGGCCGACGACTGGGTCTTCCTCGCCCGCCGCTACCGGGACAACCCGCGCGTGGTCGGCGCCGACCTCTACAACGAGGTCCGCCGAGACGTCTGGGACGACCCCAACTGGGGCCTCGGCGACAACCACGACTGGCACGCCGCGGCCCAGGAGGCCGCCGACCGCATCCTCGCCGAGGCCAACCCGAACCTGCTGATCGTGGTCGAGGGCATCAACTGGTTCGGCCTGCCGGTCGACGGCTTCCCGCACGGCCGCCCCACCCTCACCCCCGTACGCACCCTCTCGCACACCCTGGTCGCCTCCAACAAGCTGGTGTACTCGGCCCACTTCTACGGGTACACCGGCCCCCACCACAGCGGAGCCACCGGTATCGGGGAGACCAGCGACCTGCGCTACCAGGACATGAGCGCGGCCCAGCTCGAACAGACCCTCTACGACCAGGCCTTCTTCGTCTCCGCGGAGACCGGGACGCACTTCACCGCCCCCGTCTGGATCAGCGAGTTCGGCATAGGGGCCGACGAGACCGGCGCCGCCCCGCGCACCTGGTTCGACCGCCTCACCGGACAACTCGCCCGCACTGACGCCGATTTCGCGTACTGGCCCCTCGTCGGCTGGAGCACCAATGCGCAGGGCGCCCCCGGCGGCGACACCTGGGCGATGCTCCGCTACGACGCGGCCGGCCGCCGCTCCGGAGTCCTGGACGCGGGGGACTGGCGCACCGCACGCTGGTCCGGGCTCCTCGCCGCCCCCGGCCGTACCGGCCCGGTCCCGGCCACCACCGCCTGGTACCAGCTGACCACCGACCACCGCGACCACAACGCCTCACTGCTCACCCGCGCGGGCGGAGACTGGGACAGCGGGGCCCGCAAGGCGGTCTGCCCCGACGGATCACGCCTCACCGGCCTCGCCCACACCGGCGGCCGCGGCCTGTGCACCACCTCCGGCCTGCGCGCCCCGACCGGCGGGCACACCGTGGTCCGTGACGAGCGGTACGTCCCGGCCGGCGGCGACTGGGCCGGCGGGTACACGAAGTTCCAGTGCCCGGCCGGACAGTTCCTCACCGGCTACAGCCTGCGCGGCGAGCGGGTCTCGGCCGCGCTGTGCGCCCCGGCCCGCACCGCCCTCCCGGCGGGCGGCCGGACGCTCTGGTTCGACCGGGGCGACAACCGCCCGCCGGGCGGCCCCGGCGGCGACTACGCCCTCGGCCACTACAAGGGCCAGTGCCTGCCCACCGAGTACGCGGCGGGCATCGCCTTCACGACCCGGGTCGCTGCGCGCCCGTCCCCGGCCGCGCTGCTGTGCCGTCCCCTGCCGGGTCCCGAGGCGGGGTGAGTTCCGTCGTGCGGGCGGCGTCGGAGCGGATCCGGATCCTGCCGCCCGCTGCGACGGCGAGAGCGAGGAGGACCAGGGCCGCCGCCACCGCGAAGGTGATCCGGGTGGCGGCGGCCACGGCCGCGGGGGGCGCCGTCGCGACGGCCGCCGCGAGCGCGAACACCGCGCCCATGACGGAGGCGCCGGTGACGAGCCCGAGGTTGCGGGCGAGGCCCAGGGCGCCGGAGACGACGCCCCGCCGGTCCGGCGGCACGTCCCCCATGACCGCCGTGCTGTTCGCCGTCTGGAACACCGCGTACCCGGAGGTCAGTACGGCGAGCGGGGCGACGTAGCCCACGGCGCCGAAGTCCGCCGGTACCACCGACAGGGCGAGTGCTCCGGCCGCCATGGTCGCGAGGCCGACGACGGTCGTACGGGGCGCGCCGAAGCGGTCGGCGAGCTGTCCGGCGGGCACCCCCGTCACGGCGGCCACCAGCGGGCCGACCGCCAGGAGGAGCCCGGTGAGGGCGGCGTCGAGCCCGAGCGCACGGGAGAGCTGGAAGGGCCGACCACCAGCGTCGTCATCATCACCGTGGAGACCAGCGCGCTCGTGGCGAGGCCCCCGGCGCAGGCCCGGGGTGCGCAGGACCGCCCGCGGGAGCAAGGGTGATGCCGCCCGCGCCTGTGCCCGTACGAAGAGGCCGGCTCCCAGCGCGGCGGCCAGCAGCAGCGCCGTCCGCAGGAGACCGGAAGCATCGCGGCCGAGCGTCATGGCGAAGGCGTAGGCGGCCAGCGCCAGGGCGAGCAGCAGCGTGCCCGCACCGTCGAAGCGGGCCCGGCCGGCCCCGGTCCCGGCCACTGCGCCGGTCCCGCCGCGCGGCCGGTGGGCGGGCAGGTGGCGGCGTACCAGCCGCTCCGCTCCTGGCGCGATCTCGTTGCCGAAATGCGCCAAGTGGGGTGAACGGAGCGCCGAACCGATCTAAGGTGCGCCAGTAAGCATCGTCGCGGACACCTGTTCGGCGGTTTCCGGCCATGCCTCACCAGTGGCGCCTTCCGGCCGCACCGCACACTCAACTGGGGGGTTCATGCGCAGATCCCGTAGGCCGGCGCTCTCTCTCGCCCTGTCCTTGTCCCTGGCCGCCACCGGAGCCGGGCTGGGCCTCGCCCTCGCCCCGCAGGCGGCGGCCATCACCCCGCCCGTCGCCTTCACCGCCGACGCACTGTCCACCTGGCAGCCCAACGGCGTCGTATGGGCCCTCGCCGAGACCGGCGGACAGGTCTTCGCCGGCGGCACGTTCTCCACGGTGCGCCCGCCCGCGGGCGGCGCCGGCAGCGAACAACAGGCCGTGAACTTCGTGGCACTGGACGCCGCGACGGGCACGCCGACCTCCTGCAAACTCTCCTTCACCGTGGGCTCCGGCACCGCGACGGTCCGGGCGCTCGCCCTCTCACCGGACAAGGCGACCCTTTACGCCGGCGGGTACTTCGGCGCGGTGAACGGCACCGCCGTCTCCAGCCTCGCCGCGATCGACGTGGCGAGCTGCACGGTCAAGACCGCCTTCCGCCCGGCCTTCGCGGCCACCGTCCGCGCCCTCGCCGTCACCGGCGACACCGTCTACGCGGGCGGCGACTTCCTGACCGTCGCGGGCCAGCCCCGCCAGCGCTTCGCCGCCGTCGGCGCCGCCGACGGCGCCCTCAAGCCCTTCACCGCCGACGCGGACGAGCCAGGACGCGCCGTCGAGGTCACCCCGGACGGCGAGAACGTGGTCCTGGGCGGGGACTTCTTCACCGTCAACGGTACGAACACCCACGCGCTGGCCGTCGTCGACTCGGCGAGCGGCGCGCTCACCAAGGCCTACCCCGGCTTCATCGACACCAACTCCGTGGTCAAGGACGTCGCGACCGACGCGACCGGCTTCTACACCGCCAACGAGGGCACCGGCGGCGGCGTCTTCGACGGCCGGATCGCGCTCGACCTCCCCGGCTTCGGCCAGCGCTGGCGCGACACCTGCCTGGGCGCAACCCAGGCCGTACTGCCCCATCAGGACGTCCTCTACAGCGCCTCGCACGCGCACGACTGCTCCCTCGTGGGAGAGTTCCCCGACGGCCAGCGCCACCACCTGCTCGCCCAGCCCACCGGCGGCATCGGCAAGCTCGGCTGGTCCCCCGACACCAACGACGGCATCGGCGAGGGCATCGGCCCGCGCGTGATGACCGTCGGTTCGAAGAACGGGGTGCAGTACCTGTGGGTCGGCGGTGAGTTCACCACCGTCAACGGCGCGGCGCAGCAGAGCCTGACCCGGTTCGCCTCCACCGGCGACACGGGCGCGCCCACCGTGCCCGTGGCGAGCGCGGCGAGCTTCAAGCCCGGCGAGGTCCAGGTGCGCTGGCGCACCAGCCTCGACCTCGACGACAGCGCGCTGACCTACCGGATCCACCGCAACGGCTCGGCCACGCCGATCGCCACGGTGACGGCAGACTCGCTCTTCTTCAAGCGCCCGCAGGCCTCCTGGACCGACACCACCGTCGCGGCGGGGCAGTCGTACACCTACCGGGTGACGGCCTCCGACGCGGCCGGCAACACCAGTGCCCTGTCCGCGACGGCGAGCGTGACCGTCCCGACCGGGACCGAGGGCTACCCGAGCCAGGTCCGCGCCGACGGAGCCCAGCTGTACTGGCGCTACGACGACGCGGTCCTGCCCTACGCCGCAGACTCCTCGGCCGGCGGCAACCAGAACGGCGTGCACATGAACGCCCCGGCCCTGCGGCAGACGCCGGGCGCGGTCTCCGGCGCGAGCACGGCGATCGGGTTCAACGGCACGGACACCCGGATCTACGCGGACAAGCGGCAGACGGTGGGCAGCACCTACACCGTCGAGACCTGGTTCAGGACGAACACCACCCGCGGCGGCAAGCTCTTCGGCTTCGGAAGCAACCAGGACCGCGGCAGCAATCAGTACGACAAGCACCTCTACATGACCAACGACGGCCGGGTGGTCTTCGGCGTCTACACCGGTGCCACCCGCACCATCACCACTGCCGGCGCGTTCAACGACAACCAGTGGCACCACGCCGTCGCGACCCAGGGCCCCGGCGGTATGACCCTCTACGTGGACGGCGTCCAGCGGGGCACGCTGGCCGTCACCACGCACGAGAACTACACCGGCTACTGGCACGCGGGCGGCGACAGCCTCGGCGGCTGGCCCGACCGCCCGACGAGCGAGTTCTGGGCGGGGCAGCTCGACGAGAGCGCCGTCTACCCGACCGTCCTGAGCGCGGCGCAGGTGCAGAACCACTACGCCCTGGCCACCGCCCCGGCCGACTCGGTGGTCCAGGTCACCGCCGCGGAGGACACCTACGCCAACGCGGGCGCCCCCGCGACCAACTACGGCACCTCCTCCTCGCTCGCGGTGCGCGGCAGCTCCTTCTACGCGAGCTACCTGCGCTTCGACCTGCCGGCCGCGCCCGCGGGCACGGTCCTGAAGTCGGCCGTGCTCAGCGTGAGGACGAGCACGATGAGCGGCGCCGGTACGACGGACACGGTCTCGGTGGTCCCGGTCACGGGCGCGTGGAGCGAGGGCGGGACGACGTACAACAACCGTCCCGCGCTGGGCGGTCCGCCCCTCGGGGCCTACCCGGGGATCCCGGACGGCTCGGCGGTGCACACCGCCACGCTGACGACGGGATCCGTCGCGGGGGCGCTCGGCGGCAGCATCGGCCTGGCGCTGAGCAGCTCCGGCACGGACGCCCTGTGGCTGTGGTCCTCCGAGGCCCAGGCCAACGAGGGCACGCCGCAGCTGACGCTCACCTTCGGCGCGCCGTGACCTGAGGCCGACCGGACACCGGGAGGCGCGGGCCACACCGGTCCGCGCCCCCCGGTGCGTCCGGGCGCGTCCGGCGCGTCCGGACACGGGGTCAGGCCAGGGCGTACGTGAACGCGTACTCCACGGAGGTGTCGCCATGGCGGTAGGTGAAGCCGCCGGAGCCCGTGAGGCCCACGAGGTCCCCGGTGCCCGAGCCGGGGACCACCTCGAACCGGCAGACGGTGCCGCCCGCGTCGAAGGCGCCGCGCTCCTCCAGGACGAAGCTGCCCTTGCGGCCGTCGACGCTGCCCGACAGCAGCTCCATCCCGCTGTAACTCCCGGTGTCCCCGCCGGTGTAGGCGATCGTGTAGTCACAGCTGGTGCCGGCCGCCTCGACACCGCCGGTGAAGGTGTTGGCGACGTGGGCGCGGGCGAGCCGAGGGGTCGCCTCCGGTGCCCCGACAGGGGTTTCCTGCCAGTCGGCGAAGGTGAAGCGGCCACGGGTTTCCACGGGCGTGGGCATGAGGGTCCTCTCGGCCGGACGGACCCTCCGCCCGGCGTTTCCCCCAGGCTGGCAGCCGTACCTGACACCTTCTGTCAGGTACGGCGACAATGGCGGCCATGCGCGCAGACCGGCTCCTCTCCCTGCTCCTGCTGCTCCAGAACCGCGGCCGGACGACCGCCCCCGAGCTCGCTGCCGAGCTGGAGGTGTCCGTGCGCACCGTCTACCGGGACATCGAAGCGCTCGGCGCCTCGGGCGTCCCCGTCGTGGCCGACCGGGGCCCCGCGGGCGGCTACCGGCTGGCCGACGGCTACCGCACGCGCCTCACCGGCCTCACCGACGCGCAGGCAGGCTCGCTCTTCCTGGCCGGCGTCCCCGGACCCGCGCAGGACCTCGGGCTGGGCGCCGACCTGGCCGCCGCCCAACTGAAGCTCCAAGCCGCGCTGCCCGCCCAGCTCGCCGGACGGGCCCGGCACGTCCAGGAGCGCTTCCACCTCGACGCGACCGCCTGGTTCCGCGACGCCGACCCCGTGCCGCACCTCGCGCGGATCGCCCAGGCCGTCTGGGACCAGCGCGTCCTGCACGCCCACTACCGCCGCCGGCACGGTGAGGTGCGCCGCGAGCTCCACCCGCTGGGCCTCGTGCTCAAGGGCGGCATCTGGTACCTGGTCGCGGGGGTCGGGGTCGGGGTCGGGGTCGGGGTCGAGCCCGGGGCCGGGGCCGACGCCGTACGGACCTACCGCGTCGCACGGTTCCTCGCGGTGGACACCGCCGACGACGGCTTCGAACGCCCTGCCGGCTTCGAACTCGCCGCGTACTGGCAGGAGTCCACCGTCCGCCTCGATGCGGCCCTGCGCCGGCAGACCGCGCGGCTGCGCCTCTCCCCGCGCGGCCGCCAGCTGCTGCCGATGCAGTTCGGGGCGGCCGGCACCCGGGCGCTTGCCGACGCCGGCCCGCCCGACGCGGACGGCTGGGTCCGGATCAGCCTCGCCGTCGAGTCGGAGACCATCGCCGTCGGCGACCTCCTGCGCCTGGGCACGGAGGCCGAGGTGCTCGGCCCGCCCGAACTGCGCCGCGCCCTCGCCGCAACGGTGACCGCCCTCGCCGACCGCTACGCGTGAGCGCGGGGCCCGGGGGACTGCCAGCGGACCTCGCCGTCCCGGCGGTGTCCGGTCGGGCGGAGTCCGCAGGCCCGCGCGACCGCCGCCGACGCGGCATGGTCCGGATGGACATGGGCGGCGAGACGGTCGACGGGGAGCGCCTCCAGCCAGGCCGCGAGGGCGCGGGCGGCCTCCGCGGCGAAGCCCCTGCCCTGCCAGGGGACACCGACGACCCAGGCAAGCTCGGCGAGGCCGTGCGCCGGGGTGACCGTGGCCTGGACGGTGCCCACCAGCCTCCCCGTCCCGCGCAGCCGCAGCACCCAGTTGGCCCAGACGACCGCCGGGTCGGGGGAGCCCGCGGAGAGCCGCTCGTAGCGGGCGCGCAGCGCGTCCCGTGACAGGGGCACGCCTCCGGTGAAGGCGTGCAGGGCCGGATCGGCGAGGACGAGGCTCATCTCGTCGGCGTGCTCCGGCAGCAGCGGGAGCAGCTCCAGGCGGGCGGTGGCCAGGGCGACCGGCCGGACCGGTGGCCGGCGCACTTTCGCGGCCGCCCCGGGCCGGGGCACGTCGTCCACGGCCAGGCAGATGCCCAGCACCCGGTCGTGCCCGGTCCAGCCGTTGATGCGGCCGTGGTTGTTGCTGATCTGCACGCGCCGGCGCGGTGCGTCCACCGCCGACACGAGGTGCAGGCAGACCGTGCCCGCCACCCGGGCCAGGACGATGTCGCCCACCTCGACGAGGGCCGGGTCCGCCGGCGCGACCCGCACCTTCTGCCGACTGTGCACCAGCGGCACCATCGATCCGCCGGTCGGCCGGAATTCCACGGTCTCCCCGCGGCCGATGCGGTCCGCCTGCGTGTCGAGCATGCCCATCGGACAAGTCTCGCCGCGCGCACCGCTTCCCGGCCACCGGATTACGCCCCCGCCCGTGCGGCCGCCCCGGCCGACCCGGTCAGCGCGGGGGTTCCACCTCCAGGAAGCGTCGCCGGCGAGGGCCCCGGTACAGCAGGCACACCCACCCCAGCTCCTCCAGCACGGCAGCGCAGGCCGTCAGACGCCCCTGCTCCTCCTCGGCCGCGCCGCCGCCCGGCGGGCCGACCCAGGTCACCTCGGCCCGTTCCGGCCCGGACCCGGCGGCCACCCGGTAGCCCGTCCGCGTACGGCGCCCCTCCGCGTCCAGCGCCGACGGCGTGATCCCCGCCGCCTCCAGTGCGAGGGCCACCGCGCGCGGCAACTGCCGTACCTCCCACGGCGCGGGAACCCCCGCGCCCGCGGGGCCGCCCACCAGACGGCGGATCTGCAGCAGCCCCTCGTAGGCCGTGCGCAGCTCGGCCTCCCGCCGTCCGGGCGGCCCGGCCGCACCGTCGCCGGTCGCCGGTTCGAAGCCCCGCCCCGGATCCGTCACCACCCCACCACCCACCCGTCTGAGTACCTCACGCCCAACGGCCTGAGTATCCGCCCCGATTCCCCGGAGCGCCGCCGCTGGTCGAATGGGGCCATGAACGACGACGCCCCGCGCAGCGCGACCGCCCGCCCGCGCATGCAGCACGTGACCACCGCTGGCTCGGCCCTGGCCGTGGCCCTGGTCCCGCTCGTGGTCGGCGTCCTGTTCGCGAAGGCGATGGCCGCCGACCCGATGACCCCGGTCAACGCCCTCATCGCGGGCGGCGGACAGCGGGCGGCTCTGCCGCGGGGCGAGTGGAAGCGGCGCGGCCACACCACCCTGCACCGGCTGCGCACCGCCCGTCGCGACACGGCCCGCCGCTGCGCCCGCGCCCGAGGCCTCCGCCCCCGCGGCCGCGTCCACACCGGCTGAGGCAAGGCGGGTCAGCGGTCGTACTGCCGCAGGCACAGGTCGACGATGGACGGCGGTACGACGCCGTCGGCGGCGGCGCACAGCTCGTCCAGGCGGGGCGGCGGCGGCGCCGGCCGGCGGCGCGGGTGCGCGGTCGCTGCCCCGGACACCCGCGCCCGCCGGGGCGGGGCCGCCTGCTTCGCGCGCGGCCGCTCACGGGGCCGGGCCGGCACGGCAGCCCGGTCCCGGTCCGGGTCCGCGGCCGCTCCCCGGGCAGTGTCCCGGGACGCCCCGGGCGGGACGGTGGCGGGCAGTTCGCCCAGCGGCAGGGCCGGCGGCGCGGCCCGCTCGGGCGTGTCGGCCGCCGGCACGGCCCCCCGTACGGGCGACGGAACCGCGGCCGGGTCCTGCGGGCCGACGGAGACACAGCCGGCGCTCGCCAGGAGCGCGACCAGGGAGAGGGGCAGGGCCCGGCGCAACTGCATCCGACCACCTTGCCGTACGGCCCGGCGCGTCCCGTGCACCGCCTCACGCGTCCGGGTGACAGCGGGCGCCGGAGGGAACGGACGGGGCGTGTGGGAGATTGGCACGCACGTACGGGCGGTGGGGGAGGCGCGACCTCCGGCGCCCCGTGCCGTCGCATCCTGCCCGCCGATCGACCCGTACGGAGCACCGATCCATGACAGCAGCCGCCGCGCCCGGCAGTTCCGCGCCGTCCCCCGACTCCGGTGGAACCACCCCCGCCGCAGGGTCCATACCCGGCCCGGCGGGGTCCGGTCCCGCCCCCTGGAAGGGCTGGGCGGCCGTCTGCGCGGTCGCCCTCGGCATCTTCTGCCTGATCACCTCCGAACTGCTGCCCGTCGGGCTGCTCACCCCCGTCGGGGCCGACCTGGGGGTGTCCGACGGGACCGCCGGGCTGATGGTCACCGTGCCCGGGCTGGTCGCCGGGTTCTGCGCGCCGCTGGTCACCGTCGGAGCCGGCCGCCTGGACCGGCGGCTCGTCCTGTGCGTGCTCATCGCGCTGACGGCCGCCGCCAACCTGGCCGCCGCCCTCGCCCCGGGCTTCGCCGTCGTACTGGCTGCGCGCCTGCTCGTCGGCGTCGGCGTCGGCGGCTTCTGGGCCGTCGCCGGGGGACTCGCGGTACGGCTCGTTCCCGAGCACCACGTCGGCCGGGCCACCGCCCTCGTCTTCGGGGGCGTGCCCACCGCCTCCGTGCTCGGCGTCCCCGCCGGAACGCTGCTCGGCGAACTCGGTGGCTGGCGCACCGCCTTCGCCGCGGTCGGCGCCCTCGGCCTCGTCACGCTGACCGCCCTGGTCGTCCTGCTGCCCCCGCTCCCGCCTACCCGGCACATCGGCTTCCGCGAACTGCCCGCCCTGCTCCGGGAGAACCGCGCGGTCCGCGCCGGGGTGGTCGTCACCTTCCTCGTGGTGACCGGGCAGTTCGCCGCCTACACGTTCGTCCGGCCGATCCTCCAGGACGTCTCCGGCATCGACGCCGGGTTCGTCAGCACCCTCCTCCTCGGCTACGGCGTCGCGGGCGTCGCGGGCAACTTCCTGGCCGGGGCGCGCGACGCGTACCGGACGCTGCTCGTGATCAGCGCCGCCCTCGCCGTGATCCTCGCGCTCATCGCGGTCCTGCCGGGAGCGGTTGCCGGGACCACTCTGCTGCTCGCCTGGGGACTCGCCTACGGAGGGGTCTCGGTGAGCGTGCAGGGCTGGATGATCAAGGCCGCCCCGGCCGCCACGGAGGCGGCGTCCTCGCTGATGGTGGCCATGTTCAACCTCGCCATAGCGGCCGGAGCGCTGTTCGGCGGCCTCGCGGTCGACGGCATCTCCGCCCCCGCCGCCCCGCTCGGCGGAGCCGCCCTGATGCTCGTGGCCGCCGTCACCGTCCGGGCCACGGCGGTCCGCCGCCGGCCCGACCGCCTCGGCCGACCGATCCCACCCGACAGAACGGACGGAACGCCGCAGACCGGACAAGGGGCTTGACCCGGCCCCGGTCGGAGGGCAAGAGTGCGCCCGATCAAGAACCACTGTTCGAGCCGCACCTCGGAGATACGCAGATGCCCATACCGGTTCGCTCCCGCATCGCTCCAGCCGTGACCTGCGGTTCTCCGGCACCCGGCACGCTCGGCGCCCACGGCGCCGACGCGGCCCAGGCTCCCGCCGCCCGGCGGCGCAGAGCCTGACCGGCCGGGCGGGGGCCGGCACCGCACCGCCGCGCCGGCCCCCGCCCCTGCCGGGAGACAGCCATGTCCCAGCACCCTGATGAGAACGGGCTCGCTCCCGACGACGCCCTGCTCGTACGCCCGTACGTCGCGCCCTCCGGCCCGCCGGCCCGGGCCGAGGCTCCCGCCTGGCCGCAGACCGGGCCGTTCGCCTTCCCCGGCCCGGCACACGGCCCGGCGCACAGCTCCGCATACGGCCAGGACGCCACGGTTCCGGTGCCGGAGAGCGTGCCCACCGGGGCTCGCACGCCCGCCGCTCACGGAGCCCGGGAATCCGCAGGCGCCGGCCCGGGCCGGCGCAGTCGGCTCCCGGCCGCCGTGGCCGGCCTGCTCGCGCTCGCCGCCGTCGGCGCCCTCGTGCTCCTGCTGACCGGCCCCGACGCGGAGCCACGCCGGGCCGAGCCGCCCGCCGACCTGTCCCTGCCGGCGCTCCCGGCCCGCAGCCCGGACGCCGGTACGCGGTCCCCCGGCCCGGCGCCGTCCGCCCGGACCGCAGAACCGTCGGCCACGGGCACCGGCGCGCCGGAGGCGACGACGAGCCCGGGGACGAGACCGCCCGCCACGCCCAGCGCCTCGGCCCCGCGGCCGTCGAACGCGTACGTGACCCTGCGCATGGGCGACAGCGGGCCCGAGGTGCGCGCCCTCCAGGAGATGCTCCACGGGCAGGGGTTCACGTACGTCTCCGTCACCGGCGTCTACGACGGCCAGACCAAGCGCGGTGTCGGCCAGCTCCAGCGCGACCGCTCCATCAAGGGCGACCCCCAGGGCGTCTACGGGCCGTACACCCAGGCGGCCATGCAGTAGCAGACGCCTCGTGCCTCAGCGGCCGCCCGCGACCCGCAGCACGGTGCCCGTCGTGTAGGAGGCGTCCGGGGACAGCAGCCAGGAGATCGCCCCGGCGATCTCCTCGGGCCGGCCGGGCCGCCGCAGCGGTGTCCCGGCCCCGATGCGGGCAGGTCGGTCGGGGTCGCCCATCGCGGCGTGCATGTCGGTCTCGATGGTGCCGGGTGCCACTGCGTTGACCCGGATCCCGTCCGGGCCCAGCTCCTTCGCGAGCCCCACCGTCAGGGCGTCGGTGGCCGCCTTGGTCGCCGCGTAGTGCACGTACTCCCCGGGGCTGCCCAGGGTGGCCGCCGCCGAGGAGACGTTCACGATCGCCCCGCCTCCGGACTCCGCCATGTCGCGGGCTGCCCGGCGGCAGCACAGCAGGTACCCGAGGAGGTTGACCTCGACGACCCGGCGCAGGTCCTCGGTGCGGGCGTCGGCGAGCCGGCCCAGGGGTCCCGTCACACCGGCGTTGTTGACCAGGCCCGTCACCGTGCCGAGTTCTGCGCCGGCGATGTCGAAGAGCCGCTCGACCCCGCACTCCTCGGAGGTGTCGACCCGTACGGTCACGCAGCGGGCCCCGGCGGCCCGCACGCGCCCGGCGACGTCCTCGGCCGACGCCTCGTCGCGGACGTAGCCCAGGACCAGGTCGTGCCCGTCGGCGGCCAGCCGCAGACAGGTCGCCGCACCGATGCCTCTGCTGCCACCGGTGACGACGGTGACCGGACGACGTGACATGTGGACCTCCTGCGGACGCGGATCGTGGAGCGGGCGCGTGCGGGCGCCCTTCGCGTCGCACGGTGCGGCAGGCTAACACCGCGATAATCGCTGGACCAGCGAAAATGGCGGGACGGAAAGTGGCGTCACCGATGCGCCGCACCAGCCGGCGGCCGCAACTGCGCGTGTCGGTACCGACCATGACGAACCGTTGGAGCCTCCCATGTCGACCTTGCGCGTCACAGCCGAAGAGCTGACCGTCCACGACCATCCGAATGCCGACGCGTTGGAACTGGCCCAGGTGGGCCTCTACCGAGCGGTGATAGCCAAGGGCGCCTACCGCACCGGTGACTTCGCGCTCTACATACCCGAACAGGCCGTGCTGCCCGCCGGCCTCATCGAGGAACTGGGCCTGACCGGGCGGCTCGCCGGCGGCTCCGCCGACCGGGTCAAGGCGGTCCGGCTGCGCGGCGAGCTCTCGCAGGGCCTGGTCTGCCGGCCCCGCGCCCTCGCCGACGTCGACCTCGCGCAGGCGGCCAAGGAGGGCACCGACTTCGCGGAGCTGCTCGGCATCACCAAATGGGCGCCGCCCATCCCCACCACCATGAGCGGCGACGTCGAGGCCGCCGCCGACCTGATGCCGTGGGTGGACATCGAGAACCTGCAGCGCTATCCGCACATCTTCGAGCCCGGCGAGCCCGTCGTCCTCACCGAGAAACTGCACGGAACGGCCAGCCTGTTCACGTACGTCGTCGACGGCGGACGCTCCATCGTCTCCTCGAAGGGCTTCGGCGCGAAGGGACTCGCCCTCAAGGAGGACGAGCGCAACCTCTACTGGCGCGCGGTGCGCGGCCACGGGGTGCCGGCCGTCGCCGAGGCCCTGGCCGAACGCCTCGGCGCGACCCGGGTCGGGATCTTCGCAGAGGTGTACGGCGCCGGCGTCCAGGACCTGGCGTACGGAACCGACGTACGAACCGCCGACACCCCGCCCGGATACGCCGTCTTCGACGTGTCCGCGGAGATCGACGGACAGGTCCGCTGGCTGGACCCGGCCGCCGTCCTCACGGACGGCGAACTGCCGCTGGTTCCGCGGCTGTACGAGGGCCCGTACCACCTGGACACGGTGCTGGAGCACGCGAGCGGCCGCGAGACGGTGTCCGGGAAGGCCGTACACCTGAGGGAGGGCGTCGTCATCCGCCCGGCCGCCGAACGGTACAGCCCCGTCGTGGGCGGCCGTGCCATCGCCAAGGCCGTCAGCCCGGCCTACCTGACCCGCAAGGGCGGCACGGAGTACGAGTGATCACCCCCCGGTGTGATCGGATGCCTGCCGCCGATGCCCTGAGCGGGCGGCCGTGTCCGACCGGCCGGGGCGCGGTGCGCGTGGTGGGATGGTCCGGGGCGGGGTCCACCAGCACACGGAGAGGTCGGGTACATGTCCGAGTCGGGCCGGAGCGGCCAGGAAACCATGCGGGCGATGGCGTACGAGACGTACGGCGGGACGGAGGTGCTCTCCGAGACCCGGCTGCCGCTGCCCAAGCTCGGACCGGGCGAGGTCCTCGTCCGGGTCAAGTGCGCCGCCGTCAACCCCGTCGACTGGAAGATCATGGCGGGCGGCCTCGACCCCCTCATGGACGTGGTCTACCCCGTGGTCCCCGGCTGGGACGTCGCCGGCACGGTCGAGAAGGTCGGCATCGACGTCCCCGAGTACGCCGAGGGCGACGAGGTCATCGCCTACGCCCGCAAGGACTACGTCCACGGCGGGACCTTCGCCGAGTTCGTCACCGTCCCCGTGCGCGCCCTCGCGCACAAGCCCGCCTCGCTCAGCTGGGCCGAGGCGGCCGGGCTGCCGCTGGCCGGGCTCACCGCCTACCAGCTGCTCACCCGCCTCGGCACCGGCAAGGACGACACCGTCCTCATCCACGGCGCCGCCGGCGGCGTCGGCTCCCTCGGCGTGCAGATCGCCCGCTCGCTCGGCGCCCGCGTCATCGGCACGGCGTCCCCCCGCAACCACGACCGGGTGCGCGAACTCGGCGCCGAGCCCGTCGAATACGGCGACGGGCTCGCCGGCCGCGTCCGCGCCCTCGTGCCCGACGGGCCCACCGTCGTCGCGGACTTCGTCGGCGGGGTCGGCGGCGTCACCCGGGAAGTCCTCCACGACGACGGCCGGCACGCGTCCATCGCCGACCCCAGCGTGCTCGGATCCGGCGGCGAATGGATCTGGGTCCGCCCCGTCGGCAGCGACCTGGCCGAACTGGGCCGACTCGCCGACAGCGGACAGCTGAAGGTCCCCGTCGCCAGGACCTTCCCGCTGTCCGAGCTGGCGGCCGCCTTCGAACTCAGTCAGGGCGGGCACACCGCAGGAAAGATCATCATCGAGGTCTGACCCCCTCTTCGCCGGCCCCGGTTCAGGCACCCAGGTCCGGTACCTCACCGCCCGCCTCCCACGACACCTCGACCCCCCGCAGGCCGGCCCGCCAGACATCGGCCGGCCCTGCCAGCCGCGCCGCGTCCGGCGGCGCGGCACCCAGACCGATCGCGTACCGGGCCAGACCCGGCCCGGACTCGAAGGGGCGGGGCCACGCGTGCGCACCGGTGACGCCGGCCTCCTCCAGCGCACCCAGGAGCGCCCGCAACCGCCCGCGCACCCGGCCCCGTACCTCCTCGAACTCCGCCTCGGACGCCCGTACGGTCACCACCGCCCACGCGGCGTGCCGACGGTGCGGCGGCGGTGCGGCAGCGGCCAGGGCGTCCACGGCGAGCCCCGACTCCAGCAGCTCCCAGGCCCCGTACAGCTCCTGCACCAGGAGGTCCCGCAGCCCCGGTGTCACCTGGGCGGTGCAACTGCGCACCGGCGCCGACGGGGTGAGGACCGTGACCGGATCCGGCCCCGCGGCCGACGCCGCCCACGCGACGGGCTCGCGCCAGTCCCAGGCGGCCCACCGCCCGAAGAACTCCCGCACCAGGGCGTCCGGCGGCAGGTCCCCCACCTCCCGGACCGTGCGCGCCGCGAGGACCGACCAGGCCAGCCCCGGCAGCCCCCCGAACGGCGCCGAGTCCAGCCCCCTGGCCCGCGCCCACGCCTTCACCCCGCGCGCGAGCCCGGCGAAAGCGGCATGCTCCGCACCCACCGCCTCCCGTACGGCGTCGGCGTCGCTCACCGCGCTCAACGCGACGGAGGCGGCCTCGCCCAGCTCCGCCCGGCGCGCCACCGCCAGCGCCGGATCCAGACCGCCGGTGGGGACCACCACCAGGTCCACGGACAGCGCCCCGACACGCAGGCGCAGGCCCGGCACGCGGGCCCCCGTCACCTCGCGCAGCCCGCGGGCCTGCGGCAGCGCGGCCGCCACCCGTGCGCGCACCAGCTCCATGTCGACCTGCCCCGGCAGCGCCGCCACCAGGTCCAGATCGGCCCCCGGCAGGTCGCAACCCATCCGGCGGGAGCCGGCCACGTACACCCGTGCGCCGGGCAGGGCGGCCCCGATGCGCGCGGCGACCGCCTCGGCGTGACCGGCCCCGGCCCCCGGCAGGTGCTCCGGCAGGGGCTCGGGCACCGGCTCGGGCAGCGGCTCCGGGATCCAGCGCACCTCGCCCGTCCCCAGAGCCACCGTCGCCCGGACCCGCATCGGCCCGTCCCCGCGCCGCGAGAGCACGGCGAGCTCCCCGACCCGCGCGGACACCGCCCCGCCGAGACGCGCCGCGAACGCGGCGACCGCCTGCTGCGGGTCGCGGCTGCGCCCCAGCGTCAGATGCGGGGTGTACCCCCCGTACGCGCCGGAACGCCCGCGGCATCCGGGGAACCGCTCCGCCAGCGCGCGCCGGAGCTCCTGCCACGGCGCCTCACCGGCCGCCGCCGGATCCAGCCAGACGGTGGCATCCTCACGGTGCCCGAAGCTGTGCACACCCTCCAGCCGGGCCTCGAACGGAGCGGTCCCCGCGGCCACTTCGGCCAGCAGCGGGACGGCCTCGGCGAAGGAGGACTCCGGTACGAAGCCGAAGAGCAGGTTCACGTGCGCGGGCCAGCGCGCGTCCGCCGGGTCGTGTTCCCGGCGAACCTCCCGCACCGCGTCCGGGAGGCGCGGCGGCAGCCACGCCACGGCCGTCCGCACCGTCGCGGGCACGTCGAGGCGGGCCGGGCCGTCGCCGGACGCCCCGAACTCCACCGTCGCCTCCACCCCGAAGTGGTCCGAGACGAACAGCCCGTCGGGGGCGGGGGAGTCGCCGCGCAGCGCCGCGCGCGTCACCCGGCCCGCGGCGGGGCCCAGCAGGATCCGGTCCAGCCGGCCCGCGCGGCCCGTCAGCGACCCCACCGCCGCCAGCGGATTGGCCACCGGGTCGAAGGTCGGTGTGGCGTCCGCCGCCCCGTACACCTCGCACCAGGCGTCCCGCATGCCGAGCGCGGGCGCCGGCCCCTCGGCGCCGTGGCGGCCGTCGTTGAAGTCGCCCAGCAGGGCCACACCGGCGTCGACCCCGCCCAGGCCCTCCGCGAGCCGGGCCAGTTCGGCCTCCCGTCGCTCGTGCCCGTTCTCGGTGTGGTCGCTGGTCAGGTGGGTGGCGGCGACGACCAGCGGCCCGGCCGCGGTGTCCACCGTCACGGCGGTGACCGCCTTGTGCGCGCGGAACACGTGCCGGCCCGCCTCCCGCACCGGCAGCCGGCTGAGCACCAGCAGCCCGCACTCGGCGACGTCCCGGCCGCCGGGATCCGTGCCCAGGGTGTACCCGGCGCGCACCCACGGCGCGGCCAGCAGCATGCAGAGCAGTTCCGGCTCGACCTCCTGGAGTGCGATCACGTCGGCGTCCGCGACGGCCAGATCGTCCAGCAGCAGCGGTCTGCGCCGGGCGGTGGCGATGCGCGGGGCGTCGTAGCGGTCCCACAGGGTGTTCCAGGTCAGCAGCCGCACCGAGGTCGGCGCCGCCCCCGCGTCCACCGGGACGGCCCGCGCGGGGCGCCACGCGCCGCCGCCCGCCGGATCCCAGGCGTAGGGCGTCCGCGCCGTGAAGAAGGGGGCCCGCAGCAGGCGCGGATCACGGACCCGGCCCGCCGCGGTCACGTCGATCAGGTCCACACCGGTGGCCCGGTCCCACACGAGCTCGCCGTCCGCCTCGACGAACAGCACCCGGTGCCAGGGGATGTCCCCGCCGGGCACGAAGGAGGGCAGCGGGACCCGCTTCGGCGGAGCTCCGCGCTGGAGCAGGCCGAGCACGAACCGCGCCGGGTCGAACCGGGGGTCCCAGCGGACCTGGTGGTAGAGCTGCTCACTGGTCCGCATCGCGACCTCCGCCCGCCGTGACCGGGCCGGCCGCGAGCGTGCCCGCCGTGTCCTCCACGTCCCCGTCCGCGCCGACGTACCACGTACGGTGCGCCCGCCCCGCGTACGGCGGGCTGAAGCGGTGCAGTTGCGAGGCCAGTACCTCAGGCGGCACCGGGTGCGGGCGCACGCCGTTGCGGCGCACCAGCTCGGCCTCCCCGACCAGCACGACGGCATGGGTGACCAGCGCGTCGCGGCGGCGCGCCACCGCACCGGCCGGCCCGCGCTGCTGTTCGGTGAGCGAGGTGGCGTCCCACACCACCGTTCCGCCGCGGGCCAGGGCGGCGTCGAGCCGGTCCAGGCCCGCGCGCAGCACCTCCGGGTTGGCCCGCTGGTCCGTACGCGAACCCCGGGCGGTGCGCAGGTCGTCGAGGGAGACGTACGCGTCCACCCCGGGCAGGCCGCGGCCGAAGGTGCTCTTCCCGCTGCCCGAGGGCCCGCACAGCTGCACCAGTCGGGGAAACGATCCGTCGCGCCACTGCCACGTCGCCGCCACGGCCTCCTCCACCACGGATCCGGAGATCCTGCCGTCCGCGAACGCCCGCCGGGCCTCCGCCCAGCAGCGGTCGGCCGCGGCCGCGTCCAGCCCGGCGAGGGGCTCCCGCAGCGCGGCGCGCAGGGATTCCAGCGGATCCGGGCCGCCGAGCAGGCCCGCCTCCTCGGCCCACATGGCGGACCACTCCACGTACTCGCGCGCCCGAGGCCCGTCGGCCAGCGCTCCGGCGAGCGCGTGCAGCACCCCGAGATCGGCCGCCGCGGCCATCCGTACGAGCCCGGCCCGCCGGTCCGCGTCCGGGAACGGCCGCTGGAGGCAGGGGTACAGCCCGATCAGGTCGCCCACCCGCCGGGCGAGTCCCATCCCGGCCGGTCCGGCGGCGAGCCGTGCGGCGACCCGGGCCCGCGGTACGCGGTGCAGCGCGGCGGCGAGCACCCCGGCCAGCCGGTCCTCGCCGGTCCGCCCCGACGCGTCGATCCGGGCGGCGGCCTCGGAGACCTCGGCGACCGTGTCCGTGTCCGGGTCCTTCTCCGCGTCCGCGTCCGTGTCCGTGCCGACGGCGGCCGACAGGGCCGCGACATCCGGCTCGGCGCCCGAGCGCACCGCCCACAGAGGGGCCGCCGGACCCAGCCCGTTGGGTACGACCTCCGCATACATCCAGTGGGTGTCGGTCTGCACGTGGCCGCCCCGCACCCACTTGGCCACGCAACTCCCGAAGTCCGCACGGGTGAAGCCGGCGGCCGTGCGCACGACGTAGCCCTCCTGCCGGGCGGTGTCGAGCTTCAGCCTGCGCAGCGCGCGCTCGTCGAAGGTGCCGCGCCACAGCACGCGCGGGGTGGGCACGCCCAGGCCGCGCAGGAACCCCACGGTCCGGTCCCAGTCGAGACAGTGGTCCCCGTCCCAGACCGAGAACCCGTAGAACCAGCTGTCCAGGTCCTCGTAGGGGATCGAGTGCCGGGCGTAGAGGTTCTCCCCGCACACCCGCCGACCGGCCGGGATGCCGGGGCCGATGCGGCCCTGGAGGCCCTTGACCCAGGCCCGCGAGGGGTGGTGTCCGGAGTCGAGCGAGCGGGCGTGCAGCCCGTCGGCGTACAGGGTGGTGTTCTCCCCGTCGAGCTTCTCGGTGACCACGACCTCCCGCCCGGTCAGCCCCGCCGACCCGACGGCCCGGACGTCGTCCGCCGATGCCCCGGGCGACCAGGGCAGATGAGGCGTACGGGGATAGTGGGTGCGCATGATCCGCTCCGGCTCGACGACGTGGTTCGCCGTCACTGTAGGTATGCGGGAGCGGGCGGATCCACCCAATTCAGCGGCAGAGAGCCACGATGGCCGGTGACACCGTGCCCTTGGCCGCCTCGCACAGGGGAGCCATGTCGTACGAACGCCCGGGTGCGGGACGGGACTTCGCCGGCGCCGCCGGCTGCCGGCGGGCCTTCGCCCGGGGCGCGGGCTGCACCGGTTTCACGGGCTTCGCGCTTCTCGGGGGCCCGGGCCTGCGCGGCGGGCGCACCGGCCGGTCAGGCTGCTCCGCGGCGGCGGCGGCCGGCCGGTGCGGCGCCGACGCCGGTACGGACACGGGCTCGTCCGGATCCGGCGCGGGTTCCACGGACCCTGCGGACGGCAGCCCGACCAACGGCCCGGCCGCGACCGTGGGTTCACGCTGCAGCCCGCGGTTGCCGGCAGGAGCCGGCTGCGGCGGGTCCGGCGCGGGGACGGGAGCGGGATGCACCGTCATGCATCCGGAGGCCATGACGAGTGCGGCAAGTGTCAGGGGAAGGGCCCGGCGCAGCTGCATCCGACCACCCTGCCGTACCGGCGCCGGGCGGGCCGCGCCGATCACACGGTCGGGTGACGGTGCCCCTCCGACCCGAAACCCTTCGGCGACCGCATCGGCGACAGCGGCCGTGCGCGCTCGGCGTGCACCGGACGTGCACGCTCCGTGACGGCCCGCAGCAGATCCGAAGCGGACCCGGAGCGGATCCGGACGATCGAACATACGATGGGCGGGAACCGGCGCGGGCGGCTCGCCGCGCCGCCGGACCGGGCCGCCCCTGGGAGACGCATGACACAGGCCGCCGAACCGGCGCGGACCGTCATCCTGACCGTGGACGACGATCCCGGGGTCTCCCGCGCCGTCGCCCGCGACCTGCGGCGCCACTACGGCGCCGGGTACCGGATCGTGCGCGCCGAGTCCGGCGAGTCCGCTCTGGAGGCACTGCACGAGCTGAAACTGCGCGGGGACCTGGTGGCGGTGATCCTCGCCGACTACCGCATGCCGCAGATGAACGGCATCGAATTCCTCGAGCAGGCCCTGAACGTGTACCCGGGCGCGCGGCGCGTGCTGCTGACCGCCTACGCCGACACCAGCGCCGCGATCGACGCGATCAACGTCGTCGACCTCGACCACTACCTGCTCAAGCCCTGGGACCCGCCCGAGGAGAAGCTCTACCCCGTCGTCGACGACCTGCTCGCCGCCTGGCGCTCCAGCGACTACCGCCCCGTTCCCGCCACCAAGGTCGTCGGGCACCGCTGGTCGGCCCGCTCCTCGCAGGTGCGGGAGTTCCTGGCCCGCAACCAGGTGCCGTACCGCTGGTACTCCTCCGACGAGCCCGAGGGACGGCGGCTGCTGGAGGCGGCCGGGGCCGACGGACAGCGGCTCCCCCTGGTCGTCACCCCGGAGTGCACCGTGCTCATCGAGCCCGAGGCGGCCGACCTGGCCGCCCACGTGGGGCTCGCGACGACGCCGGCCGCCGACTTCTACGACCTCGTCGTGATCGGCGGCGGCCCGGCCGGCCTCGGCGCGGCCGTGTACGGGGCCTCCGAAGGACTGCGGACCGTGCTGGTCGAGCGGTCGGCGACGGGCGGGCAGGCCGGGCAGAGCTCCCGCATCGAGAACTACCTAGGCTTCCCCGACGGCGTGTCGGGTGCCCAGCTCACCGAACGCGCCCGCCGCCAGGCCGGCAGGTTCGGGGCCGAGATCCTCACCGCGCGCGAGGTCACCGGCCTCGAGGTCAACGGCCCCGCGCGCCTCGTCCGCTTCTCCGACGGCTCGTCCGTCGCCGCGCACAGCGTCATCCTGGCCACCGGAGTGTCCTACCGGCAGCTCCTGGCGCCCGGCTGCGAGGACCTGACCGGCCGCGGGGTGTATTACGGCTCCTCGCTGACCGAGGCCGCCTCCTGCCAGGGCCACGACGTGTACATCGTGGGCGGTGCCAACTCCGCCGGCCAGGCGGCGATGTACCTGTCGCGCGGCGCGAAGTCGGTGACGCTGCTGGTGCGCGGGCAGTCCCTCACGGCGTCGATGTCCTACTACCTGATCCAGCAGATCGAGGAGGCGCCGAACATCTCGGTGCGGACCCGGACCGTCGTCGAGGCCGCGCACGGCGAGGAGCACCTGGAGCGGCTGGCGCTGCGCGACATCGACAGCGGGGCGACGGAACTGGTCGACGCGCAGTGGATGTTCGTCTTCATCGGCGCGGCCCCGCTGACCGACTGGCTCGACGGCACGGTGCTGCGCGACGACCGCGGGTTCATCCTGGCCGGCCCCGACCTCACGCCGGACGGGCGGCCGCCCGCCGAATGGGCGCTGGACCGGCCGCCCTACCACCTGGAGACCAACATCCCCGGCGTGTTCGTCGCGGGCGACGCGCGGGCCCAGTCCGCGAAGCGCGTCGCCTCCGCGGTCGGAGAGGGAGCCATGGCCGTGATGCTCGTCCACCGCTACCTGGAGCAGTCATGAGCGGGCAGTTCGTGCACTGCGACCCGCAGGAGATCGCCTCGCTGTTCCTGTTCGAGAAGCTCACGCCGCAGCAGCTCGGGCAACTGTGCGCCGAGGGCGGGGTGGAGCGCTTCGACACCGGTCCCGTGTACACCGAGGGCGACCCGGCGTCCTGCTTCTACGTGATGATCGAGGGCACCGTCGTCCTGTCCCGCCGGGTCGGCGGAGACGACGTCGAGGTGAGCCGGACCTCGCAGCGCGGCGTGTACGCGGGCGCCATGCAGGCCTACCTCGGCGACCGGGTGCCCCAGACGTACACGAACTCGATGCGGGTGACCGAGCCGACCCGGTTCTTCGTACTGCCCGCGCAGGCGTTCTCGGACTTCATGCAGGAGTGGTTCCCGATGGCCGCGCACCTGCTGGAGGGGCTCTTCTTCGGCGCGAAGAACACCCAGCGGGCCATCGGGCAGCGGGAACGGCTGCTGGCCCTCGGATCGCTGTCCGCCGGTCTCACCCACGAGCTCAACAACCCGGCCGCGGCGGCCGTCCGGGCCACCGCGACCCTGCGTGAACGCGTCGGCAAGATGCGGCACAAGCTCGCCGTGATCGCCCAGGGCCACTACTCCCGCGAGGCGATCGCCGACCTCATCGAAGTCCAGGAACGCACGGTGGAACGCGTCGCGAAGGCGACGGCGCTCAGTCCGCTGGAGGCCTCCGACCGGGAGGACGAGCTCGCCGACTGGCTCGACGACCACGGCATCGCGGAGGGCTGGCGGATCGCACCGACCTTCGTCCAGGCCGGACTCGACGTCGACTGGCTGGAGCAGGTCGCGGCGGCGGTGGACGACGACATCCTCCCGGGAGCCATCGGCTGGCTCAACTACTCGGTCGAGACCGAGCTGCTGATGGACGAGATCGACGACTCCACCACCCGCATCTCCCACCTCGTCGACGCCGCCAAGCAGTACTCGCAGCTCGACCGGGCCCCGACACGGGTCGTCGACGTCCACGAACTCCTCGACAGCACCCTGCTGATGCTGTCCGGCAAGATGGGCCCCCGGGTGCAGGTGGTCAAGGACTACGACCGCTCCCTGCCGGACGTGCCCGCCTACCCGGCGGAGCTCAACCAGGTGTGGACCAACCTCATAGACAACGCCGTCTTCGCCATCGGCAGCACCGGGGGCGACGGCACCCTGACAGTCCGCACGGCACGCGAGGGGGAACGGCTGCTCGTGGAGTTCCGCGACACCGGACCCGGCATCCCGGCCGACATCCGCGGCCGCATCTTCGACCCCTTCTTCACCACCAAGCCGGTCGGCGAGGGCACCGGCCTCGGCCTGGACATCTCCTGGCGCATCGTCGTCAACAAGCACCACGGCAGCCTCCAGGTCGAATCCGCCCCCGGCGACACCCGCTTCCAGGTACTGCTGCCGCTGACCGCACCGGAACCCGAACCCGGACCCGAGAACGCCCCCGGAACCGAGACGGCCGAGGAGCCCGTATGAGTGACATCAAGGGGATCGAACCGAGCGTCCCGCCGACCGGCACCGGCTGCGCCGACTGCGACGCGGCGGGCGGCTGGTGGTTCCACCTGCGGCGCTGCGCCCAGTGCGGCCACGTCGGCTGCTGCGACTCGTCGCCCGGCCAGCACGCCACCGGCCACTGGAAGGCGACCGGACACCCGCTGGTGCAGAGCTTCGAGCCGGGCGAGGAATGGTTCTGGGACTACGACGCCAACGAGATGTACGAGTCCGGGCCCCGGCTGGCCCCGCCGGGCGACCACCCCGCGGACCAGCCGGCCCCCGGACCGGCCGACCGGGTGCCGGAGGACTGGACGCGCCGGCTGCACCGCTGACCCGCCGGTACGCGGGCACGGACGGGACGGGCTACAAGGCGGGGCTACCGGACGGGCTCCAGGGCGTGGCCGTGCGGGTGGCCCGCGCGGCGCAGGGCGGCGGGCGTCGTGCCGTACCAGCGCTGGACGGCCCGGCGCAGGGCGCGGGCGTCGGCGTAGCCGCTGCGGGCGGCGATCGCGTCGATGCCGAGGTCGGTGGTGTGGAGCAGCCGTGAGACATGGTCCCGGCGTACGGCCTCGGCCTCGGCGCTCCAGGTGGTGCCGTGTTCGTCGAGGCGCCGCTGGAGGGTCCGCGGGCTGACGGCCATGCGCCGCGCGACGGTGGACAGGTCCGGGCCGGATTCGTCCTGGACGGAGGCGAGCGCGCTGCGGAAGAGGTCCAGCCAGTCGCGCAGCGGGACGGCCGAGGCGAGGCTCTGGTCGGCATGCCTTCGGAGTACGGCCGACAGCCCGGGCTGGGCGTGCGGAGTCGGGGCGGTCAGATCGGCGGTCCGGAAGGTGATCGAGCTGATCGGGGCGCCGAACTCGATGGCGCGGGTCCCGTAGAGCTCGATCAGCGCGTCGTGCCGACGGGGCGCCTCGGCGGCCAGGGCCACGTGGAGGGGGACGAGGGGCCGCTGCGCGGCCTCGCGCAGGCGGCGCAGGTACAGGCCGAGGGCGCAGGCGCGGACGGCGCAGGCCGCCTCGTGGGCCAGATCGGCCCTGTTGAGGTGGCTGAGGGTGATGCGGTTCCCGTCCTCGGTGATCCGGAGGTCGTCCGTGCTGGTGTCGACGACGGTGGCGAGGTAGACCGCGGCGTCCCGGATCCCGTCGAGCGGGGTGGGCGCGGAGGTGATCAGGTAGTCCCAGACCCCGAGGCTGCCGATGTCCGACTGCTGTGCCAGCAGCAGGGCCACCTCGGTCCAGTGGGCGTGGACGGTCGCCAGTTCCGCGATGCGGATGCTCGTGACGGCGGGCGGCCGGCACAGGTCGTCGCCCAGGTGCTCGGGTGCCATGCCCAGCAGGTGCGCGTACCCGGTCGGGGGTATCCCGAGCAGACGTGCGGCATGGACGTTCAGGCGGGTGAGGGCGGAGGACGTCGTCCCCGGGTGCGCATGCGAGACCACAGGTGGTGAGCATAGACCAGCGCGAAATGCCAGCTCATCGCCACCATTTGGGACCTGATGCCCCCCATTCGGCGTGGCGGGTCCCTCCTTGGCGCGTTCGGTCCCCTTGCTGACGTCCGCTGCCATGGGTCGAGCCGGCCTCCCCGGCCTAGCGTTGTGATCGTTCTCGCGGGGTGCCGCGGCACCCGGGGACGAGTACGGGAGGTCCCGTCCGGATCGGAGTCCCCCCACGGGGGTGGGGGGCTCGGACCCAGGACGCCCCGTCGCCTCCCGTCCCTCGCTGCGGACCTGCCGTTTGACCCTCGACCTGGTGGAGGGCGCAGAGTTCCGGGTGTGGAGAACGACATGCGCAGCATCGGTGAGATGGCCAGGGACAGCGGCCTGGGCGTGAGCGCGCTCCGGTTCTACGACGGTGCCGGTGTGCTGGTCCCGGCCCGGGTGGATCCGGTCACCGGCTACCGCTGGTACGGCCCCGAACAGCTCGACGAGTCCCGGGTGCTGGCCCACCTGCGCCGGGCGGGCATGCCGTTGGCGGACATCCGGCTGGTGCTGGCGGGCCTGTCCGGTGCGGACACCGACCTGGTGCGCGGGCTCCTCCGGGCGCACCTGCACCGCCTGGAGCAGGGGCTCGACGATGCCCGCGGCGAGTTCTCCACGGTCCGAGCGCTACTCGAACGCAGGGAGAACCCCATGACTTCGCACCGCACCGCCACCGTCCGGCTCACCCTCCGCGCCCCGGAGCTGGCCGAGGCCCTGGACTCGGTGCGCTTCGCCGCCGGCACCGACCCGGAGCTGCCGATGCTCGGCGGCGTCCTGTTCGACATCGACCGCGGGGAGCTCCGGCTCGCGGCCACCGACCGGTACCGGATGGCCGTCGCACGGGCCGGGGCCGCCGCATACGACGGACCCCGTGTCCAGCTGGTCGTGCCCTCCCGGCTGACGGACGCCATGCGGGCCCTGCTGAGCGAGGACGCGTCCGTCCTGCTGACCGTGGACGGCGACCGCGCGGCCCTGCGGGCGGGCGACCACGAGGCGGCCGGCCAGTGCCTCGACCACGACTTCCCCGACTACCGCCGCCTCGTACGCCTGCCCGCGGGACGCCGGGCCCTCGTCAACGTAGCGGCGCTCCGGCACGCGGTGGAGACCGGCCCCGTCCGGGAGAGCGAGATGCGCGAGCCGGACGGCCCGCTCTTCGACCTCAGCGTGCTCGAGGTGGCCGACGGCTCGGTGACCGTCTGCGAGGACGGCCAGGGCGCCCCCGACCGCGTCGCGGTCAACCGCGCCTTCCTGCTGCAGGCCCTCGCGGCCGGGGCCCGGGACGAGTTGGTCGTCGAGGCCGGCGCCCCCACGGCCCCGCTGGCCGTCCGCCGGACCGACACCGGAGACACCTTCTCGATCCTGATGCCCGTCCGCCTGGACGACTGACGGGGGGCGACGTGATGGTCCGGCGCCGATCGGCCGCAGCGCCGCCCGCCCTGTTCGTCACGGCGTGCTGGTGAACGAGCGGCGGTAGGAGCGGGGCGGCACTCCCCGGCGGCGCACGAACTGTTCCCGCAGGATGGCCGCGCTTGCGTATCCGACGCGGTGGGCGACCTCCTCGACGGGCAGGTCCGTGGTCTCCAGGAGTTCCTCGGCGCTGCTCAGACGCAGGTTCCGCAGCCAGGCGTGGGGGGTGGTACCGGTCGCGGCGGTGAAGCGGCGGGCGAAGGAGCGTTTGCTCATCAGGGCCCGCCGGGCCAGTTCCGCGACGGGAAGGGGCTCGTGGAGGTTTGCGGCGGCCCACGCGAGGACGTCGGCGAGACGCTCGTCGCCGCAGTCCTCCGGGACGGGGGCGGCCAGGTACTGCGCCTGCCCGCCGTCGCGGTGGGAGGGGAGCACCACGTCCCGGGCGACGGTGTTGGCCACCGCGGCTCCGTACTCCCGCCGCAGCAGGTGCAGGCAGAGGTCGAAGCCTGCCGCGGCCCCGGCACCCGTGAGGACAGGGCCTTCATCGATGTAGAGGGCGTCGGCTTCGACGCGGACTTCGGGGTGGCGGCGGGCGAGCAGCTCGGCGAACCGCCAGTGGGTGGTGGCCCGCCTGCCGTCGAGCAGCCCGGCGGCAGCGAGCGCGAAGGCACCGACACAGTGGGCGGCGACCAGTGAGCCGCGCGCGTGCGCGGCCGACAGCGCATCGAGCACGGCGGGCGCGGGCGGCGTGCGAAAACCGGCCCACGGCAGGGCGATCACCAGATCGGCCGAGGCGAGCCGGTCCAGGCCGTGCGCGATGGTGAGCGGCACGCCGAGGTCGGAGGGGACCGGCCCGGGCCGGTCGGTGCACAGGGCGAAGTCGAAGCCCGGCAGTTCCTCGCCGCGCGGGCCGAAGACCTCGCTGACGATGCCGACGGCGAGCATGCCGACTCCGGGCGGGGCGTACGCGGCGACGGACACGAAGGGAGGCACCCGCGCAGTGTGGCACTAATCCTGCGATCGGTGGCAGCCGTGCCACTCGTGAACGGCCTTCCGGACAGGGAGGATTGAGGCCATGACAGACGCACCGCTCGGCCGCAGCGCCGTGTACACGATCCTGACCACCGGTTACGTCGGCTCCACCGGCCCCGGAGTCGCCGCCACCGTCTCCTTCATATCCGACGCCGGCCGGCATGTGATCTTCGACCCGGGCATGGTGGCGAGCCCCGACCGCATCCTCGCCCCCCTCGCGGAGTTGGGGCTCGGGCCCGACGACATCACCGACGTGGTGCTCAGCCACCACCATCCGGACAACACCATGAACGTCGGCCTGTTCGGGCGGGCCCGGGTGCACGACCACAAGGTGGAGTACCTCGGCGACCAGTGGACGAACCGGGATGCCGAGGGCTACGAACTCACCCCGTCACTGCGGCTGATCCGTACCCCGGGCCACAGCACCGAGGACATCACCTTGCTGGCGGGCACGGACGCGGGCGTGGTCGCCTTCGCCGGTGATCTGTGGTGGCACGCGGACGGCCCGGCGGACGACCCGGTCGCCCCCGACCGCGCGGTGTTGCGCGCCTCCCGGCTCCGGGTCATGGCAGCCGCGGATCTGATCGTTCCCGGCCACGGCGGCCCGTTCAAGCCCGACGACACCACGCCACGCTAGTCCGTGTCGTCGCCGGTCACACCCGCCGGGCCCGGCCGCCCACCTGGGTGGCGAGCCGCAGGGCGTGCTCCACCGGGCCGCGGCGCAGCGGGCTGTCGGCCCAGATCCGCTGCCAGGCCCAGGTCAGGGCCAGGGCCGCGCCGCTGAAGGCGATCCACGCCCACCAGGACGCGGCGCCGTGGGCCGGACCGGCCAGGACCAGCGCGTGGACGACGTACGCGCTCAGCGCCATCGCGCCCAGCACCGTGAGCGGCCGCAGCAGGCGGGCGCCCACCGCGTGCCGCGCGGCCAGTGCGCACAGGCCGATGAGGGCGCACCCGACCCCCGCGTTGCCGAGGGTCTCCAGCGGGGTCTGGCTGTAGGGGTCGGCGAGCAGCAGCCAGTCCCAGGAGGTGCTCGGTACGGCGCCGAACTGGCCGCTCAGCACCTCCCGTACGGGGTCGGCGGCGGCCATGGCCTCCGGGTGGTGGACCGCTATCGCCTCCAGCAGCCGCTGCCGGGTGCCGAACACGTGGGTGGCCAGCCAGGCGGAGCCGTACCCGGCGACTGCGGCCGCCGTGCCCCACACCGCCATCCTCCGGGCCGTCACCCGCTCCCGCACGTCGCAGAGCCGGGCGAGGGCCATTCCGGCCAGGACGTACGGGAAGTAGGTCGCCAGCGGATACGCCCCGGTCAGCAGCAGCTCGACCACCGCCGCGCCCAGCCCGGGCCAGCTGGTCAGGTCCGCGGCCTCGGGGACCAGGCCGCGCCCGGAGGACCCGTACCCGAACAGCGGGCCCAGCAGGAACGACAGCAGCGGCCCCACCACCACCGACGCGCCCGCCACGGCGGTGAGCACCGGGGTGGAGAGCCGCGTGAAGGGCTCGGCCGCCAGGAAGTACACGGCGAAGAAGGCGAGGATGACCAGGATCCCGGGCCACAATGAGGCCAGATACAGGCCGAGGACGGCCAGGACGGCGCAGCGGATCAGCAGCGGACGCCACCGTGCCGCCCATCCCTCGGGGCGCCGCGCCGGGTCCGTGCCGCGCTGCGCGAGGACCAGGGAGAAGCCGGCGAGGAGGGTGAAGAGCGCCGGGGCGCGCCCGTCGGCGGCGACGAGCAGGTATCCGGCGCCCTCGGGCTGCGGGCTGGGACCCACGTGTACGGCGAACATGCCGAGCACGGCTATGCCCCGCACGGCGTCGACCCCGGCCAGCCGGACGGAGCCGCCGCCCCGTCCGCCCGCCTCCGCTCCGTTCCCGGCACCTGTTCCGGCACCCGTCCCGGCCCCTGCTTCCACCGCTGTCCCCGCCACTGCCGTTCCGCTCCGCCCCGAAGTTGGTCGGACCGGCGGTGTTCATGCCGCCAGTCCGCTCCCGCACCGTACCAACGAAGACATAACCAGGTAATAAGGAGGTATAGCGGTGGCAAAGCCGGTCTGCCGGTTCCGGCCCCGCGGCCTGCCGGTTCCGGCTCCGCGGCCCGCCGTAACCCGCGGGCCGCGCCCGCTGTTGGACAGGCGGCGGGTCCACCCAGGTGAACGGAGTCCCGATGCCGCAGCTGACCGACCACAGCGCGACCGACGATCCTGAGTGCGGCCCGGGGACCTGGATGACCCCCGAGGAGTACGGTGCCTCGCGCGCCGCCGTCTGGACCGCGGCCGTCGTCCTCGTCACCGACACCGACGGCCGGATCCTGGTCCAGAGCGTCGACTACCGCGCCGACCGGCTCCTCCCCGGCGGGGCGATCGACGCGGGCGAGGCCCCGTCCGCGGCGGCCGCCCGCGAGCTGCGCGAGGAGCTCGGTGTCGACGGCCGCTACCCGCGCGGCCTGGCCGTCGACTGGATCCCGGCCGACACCCCCGGCTTCCCGCCGGAGATGCGCTTCCCCGGCGAGATCCTGCACGTCTACGACGGCGGGACCTGGACTCCGGACCGGATCGACGCCGTCCGCCTCCCGGCGCAGGAGATCACCGGCATTCACTTCGCCGAGCCGGCCGACCTGCCCGCCCTGATGGACCCCGGCGACGCCCGCCGCGCCCTGTCCGCCCTGCGCGCCCGCATCAACGGCTGCGGCGCCGCCCTGCTGGAGGACGGCCGCCCCACCGCACCGACCGCCCTCGACCGGCTCGGGGTGCTGCGCGCCCGCCGGACCCCGCAGCGCGGCGCCTGGCACGCCGGCCCGGTCCCCGCGCAGGTGCCTGTACGGTCCGTCTCCGCCTGGCTGTTCGCCCCCGACGGCCGCGTCCTGCTGCTGATCGCCCGGACCAGCGGCGCCGCCCACCTCCCGCCCCCGGCCGCCGCGGCCGCAGCGGGTTCCGCCCCGCTCGGCTACCGCTACGGCGAGGAGGGCGCCCACGCCCGCGTCGCGGCCCGCCTCACCGCACTCCCGCCGGTCGTGGACCCGGCGTACGCCCGGCTGCTGGCCACCCCCGAACAGGTCCGCGAACTCAGCGACTGGGGCCCGGCCGGCGAGGACGAGGTCGCCGCGGTCCACGCGGCCCGCGCCCGGCTGGGCCTCCCGGCCCCCGCCCGCACCCCGCTCGCGGAGCTCGCCGAGGAGGGCGTGCGCTGGTGACCCGGTGGCGGGACCGCCCGCCACCGCCGTGACCGGGAAATCCCTCGTCCACGGTCCGCGGTCCCGCAGCATGGGGCCATGAGCGACAGTGCGATCACCTACACCCTCTACATCCAGGCCGACCCGTCCCGGGTCTGGCAGGCCCTCACCGACCCCGCCCTCACCCGCCGGTACTGGGGCCTGAGCTTCGAGACCGACTGGTCGGTGGGCTCGGCGATGGACTGGGTCGAGCGGGGCACCCGCACCAGCGACCCGGGCCAGCTGGTCCTCGGCTGCGTCCCGGACCGCCTGCTGTCCTACACCTGGCACACCTTCAGCCCGCAGTGGGCGGCCACGGTCGGGATCGACGAGGAGCTGCGGTCCGAGCTGGCGCAGGAGCCCCGCACGAAGGTGACGTACGAGATCGAGCCGGTCGGCGACACCCTCGCCCGGCTGACGATCCGCCACGACGGATTCGAGCCGGGCGGCACCCTGATCGGAATGTGCCGCCGGGCCTGGCCGATGCTCGCTTCGAGCCTCAAGACCCTGCTGGAGACCGGGGCACCGCTTCCCGAGCCGCAGCACGAGACGGGCCAGGGGGCCGGCGGATACGAGGCGCACGAGACCCGCGCGCCCCGAGAGACCCGCGAGGGCTGATCCGCGGGGCACGGTCATCCGGCGGGCTCCACAAGCGGGCGCCCGGCGCCCGCCCCACCCGAACGGCCCGGCACCGCACCTGAGATCATGTGTACGGAGCATGAATCAGGAGCGCAGCCATGACACTCGAACAGCACCGCGTCGTCATCACCGCCGCAGGCCGCGACTTCGGGCGTACCCTCGCCCTCCGGTTCGCGAGCCGGGGAGCCGAGGTCCACCTCTCCGCCCGGACCCTCGAAGCCGCCGAACACGTCCGCGACGAGATCCGGGCCCAGGGGCACGACGCCGACCGCGTCCACGCCTACGCCTGCGATCTCACCGATCCCGTCTCCGTGCGGGAGTTCGCCGCCACGGTGGCCGCGCGCACGGACCACGTCGACGTGCTCGTCAACAACGGCTCCCGCTACCAGCACGGCACCGACCTGCTGTCCGCCTCCGACGAGGACGTCGTCGACACCCTCGCCTCCGGAGCCACCGGAACCGTACTGGCCAGCAAGGCATTCCTCCCGCTGCTGCTGAAGTCGGCCAAGCCGGACATCGTCACCATGGTGTCCGGCTGCGGGGAGACCGGCCACCACCGCTCGGACGCCCACGACGCCTTCTACGCCGCCAAGAGCGCCCAGGCCGGTTTCACCGAGATCCTGTCCCGCCGGCTGCGGGACCGGGGCGTCCGCGTGATCTCGCTCTACCCGCCGGACTTCGACAACCACGACCCCCTGTCGGACGCGTGGGAGGGGGCCCCGCGCACCGCGAAGGACCCCCTCACCGCCCAGTCGCTGGTCGACTGCGTCTTCTTCGCGATCGGCCAGCCGCGCGACTGCTTCATCAAGTCCTTCCACTTCGAGCAGGTCTGACGGCATGGGCCGCACCCTGACCGAGATCCTGGACGCGGCGGCCGAAGGCCGGTTCCCACCCCCCGACGGCGGCACGACCGTGGTGCCGCAGGAACACCACCGCGACGCGGGCGTCCTCGCCTTCACCGCGCACTCCGTCGTGTTCACCGACGAGGACCCGGACTGGGTGCTCGCCACCCTCGCCACCCTGGACTGCGACGCGCTGGCCGCCACCATGAACCCGCGCTTCCTGGCCGCGCTCCTGGACCGCACCGGCCGCCGGACCGACACCATCGACCTGCTCACCGTCGCCGGCCCGCTGCCCGGCAGGCCCGCGGTGGAGCTCCGTGAGACGACCGACCCCCATCACCCGCGCGTACGCAGGGCCCTGCGCCGCCGTCACGACGTACGGGTCTGGTCGGCCGACGGGGGAGTCCTCGTCCTCGGCCGCGGCGTCGCGGGCCGCTGGGAGGCGGCGATCGAGGTGGACGAGGACGTCCGGCACCGCGGGCTCGGCAGGCAACTGGCGCGCGCCGCACGCCACCTCGTCCCCGACGGCCGGCCGGTCTGGTCCCAGCAGGCCACCGGCAACGCGCGCAGCGTCCGCGCCTTCCAGGCGGCCGGATACCGGCCGGTCGGCGCGGAGGCCCTGATGCGGCCTCCCGGGCCCTGAGTACACTCCGGCAACGCGCCGAGGGCGCCCGGACGGCACCCTGACCACCGGCCCGCCGCGGTGATCGTGTGGAATGGGTGCCATGCGGACAGGCAAGAAGCAGCGGCGATCCGCCATAGGCATGCCGCCGAAGGCGCCGGTCGTCCCGGTGGGGGCGGGCCGGGCCATACCCGTCACGGGTGCCGGCCGGACCGGACACGTCCGCGAGGAGGCCGCCCGATGAGCCTTCCCGACGCGGGCACGCCCCCCGAGCACTGGCGCTACGCCCGCCACCTGGAGTCCCTGGCCGCCGTACCGGACGGGAACGCCGGGGCCGAGGCCCAGGTGGTGACCGCCGTACTGGGCGATCCCGACCGGGTGATGGCGGAGGCCGCGGTGGTCACCCACCTCGACCGCAGGGCGGCGGTCCTGCTCGCCGACGACGGGTTCACCGCTTGGGCCCGGGCCATGTCCGGCGTGCTCGCCGGCCGGGCCTTCCCCGAGCGCCGGCTGCGGGAGTGGAGCCTGCTCAAGGCTGTCACCCGGGGCGAGGCCTGGTCCGCCGCCGAGCTGACGGGCGCCTCCGACTGGTGCCAGCGCACCGCGGCCCGGCTGCTCGGCTCCCGCGAGGCCCTGGAGCTGCTGGCCGCCGATGCCCGCACCCGCCGCGTCCGCAACGCCGCCGCCGAGCGCCTGCGCCGGGGCACGGTCGCCTGAATCCGGGTGACCCGCCTCCGGCCACAGCACTAGGCTGCCCGGGTGACCAGCGAGCACCTCTCCAGGATCAACGGCTTCCTGGCGGCCTTCGCCCGCCGCCAGGCCGCCCGTACCGTCCGGCTGCCCGGCGGGTTCGCCGCCTACGACGACGCCTTCGCGCACTCCCGCGGGAACAACCAGGTCGTCATCGAAGGGGCCGTCGACCCCGAGGCGCTGCCCGCGATCGCGGAGGAGGCCCTCGGCCACCTGCCGCACCGCCTGGTCTCCGTCCTCGACGACGAGACCGCGCGCGCGTGCGCCGGACCAATGGTCCGTGCCGGCTACACCCACTCCGCCTATCTGGTGATGCTCCACACCGGACCGGTGCCGGCCCGCGCGGATGCGCAGGAGGTCGGCCTCGACGCACTGCGCGGCCCGCTCACCACCCGCTGGCGCGGCATCCTCCCGGACGTCGAGGACGAGGTCGTACGCCATCTCGTCGACCGGCGCGAGGCCCGCCTGCGCGGTGCCGACGACGTCCGCTTCATCGGCTCCCGCGCCGAGGGCGGGGAGGTCGCCTCCTGGGCCGACCTCTACCTCGACCCCGCGGCCGGCACGGCCCAGATCGAGGACCTGATGACCTCGGAGGCGCACTTCCGGCGCGGCCACGCCGATGCCGTCGTGGCCACCGCACTGAGCCTCGCCGCGGACGCGGGCTGCGACACCCGCTTCCTGACCGCCGACGCGACGGACTGGCCGCGCCACTGGTACGAGCGGCGCGGCTTCCGCGTCATCGGCCACTCGCACGCCTTCGAACGGGACTGACCGGGCCGCCAGCCCCCCGGGGGCGTCGAAGCGGTCAGATGCCGCGGCGCACCCGGGCGGCGCGGCGTGCCTCGGCCTGCTGACGGGCCTCCAGCGTCTTGCGGGACTCCTTGCCCTTCCCGGGCCGGCCCGGCCGCGTGCCGATGCCGCGGAAACCGAGCTCCGTCCCCGAGGGCCGGCCCTTGGCGTCGGTCGGCGCGGCCCCGGCCAGCGGTACGCCGGAAGGCGCCTTCGCACCGGTGATCCGGCTGAGCGCCGCCTCTCCGGACCGCACCTGCGTGATCGTCGGCCGGATCCGGGCGTCGGACAGCAGCCGCACCATGTCCCGGCGCTGGTTCGGGGTGACGAGCGTGACGACCCGGCCGGACTCCCCGGCGCGGGCGGTCCGGCCGCCGCGGTGCAGGTAGTCCTTGTGGTCGGCCGGCGGGTCGACGTTGACGACGAGGTCGAGGTCGTCGATGTGGATGCCGCGCGCGGCGACGTTCGTCGCGACCAGCACGGTGACCGCCCCGGACTTGAACTGGGCCAGGGTGCGGGTGCGCTGGGGCTGCGACTTGCCGCTGTGCAGGCCCTCCGCCCGTACGCCCATCGCGCGCAGGTGCTTCACGAACTGGTCGACGCCGTGCTTGGTGTCGAGGAACATCAGCACCCGGTTGTCGCGGGCCGCGATCTCGGTCGCCGCCGAGATCTTGTCGGCCGCGTGGATGTGCAGGACGTGGTGGTCCATCGTCGTCACGGCGCCCGCCTGCGGGTCGACGGACGACGAGACCGGGTCCTTCAGGTACCTGCGCACCAGCTGGTCGACATTGCGGTCCAGGGTCGCCGAGAACAGCATCTTCTGGCCCGCGTGGTGCACCTGGTCCAGGATCTCCGTGACCTGGGGCATGAACCCCATGTCGCACATCTGGTCGGCCTCGTCGAGCACGGTGATCCGTACCCGCTCCAGGTGCACGTCGCGGCGTCCGACCAGGTCGCTGAGGCGCCCCGGGGTGGCCACGACGACCTCGGCGCCGGTCCGCAGGGCGCTCACCTGGCGGCCGATGGACAGCCCGCCGACCACCGTGGCCATCCGCAGACGCAGGGCCGCCGCGTACGGCTCCAGCGCCTCGGTCACCTGCTGCGCCAGCTCGCGCGTCGGCACGAGGACCAGGGCCAGCGGGCGCTTCGGATCGGCCTGCTGCCCCGCCGTGCGCGCCAGCAGGGCCAGGCCGAAGGCCAGGGTCTTGCCGGAGCCGGTCCGTCCGCGTCCGAGGACGTCACGCCCGGCGAGGGCGTTCGGGAGGGTCGCGGCCTGGATCGGGAACGGCTGCGTCACCGACTGGGCGGCCAGGGTCTGCGCCAGCTCCACGGGCAGGTCGAGCTCCGAGAACGACTCCACCGGCGCCAGCGCCGGCGACTTCGGTTCGGGCATCGCGAACTCACCCTGCGGCCCGAGGCTCCGGGGGGCCTTGGCGGTGTTCTTGGAACCGCCCTTGGCACCGCCCTTCACACCGAAGCGGCCATGAGCTGACGGGTTCCTCATGCAGGACCTTTCGAAGCAGGGGGAGAAGAAGGAAAGAAGATGGTCAACCGCCCATGGTACCAGCGGGGGGCAGGGCCTCGGGGGCGTCCAGCTCGCCCGAGCGGACCTGGGCGCAATGGGCGCGGACCTCGGCCGCGGCGCGCTCGAAGAAGTCGGCGATGACGGCGGTCTCGTCGGGGGTGTAGTCGGCGAACAGCGTGCCGAGCCGGTCGTAGAACGGCTGGTAGACGGCGAAGACCCGGGCCGCCGCGGCGGGCTCGGCCGCGACGCGCACCCGGCGCCGGTCGGCCGGGTCGGGGCGGCGGCGGGCGTAGCCGGCCTTCTCCAGGCGGTTGAGCACGCCGGTGACGGCGCCCGTGGTGAGGTCCACCAGCTCGGCCAGGTCGCCGGCGGAGAGGGGGTGCTCCCCGGCTCCCAGGATGTGCCCGAGGCAGGTCAGGTCGGTGACGTTCAGCCCGAGCCGCTGCGCCACCTCCTGCTGGCCGACGATGCCCAGGGCGACGAACTGGTCCATGCGCGAAAGCGCCTCCGCGGCCGTGGCCGCGGGGCGGGGCTTGCCCTGCACGCAAATACTCCTTAGTATCTAAGTTACTTAGCTACTGAGATACTTACCTCGCGAAATAAGCATCTCCTTGTCCTGAGCCTACTGCTGCCACTCCGACCAGGGAGAACCATGAGCGCGCACGGTCACGTCGATCTCGGCCACACGGTGGCCGGCTGGACCGGAACCACGTTGGCCCTGCTGGGCTTCGCCGGGGCGGGCGCCGCCGTCTGCGCGGCCTGGCCGCCCGGGATCCTGATGGGCCTCGCTGTCGTCGTCCTGGCCGGGGTCGTCACCTGGCTGCTGCACCTCGCCGGGTGGGGCAAGCCGAGCGGCCCCCGCCCGGAATCCGAATGGGACTGGCGCACCCGCGACACCGCGGCCCACGCCGGGCACGCCGACTGCCTGGGCTGCCGGGCCGGCGGACCCCGCCGGGCCGTCGCGGCCGCCCGTCCCCGCCCGGTGGCGCCGCTGCCGGCCGCCGGGGAGGGCGCGTGAGCCCGTGCGGCGTAGGCCCGGTCCCCCGTATCGCGGACAAGGCGGCCGCAAGTTCGAATGCGCGACGCGCCCCGGTTGGCCGCGTCCGGCGTGTGCTCCGCGGGACTGTTGGGCAGGATCGAGACGGCCGCGTGTGCGGCCCGCAGTGGACCGTTGTGAAGGATCAGCAAGATGGCAACAGGTGTCGTGAAGTGGTTCAACTCGGAGAAGGGGTTCGGCTTCATCCAGCAGGACGACGGCGGTCCTGATGTGTTCGTGCACTTCTCCGCGATCCAGACCACGGGGTTCAAGTCGCTGGAGGAGAACGCGCGAGTCGATTACACCGTCACCCAGGGGCCCAAGGGCCCCCAGGCCGAGAACGTGGTCCCCATCGGGTAGCCGCCACCACGAGCCGCGTGCCGTGAACGAAGCCCCGCCGGTCCGCCGGCGGGGCTTTCGGCGTCCCGGACCCGGCCTCAGGCCGCGGGGGCCCGGTGCAGGGCGAGGAGCAGTTGCCACAGGTGGTCCGCAAGGGTGGTCGGATCCGCCGGGATCTCCTCGTGCAGCCAGTCGGCGAGGACTCCGGTGAAGGCCGCGGCGACCGCCGAGGCGACGAGCTCGGGCCGGGGTGCGCCCACCGCCGCGCGCTCGGCGCGGGCGCGGGCGCGCAGCTCCCGGTGCAGCCGGTCGCCGAGGGGGCCGCCGCCGCCCGGGAGGAGCAGGGTGCGGTAGAGCGGTGCGCGGGCCGCCGCCCCCGCCAGGAACCCGGCCAGTGCTGCCGGGGGCTTCACCGGGGGGAGCGGGGAGGGGCCGGTCTGCCAGGCGTGCAGGGCGTCGACCGCCGCGTGCACGACGTCCGCGCAGGCGTCGACGGCGAGCGCGGTGAGGTCCTCGTAGTGCAGGTAGAAAGTGGCCCGTCCGACGCCGGCCCGGCGGACCACCGCGGAGACGCTGACCTCCGCGAGCGTCCGGTCGGCGCACTCGGCCAGCAGGCTCTCCCGCAGCCGCGCCTTCGTCCGCGCCCTACGCGGATCCTCCGGGCTCATGCGGCCAGCAGTGCCGCACCGAGCGCGAGGGCGCCCGGTACGGCCTGGGCGACGAGGATCCGGCGGTTGGCGGTCGCCGCCCCGAACACGCCGGCCACGATCACGCAGGCCAGGAAGAACACCTGCGTGGCGAGCGAGTCGATGGTCAGCCCCCAGACCAGGCCGGCGGCGAGGAAGCCGTTGTACAGGCCCTGGTTGGCGGCGAGCGGCGCGGTCAGCCGCGCGGTGTCCGCATCGAAGCCGTGCAGCGCCCGGCCGGGCGGGCGCTGCCACAGGAACATCTCCAGGACCAGGAAGTACGCGTGCAGCGCGGCCACGAGGCCGATCAGGATCTGAGCGACCGTCTGCATGGCCGCCTCCACTTCTCTGGGGAAGGAACGGGGGATGGGGACACTTCCTGGACAACTGTACAGGAAATGTGGTGTCCGACCCCCTGGCTACCCTGGCCGCATGCTCCTGTACGAGGACTTCGGCACCGAGCGCCACCGTGAGAGCTCCCTCGTCCGGCACGCCCTCGGCAGCACCCACGACGAGGCGCTCGTCGCGGGCCTCGCCGGCGGCATCGGCTTCATGTACTTCGTCTTCGAGTACACCGGCCGCCCGCCCCAGCTCACGATCGTCGCCCAGGCCCACCCCGATCCCTGGATCCGCTCCGCCCTCGACCGGCTCCGCGTCCCCTACGACGTGGCCCACAGCGCCCGTCCGCACTGGGGCCGGGTGCACGCGGCCCTCGACGCCGGGCGCCCGGTGTTCTGTACCGTCGACCGGTCCGGGCTCCCGTGGCACGGCCCCGGCGACGAGATGGCGGGAGCCGATCCGTACACCGTCGTCCTCGCGGGGTACGAAGGCGACACCCTGTACGTCGAGGACGAGGCCCGGACCCCGTACCGGATCCCCGAGGAGGAGTTCGGAGCCGCCTGGTCCGGGCACCGCAAGGGCCGCCACGAGATGATCGTGCCCACTGGACCGGCCACCGGGGACCCCGACGTCGCGGGGGCCCTCGCCGCCACGGCCGCACGTCTCACCGGACCCGTGCTCGGCAACCGGTTCGACGTCAACTTCGGCTTCTCCGGCATGGAGAAGCTGGCCGCGCACCTGCGCGACACCCGTACCAGAACGGGCTGGCAGCGCCGCTTCGCCGCCCCGGAGGCCTTCCTCGCAGGAACCCGCCGGCTGTACGCCTGCCTGGAGCGGGAGTGGACCGCACCCGGAGCCACCCGGCCGCTCTACGCCGACTTCCTCGACCTGGTCGGACGGCCCGCGGCGGCCGCCCTCTTCCGGGAGTCGGCCGGGCACTGGTCCCGGCTCGCGGAACTGGCCCGCACCGCCGGACCGGACCCGGACGCCGGGGCCCGGCGCACTCTCTTCGACGAGTTCGCCACCCTCGTGGAGCACTCGCTGGACCTGGAACGCCGGGCCGTCGCCCTCCTGTGAGCCGGGCCGTGGCATCCGGGTCCGCGGTCAGAGATGGGCGTCCAGGAACGCCCGGAGCTCCGCGAGGCCCATCGGGCCCGCCTGGCTCGCGACCGCCTCGCCCTCCGCGACGAGGACGACGGTCGGCGCGCCGGTCACCCCGTACCGCTTCGTCGGCCCCGGGCAGCGCGTCATGTCGGTGCGGACGGCCGTCAGCCGCGTCCCGTACTCCCGCACCACCTCGGCGACGACGGCGTCCATCGCGCGGCAGGCCTCCACCGCCTTGGGCCAGGTGCCGCAGAAATAGGCCAGGACGGGCCCCTTCGCCATCGACAGGACGAAGTCGAACTCCTCGTCCTCCTGTGGCCGGTGCACCCCATGTGCCATGCGTGTCGCTCCTCGCTCGCGCGCCCCTCCGCCGGGGGCGCGGCACCCATCATCGCCGCCGGCCCGGCGGGCGGCCGCCGGGCCGTTGTCAGTGCCGCCTGTGAAGCTGATCGACATGGACGACAGGATGCTCCGGCGCCGGGTCTACGGCGCCGACCACGAGGACCCCGACCCCGGCCCGCGCCCCGGCCACGTCTACGGCGAACTGGTCGGCGGCCCGCTCGACGGCCTCCTCCTGGACATCACGGGCTGGAGCGCGCCCCAGCTCGACGAGGAGGCCCGCCTCCCCACCGAGATAGGACGCTACGGGGCGGGCGGCCGCGCCCACTACCGCCGCCGCGCGGGCGATCCGGGCCACTGGGACTGGACCGGCGACAGTCGCTGACCTGCTCCCGCGGGTGTCCGGCGGAGTCTTCCGGTGGCCGCCGCGAAAAATTCCTCGAAGTATTTCCGGAGAGCTGTCGATCCGGGCGCCTCCCGTTCGACGCAAGGGTGAGAGGCGGGGAACGGCCCCGCCACCGCGACCGAGGAGTCACCATGCCGCGCTTCCTGACGATGATCCGCATCAACGAGCAGGACCTTCCCCCCAACGAGTTCCCGCCGGAGTTCGAGCAGCGCATGGGCGCCCTGCTGGAGGAGATCACCAAGGCCGGCGTCATGCTCGACACCGCGGGACTGCTCCCCACCTCCGAGGCCACCCGCCTCAGCTGGTCCGGAGGGAAGATCAGCTACACCGACGGCCCCTTCACCGAGACCAAGGAGGTCGTCGGCGGCTACTCCCTCAGCCAGTGCAAGGACAAGGCCGAGGCGATCGAGTGGACCCGGCGGTTCCTGGAGATCCACCCGGCGGAATGGAACGTCAGCGCCGAGGTCAGGGAGATCCAGGAGATGTGATCCCGGAGATCCGGGAGAAGTGATCCGGGAGTGGTGATCCGGGAGTGGTGATCCCGCCCGCTCGCGCCGCGTTTGCCCTGCCTCGTCACGGCTGCTCTGATGGGTGGCCGTGACGGCAGTGGATACGGCCCGGGCGGTCGAAGCGGTGTTCAGGATCGAGTCGGCGCGGATCATCGCCGGAGTCACCCGCATCGTGCGGGACGTCGGCATCGCCGAGGAGATCGCGCAGGACGCCCTCGTCACCGCCCTGGAGCAATGGCCGGAGTCGGGTGTCCCGGACCGACCGGGCGCCTGGCTCATGGCGACCGCCAAGCACCGCGCGATCGACCTGGTCCGCCGCAAGGAGACGTACGCGCGCAAGCTCGCCGAGGTCGGCCGCACCCTGGAGGACGAGCCGCCGCCCGCCGAACCGGCCGAACCCGACGACATCGACGACGACCTGCTGCGCCTGATCTTCACCGCCTGCCACCCCGTCCTCGCCACCGAGGCCCGCATCGCGCTGACCTTGCGCCTGATCGGCGGACTGACGACCCAGGAGATCGCCCGCGCCTTCCTCACCTCCGAGAGCACCGTCGCCCAGCGCATCGTGCGCGCCAAGCGGACCCTGGCCAAGGCCGCGGTGCCCTTCGAAGTCCCGTACGGGACCGACCGCGACGCACGGCTGTCGTCGGTCCTCGAAGTCATCTACCTGGTCTTCAACGAGGGCTACTCGGCCACCTCCGGCGACGACCTCGTCCGGCCCGCCCTCTGCGAGGACGCCCTGCGACTGGCCCGCGTCCTCGCGGCCCTCATGCCCGAGGAGGGAGAGGTACACGGCCTCGCCGCACTGCTGGAGTTCCAGGCCTCCCGCATCGCCACCCGCACCGGCCCCGACGGCGAACCGGTGCTGCTCGCCGACCAGAACCGGGCCAGGTGGAACCGCCTGCTCATCGCCAGGGGCGCCCGTGCGATGAGCCACGCCGGCAGCGGCCCTTACTCCCTCCAGGCCGCGATCGCCGGGTGCCACGCGGCCGCCGTCCGCTACGAGGACACGAACTGGGCCAGGATCGCCGCCCTCTACGGACGGCTGGTCCGGCTGACCCCCTCACCGGTCGTGGAACTCAACCGGGCGGTGGCGGTCTCCATGGCCGACGGACCGGCGGCCGCCCTGCCGCTCGTCGACGCCCTGGCCCGCGAACCGGCCCTGAGCGCCTACCACTTGCTGCCGAGCGTACGGGGCGACCTGCTGGAGCGCCTCGGCCGACCGGGCGAGGCCCGGGCCGAGTTCGAACGCGCGGCCTCACTCACCCGCAACGCGCAGGAACGCACCCTGCTCCTGCGGCGCGCGGCCCGCCTCTGATCCGCGCTCCCGAGCCCCGGATCAGCCGCGGCGCGCGAACGCGGCCACGTCCAGCGGGGTCGTCCGTACCGGACGGCGCTGCGGGGTCAGGGCGACGGGGCGGCGGAAACCACCGCTGCGGGCGACCTCCTGGACCGTCAGGCGCAGCGCCTCCTGGAAGTCGCGCATGGTCCGGCGGGCTGCCGGGGTGTCGACGTAGATGGAGTTCATGTGCAGGCCGTCCGTGTCCCGCTGGAACCACGAGCAGGCCCCGTTGGCGCGCGCCGACCACACGTGGGTGGTCGGCCGCCAGTCGTCGTGGCGCTCGGCGCCCGGGCACTTGCGCATGTCGATGTACGAGAAGAAGTTCACCGGGTACGGCCAGGAGCGGGCGGCGAACTCCTCGGGCGCCAGCAACTCCCAGGCCCGCACGAACGGAACGTCGAGATGGGTCATCATCTCCCCGAACCCGGCCCGGACGGAGGCCATCACCTGGGCGAAGTCCCGGCCGGGCGAGGCGTCGAACTCGATCGGCAGCGTGTTGACGAACCAGCCCACCGAGTTCGTCCAGGTGCTCCGGCCGCGCTCGCTGACCGGCATGAAGCCCCGGTAGACACCCGGACCGCCGGCCTCGCGCAGACACACGGCCACCGAGCCGAGCACGCCCATGAACGGCTTCCCGCCGACCGCCAGGCAGGTCTTCTCGAAGACCTCCGCCTCACCGGCGTCCAGCAGCATCGACGCCTCGTTGACGATGGGGTACATCCGTCCCGGCTCCACGCCGAGATCGAGGGGGAAGCGCGGGAAGAACTCGCCCGCCGGCCCCATGAACGCCTTCCAGTAGTCCAGACGGCCGTCGCCGGCGTCGATGGACAGGTACCGGCGGCGCTGCTCCTCGGCGAAGTCGAGATAGCTGGGCGCGGGCGGCAGTTCGGCGCTCTCGCCGCGGCACAGGCCCTCGTAGGCAGTCAGCACCTCGCGGGCCACGATGGGCATCGACATGCCGTCGCAGACGATGTGGTCGAAGGCCAGGTAGACGGTCGCCGAGTCCTCGCGGACCACCGCGCCCATGATGAACAGCGGCCAGGACAGCGTGTCGATGCTCCGCTTGAACCGCTCCACGAGGAAGTCGCTCAGCACACCGGCGTCCTCGAAGGTGCCCACGAGCTCGGGGTCGAGGATGAGGGTGGCGGGAGCGAAGGGCTCGCAGGCCACCTCGCCGGCCAGCCGCCGGAACGCGCAGCGCAGGACCTCGTGCCGCTGGACGAAGGAGAGCAGGGACTGGGCCAGGGCCTGTTCGTCCAGCGGGCCGGTCACCTCGAAGGTGACCGCGACCCAGGACGCGACGGGGTCGTCGGCGGCCCGGCTCTCCTCCGCGACGGTGAAGTGCTTGTCCTGGTTGAAAGACGCTTTCCGGCTCGCCGCGTCACCCGGCCCGTGGGCCTGCGCCGCGGTGGACCTGAGCCGCCACTCGACCACCCTGCCGGGTGCCACGTGGTGCATCTCCAGAGGAAACTGCCGCATACCGCCATCCCTTCGCCCCCGAGTCAACCCCCAGGCCCTAACGACCCCCGGCCCGGGGAGGTGACGGAATCACTCCTGCGGGGCGGGCGGCGGCCCGGCGGAGCCCTTCCGCCTGCGGAGGGCGGCCTCGAAGAGGGTCCACCCGTCGATCTCCATGCCGGACGGGCCGTCGGGACGCCACCCGCGCTCCCGGGCCTCCTCCATCAGGGCCCGGACGGCGCCCGGTTCGTGCAGGTACAGGGAGTCGGTCGTGGTGAGCGACACCTCCCCGGAGACCATCGGGTAGCCGCTCGGGACGAGTCTGCCGGGGCCCTCGCGGAAGACGATGCGCAGGGCTCCCCGTGCCCCTGTCAGGTGGACCGTGAGCGACTCGCTGCAGTCGCGGCCGGAGCCGCCCGATCGGCTGTGGGAGTGGCGTACCGACCGCGTGTAGGTGTGCCCGTCCACGACCAGACGCCGGGCCTTGTTCGGACTGCGGGGCATCAGCGGCTCCTTCCTGGGGCTCCGGGTGCCGGGGAGCAGCCTACGAAGCCCCGGACGCCGGCCGCATCCGCACTTCCTCCCTGCCCGGTGGCCTATTCGGTGTGCAGGGCCGCCGCGATGGTCATCCGAGCCGCCGCCCGGGCCGGAACCAGCGCACCCACGACGGCGATCGCGACCCCTGCGAGCAGCAGGCCGGACAACTGCGGCGCGTCCCATACGTCCTTCATCGACTCCGGGAAGGAGACCACCCCGACGTTGTCCACGACCAGCCGGTGCGCCAGCATCCCGAGCGGGATGCCCAGCAGCCCGCCGACCGCGCCGACCCCCGCCACCGAGGTCACGGTCATCGCCACCACCTGCCGTGGTGTCATCCCGATGGACTTGAGCATCCCGAGGTCCCGGCGGCGCTCCCGGGTGCCCAGGAGGACGGTGTTGAACACACCGAGCGACGCGACGGCACTCAGCAGGACCGTGAACACCGTGGAGAAGGCGACGACAGTGGTGGTGGCGCTGTTCCCCGCATCCGAGACCGAGGCGCGCAGCCCCGGGCCGACGGCTTCCGCCGCCGCGGCGTACGTCCGGGCGTCGGCTCCGGGAGCCAGCCGCACCTCGTACTCGACCGGGCGGGCGTCCGGTGCCAGCGGCAGAAGGGTCTCCCAGGAAGCCTCCAGGCCACGGGCGTTGCCCTCGATGAGCTCCCCCACGACGGTGGCGGAGGTCTGTCTGCCGCCCAGCGCCAGGGCGACCCGGTCCCCGAGCCGCAGTCCGTTCTGCGTCAGGAAGGCCGGCCCGGCCACGAACTCGCCGGCCGCCTCCGGCATCCGTCCCGCGACGATCCGACCGGCGGACGAGGCGTCGTCCCCGCGGTAGAAGTCGGCGAAGGCCGGCCGGCTCTGCCCCACGACGGTCACCTGGGCCAGTGCCCGGGCCCGTACCCCCGCCGTGCCGGGCAGCGACCGCAGCCGCTCCTCGATCTGGGCGTCGCCCGGCAGGGGAGCGGCCCGGCCTTCGGCGGGCTCCCCGGCTTCCACCCTGACCAGCGCGCCGCCGCGTCCGGCCTCGCTGTACGCGAGCATGGTGCTGGTCAGTCCGGTCGCCAGGGTCACCGTGGTCACGCCGAGGACGACGGCCGCCAGGGTCAGCAGCGTGCGGCTCGGGCGGGCGAACGGCTGACCGAGGCCCATGCTGACCGCGCGGGGCAGCCGGCTGCCGCCGAGGACGCGCTGGACGCGCAGACCGCGGCCGGTCAGCGGGGCGCTGCCCGCGCTGATCGCCCGGGCAGCCGGCAGCCGGTGCGCGCGCAGCGCGGGAACCAGCGCGGTCAGCAGGACGAGTGCGGGCATTCCCAGCAGGCAGACCACCGACACCCAGGAGGAGACGCCGCCTACGGCGGCCCGGCCGGTCTCGATGCCGGAGAACGCGATCCCCAGGATGGGCTCGGCCAGCGCGTTGCCGAGCAGGGTGCCCGCCACGGAGCCGAAGAGGGCCGGCACGGCCATCATCGTCAGGTAGACGGCGACCACCTGGTTCGGGGTGAAGCCCAGGGCCTTGAGCACACCGATGTGCCGGTACCCGGAGACGACCGCCCCGCTGACGACGTTCCCGACGATCAGGGCGGACACCAGCAGGCCGAGGATGCCGAAGAGCGTCATGAAGGGGAGGTAGGCGTCCGCCAGCGACGAGAAGGCCTTCCTCAGATCGAGGTGGGTGTGCGCACTGGTCAGCGCCCCCTCGGGCAGCCCTGCGGTGGCCCGGCCGAAAGCGGCGTTCAGCCGTGCCTCCGTCGAGGAGTCGGTGAAGCGGTACAGCATCTGGGCGGTGGCCGGACGCAGCGCGGTCATCTGCTCGGGGGAGACCCAGGCGTCCGCCGACCTGCCCATGCCCGCGGCGAATCCGACGACCGTCAACGGCGCCGATCCGGGGACCTCCAGCACGGTTCCGAGCAGCTCGTTCCCGGGTGTGCCCGCCGACGGCCAGGCGACGACGATCTCGCCGGGCGCGGTCGCCCAGCGGCCCTCCAGGACCTGGACCCGGTCGACGGGGCCGCCCGGGTCGGCCCGTCCCACCACCGTCAAGGAGCCGCCGGGCATCCAGAGCCAGTCCTTGGGCACGTCCAGGACCCGCTGCCCGAACGGCCCCGCCGCAGCGGTCACACCGGGCCGCCGGGCTGTCTGCGCCAGCTGCTCCGGGGTGGCCTTCGCGGTGTCGAACGCCGCCACGGTGTGCGGGCCGCGCTGGGCGGCGTACGCCTTGTCGAAGGGGCTGGTGGCAACGTCGAGCAGCCCCAGGGCCAGCAGGACGGCCGTGGTCGAGCAGAGCACGACCAGCCCGATGACGAAGGTCTGGAGCCTGCGGCGCTTCACGGCCGCGCGGGAGGCCCGCCACACGGCGCTCACGCGGTCGCCTCCAGCCGGCTCTGCCGTGCGACGCGGCCGTCGGCGACCTCCACCAGGCGGCTGGCGCAGCGGGTGGCCAGCTCCGGGTCGTGCGTGACGACCAGCAGTGTCTGGCCGATCTGGTTGAGGTCGATCAGCAGGTCCATCACCTGCTCGCCGGCGCGGCTGTCGAGGGCCCCTGTCGGTTCGTCCGCGAGCAGCAGTGCCGGACGGTTCATCAGGGCGCGCGCCACGGCGATCCGTTGGCGTTCGCCGCCGCTCAGCGTCGCCGGGTAGTTGTTCCGGCGGTCGGCCACGCCGAGCTCGTCGAGGAGCTCCAGAGCCCGGCGGCGCGCCTGCCGCGCCGGGATGCCGGTCAACTGGGCGGCCAGCGCCACGTTGTCCAGGGCGGGCAGGTCGTCGATGAGGTTGAAGAACTGGAAGACCATGCCGATGTGCCGGCGCCGGAACAGCGCCAGCCCCGTCTCGTTGAGCCCGCCCAGGTCATGCCCCTGCACCTCGACGGTGCCCGAGGTCGGCCGGTCCAGCCCGGCCACCATGTTGAGCAGGGTGGACTTGCCGCAGCCGGAGGGGCCCATCACGGCCACGGCGTCACCCGCCCGGATCTCCAGGGAGAGGCCGTCGAGGGCCTTCGCGTCGCCGTACTCCTTGTGCACGTCGTCCAGTCGTACGACGACCTGCCGTGCGCTGTCGTGATCGGTTGTCATGGCCCCGAACCTAAGTCGGGGGCCGGGGGCGGGGCGTCAGCCCCCGGATGTAAAGGCCGGCGCAGGTCATCCCGGGGATGTATGCGCCGTCCGGCACAATGGCATCAGGGCTCGCGGGGTGGGGAGTTGAGGGTGGGGCAGATCATCGCCACGGTTGTCGCCTGCGTCGCGGCGGCAGGGTGCGGCGTACTCGGCGCGGCGCTGCTGCGCGCCCGGCGCAGCCACCGGGCGGCGATCGAGGAGCGCGGCTGGCTGCTGGAACGGGAGCGGGAGAGCGCCGCCCGCAGTGCGGTCGACGCCGAACGGGCCAGGATCGCTGCCGAACTCCACGACATCGTCAGCCACAACGTCAGCCTGATGGTGGTCCAGGCGGGAGCCGCCCGCGAGGTGCTCACCAGCCTGCCCCAGGAGGCCGCTGCGGCCATGGGCGAGGTGGAACGCGCCGGGCGGAACACCATGACCGAACTGCGGCACCTGCTGGGGCTGCTCGCCCCCGCGCAGGACGGCGCGGACGCCCCGTACGAGGAACGGCTCGCCGCGGCCACCCGGCTGGCCCCGCAGCCGAGCCTGACCCGGCTCAGCGCGCTCATCGACCGATTCGCCTTCGCGGGCCTGCCGGTGGAGGTACGCGTGTCCGGCGACCCGCGCCCGCTGCCGGCCGGGATCGACGTCACGGCGTACCGGATCGTCCAAGAGGCGCTCACGAACGCGCTCAAACACGGAGAGGGAGGCAGGACACAGGTGACGGTGCGGTACGCGGCACACGCACTGCGCGTGGAGGTGCTGAGCGGCGGAACGAGCGTCCTCCCGGGAGGTGCGCCCGAACCCCGCCCGCACACCCCGGGCGGCAGCGCGCCGAAGGCCGAGGGAACCGGGCGGGGCCTGCTCGGCCTGCGCGAACGGGTCGCAGTCTACGGCGGAGACCTCGACGCCCGCCGCCGCCTCGGCGGCGGCTACCGGGTGCGCGCCCGCCTCCCCCTGGACCGGCCGTGACCGCGCCCGCAGCCCCGGCCGCCCCCGCGGCCGACGGGCCGGCGCCCCGCGTGGTGATCGCCGATGACCAGGATCTGGTGCGCACCGGCTTCCGGCTGATCCTGACCGCCCGCGGGATCGACGTGGTCGGCGTCGCCGCCGATGGCGCGGAAGCCGTCGCCCAAGTGCGCCGGCTGCTCCCCGACGTAGTCCTCCTCGACATCCGCATGCCCGTCATGGACGGCCTGGAGGCGGCCCGGCGCATTCTCGCCGAGGCCCCCCACTGCCGGGTGATCATGCTGACCACCTTCGACCTCGACGAGTACGTGTACGCCGCCCTCGCCGCCGGGGCGAGCGGCTTCCTGCTCAAGGACGTCACCCCCGAGCACCTCGCCGCCGCGGTGCGTCTGGTCGGCACCGGCGACGCGCTGCTCGCCCCGTCGATCACCCGCCGGCTGGTGGAGCGCTGCGCCCCCGGCGCGGCGGACCGCGACCGCGTGACCACGGCCGGCACCCACCGCGAGCTGGCCGCCCTGACGCCGCGCGAACGCGAGGTACTGACGCTGATGGGCCACGGCCGCTCCAACTCCGAACTGGCGGCGGAGCTGACGCTCAGCGAAGCGACGGTGAAGACCCATGTGGCCCGCATCTTCGCGAAGTTGTCGCTCCGCGACCGGGCCCAGGCCGTCGTCCTGGCCTACGAGTGCGGCCTGGTGACACCCGGTTCGATGGGCTGACGGGCCGTCACGTGATGTGCTGCGCCATCACGGCGGGCGGCAGTGAGGGGTTGCCGGCCGCGGCCTCCACCACGTCCGGGTCCGGATCGTCGAGCAGCCCGACGACGACCGCCGCAGGGAGCGCCGGATGGGCGGCGGCGCTCACCCGCGACCTCCCGCCGGCCAGGCAGGGCAGCAGCGCCTCGGCGGTCGCGTGCGGGTGCGAGGCGATCTCCCGCAACGCCCGTCGTGCCGGCGGATCGTGGCGGGCCACCTCCGCCAGCAGGTCGCCGGGCGCCTCCGGGTTGGCGGCGACCCGTGCGAGGACCTGTTGGCCGTGCAGTGCGACCATGGCCCGCAGTCGCTCCGGCGACAGCCCCGGGTGCGGGGCCACGGCCTTGGCCACCGAGGCGTCGGGATCGGCGGCGAGCCGGTCGCGCAGCTCCGGCGGCAGATCGTGCCGGTGCGCCACGAGCATCCGTACGCGCGCGTTCGCCGACGCGGCCCCCTGCGCCAGCTCCTCCGGGGTGGCGGCGGAGATCCGCGGCAGTGGCTCCTGGCCCAGGCGGGTCGTGGGGGTCAGCCGCTCCAGCACGTCGAACGGCACCCGGGGATGGTGCGCCACGGCCCGTCGTACCTCGACATCGTGGTCGGCGGCCAGCACGCGGCTCACCTCCGGGCCGCTCCCCGGGTTCCGCGCGACCGAAGCCCGTATCCGGGAGTCGGGATCACCGGCGAGGCGGGTGTAGACCTCCGCCGGGAGACCGGGGTGCTCGGCGACGGCCCACCGCAGCAGCACGGAGGGATGGTCCGCGAAGGCCGCCACGGCCTCCGGGGGAGTGGCCGGGTTGGCCAGGGCCCGCCCCCAGGTGCCGTGGACGGTCGAGCCGTGAGTCCCGTCGCATGCGGCGCCGGCCGGCAGGACGCAGTCGGCGTCCGGGCAGTGGGGGTCGTGGAGGAAAGGGATCTCGCGGCCGTCGCACACCAGGCAGGAGTGGGCGGGCGGCAGACCGTCTCCGCTGAGGAGAGCGGCCAGCGCGGCGGGCGGCGCGGCCTCGTTGCACGCCACCGCCTGCCGGACCTCGGCGTGCGGATGCCGCGCGAGGCGGGCCGCGACCGCGGAGGACGTCGTCCACAGCGCGAGCTCGGCGGCCACTTCGTGGTCCGGGTCGGCGGCCAGGGCGTCCTCGACGTCCGCGGGCAGCCCGGGGCAGGAGGCGAGCTGCCACCGCAGCGACGGGTCGGGGTCGACAGCGAACCGGCGGGCCCACTCCGGCAGGCCGCGGCCCTCGTCGAGGAGGGCGAGGGCCGCGAGCGGCCACACGTCCGGGTCGACGTCGGCGGCGCCCAGGTGCCCGCCGCGGGCGAGCCGTGCCGGGGTGTCCTCGTCGAGCGCGGCCAGGGCCGCCACCTGCGCGGGGCCGAGGTCGGCGCGCTCGGACAGGTGCCAGACCAGCACGTCGGCGAGGAAGCCGGTGGGGTCGGAGAGGTCGGACGGCCGGGGCGCCGCCGCGGCCAGGGCGATCAGCCGGTCGACCAGCTCGGGCGGGAGAGCGGGATTGGCGGCGAGGCCGCACAGGAGGGGGTTCAGCGACGGGCTCCGATCGGTGTGACGGAGGCGGAGGCGGTGGTGGTGGCGGTGGCCGCGGCCGTGAGGGCATCGGCCAGCGCCTCGGCGCAGGGGTCCGCGCGGCGCCGGCGCGGCAGCACCAGCCCGATGTGCCGGGCGGGACGCGGAGGTTCGACCAGGACCGCGACCGCCTCCGGGACGCCGGCCAGAGCGACCTGCGGGACGAGGGAGACCCCGACCCCCGCCGCGACCAGTGTCTGGGCGAAGAAGTAGTCGGTGGTGGAAGCGGCCACGCGCAGCTCGAAACCGGCGAGCTCCGCATGGCGGCGCAGGAACGCCTCCGTCTTGAGGCAGCCCAGCACCCACCGGTCGCCGGACAGCTCGCCGAGGTCCACGGAGGGCCGGCCGGCCAGGCGGTGACCCCGCGGCAGCACCAGCCACAGCGGGTCCTGCATCAGGGGCCGCCAGTCGAGGCCCGGCCGCCCGCCAGGACGCGGACCCACCGGCGGCGGTCCGTCGAAGTGGTAGGCGAGTGCGAGATCCGCCGCACCGCCGCGCACCATCGGCACGGCGTCCTCCGGTTCGCTCTCCAGCACCGTCAGTTCCACCTCCGGGTGCGCTTCCACGAAGTGGGAAAGCGCCGCCGGCAGCAGATGGCGGCCCCCGCTGGTGAAGGTGGCGACGGTCAGCCGCGGCCGATCCTGCGCCAGCCGGTCGATCGCCCGGCGCACCTGGTCCAGTTCCGCGGAGATCGTCTCTGCCGCCTCCACCAGCAGCCGTCCCGGCTCGGTGAGCGTGACACCGCGCGTGCTGCGCACCGCCACCGGGTGGCCGAGGGTGCGCTCCAGCGCCGCGATGTGCTGGGAGACGGCCGACGGGGTCAGCAGCAGTGCCCCGGCCGCCTTGTTGAAGCTGCCGTGCTCGGCCACCGCCCGCAGGACGCGCAACCGCTGCACATCGATCATCAGTTTTCCTTACGACCCGTTCAGCGGCCGGTCGGTTCCGCTGGGGACGATACAACGCGAGAGTCGGACGCATGAAGCGGATTCTTGTCATCGGCGGCAGCCGGTACTTCGGGAAGTCACTGATCACGCGGCTGCGCGACGCGGGGAGCACGGTCACGGTCCTCAACAGGGGCTCCAGCGCCCCGCCTCCCGGCGTCGGCCGCCTCCTCGCCGACCGCGACGACGAGGCCGGGCTACGGGCGGCGCTGGACCGGCGGGACTTCGACGTGGTCGTCGACCAGGTCTGCTACACACCGCTCCAGGCCGCCGTCGCCCGCCGGGTGTTCGCCGGCAGGACCGGGCGCTACGTGATGACCTCGACGATGGAGGTCTACGACCCGGCCACCCTCCCCGCCGACTGGGCGCCGCACACCGTACCCGTCGCCGAGGAGTCCCTGGACCCCGGGCGCCCACCGCGTCCGCGCGGCGACGATCCGGGCAGCCCCTCGCGGGCCGGCGCCGCCCATGCCTACGCGGAGGGCAAGCGGCGCGCCGAGGCCGTCTTCCTGCGCGAGCCGCCCTTCCCGTACGTCAGCGTGCGGACCGCGCACGTCCTCGGCGGCGGCCGGGCGGAGTTCACCGGGCGCCTCGCGCACTACGTGGAGCGGATCGGTGCCGGGATCCCGGTCGACGTCCACGAAGCCCCGTACGGCACCTCGTTCATCCACCACCTGGAGATGGCCGACTTCCTCCGGTGGACGGCGGGCCAGACCTTCACCGGGCCCGTCAACGCCGCCTCGCACGGCTCCCCGGACGTCCTCGAGCTCTGCATGACGGTCGCGGAACAGCTCGGACGGCGGCCCCGCCACCGGGTCGTCGAAGCGGGTGCCGACGCCTCGCCCTTCTCCTTCGACCGCGCCTACGCCATGGACAACGGCCGGGCCGCGGCCCTGGGCTTCACCTTCGGCCGGGTCGCCGACTGGCTGCCCGGCGCGGTCGCCGAAACCGCGCGCGCCACCGCCTGACGGGGCCGGCCGCCACTGCCTGACGGGGGCGGCCGCCGCCCCGTCGCGGACCCGCGGCGGACCCGTCGCCGACCTGCCGCGTCAGGACATCGGCAGGCCGAGGATCTCCAGGATGCCCTCGGCGTACGCGGCCGTCCCGGAGCCCGGGACGGCGGCCAGCTCCTGCCGGAAACCGTCCACACCGGTGCGGATGAAGGCGGCGCACTGCCCGTGCAGTCCCGCCTCGTGCGTGCCGCCGTCGTCCACCGTGCACAGCAGGGCCAGCAGAGTCCACAGCAGCGCCTCGCGGGTCGCCCGCCGGGGCGGACGCGCCGACCACACCGCCATCAGCACGGCGCACACCGCCGGGGCGGGGGGTTTCAGGTGCTGGGCGAAGAAGACGTGCCCCTCCAGCGCGTGGAACGCGGCAGGATGCCCCTCGGCGGCGTCGCGCACGGCGTCCACCAGATGGCCCGCGGACCGGCCGCAGCCGCACGCGATGCGCTCCCAGTCGTGCCGGGCGATCTCCGCCAGCACGGAGTCCGGAACCATCGGGCTGCGCGGTAGCGCGTTCTGGCGCCGCAGAGCGTGCGGCTGCTTCTCACTCCCCCTCATGCGCCACAGTATGAGCCAGGCCGGATCCTGCGGCGACAGGGGGCGGAACCGGATCACCCGGTCGGCCGTCCCAGACCCCGTGTGGATGAAACGAAGGATCCTGATTCTGCTGTTCGCCCTGTTCGCGACGCAGGTGGGCGCGCTGGTCAACCCCGCCTGGGCCTGCGGCTGCGGGGCCATGATCCCCGACGGCCAGTCCCGGATCGGCGTCGACCGGGAGACCTCCGTCGTGCGCTGGGACGGACGCACGGAACAGATCGTGATGCGCTTCACCGTCGGCGGCAACGCACAGCGGGCCGCCTGGATCATGCCGGTGCCGGGCCGCGCCACGGTGGAACTGGGCGACGGGGACATGTTCGACGAACTACGCGAACTGACCCGGCCCGAGCGCAGGACCCGCAGCTACTTCTGGCCGCGCGACGGCGACTGGCCCTTCTCCCGCAACAAGGGCGACGGCGCGGGCGCCCCGGCGCCGGGCGCCGCACCGCCCGTGGGCGTGGTCGGCCGCGAGCAGCTCGGCGACTTCGACGTGGCCCGGCTCACCGCCACCGACCCCGACGCCCTGAAGAACTGGCTGGAGAGCAACGGCTTTCAGCTCCCCGACCGCCTCGCCACCGAGGTCAAGCCGTACGTCGACCAGCACTGGGAGTACGTGGCGATACGCCTCGCCCCGCGCGACGCCGGACAGGGCAAGGTGCTCCGGGGCGACCTGGACCCGCTGAAGATCCGCTTCGACAGCGACCGGCTGGTCTACCCGATGCGGCTCTCCCGCATGGCGAAGACGCCGCAGTCACTCGGCCTGTACGTACTGGCGGACCACCGCATGGAGCCTGCCACGAGGATCGGCGGCTCCGCGCCCAAGGTCACCTTCGCGGGCACCATCGAGCCGGAGGGCGGCCCGCTCGCGGCCCTCGCCGACGGAAAGCCGGTGTTCCTGACGGCGATCGAGCAGGAGTTCCCGGAACCGGGCCGCATCGACGCCGACCACGAACTGCGCGCGACGCCGAAGGACACCCCGTACCGCCGGGCCGTCTACCGCGACGAGCTGCTCACGGTGGGGGACGGCATCCCGGTCTGGCTCCTGACGGTCACGGCGGCCGCCGCGGCGCTCTCGGCCGCCGCCTACGCACGCACCCGGCACCGCCGAAACCGCCGCCTCTCCGGGCTCACGGCCTAAGGGTCTCGCGGACCCGGCCGCGGGCCGGGAGGCTGCGCCGTACGGATGGACTCGGGCCGTACAGCGGCGGGTACGGGCTCTCGCCGGGCGAAGCGTCCTACCTTCGCACTGCTCTTCCTCCACCCCTCCACGAAAGGCAGTACTCGTGCGTTCGATCCGTTGCGCCCTGACCGCTCTCGCCGCCGGCGGCATCATCCTGGCGGGCGCGTCCGCGGCCTCCGCCGACGACACCTTCACCATCTACGCCCCGGTCAGCAACACCTACTCGATCGTCTTCGGCGACCTGAGCCAGGTCGCGGGCGACGACGTCTTCAACGCCGGCCGCGACAACACGGTCGGCTCCCACAACGGCGCGGCGCCGGCCGGTGACATCGGCATGGCGGCCCTGCCGGGGACCCAGATCCTGAGCAACGAGGCCATGATGCAGGGTGCCGGCCAGTGGACGGGCAACATCCTCGGCAAGTGAGTCACGGCTCCTCCGCGCCCTCACCGGGGCGGAGGAGCCTCACGCCGGCCTGACGCCGCCTCAGTCGCATGAGGACCGCGGCCTGCGCCCGGCCCAGCGCCTCGGTGTACGGGACAGGCGGCTCCTTCCTCAGGTTCGCGCCGCCCCGGACCACGCCGGGCAGCCAGGTCTCCACGCTGTCGTCGAGCGAGAGCCGTCCCTCGCCCTCCAACTGCAGGAGCACCGTCGCCACGAACGACTGGGTGCTGCCGGCGATCCGGAACCGATGGTCCGGCCGGGCCCGCTCACCGGTCGCGGTGTCCGCGAGCCCCGCCGCCGTCCGCGACTCCCGCGCCCCGCGCCGGGCGTACGCCACCGCCCCGGGGAATCCGTCGGACCGTCCGCTCCAACGCGGCCACCAGGCCGGCGGGCGGCGCCCCCGACCCGAGGGGTCTTCGCCGGCTCAGAGGGCCCTGGGCGGCTCTGCACGCCAGAACGCGCACTGGTGGTCGGCATCGAAGGACGTGGTCGTCCGCGTCGCCGACGGATGCAGGCTGAGGACGGTACCGGTACCCACCGTCGGCCACCCGGCCTGGCCCGGTACGACGGGCGCGCCGAAGCGCGCGAACGCACCCCAGTAGCGCTTCATCCGGTTCCCGAGTGCGACCTGGACCGGGGTCAGCGGGCGCTCGCCCATGGTGAAGTCGTGCAGGTAGGCCAGCTCCGCACTGTGCGCGTTCGACTGGTCCAGACCCGGCACCTGCGCGCCCGCAAGCGTGGGTGAGCGCGGATCGTCGAACTCGTAGACGAACGTCGGTACCTGCGTGGCGAAGAGCTGTGCGGTCCACGAGGTGTGACAGGCGAAGGTCGAGTCCGTCATCAGCGCCGAGAGCGCAAGGTACGGCGAGCCGTGTTCCGCGACGGGATAGCGGGCCAGCACCTCCGGTCCCGCGGCCCCGTAGCCGGCGAGCACCTGCGCCGCGTACTCCTCGGCCGTCAGCCGCGGCTGCGTCAGCGCGACGAAGAAGCGGGCCTCGGAGCGGGTGCTTCCGATCATGACCGGCACCTTGTTCCACGCCCCGCTCCCGATCGCCCGCGCGGGGGTGACGGGCAGCAGCCCGTCACCGGACGCCGGGCCCGGAGTGGGCAGCGTACGGGCCGCCTCGATCAGGGCGGTGCCGGACGCGGCGCGCAGGCACGCGGCCACCTCCGCCGGGACGGAGCACCCCGCTCTGGCAGCGAAGGACAGCGCGTGGGCCTGCGCGTCCGTGCTCTCCGGAGTGGCCAGCAGGGTGCACGGACCGCTCTGCAGTACGGCCCGGTGGAAGAGGCCGGCGGCCGGCGGGGCGGCCAGCAGTGCGCAGACGGAGCCGCTGCCCGCGGACTGCCCGGTGATCGTGACGCTTCCCGGATCACCGCCGAAGGCGCCGATGTTCTGCCGGGTCCAGCGCAGGGCCTCCAGCTGGTCCATCAGCCCGAAGGACCCCGACCGCAGGGCGTTCTCGCGGCCCAGTTCGGGCAGCGCCAGATAACCGAGCTGACCGAGGCGGTAGTTGATGCTCACCACCACGCTCCCGGTGAGCTCGGCCATGGTGTGCCCGCCGAACTGGGTTCCCGTTCCCTGGCTGTACGCGCCCCCGTGCATCCAGAGGACCACCGGCAGGCGTGCCCCGGGCCGGGCGGCCCGGGGCCGGTACACGTCCAGGTACAGGCAGTCCTCGCTGACGGCCTGCGGGTCGCCCAGTCCGAACGGCGAGAACTGCAGGCAGGCCGGGGACTGCCGGGCGGCCTCCCGCACCCCCTGCCAGCGGGCCGGCGGCCGGGGCGCCCGCAGCCGCTGCGTACCGACCGGGGGAGCGGCATAGGGGACGCCGAGGAACTCCTGGGCGCCGTCCCGTGCCTGGCCGCGCAGCACGCCCTGCGCGACGGCCACCACCGGACGCGGTGGCCCGCCGGGTGCCGCCGCGCCGGGTGCCGCCGCGGCGGATGGCACCGCAGTGAGCAGGGCAGCCAGAGCCAGGGCCGTACCGAGCAGGGATCTCACCGACGACAGCCGCGACGGCTGTTTCCCGGGTCTTATCATCCGTCCTCCAGCGATCTCGCATGGTCGTTACGGGGTTCCGCAGGGGCAGGGGGCGGAGCCGCAGGTCGCTCCGCCCCCTGCCGGTTCCGGGGGTGTTACGGGCGCAGGCCCGCGACGAGGGCGGAGGTGATGACCTGGTCGGCCGGACCGGTGTTCCAGTCGCCGTTCATCGGGCTGACGGCGATCCGGCCGGCGCTCACGGCCTCGACGTCGCCGCCCCGGGCCGCGGGTCGCAGGGCCACCTTCACGGCCATCTTCCAGGTGCCGTCTCCCGCGTCGGTGAAGTCCGGCTCCAGGACCGTCTGCGGATCCTGGAAGGTCGTGGAGACGCCGGCGGCCTTGCCCTTGCCGTCCGTACCGACGACCGGGTGGTTGACGTTCAGACCGACGCCCTTCGGCAGCAGCGGCCCGGACCGGGCGCGCGACCGCAGCCGGTCGATCAGCTTGACCGCGAAGTCGAGCGTCGGTCCCATCGCGTTGACCGTGGTCACGGGGTCGGGAACGGAGAGGCCGCCCGTGCTCAGCGCGATGGCCGGCACGCCGTGTTCGAGCGCGGCGACCGCGCCGCCGACCGTGCCGGAGTGGGTGGCGAGCCCGCCGACGTTCGGGCCGAAGTTGGTGCCGGAGACGACCAGGTCGGGCGCCTTCCCGGCGAAGACCTCGGCGAGCCCGAAGGCGACGGAGTCGCCCGGGGTGCCGTCGACGGCCCAGACCTTCGGCTCGGGGTGCTTGACCGTGACCGAGGGCGCGTTCATCACCTTCGTGCCGGTGCCGCTCTGGTTGGTGAGCGGGGCGACGATCGTGACGTCGTGTCCGGCGGCCGTCAGGCGCTCGAAGGCCTTGCGGATACCCGGGGCGTCGTAGCCGTCGTCGTTGGTGAGCAGGATCCGCAACGGGCCGCCGGAGGCGGGAGCCGGAGCGGGCGCGGTCTGCGGCGCGGCGGCCGCGGGCGCCGTGCCGGCCAGGGCCGGCGCGCACAGCAGCAGGGCGGCCAGCGGCAGAACTCGCTTGCGTCTCACGGGGGCTCCTTCAGAGGGGTGGGAGGAGAGGAAGAGGGTGCGGTTGAGGGTGAGAGGTGAGGGTGACCGGCGGGCGCGCGACCCTCGGCACGCGCCCGCCGGAGTACTCGACCGGGCGGGACCGATGCGGATCGGTCCGCCCGGGCCGGCCGGACGGGGCCCGGCAGGTCCGACAGGGTTCGGCAGGTCCGACGGGGTGGCCCGACAGGGTCCGTGCCGGGCTTTGCCCGGCCGGGGGCGGGTCAGCGCACGCTGCGGATCGGGAGGATCGCCAGCGCGCCGATCAGGGAGAGCGCTCCGCCGACCAGGAAGAGCGGTGTGTAGCCGCCCAGGGCGGTGACCACGGCCGAGGCGACGAAGGGGGCGATGATCTGCGGTCCCGCGTTGGCGATGTTGAGGACGCCCATGTCGCGGGCCGCGTCCTCGGCGCGGGGGAGGACCAGGGTGACCAGCGCGGTGTCCACGGCCATGAAGCAGCCGAAGGCGAGTCCGTTCAGCGCGCTGAAGACGAGCATGCCGGTCCAGGTCGGGCTGACGACGGGAACCACCATGACGAGGCCGGCGAGGGCGGCCGACACCCCCACGAACACCTTGCGGCGGTTCCAGCGGTCGGACAGCAGACCGCCCAGCACGGTGGAGACGGCCATGGCGACCATCGACACGGGGGTGAGGATCGCCATCGCGGCGGGCGGGGTGAGGCCCTCGGGGAGCGCGATGTGGTCGCCGAGGATGTAGAGCTGGTAGCCGACGACCGAGAAGTAGCCCAGGACCATCAGGGCCCGTCCGATGAAGGCCCATCGGAAGTCGTGACTGGCCAAGGACGAGAGGAACGCGGCCAGTTGGGCCCGGAAGGGCACGGGCGGCTTGTCCGCCGCCGGCCCGGAGCGCGGTACGTCGCGGAAGAAGCCGGTGAGCAGCAGCGCGGCCACGGCGACGATCGCGCCGAAGACGAGGTAGCCGGTGCGCAAGTGCTCGGCGGTCTGGGAGGCGACCAGCACGCCGACGGTGCCGCCGATCGGCAGACCCAGTCCCACCAGGGCGGACGCGGTGCCGCGCCGGGCCGCGGGAACCCGGTCGGGCACGATCGCGGTGACCGCGGCCTGGTAGATGTTCATGGTGGCCTGGACCAGACACCAGCCGGTGCCGACGAGCAGCGCGGTGGTCATGCTGCCGAGGAAGGCAAGGCCGGCGAGCGACGCGAGGGCGCCGCCGAGGATCCAGGGGTTGCGGCGGCCGCTGCGGTCGGAGAGGGCTCCGGCGATCGGATTGAAGGCGGTCGCGAAGATCGAGCTGATCCCGCCGATCAGGCCCAGGACGGCGACCTTGTCATCGGGTGCGATCGCGGCGATCTGGGTGGGCAGGAGGACGGATCCGACACCCATGTAGACCGCCATCATGGCGGAGTTGGCGACGAGCAGGAGGAGCATCAGCCCGCGGTGGCGGGCGGGCTCGGGGGCTGGAGGGACGGGTGGATCGACTACTTCGTGCGTGGCCATGACGACTCCTCGGGGGACGGAGCGGGGAGGTGGCGATGTGTGGGGGGAGAGGGCGCCGCGCGGGGCGGGCGGGGCCGGGAACGGTTGTCACCGGGGGTGGGGTGCCGAATGCGTTCCGGGGAGATGGCGGTGTTGTTACACGTGTCACCAAGTGCGCTGGAGACTGTGTAGCACCCATTTCCGGCCCTCGCCAGGCCCTGAGATGGGTTGTTGTGCGGATCGTGATGGGTCGCCGCGGGCGGTGGTGGGCGCCGTGCCTTGACGTGTAACTGCCGCTGCACCACCTCTGGGCAGGGGTGATGTATCGAGAAACCCTCTTGCACTTGTGGCGGCCGTCACGCATCGGCAATACTCCGTGCCGCGCCGCCACAACCGGTCCCGGTGTGGTGGCAGCGCCCGCTGTTCGGAGCGTCCGGTGCGGCTCCACGCCGTTCCGCTGCGCTCGGCAGGGCGGGCGTGCTCGGCAGGGCGGTGGGGGCGTGGCCGCCGACCGGGTGCGTCCGCTCCGTTGCCCATCGATCCACCCCGCTCCTGCTCCGCCGTCCCGCCCACCCGGCGGGTCGGCCTGTCCGGCCCGGTCCGAGCCGGGACGTCCCCGCCCGGGCCCGAGCGCCGTGGGCGGGCCGCCCTGCCGGGGTTGCCTGTGCCGGACGGCCTGCCGGTCCACCCGGCCGGGCCTTCTCGGCCCGGTCCCGGCGCGGCCTGCTTGATTCGGGTCGGCCTGCCGGTTCGACCTGGTCGGCCCGGCTGCCGCCCGGTTCTGCCTGCCGGGCCTGCCCGGCCCGGTTCCGGCACGGCTTGCCTCGGCCTGCCCGGGCTGGACAGCCCGGTCGGGCTGCCTGGCCCGACTGCCCCTCCGGCCGGTCTACCGGGCCGTCCGACCCGACCTGGCCGAGCGGCCCGGTCCGGCCGACCTGACCGACCGGCTGGCCTGACCGACCGGCCCGGTCCAGCGGGCCTGCCCGGCCGGCTCGACCTGCCCGGCCGACCCGGTCCAGCGGACCTGCCGACCCGGCCATCCCGGTCAGCCGACCCGACCCCGCCCGACCCGCCCCCGGCCCAACCCAACCCGATCCGGCCCAACCCGATCCGGCCCAACCCGATCCGGCCTGGCCCACCCGGCCCCGACTTGCCCGACTCGGCTGGCCGGGCCTGCCCCGCCCACCCGACCCAACCAACCCGACCCGGACCGCCCGGCCAGCCCACCTTGTCCGCCCCGCCCAGCCCACCTTGCCCGCCCTGCCCGGCTCGACCTGGCCGTCCCGGCCGGCCGACCCGGCCCGGCTTGCCCGATCCGCCCGGCCTGCCCGTCCCGGCTTGCCCGGACTGCCCCGCCCGACCCGGACTGCCCCGCCCGACCCGGACTGCCCCGCCCGACCCGGACTGCCCCGCCCGACCCGGACTGCCCCGCCCGACCCGGTCGGGCCGACCCGACCCGCCACGCCCCACCCGGCCGGACCGACCCGCCCCGCCCCGGCCAGTCGACCCGCCCGGGCGCCCCGTTCCGGTCTGCGTGCTTCGGCCGGGCGGGGTGCGGTCGCTCCGGTCCGCTTCCGCCGTCCCCGCTTCGTGCCGCTCCGCGAGCGTCCCCACCGCCCGTGCACCGGCGCCGAAAGGTCCGCCGTGTTCTCCTCGTACCCCTCCCCGCCGCCGCCCCGCCCGCCCCGGCACCATCTGCCGGCCGCCGCGCCGCGGCATGCGCTCGCCCTCGGGATCGGGCTCCTGCTCCTCTCGCTCCTGTTCGCCCTCCTGCTCCGGCTGGACCGCAGGCCGTTCTTCCAGGGGGTCGACGACCGCTGGGCCGCCGCGGTCGACCATTCCTCCGCCGACGCCTCCGGGGAGCCCGGCGGATTGCTCGTCGTCCTCGATCGGCTCGGCGGCCCCCTCGGCATGGTCCTTCCGCTGGTCCTCCTCGGCTGCCTCTGCGTCTACGGGCGCTGGCGCTCCGGGCTGTTCGTCCTGCTGGCGGCCGTGGTCGCCAACGCCCTCGTCGTCCTGCCCGTCAAGCAGCTGGCCGATCGCCCGCGGCCGCCCCACCCGTGGGTGCTGGTCAACGACGGCTCGTACCCCTCGGGGCAGGTGTTCGGCGCGGTGACGCTCGTGATCGTGGTCGCGGTGGTGGTGTTCCCGCCCCGTGCCCGACGCTGGTGGTGGGCCTTCGGGGGCGCGTACGTCCTCGCCATGATGGGCAGCCGGACCTGGCTGCACGCCCAGTGGCTCAGCGACACCGTCGCGGGCGCGCTCCTCGGCGCCGGCACCTGCCTCGTGCTCTGGCGGATCCTCGCGCCACTGCTGGAGACGGAGGCGCAGCGTATGGCCTCGAACAGTCTGTGGCTGTGACGCGCCGCCTCGGAGGGGTGGCCATCCCCGCCGAAATATCTCGACACATTGACGGACGGCAAATTTACGCCATACCGTCGGAGGGTCCGGCGCCCCGGCGCGGCCCCAGTCACGAAGAGAGAAGGAACGGCCCATGCCCCACTCCCCAGGCCAGGACCAGCCGGAGGTGCAGCTCCCCGCGGGCCGCCTGCGCGGCACGACGGAGGGCGGGGTCGCCGTCTTCCGTGCCGTGCCCTACGCCGCACCGCCCGTCGGCGACCTGCGGTGGCGGCCCGCACAGCCGCACCCCGGCTGGAGCGGCACTCGCGACGCCACCGCCGACGGCCCCAGCGCGCCCCAGATGTACGCGGAGGGCGGCGACCCGGTGCTCGGCGGGCACGGGGCGCCGCCTTTCGACGACGACTGCCTCACCCTCAACGTCTGGACCCCCGCCGCCGACGGCGCTCGCCGTCCGGTCCTCGTGTGGATACACGGCGGCGGCTTCGTGTCCGGCTCGGGCTCGCTGCCCGGTTACTCCGGCGAGACCTTCGCCCGCGACGGCGACCTCGTCGTCGTGAGCATCAACTACCGCATCGGCCCCCTTGGTTACCTCAACCCGGACGATGACGACGCGAGCGCCAACCCCTGGCTCGGCGACCAGATCGCCGCCCTGTGCTGGGTGAACGCGCACATCGCCGCCTTCGGTGGCGACCCCGGCCGCGTCACGGTCGCCGGGCAGTCCGGCGGGGCGCTCTCCACCGCCGCCCTCACCGGACACCCGCTCGCCCGGGGCCTGATCCGGCGGGTGATCCTGCAGAGCCCGCCGCTCGGACTCGACCTCCCCGACCCCGCCGCGTACCGGGAGCGCACCGCCGCCTACCTGGAGCTGGCCGGCGCCAAGGACGCGGCGGAACTGCGCGCGCTGCCCTGGCAGGAGCTGATCACGGCGGCCGCAGGCCTCTTCGCCCGGACCGCGGCGTGGGGGTACTGGCCGACCCCCTTCCTGCCCGTGGTCGACGGGACCTCCCTGCGGACCCATCCGGCCCTGGCCCTGCTGGACGGGGCGGCCGCGGACCTCGACGTCATGATCGGCTGGACGCGGGAGGAGGCCAACTTCGGCTTCGCCCTCGACGCGGGGTACGCCGACGCCACCCGCGAGCAGGTCACCGACCGGATCGCCGACACCTTCGGGGCGGAAGCCGCGGCCGACGTGTACGCGGCGTACGCGCGGGCCCGGCCCGGCTCGCGCCCCGTGGACGTCCTCATGGACCTGATCACCGACGAGCTCTTCCGGGTGCCGGCCGTCCGGCTGGCCGAGGCCAGAGCCGCGTCGGGCCACCCCGTGTGGGCCTACCAGTTCGACCTGCCCGCAGCCGCGTACGAGGGCCGGCTCGGCGCCGCCCACTGCCTCGAACTCCCCTTCGTCTTCGACAACTTCGACCGGTGGGCGCACGCCCCCTTCCTGGCCGGACTCGACCCGGCCGTCCGCGACGGCCTGGCCTGCGCGATGCACCGGGCCTGGATCTCCTTCGTTCGCACCGGCGACCCGAACCACCCGGACCTGCCGTGCTGGCGCCCGTACGACGCGCAGTCGCGCACCACGATGCGCTTCGACACGGTCGTGACCGCCCTCGACGACCTGGCGGGGGCCTCGCGCCTGCTGCACGGCCCCGCCCGCACGTCCGGGCAGTCCTCCGCTCCCTTGATTTAACTCGTGTAACCTGAAAAGGAAGGAGCACCAGGGAAACCCGAGCACAAGGAGCGTCGAGGGACGTCATGGCCAAGGACACTGCCAAAGACACTCACGTCCCCGCATCGATCACCAGCGCCGACGTGGCCCGCCTCGCCGGGGTGTCGCGCGCCACGGTCTCCTTCGTCCTCAACGACACCCAGGGCCACCGGGTCAGCGCGAGCACCCGCGCCCGGGTGCTCGACGCGGCCAGGCAGCTGGGCTACGTACCGCACGCGGCCGCCCGCTCCTTGCGCGCCGGCCGCAGCAACCTCGTCCTGATGCCGGCGTCGATCTCCGCCGCGGGACGCCTCGTCAGTGACTGGGTCGACGACCTGCACAGCGAACTCGAACGGCTCGGCTACACGGCCGTGCTCCACGCGGGCCGCTTCGCCGACCCCGTGGACGCCGCCCGGGCCTGGGCCGAACTGCGCCCGGCTGCCGTCGTCGCCCTGGACGGCGACCGGTTCACCGCCGCGGCGGCCGACGTGCTGACCCGGGCCGGGGTGCGCGGCCTGCTCGCCTTCGCGTCCCACCCCGTCGAGGGCGTGCACACCATCGGCTTCGACCACACCCGCATCGGCGCCACCGCGGCCGAGCACCTCATCGCCCGCGGCCGGACCGCGATCGGCGTTGTCCTGCCCCAGGAGCGGGGCCTGGGCATCATGGCCCGGCCGCGCCTCGCGGGCGCCGAGTCGGTCGCCGCCCGGCACCTGGCGACCGTCACCCCCCTGGAGCTCGCCTACACCCGGGAGTCAGCCCGAGACCTGGCCCGGCGCTGGCCGAGCCTCGGCCTGGACTCCGTCTTCGCCTACAACGACGAGTACGCCGCCCTGCTGCTCCACGCCTTCCAGGCGGAGGGGATCTCCGTACCGGAGGAGGTCGCCATCGTCGGCTGCGACGACCTCGTGCTCTCCGCGCTCCAGCAGCCCGCGCTCACCACGGTCCGGCTGGAACTGCCGTCGGCCGCGCGGATCGCCGAGGCCGTGCACGAGCTGGTCGAGTCGGGTACGGCGGCGCCGGTGCCGGCCGTGGACGCCGTACTGATCCACCGCCAGACCTCCTGAGCGCCCCTGCGGCGACCCCGCCCCCCGCACATCGGTCGCGCAAACCGGTCGCGCGCCGGCGGGCCCCCGGACTCGCCCCGCACCCGGCGTCCGACGGCGGTTCGCGGGCCTCGCCGGGGCGGGCGGGCACCTCATCGGCTTCCACGGGTCGACGGCCGCACCGCCCCTTCTGGCCGGGCGCAGACGTGCGCCAGCAGGCCCACCCGGACTGCGCAGGTGAGGCCCGCCCGGAGGGTTCCGGGCGGGCCTCCTCCGGGTGCGGCGGCACGGTGCCGGGGCGGTCAGCCGCCGTCGGGTACCGCCGCCGCGTCCCGGTCCGCCCCCGCGGCCGCCCCCCGGCGGTCGTGGGGACGGACGCTCTCCCGGGTGAGCGCGGGCTGGAAGAGCCACCACGTCAGGAGCCCCGCTCCCGCGCCGGCCGCGGCCCCGGCCACCGTGTCGGTGAACCAGTGCGCATGGAGCCAGGTACGGCTCCACATCATCGCCAGCGTGAAGACCGCGCCCCCGCACCACCACGCCCGCCGCCGGGCGGCCGGCACCAGCAGCGCCCCCGCGACGACGACGAGGAGCGCCGCGGTGGCCGCGTGGCCCGACGGAAAGGAGCCGTGGTCCACGCGCACCAGGGGGTCGGCCGGGCGGGGCCGGTCCACCAGGTGCTTGAGCCCCTGGACGACGAGCATGTTGCCGCCGAGGTAGGCGACCAGCAGGAAGCAGGCCGAGGCCCAGCGCCTGCGGAAGAGCAGCAGGAACAGCAGGGAGAGCGGCAGGACGGCGCCGACCGGGCCGCCGAACCAGTTCAGGGCGGTGGCCGCGGCCAGGTACGGCCCGTCGTGGGGGCCGCCCATCCAGCCCAGCCAGCGGTCGTCCAGCGGCTGGAAGGGCGGATCGGTGATGTCGGAGCGGACGACCAGGGCCGTCGCCGCGGCGGCGGCCAGCGGCAGGAGGCCCGCCACGAGGAGGCCGGGGCTGCGGCGGATCCGGGATGCGCCGGGCTTGCGGGATCGCCGGGACCCGTCGGGTCCGGCGCTGCCGGGCCCGACGGATCTGCCGGGTCTGCCGGGCCCGACGGATCTGCCGGGTCTGCCGGGTCTGTCGTGCGGGGTGGGGGCCGGTTCGGTGGCCGGGCTGGCGGACATGGCTGCCTCTCGCGCCCGCGGGGCGCGCCCGCGGCCGTGTGTGCTGTGAAGGGATGCGGGGGAGGGGTGCGGGGGCTGCCCGGCGGCGTGCCCCCGCGGGTGGAGCGGGTCCGGGCTTCAGGCGCCCGCGCCGAGGTGGCGGGCCAGGAAGGCGACGCTCTCCTCGACGATCGACACGATGTCCGGGGAGCCGAGGAAGATGTGGTCCGCGCCGTCCACCGGCTGGAGGGTGACCTCGCCCCCGGCGCCCTTGAGGGCGGCGGCGAGGACCTCGCTCTGGCTGTACGGCACCAGGCCGTCCCGGGTCCCGTGCACCAGCAGGAAGGGCGGCGGCGGGGTCGAGCCCTCGGCGTAGGTGACCGGGCTCGCGGCCCGTGCCAGGTCCGGGCGCTCGGCCGCGGAGGCCCCGAGCAGGGCTTCGTAGGGGTCGGGGAACTCCGCACCGGAGGGCATCGGCGGCATCGGGTGGGAGGCCAGGGCGACCAGGTCGGAGACGCCGTACCAGTCGACGACCGCCACCACGCCGGTCTCGCCCGATCCGACCCCCTGCGTGCCCTCCAGCGGGACGCCGTCGGCACCGTCGGCACCGTCCGAACCGTCCGCGGGGCCGACAAGGCCGGCGAGCGCGGCCAGGTGGCCACCGGCTGACTCGCCCCAGACGCCGATCCGGTCCGGGTCGATGCCCAGGTCCCCGGCGAAGGCGCGGACGTAACGGATCGCGGCCTTCACGTCGTGCAGCTGGGCCGGGAAGGGTGCCTCCAGGCTGTGCCGGTAGTCGATGGAGACGAGCGCGAGCCCGGCCGCCAGCACGGCCCCGTGCAGCAGCGCGGCGGGCACGGTCGGCGGCGGGTAGCGGCGGTCGCCGTCCAGCCAGCCGCCGCCGTGGATCCACACGACGGCGGGGAACGGTCCTTCGCCGGCCGGCACCTGCACGTCGAGCAGCCGGGGACGGTAGCCGGGCGTCGTGGCGTAGGTGATCCCGTCGAAGCGGCGCACGCCGTCCGCGGCCGTCACGGGCGGTACGGGGGGCTGGTACGGCGGGGGCGGCCAGGTCATGTCGGCGATGTCGAAGGCGGTCGGAGGAGATTGCGTCATTGCGGCCCTTCCAAATCAGCGGGTTCCGGCGGGGCGGGTGCACAGGCTTCGCGTCGTTTGTCCGAAATGCTTGCGCGGGCAACCGGGGAGGCGTAGCGTGTTACACGTGTAATCAAGGACTCTAGCGACGCGTTTCCGCTGATGACAAGCCCAGAAATGATCCGACTTCAGGGTGGGTAACACGAGTCAGCGCAGTGGTCGCGCCGCCTTCCCCTCCGGGAGCGCGTCATGCTCACCACCACCGGCACATCCGTGATCGCGGCGATCCCCGCGATCCGGCGCTTCGTCCACTGGGTCGCGGACCCGGACGACACGAGCGTTCCGCAGGTCAGGGCCCGTGTGCGCGCCACGCTGGAAACCTGGGCGGTCCCGCTCGACGCCGCGGACGTCCTGCTGCTGGCCGTCAGTGAACTCGTCGGCAACGTCGTCCGCCATGCCGGCGCCGGCCGGTTGCGGGTCGCGGTCGCCTCGGGTGCCGGCTGGCTGCGCCTGGACGTCGCCGACCAGGGGGCCGGTCTGCCGCGGCTGCCGACTCCCCGTGCCGAGGTGGACCCGGAGTCCGAGGGTGGCCGCGGGCTGCTGATCGTGCAGCTGATGGCGGCCGAGCTGGGCGGTGAACTCTCGGTCGTGGCCCACGAGTTCGGCAAGTCGGTCCGAGTGCGCATACCCGCCGCCTGAATCGGGCGCCGCGCGGGAGGAGGGCCCTGCCGGAGGACGCCCGGCCCTTGGAATGTCGCGAGATGTTGACGGTCGCCAAATATTCGACATACCTTGCTCCCGTCTCCCCCCGCTGCTCCCCGATCGAGGTGCCGCCCCATGGAGCTCTCCCCTTCCGCGCATGCCGACCCCTTCTGCAGGGATCGGCTTCCGCCCATCGACCTCTGGCCCGAACTCCACTTCGACCTGCCGGAGTTGGACTACCCGGACCGCCTCAACTGCGCCGCTCGCCTGCTCGACGAAGCCGTCGAACAGCACGGCCCCGACCGCCCCTGTCTGCTCACCCCGACCGAGCGCTGGACCTACGGCGAACTGCGGCACCGCGCCAACCAGGTCGCCCAGGTCCTCACCGAGGACCTCGGCCTCCGGCCCGGCAACCGCGTGCTGCTGCGCGGCCCCAACAACCCCTGGCTCGTCGCCGCGTGGTTCGGCGTCCTGAAGGCCGGCGGGGTCGCCGTCACCACGATGCCGATGCTGCGTGCCGGTGAGCTCGCCGAGCTCACCGACATCAGCCGGCCCTCGGTCGCCCTGTGCGACCACCGCTACGCCGACGAGCTGGAAGCCCTGCACCGCCCCGGCGCGCCGGAGCCGGCCGGCCGGCCCGGACCCGCGGACCCGGTGGCGGGGTCCGCGGCGCCCGCCGCCCCCGCTCCCCCCGTGCTCAGGTACGGGGGGACCGGCGCGGCGGACCTGACCGCGCTCTGCGCGGCCAAGGACGGCCGGTTCGACACCGTGGCCACCGCCGCGGACGACGTGGCGCTGATCGCCTTCACCTCCGGCACCACAGGCCGGCCCAAGGCGACCCTGCACTTCCACCGCGACGTCCTCGCCAACGCCGACACCTTCTCCCGGCACGTCCTGAGGCCCCGTCCGGACGACGTCTTCACCGGCACACCGCCGCTCGCCTTCACCTTCGGACTCGGCGGCCTGGTGGTCTTCCCCCTCTCCGTGGGAGCCGCGACCCTGCTGATCGAGCAGGCGACCCCGCTGCAACTGGCCGACCTGGTCGCGGAGCACGCAGCGACCGTGCTCTTCACCGCGCCCACGGCCTACCGGGCGATCATGGAGGCCGGGGCGGTGGACCGGCTGTCCGGACTGCGCCGCTGCGTCTCCGCAGGGGAACCGCTGCCGGCCGCGGTGTGGCACGAGTTCCACGCCGCCACCGGCCTGCGCATCATCGACGGCATCGGCGCCACCGAGATGCTGCACGTCTTCATCTCCGCGGCCGACGAGGACATCCGGCCCGGAGCCACCGGCCGCCCCGTCCCCGGCTACCGTGCCGCGGTCGTCGACGAGCACGGCGCCCCCGTCCCCGACGGGCAGCCCGGCCTGCTGGCGGTCACCGGACCCACCGGCTGCCGCTACCTCGCGGACCCGCGCCAGACCTCGTACGTCAGGAACGGCTGGAACATCACGGGCGACACCTACGTCCGCGACGCCGACGGCTACTTCTGGTACGTCGCCCGCAGTGACGACATGATCGTCTCCTCCGGCTACAACATCGCGGGCCCGGAGGTCGAGAAGGCCCTCCTCGCCCATCCCCACGTCGAGGAGTGCGCCGTCGTCGGCGCCCCGGACGAGCGGCGCGGCATGCTCGTCAAGGCGTACGTCGTCCTCGCCGCCGGGGTCGCGGCGGACGGGGCGACCGTCGCCGAGCTCCAGGCCCACGCCAAGGCGTCCATCGCGCCCTACAAGTACCCGCGGGCCGTCGAGTTCGTCACCGAACTCCCGCGCACCGGCACCGGAAAGCTGCGGCGCGGCGCCCTGCGCGAGCGCGCCCGCACCGATACGCGGAGCGCATCGCCCTCGCCGGCCGCACCGGCCCGCGTCGTCGTCGAACGCCGCGTCGAGTGGACCGACACCGACGCCGCCGGCCACTACCACCACTCCACCGTCGTGCGCTGGGTCGAGGCGGCCGAGGCCGTCCTGCTCCACCGGCTGGGCCTGTCCCACCTGTTCGGCAGCACGCCCCGCGTCCACTTCGAGGCCGACTACCGGGCCCGCCTGTGGTTCGGCGACACCGTCCGCACCGAGCTGAGGGTCACCAAGGTCGGCTCCGCCTCCCTGCACTACGCCTTCACCGTCCGCGGCGAGCAGGGCGGCGAGGCGGCCACCGGCCGCATGGTCATCGCGCACTCGGCGGCGCACGCGACCGGGTCGACTCCCTGGCCCGACGACGTACGGGAACTGCTGGGCGCGGCCGGACCCCAGCAACCGGAACTACTCACCACCGCAGAAGCACCAGGAGGCACGCCGTGCGCGTCGCAGTCATAGGAGGTGGGCCCGGCGGACTGTACTTCGCGGCCCTCGCCAAGCAGCTCTCCCCGCACTGGGAGATCACCGTCTGGGAGCGGAACGCCCCCGACGACACCTTCGGCTTCGGCGTCGTCTTCTCCGACGAGACGCTCGACGGGATCGCCCAGGCCGACCGGGAGATCCACGAGGCCATGTCGGCCGAGTTCGCACGCTGGGCCGACATCGACGTCCGCTACCGCGGCACCACCCTCACCTCCGGCGGCCACGGCTTCGCCGCCCTCGGCCGGCGGCGCCTGCTGAGCATTCTCCAGGAGCGCTGCGCCGCCCTGGAGATCGACGTCCGCTACCGGACCCGGGCCCCGTCCGCCGCCGAACTCGCCGCCACCCACGACCTGGTGGTGGCCTGCGACGGCGTACGGTCGGCCACCCGCACCGCCCACGCCGACGTCTTCGGGACCGAACTCGACGAGCGCGCCGGCCGCTACATGTGGCTCGGCACGGACAAGGTTTTCGAGGCCTTCACCTTCATCGTCGACGAGCACGACTTCGGCACCCTCCAGGTGCACGCGTACCCCTACGACGCGACCCGCTCCACCTTCATCGTGGAGCTGGAGGAGGAAGCCTGGCGGCGCGCCGGCTTCGAGGGGCACACAGGCCACGAGCACCCGCCCGGCACCAGCGACACGGACAGCATCCGCCGCTGCGAGGAGCTCCTCGCCGGCCACCTCGACGGCCACCGCCTGCTCCCCAACAACTCCAAGTGGCTGCGCTTCACCACCGTCCGCAACCGCACCTGGCGGCACGGCAACATCGTCCTCCTCGGGGACGCCGCGCACACCGCCCACTTCTCCATCGGCTCCGGCACCAAGCTCGCCATGGAGGACGCCCTCGTCCTCGCCGCCAGCCTGCACGAACACCCGGACGTCCCGGCCGCGCTCGCGGCGTACGAGGAGGAGCGCCGGCCGGTCGTGGAATCCACCCAGCGGGCGGCCCAGGCCAGCCTCGAATGGTTCGAGCACATCGACCGCTACACCGGCCAGGACCCGCACCAGTTCGCCTTCAACCTCCTGACCCGCAGCCGCCGCGTCACCTACGACAACCTGCGCGTGCGCGACGAGGGCTTCACCGCCGCGGTCAACCGCTCCTCGGCCGTGCCGCCCATGTTCCGGCCCTTCCCGCTCGGCGGACTGCTCCTGCGCAACAGGGTCGTCGTACCGCCCACCGCCCTGCACACCGCGCGCGACGGGATCCCCGGCGACTTCGACCTCGTCCACCTCAGCACCCAGGCCCTCGGCGGAGCCGGCCTCATCCTCGCCGGGATGACGGCCGTCAGCGCCGACGGCCGGGCCACCCCCGGCTGCCCCGGCCTGTGGACGGACGAGCAGGAGGCGGCCTGGCGGCGCATCGCGGGCTTCGTCCACGGCCAGTCCGACACCTGCCTGGGCATCCAGCTCACACACGCCGGCCGCCGCGCCGCCGGCGGTGGCCCGAGGCCCCTCGCCGCCTCCGCCCTGGCCTGGGACGAGCGCAGCCCCGTACCGCGCGAGGCCGACCGCGCCGACATGGACGCCGTCACGGCCGACTTCGTGAGCGCGGCCCGGCGCGCCGACCGGGCCGGCTTCGACGCGCTGGAACTGCAGTACGGACACGGCCACCTGCTCTCCGGCTTCCTGTCCCCGCTCACCAACCGGCGCACCGACGAATACGGCGGCGACCTCGACGGCAGACTGCGCTTCCCGCTCGAAGTGCTGCGCGCCGTACGGGAGGTGTGGCCGTCCGGCAAGGCTCTGCTCGTACGGATCTCCGCAGCCGACTGGGCCGAAGGCGGCACCAGCGAGGCCGACGCGGTCGCGATCGCCCGCGCCCTCGCCGGGGCGGGCGCCGACGCCGTGGACGTCTCCACCGGCGAGGTCGTCGCCCACGAACGGCCCCGGTACGGCCGCAGCTACCAGACCCCGTACGCCGACCTCATCCGCAACGCCACCGGCATCCCCACCATCGCCGTCGGTGCGATCTCCACCTACGACGACGTCAACTCGATCATCCTGGCCGGGCGGGCGGACCTGTGCGGCGTCGGCCGGGCCCAGCTCCACGACCCGCTGTGGACCCTGCACGCGGCCGCCGCCCAGGGCTACCAGGGTCCGGCCGCGCCGTGGGCGCGGGCCTGGCGGGCGGGCAGCGGCCGGCCCCCGTCCGCCCGGACCGACCGGATCCCGCCCCGGCTCGAACTCCTGCGGCAGCCCGCCGCGTCCGTCCACCGCCGCTGGCTGCCCCGCGCGGCTGCCGCACCCGCCCACTCGTAGCGGAGACGCCCATGACCCTGCCCCCACGCCCCGCCGCTCCCGCGGAGGACCTGCCCCGGTTCACGGCGGCGGCCGTCCAGGCCGCACCCGTCTACCTCGACCCCGCCGCCACCGTCGACAAGGCCGTCGCCCTGATCGCGGAGGCCGCGGCGAACGGCGCCCGGCTCGTCGTCTTCCCCGAGGTGTTCGTCCCCGGCTACCCCTACTGGAACTGGACGATGAACCCCGTCCAGGGTTCCCCCTGGTTCGAGCGGCTCCAGCGCGCCTCCGTCGACATCCCCGGCCCGCACGTCGACGCCCTGCGCGCGGCGGCCCGCCTGCACGGCGTCGTCCTCGTCATCGGGGTCAACGAACGCGCCCCGCACAGCCTCGGCGTCCTCTACAACACCCTGCTCACCATCGGCCCCGACGGCGAACTCCTCGGAGTCCACCGCAAACTGGTCCCCACCTGGGCCGAGAAGCTCACCTGGACCGGCGGCGACGGCAGCTCCCTGGTCGTCCACCCCACCCCGATCGGCCCGCTCGGCGCCCTGGCCTGCGGCGAGAACACCAACACCCTGGCCCGCTTCACGCTCCTGGCCCAGGGCGAACTCGTCCACGCCTCCTGCTACATCGCCCTGCCCGTCGCACCCGCCGACTACGACATGGCCGACGCCATCGCCGTCCGCACCGCCGCCCACAGCTTCGAGGGCAAGGTCTTCTCCATCGTCGCCTGCTCCACGATCTCCCCGGACATCGTGGACGCCCTCGCCGGCGACGACGAGGAACTGCAGAAACAGTTCACCCGCCCCCGCAGCGCCCTGTCCGGCATCTTCGGCCCCGACGGCCGCCCCGTGACCGAACCCCTCGTCGACGACGAGGGCATCGTCTACGCCGAGATCGACCTCGCCCGCTGCATCCAGCCCCGGCAGATGCACGACATCACCGGCCACTACAACCGCTTCGACGTCTTCCGCCTCGAAGTCGACAACCGCCCCCGCACACCCGTGACCTTCACCGCGCCCACGGCCCCCGCCGCCGGCACCGCCACTCCCGAGGAGGACGCATGACCATCGAGCAGGACGACAGCATGCTCGGCCGCGCCCGGGTGTCCGACACCCCCGAACTCACCGCCTACTACGACGAGCTCGGCGCCCTCGACGCGGGTGCCCTGTGGACCGTCGCCAACGACATCGAGCCCTGGTACCCGCAGCCGAGGTCCGTACCCGTCCTGTGGCGCTACGACGACCTGCGCCCCCTCGTCCACAAGGCCCTCGGCCTCGTCCGCGGCGACGACGCGGGCCGCCGCGTCGTCATGCTCGTCAACCCGGGCCGCAGGGACGTCAGCGCCGCCGCCGGACTCCTCTACACCGGACTCCAGATCATGGGCCCCGGCGAGGCCATGACCGCCCACCGCCACCAGGCCGCGGCCCTGCGCTTCGTCCACGAGGGCACCGGCGCCTGGACGATCGTCGACGGCCAGAAGCTGAAGGTCGGCCCCCGCGACTTCGCCATCACCCCGAACGGCACTTGGCACGAGCACGGCAACGACGCCGACGACGCCCCCGTCATCTGGCAGGACGGCCTGGACATCCCGCTGGTCAACGCCCTCGACGCCGGCTTCTACGAGGTCCACCCCGAGCTGTACCAGACCCCCGGGAAGGTCATCAACTCCTCGGTCCTCACCTACGGGGCGAACCTGCTGCCCCACGGCGCGCAGAAGTGGACCCGGCCCTACTCGCCGCTGCTCGCCTACCCCTGGGAGCCCACCTACGAGGCCCTGCGGAACCTGGCGAAGGCGACGGAGGGCTCCCCGTACGACGGGGTCATCGCCGAGTACACCAACCCGGTGACGGGCGGCCCGGTCATGCCCACCATGGGCGCCCACATGCAGCTCCTGCGCCCCGGGCAGGCCACCCTCGCCCACCGCCACACCGGCTCGGTGATCTACACGGCGGCCAAGGGCCGCGGCGTCTCGGTCATCGCCGGACGGCGCTTCGAGTGGAAGCAGGGCGACATCTTCTGCGTCCCCTCCTGGGCCTGGCACGAGCACCACAACCTCGACCCGGCCGAGGACGCCTGCCTCTTCTCCTTCAACGACTTCCCCGTCATGCGCTCCCTCGGCTTCCACCGGGAAGAGGCGTACGCCGACCACGGCGGGCACCAGCCCGTCACCGCCGCCTGAACCGCGAGGAGCCCCCCGCATGCGCTTGCTGACCTTCACCGCCACAGCCGCCACCGGCACCACCGTCGACGGAGCGGCCGGACGCCTCGGCGCCGCCGAGACCGACGGCACCGTCGTCGACCTCGCGGTCCTGGCCCGCCACGCCGGCGTACCGCTCCCGCACGACCTGCTCTCCTTCGTCCAGGCCGGGCCGGCCGCCCGGGAGACCGCCCGGGACCTGCTCGCCGCCGCCCCGGCCGACCGGCCCGCCGGGGCCGTGCACCGCATCGAGGACGTGTCCCTGCACGCCCCGCTGCGCCCCGGCAAGATCATCGGCGTCGGCCTCAACTACATCGAGCACGTCGAGGAGTCCAGCCGCAGCCTCGACACCGACAAGGACCTGCCGCCGCGCCCCGTCCTCTTCGGCAAGCCCGCCACCGCCGTCACCGGCCCCGGAGCGCCGATCCTGCACAACGCGGACCTGACCACCCAGCTGGACTGGGAGTGCGAACTGGCCGTCGTCATCGGCCGCACCGCCTTCCGGGTGAGCGAGGAGGCGGCGTACGGGCACATCTTCGGCTTCAGCATCCTCAACGACATCAGCGCCCGTGACCAACGCCGCTCCGGCCAGTGGTTCTTCTCCAAGGGCCAGGACTCCTACGCCCCCTTCGGCCCGGTGATCGCGACCCGCGACGAGATCCGCGATCCCATGGCCCTCGACCTCTCGCTGCGCGTCAACGGAGTCACCAAGCAGAAGTCGAACACCCGGCACATGCTCTTCCCCATCGCGCGGCTCATCGCCGACATCAGTTCCGGCATGACCCTGGAACCCGGTGACGTCATCGCCACCGGCTCGCCCTCCGGAGTGGGCGCCGGCATGGTCCCGCCGCAGTTCCTGCACCCCGGTGACACCGTCGAGGCCACGGTCGAAGGCATCGGAACCCTCACCAACCCCGTCGTCGACGCCCGCTGACCCGCCAGGCCAAGAGGAGCCGCCCCGTGTCACCCCGCACCTACCGCATCGGCCAGATCGTGCCGAGCTCCAACGTCACCATGGAGACCGAGGTCCCCGCCATCCTCCGGGCGCGGCAGGCCGTCGCACCCGACGAGCGCTTCACCTTCCACTCCAGCCGCATGCGCATGACCCACGTGACCCCCGAGCAGCTCAAGGCCATGGACGCCGACTCCGACCGCTGCGCCGTCGAGCTCTCCGACGCCCGGGTCGACGTACTCGGCTACGCCTGCCTGGTCGCCATCATGAGCATGGGCCTCGGCTACCACCGGACCTCCGAGCAGCGGCTGCACACCCGGACCGCCGAGAACGGCGCCCCCGCCCCCGTCGTCACCAGCGCCGGGGCCCTCGTCCACGGGCTGCACACCATCGGCGCCCGCAGGATCGCGCTGCTCGCCCCCTACATGCGGCCGCTCACGCGGACCGTCGTGGACTACCTCACGCACGAGGGCATCGAGGTACTGGACTACGAGGCCCTGGAGATCCCGGACAACCTCGACGTCGCCGCCCACGACCCGGCCCGCCTGCCGGGCCTCGCACGGGCGCTGGAGTACTCCGACGCGGACGCGGTCGTGCTCTCGGCGTGCGTGCAGATGCCGTCCCTGGGCGCGATCGAGGAGGCAGAACAGCTCCTGGGCAAGCCCGTCGTGTCCGCGGCCGTCTGCACCGCCCACCAGATGCTCCGGGCCCTGGACCTGGACGCCGTGGCCCCGGGTGCGGGCCACCTGCTCTCCGGAGCGTACGCGAGGACCCCGCTGCCCGGGCTGCCGTAGGGCCGAGTCGGCCTGGTCGCGTACAGGGACGGGGGCCGCCGTCACCGCATGGGCGGCGGCACCGTGTAGTTCGGGATCGACGGGTCCTTCGGGTCGAACGGCGTCGGCTTCCACGTCGGCAGCGGGGGCCGGTCGGGCGCCGGCGGCGGGTTCGGGCCGCGGTTCGGGTTCTGCGGGACGTCCGAGGGATCCGCCGGGGTCCGCTGCGGCGCGGGCCCGCCGGTGGCCGCAGGCTTCGGCTCCGCGGCCGGCGTGGAGGGCGGGGCGGACGGCTGCGCGCTCGCCGGCTCCGAGGGGGCGGGAGCCAGCGGGGCCGTCGACGACGCGGAGGCGGGAGCCGGCACCCCCGGCTTCGCCCCGGCCGGCTCGCCCGAGCAGCCGCCCAGCACCAGGGCGCCGACGAGCGGCACGATCACGACACCTGTGACCCTGCCCCTGGAACCCACATCCACCACCCGCCGTTCCCGCTTACAGTCCGTCCGTCCTCCGAGTCGGGTGATCGTAGCCCAGCGGGGCGCGCCGCATCCGGCCGCGCGCCCCCCGTCGCGCCACATCGTGTGGAAACGGCCCGGTTCGGGCACCCCGGAGTGACACCAGGGGCGACTCCAGCGCTGAAGGGCATGGGTCGCCCCACGGTGACCGCGTTCCCGCCAAGACTTCCGACACCCGTCGCCCGACCCCCAGAGGCCACGACGCATGCACCCAGCCCCCGCCCCGGACGAAGACACGATGGAGCTCTTCCTCGGTAATGTGGGCGCGGCCCACACGGCGCAGGGACCGCCGGACCCTCCCCTCGCCGCGGCCCCCGTTTTCGTGGACACCTCTGGGCGCAGGCAGCGTCGCGTGCGCCGATGGGGCTACCTGCTGGTGATACCGGCCGCCGCCTACGTCATCCTGCTCCTGAGCACGCTGATGGGCGGCCCCACCTTCCGATCGCCGTTCCTCCCCTCCGCCCAGGCCCCGCACAACCCGGCGCCCGGGGAGTCGGCCAAGGCCGGAACAGCGGGCCCGTCCCCCCGCGGCACGGCGAGCGGACGCCCCCGGGCCACTCCGGCCGCCTCGCTGCCCAGTGCACCCGCACCGGCCGCCACACCCGGGGCGGGCAGTACCGCACTCGTCACGGCACCGGGCCCGACGAAGGCCACCGACGGACCGGCGAACCCGGCTCAGCCGTCCCCCCATGGCCGAGGCCGCTTCAGCACGCCGCCCGGCCAGGGCGGCGGCAAGCCCACCGGTCGGCCCTGAGCCCGCAGCCCGGTACCGCCCACACCGCACGTGTCGCATTGTCCGACGCAGCAGTCAGGAAGCCCCACCCCCGTGTCGAAGAACCGTCGTCGCCGAGCGCAAGGCCGGCACACCCCCGTACGCAACGTCCCCCTGCGCACCCACTGGCTGTTGCTCACGACCCTCGTGCTCACGCTCTCGGCGGCGCTGCTCCTCGAGGGCTACACCCAGCACCTGTTCGACGACCGTCCCGACGGGGCTCCCCGGGGGCAGGCACCCGGAACGTCCGTGCCGGCCGCGATCGGCTCCGGTGGCCCGGTGATCGAGGGGGCGGCCGGCCGCACTGCCACCCCGGCGCCCCGCACCATCGCCCTGACCTTCGACGACGGGCCCGACCCCCTCTGGACCCCGAAGATCCTCGACGTGCTGCGCCGCAACGACGTGCGCGCGACCTTCTTCACCGTCGGTACCCGCGTCGCCGAGAACCCGGACCTGACCCGCCGGATCGTCGCCGAGGGCCACCAGATCGGCCTGCACAGCTTCACGCACACCGACCTCGGCACCGCGTCCGCCTGGCGCCGCTCCCTGGAGCTGCGCGAGACCCAGCTCGTCATCGCCGGGGCCACCGGGGTCACCACGCCCCTGCTGCGCCCGCCCTACTCCTCCACCAACAAAGCGCTCGGAGACGCAGACTGGAAGGCGGTCGTCCAGGCCGGGCAAGAGGGATACCTGACCGTCCTGACGACCCTGGACAGCCAGGACTGGCGGCGCCCCGGTGTCGAAGCGATCGTCGCCGGCGCCACCCCTGCGGATTCCGCCGGGCAGATCGTGCTGATGCACGACGCGGGCGGGGACCGCACGCAGACGGTCGCCGCGCTGGAACAGCTCGTACCGCGCCTGAAGGCCTCCGGCTGGAAGTTCGCCACAGTCGGGGACTCGGTCGCTCTTCCCGCCACCGTGCAGAACGCCGGCACCGCCGACCGGTGGCAGGGACTGGCTCTGATCACCGCGATGCGCACCAGCGGCTGGATCCTCGACGTGCTGTCGTGGCTGCTGTGGGCGGCCGGCGGGATCAGCCTGCTCCGCGCGGTCGCCGTGTTCGTCGCCGCCCGGCGGCACGTACGGATGCGACGGAGGCCGTGGGGCGCTCCGGTGACCGAGCCGGTGAGCGTGATCGTGCCCGCCTACAACGAGAGCGCCGGGATCGAGGCGGCTGTCCGTTCCCTGCTCGCGTCCGACCACCCCGTCGAGGTCATCGTGGTCGACGACGGCTCCACCGACGGCACGGCCGACATCGTGGAGGCGCTCCGGCTGCCCGGCGTACGGGTCATCCGGCAGCAGAACGCGGGCAAGCCGGCCGCCCTCAACACGGGGATAGCCGCGGCCTCCTGCAACCTGCTCGTCATGGTGGACGGCGACACCGTCTTCGAACCCGACGCGGTCCGCATGATCGTCCAGCCCTTCGCCCACCGCCGGGTGGGCGCGGTCTCCGGCAACGCCAAGGTGGTCAACCGGGGTGGTCTGCTCGGCCGCTGGCAGCACATCGAGTACGTCGTCGGGTTCAACCTCGACCGCCGTCTGTTCGACCTCGCCGAGTGCATGCCCACCGTCCCCGGTGCCGTCGGGGCGTTCCGACGCGAGGCCCTGCTCAGGGTCGGCGGCGTCAGCGACACCACCCTGGCCGAGGACACCGATCTGACCATGGCCCTGTGCCGGGACGGCTGGCGCGTGGTCTACGAGGAGCGGGCCACGGCGTGGACGGAAGCCCCGGCCTCGCTCGGCGCCCTGTGGAAGCAGCGCTACCGGTGGTGCTACGGCACCCTCCAGGCCATGTGGAAGCACCGCGGTGCCCTCGCCCAGCGAGGGCAGGCCGGCAAGCTCGGCAGACGGGGCCTGGTCTACCTCCTGATGTTCCAGGTCCTGCTGCCGCTGCTCGCGCCCATCGTGGACGTCTTCGCCGTCTACGGTCTGGTCTTCCTCGACCCGTTGCGCATCCTCGGCCTGTGGACGGCCTTCCTGCTGCTCCAAGTACTGATGGGCCTGTACGCCTTCCGTCTGGACGGCGAGCGCCCCGGACCGCTGTGGAGCCTGCCGCTCCAGCAGTTCGTCTACCGCCAGCTCATGTACCTGGTGGTCATCCAGTCGGTCTTCACCGCAGTCGCCGGCTCCCGCCTGCGCTGGCAGCGGATGGAGCGGTACGGCAGTCTCGAGGTGCCCGTCACCGCCGCCGCGCCCGCCGCCGAGCGGCCGTACGGGAGAGAGGCCCCGTCGGCCGCCGAGGCCTGGGCCGACCCCGGCGTCCCGTACGGGGGCTACGACAACGACCCCGGCTGGGCTTCCCACCCGACGGCGCCGGGCCCGCAGAACCACGTCTGGCCCTCCTCGCAGGGGCACCCGCATCCTTAGACCGTCACGGCGCGCCCTCGCTCGCCCGGGACAGGGCGAACACCCCCGCGCAGACCAGGGCCACGCCCAGCAGCTGGGGGAGCAGCCACCAGCCCGAGCGCAGGTGTTCCTCGTACAGGACCACCCCCAGCGCGATGCTGATGCTCGCGTCGCCGAGGGTCAGGGCGGGCTGCGAGGCCACCAGCGGCCCGCCCTGCATGGCGTGTTCGAGCAGCAGCAGGGCGCAGATGCCGCTCGCGCCGAAGGCGTACGTCTCCCAGGAGGTGAAGAACGCGCCGATGCCGTGCTCGTCGAGGACGTGCACGGAGGACTTCATCAGGGCGGCCGTGAGCGCGTAGCAGACGGCGGTGGCCGCGCCGAGGCAGCCGGCCCGCGAGCGGCCGGGCGGCCGTCGCAGGCCGGCGACGGCGAGGAGGGCGACGATCACCGCGCAGGCCGGCAGCGCCACCACCCACCGCTCGGTCGGCACGTCGGTGCGGTTGCCCGCAGGCGAGGCGGCCACCAGCGCGACCCCGAGCCCCGCCACCACCCCCGCCACGGCCAGCCACAGCGCCCCCGGCAGCCGCTGCCGGGTCAGCAGCGAGGCGATCAGCAGGGCGAGCGGCAGCTCCAGCACGAACAGCGGCTGTACGAGGGCCAGCGCACCCGTGGCCAGCGCCGCGGCCTGGCCGGCCCCGGCCGCGATCACGGCCAGGATGCCCGCCACCCACACGGGCCGGCGCAGCAGGTCCAGGACCAGGCCGAAGCGGAAGCCCTTGCTCTGCGGCACGGTCAGTGCCGCCCGGCGCTGGAGCACGGTGGCCAGCGCGTTGCTTAAGGCCGCGAACAGCGCGAAGAGGACCGGCAGGACGACGCCCATGCCCCGATCCTCACCGCGTCCGCCGCCCGTCCGTGCCACGACACCGGGCCGCGGGCGTCGCGGAGGCCGCATTCCCCCGTCCGGACCTGCCGGAGCGCCGCGTCAGGTGCGGTCGGCCGCCGCCCGGCGCAGGGCCAGTGCCGCGAGGGCCTCCGGGGCCCCGGACTGGCCGCGGATGCCGGGGAAGGCGTTGACGTCCACGATCAGCGGTGTCCCGCCGCCGGTGTCGATGATGTCCACCCCGTAGACGTCCAGCGCGAACGCCGATCCGACGCGGCGCACCAGATCGGCCCAGCCGGCGGGCAGTTCGTCCGGGGCCAGCGGGTGGGTGGGGCCGCGTCCGCCGGGGGAGAGCTCTGACCGGCGCAGGGCCGAGAAGACCTGGTCGCCGATGGCCCACAGTTTGTGGTCCCAGCCGTTGTTGGGCGCGTACTCCTGCACCACGACCGGCTCCTGCGGCCACTCCCGTGCCAACTCCCGCAGCCGCGCGGAGCCGTCGGCGCGGGCGACGAGGTCGCCGCGCCGGCTGAGCCGGCTCTTGACCACCACGGGAGCGGACGGCCGTGCCTCCCGCGCCCAGGCCCCCAGGACACCGACGGTACGGGTCGCGGCGAACGGCAGACCGGCCCGCAGCGCGAGCGCGGCCATCTGCGTGCGGTCCTGGCACAGCGCCGTGGCCGCCGCGGTGTTGACCACCGGCGCTCCCCGGCGCTCCAGGTCCCGCGCGAGTTCCAGCGCGTGCGGCGTCCGGGACTTCAGCAGGTACACATCGGCCAGGGGCAGGGGCGCCCCGTCCCCGAGAGCGACCGGATCGAGCGCCACCACCTCGTGCTCCGCAGTGAGCAGCGCGGTGGTGTCCGCCAGCAGCGGGTGCCCGGGTTCCGGGGTGATCAGGCCGATCCTCATACGGCGTCACCCGCCGCGGCGGGGATCTGCGCCGCGGCCTGGGCCGGGATCGACAGGGGCAGCGTGTACGGCAGCGTCACGGGCGCCGCCGGCGCCGCGCCGCCGGCCCGCGCCAGGTCCAGTACCGCGCGCGCCACCCGTGCCGCCGCGTCCGGCACCTGCCGGAAGCTCGGGAAGTCGTTGACGTCGACGACCACCGGCCCATCGGGTCCCAGCAGCACGTCCACCCCGTACAGGTCGAGGCCGTAGACCGTCCCCACCTGGGCGGCGATCGCCGCCACTTCCGCCGACAGCGGCACCCGGCGTTCGCGCACCGAGGGGTCGGGGTGCAGCGGGGAGCAGCGCTCGGTCGCGAACAGCTCGCCACCGACCGCGTACACCTTGATGTCCGTACCCGAATTGGGCACGTACGGCTGGGCGATGAGCATGCCCTCGCCCGCCAGCGCGGGCAGCAGGGCCTGCAGCCGCTCGGGCGAGGACACCAGGTGCACGGCCCGCCCGGAGCTGCCGTCGGAGGGCTTGACGACGAGCGGGTACTCGGCCGCGGGTATCTCCCCGAGCAACTCGGGGCGGGCGACGGCGTACGTGGGCGGCAGCGGGAGGCCGCGGCCGCGGCCGATGGCGGCGGCCAGCGCCTTGTCGCGTACGCCGCGGATCGACCGGGCGTCGTTGACGGTGGTCAGCCCGGCCGCGGCGGCGGCCTCGAGGAGGGTCAGTCCCGGGCCGCCCGAGACCGTCTTGAGCACCCAGGCGTCGTGGGCGCCCGTGTCCACGGCCTCGGTCATGCGCAACAGCGAGCCGCCGGGCCGCACGACGTCCACGCGGTGCCCCCACGCGGTCAGCTGTCCGATCACCTCGTTCGGCATCCCGTCGTGGCGGTAGTGCTCCTCCACCAGGAAGCAGAGCCTCATCGACCTTCCCCAAATTCCCGGACGTCCGCCGAATCCGCCCGGCGAGTTGTGACGTCACAGGATGTCATGGACCGCAATGTGATGATCGGTCCACCTGTGGGCTTCCGGCCCGCCCGGCCCTGGCGCACCGGCTCCCGGGCCGGGCGCAGCTGCCGGAAATCCGGGTGAATGATCGGACAAGCGGCTGCTAGGTTGATCACGTGCCGAAGCTGAATCAGATCATCGCAGTCGAAAAGGGCGTCAAGTCCAAGTCCCTCCAGGAGCTCACCCAGGCTCACCACGACGTGCAGAAGCCCGCCCTGCTGGCCGGCATCTCGCGGACGTACCAGCCCAAGGACGAGGAGGGCGAGCAGCTGCCGCCCGAGTCCACCCGGGTGCAGGTCAAGGCGGAGGACGTGCTGCGCGCGACGGCGGGGACGCTCACGCGGCTCTTCGACGTGACGGCCACCAAGGACTGGGCGAACCGCAGTGCGGCCGCGGACGTGGTCGTCGACGGCAACGTCCTGCTGGCCCAGGTGCCCGTCCCGTACCTGCTCTTCCTGGAGAAGCAGCTCACGGACCTGCACACCTTCGTGCGGAAGCTGCCGGTGCTGGACGCCTCCGAATCCTGGAACCTGGACCCGTCCACGGACTCCTGGAAGACGGACGCGGTGCGCACGATCCGTACCAAGAAGGTGCCGCGCAACCACGTCAAGGCCGAGGCCACCGAGAAGCACCCGGCCCAGGTCGAGGTGTACTACGAGGACGTGCCGGTCGGGTACTGGACGACCGTGAAGTTCTCCGGCGCGCTGCCCGCCCGGCGGGTCAACGAGCTGCTCGACCGCGTCGAGAAGCTCCAGCAGGCCGTCAAGTTCGCCCGCGAGGAGGCCAACAGCGCCGAGGTCACCGACCAGAGGGTCGGGGACGCGGTGTTCGGCTACCTGTTCAGGTAGCCCACACATACCCCTCCCGTATGTCTGCGGGAGGTGCGCGAGAGCGCAAGCTGAAACTGATGTTGAAGCTGAACAGGGGTGTCAGTTGGGGGTTCGAATCCCTCCCCCGGCATTTCGTGCCGGGGTGGCCCAAGCCGGTAGAGGCGGCCCCGTGAATCTCAGATTCTCGCTCCAGTCTCAGTATTCGCCGCCGAACACCGGATCGACCGAGCGTGGACGACCATCGATGGATGGGGGTTCAAGTCCCTCCTGCGCCTCTTCCGTGGCGCGGTAGTTCAAAGGCAGAACACGTCGATCTCAGAATGATCCGCGACTCTTAAACGTGCCGGTGTGCGCAATTGGGTGGCAAACAGGAGCCCGGGAGCTGGATATGCTCCCGGGCTCCGTCACGCCCGCCCGACGGTCATGCGGTCAGGCGGTCACACGGGGACGGACACGAAGGTCCTGCCGGCCTCGTTCTCGACCAGGACGGCCTTGACGTCGGCCCGGTCGACGGCTGCCGAACCGTCCAGCCCGGCGCCCTTGGCCTCGCCGTTCTCCTGGCTTCCCACGACCCAGCTGCCCGCGGTGGTGCGCTTGCCGTCCTTGGACACCACGATCAGCCGGCAGCGCTCGCCCGGCGGCACTCCCGTGACCGCCGCCCGCAACCGCACCCACTTGGTGGCCGGCGTCATCTGTACGGTCATCCGGGCACCCGTGCCCGCATCGGTCGCGGAGTGCAGCGTCGTGCCCTTGGGCGGGGGAGAGGGGTCCGCCGAAGCGGTCGGCGACGGGGGCACGGGCAGCGCGATGGGGTCCGGATCGCCTCCACCCAGCTGCGTACCGGCCCAGAACACGGCGGCCAGAGAGGCCGCCACCGCCAGTCCCGTGAGCCCCGCGCGACGGCGTGCCGCACCGGCCCGCTCGCCCCGCATCTGCCGCAGGGTGCGCTGGAGCAGCAGGTCACCGCCCTGCGGCGGTCCGTCGAGGAACGCCTCCTCGGGCACCTCGCCCAGTGCCGCCTCCATCTCGCGCAACGCGGCCACCTCCTCCCGGCACTGCACACATCCGCTCATGTGTCCCTCGACCCGGCGGACCTCCTCGTCGTCCAGGACGCCGAGCACGTACGGGCCGAGCAGTTCCTCCTCGTGCCGCTGCCGGTTCATGCCACCACCTCACGCAGTCCGGACGGCTGCTGGGGCGGCCTGCCCGATCTTGTTCCGTCTCTTGTTCCGCTCTCCCGGAAGCCGTCGTCCCTGAAGACGTCCCGCAGGGCCTTGAGCGCGTAGTGCGATCGCGACTTGACCGTTCCTGCCGGGATGCCGAGGGTGTCGGCGGCCTCCGCCACGCTCAGCTGCCGGTAGTACAACTCCTTGAGCACGTCCCGGTGTTCCGGGGACAGCCGGTCGAGTGCCCCCAGCACCGTCATGCTGTCCACCACGGAATCGGCGTGGTCTGCCTCCACCGGGGGAGCGGCCGACGAGCCGGAGACCTCCGGCGGCCGGGCGGCCCTGGCCCGGTAGCGGTCGGTGATGATGTTCCGGGCCACGGTGAGGAGCCAGCCGCGCACGGAGCCCTTTCCGTTGACCAGGACCTCGGAGTGCCGCCAGGCACGTATGAGGGTCTCCTGCACGACGTCCTCGGCGGAGGCACGGTCCCCGGTCAGCCGGGTGGCGTACGCGAGCAGGGCGTGGCCGTGCTCCTCGTACACCGACTTGATCAGTGCCTCATCGGTCGAGCCCCGCCGAGTGCGGGGCCACAGTGGTCCGGCCATCTCACCCTCTCCGTCTTCCTCGCTTGCGTGGTGCGGTCGGAACACGCCGGCGGAGCCGATACGGTTCATGTGACCTGCGTCACTCGGAGATCGGGATGCTCAAGTCCGGCAGGAACGGCCCCTGTTGAGGCAGTCGACGACCGCGGCCATCTGCGGTTCGGTCATCGCGTTCACGAACATCGCGTGGTCCGTCCTGGGACTGTGCCGCTGCTCGGGGAAGGAGTCGATCGCCACGGGCGCCCCCGCGGGGACCTCGTAGGCGAGGGAGAGGCGCAGTTCGGGCACGGGGAAGGTGTCGGTCGGGCAGACTCCGTTGCCCCCGGGGAACAGCAGGTGCGAGCGGTGCCCGGCGCTCGCGGTGTCGAGGCCGTTCCAGCAGCTCGGGAAGATCAGGGTGCGGGTGACGAGGTCGCCGTCGGGGCAGCGGGGGTAGAGGGTGGTGGAGCGGTCGGGCGAGCCGGAACAGCCCCAGCGGGCCCGGACGTGGGCGTCGCTGCCAGCGGTACGGGCGACGGCGTCGCCCGTCATCGCGCGCAGGAAGGGCGGCATCGCCACGACCTTGCTCACCGGATTGCCCCGGAACTCGACCTGCACCGACGTCTCGGGCACGATCGCCCCGGCGTTCCCGTGCCCGGCGGACGTCTCGTGGGGGCTCGTGCCCGGCCGGTCCAGGCGGCGCAGGACGGGCCAGTAGTACGTCGACCGGTCGCCGCCCGCGCAGCTCGTGGCGGCGGAAGCCAGCGAGGCGTCGCTCGACATGGCGTCCGTGGACAGGTTGCCCACGTAGGAGTGCGTGTGGTGGGCGCCGGCCCGCAGGCCGGGCGAGACCACCAGGTTGTCCTCGTTGTAGTGCCTCTGCTCGTTGCGGCCGCAGTCCACCGCCACCGACCCCGGCGAGCCGTCGCTCCGGTCGGCGGGCATGGCCGGAGCGACGGCAGGGGCAGGTGGAACATCGCGTATGTCCACGTAGTCGGACGGTGCCGGGGCGCCGGCCGCCACGCCCGCGTGCGGACCGGCGGCCCGGGTGGCGCCCAGCACCGCGGCGGCCAGCCCACCCCCCAGGACCAGGCAGATGACGAGAGTGAGCAGTCGGCGTTCTTTCCCCATGGCGGTCACGGTTACCGGTGGCGACCCCGTCGTCAACCTGGCAACCGCATGAGTGCCGCCGCGCCGCGTTCGTGGGTTCCGACAGAGCCGTCCGGTGACGTGTGGCGGTCCGCCCCGTCAGCCCCGGACCGGGCCCCGCAGGAAACGGTCGACGACGTCCTCGGCCTCCCGCGGGTGCTCCTCCAGCCACGTGCCGAGGTGCGCCCGGACGGCTTCGGCGACACAGGGGCGCACGGCGACGTTACCCAGCTTCAGGCGGGTGGAGTCCGCGGGCTCGATGCGGTCCAGCTTGACCGACACGACCGCCGTGAGGTCCGCTCCGACGCGGTCCGCGGTGACTTCGGGGTCGGCGGCCGTCAGCAGTCCCCGTTCGCGCGCGTACGCGTCGACGGCGGCCGCCACGCCCTCCCGCAATCCCGTCTCGTGGGTGCCGCCGTTGCTGGTGGCCAGGCTGTTGGCGAATCCCCGGACCCGTTCCCCATGGGTGCCGGACCAGGACAGGGCCACCTCCATGCTCCCCGCCATCCGCGGATCCTCCCGTTCGAAGGCGATGACATCGGCGGCGAGGTGCTCGCCCGCCAGGGCGTCGAGGAACGTGACGAACTCCCGGACACCGCCAGGGAACCGCAGGCGCGCCCGCTGCGGCCGGTCCGGGGACCGCTCGTCGGTCAGTACGAGGTCCAGCCCGGGGTTGAGGAAGGCCAGCTCCGTGAGGCGGGCCGCGAGCACGGCGTACGCGTACTCGACGGTGTCGAAGATCTCGGCGTCGGGCAGGAAGGTGATGGTCGTGCCGCTTCCGGTGGCCGGACCCGCGTCGCAGGGCGGGGCGAGCGCGACGCCCCGAGCGAACTCCTGGACCCGGCGCACCCCCTCGCGCCGCACCTCGGCCGTGAGCCGGCTCGACAGGGCGTTGGTGACGCCGGGCCCGCCGACCCAGGGCGCCATCAACACGGTGCTGCGGTCGTGGTGCTCCCGCGCCCCCGTGAACGGTCGGGTCAGCTGCGTCTCCAGACCGGGGCGGCCGGTGTCCGGGCAGTCCTCGAACGGCGTGCCGGGCCCGTCGTCGGTCACCCGCACGCCTCCGTCGGGCGTGAGGGTGACCTCGACACGGCCGCCGCGGCCGGACAGGCTCGCGTTCACCGCCCGGCCCACCTCGTCCAGGAGCATGTGGTGCAGGCCACGGACGCCGGTCGAGCCGACGTACATTCCGGGCCGTTTCCGGATCGCTTCCCGTCCCTCCAGCACCCTGATCCGTGCCGCGTCGTATCCGGTCGATTCCGCATTCATGAGGTCCCCCTCCGATGGTGTCCGACAGACCTCGCCAGGTTAGGTGAATCCATAGGAAACTCCAGGTCAGGACTGGTTTGGTGGGGCTCTGGGCGGGCGGGTGCGGGGCTGCCCGGCGGCGGTCGGCCGCAGGGGTGCGGACCGCGGCGCAATCGCGGCCGCGGGCTCGACGGGGCCGCGTACGCCCCCTTTCCGGGCGGCTCCCGGGTGCCGGATTCCGCAGGATGCGGCAGATGCCTCAGAACGGCCCGGAAGAGGGCGTGAACCCGGCCGAGACGTCGCCGACCAGCTCGGGGGGTCGACCGCGTTGACGTTCCCGGGCACGGGGACCTCGCTGACCGGCTCCCCGTGGCCGAGCTCCCGCACGATGCGCACCTGTTCCCGCAGCAGGCGGAGCTGTTCGTCGTAGGGCGGTTCGTTGGTCATGACGGTGTAGCTGCGGTCGTGGTGCACCTGCCGCCGGCCGCCGAGGTGCTCGACGACCGCGGAGTCCCCCGACGCGTCCTCCAGGGCCACGTGCACCGTGGCCGCGAAGCCCCGCATCCCCACGGGCACCATCCGGCAGGTGTCGAGCAGGTCCAGCGCCTCGGCCACCGTTGCGGCGCCGTCCAGCAGGTACTGGATCCACAGGGCGATCTGGAGACCCGGCCGGCCGGGGTCGCGGGGGCCGAGGTCGGTGCTGTCCAGGTACAGCATGTGTGCCGCGAGCCCGGCCTCGTTCAGGCCGTCGGCCGTCCCCGCGCCGTACACCGTCGTCACGATGCTGCCGAACCGACTCGTCCACAACAGCGGGTTGTCCCCGACCACGTCGGTGCCGCCCAGTTTCCCGCCGTCACGTTCGACGCCCCGGGGGGGGGGGGGGGGGAAGACGGTCAGGACCGGCTCCGTCGACTCGGGCCAGTCCATCGTCCGGCCGGCGAGAACGGCATGGCCGCCGGTGTTCCACAAGATGCGTGTGCACATGGGTGAATCCCTCTCCGAGCGAGCCGCACCCGCCGGCCCGTGGCCGCGGTGCGCACCTCTGGCGGTCCGCACGGCCGCCAAGCACCCGTGCCACCGACACCGACCCGGCAGGACTCCCACCCGCGCGGGGCGCCCGCCACCGGACGGGGCCGAAAGAACCTGATCGGCCGTCATCGGCCCGCCACCGCGGGGCCGGGATTGTCCGTGGAGCCGCTTGTCCGGCCCTACGGCGACCGGACACAGTGGGGCGCATGACACCAGCCGCTACAGCCGCCGAGCTCCTGCACGCATTCGCCCGCACCCGCGCCCGGCTCGACGGCGGCGAGGTCACCTACTGGTGGACCGGCGACGTCCACTCCTGGGCACCGGGCGAGCCCTACCGGCGGCTCTTCGGCTTCGAAGGGCTCAACGTCGCGCGCCTCGTGGCCGACGAGGAGAGCGGCGGCTACCAGCTGCTGTCCCGGGAGGCCGCGTTCTACCTGGACCCGGTCACCCGCGAGATCATGGAGACCTGGCAGGACAAGCCCGTGGTGCACGTCTGGAACGACCCGGCCAACCAGAAGTGGCGCCCCTTCCCGATCCCCGTGACCGAGCTGGGCGACCAGATCTGCTTCAGCCTGGAGATTCCGCTCGCCTACCCCTCGCCGCTGCCGGTCGAGGAGTACCCGGACCACTCCGCCGACGACACCTACCGGGCGCTGGAACTCTTCCAGTTCTTCGCACCCGCTACCGCCCTGACCACCGAGGCGGCGAGCGTCCCGGCGACGATGTCCTGGACCCGCATGTCCCCGTGGCTGCCGTGGATGGAACAGGGTGCCCGCCCCGGCGGCCTCACCTTCCACTGCCGGGGCCGCAAGCTCGACGCCTACACGCAGGTCCCCGAACGCACCCGCGCGTACATCGCCGACCACCATCCCGAGTTCGCCCACGCGCCGGAGAAATGGAGCGAACCGAACGAGACGAGCTGGACGTACTTCCGCAGGCTCTTCCCGCCGCACCGGGAGCAGTCCTGAGCACCACCCCCGCCCACCGGGCCGGCCCTCGGCCGCCGATGGCCGGAGCGCACCGGAAAAAGGCCTGATCACACCCCCTGCTGAGGGATCCCCGGGGGGAGTCGCAGGGGGCGGACAAGGGTTTTCCCCGTATCCAGTTCATCACCGCGTTGCCTACTGTCTGCCCACCGGCGATCTTCCCCAGGCCGGGTGGTACACACTCCAACCCCACATGGCGTGTAGGCCTCCCACCGGGGGAAGCGAGCCGGGACCGCCGTTGCCCCTGCCTCGCCGTTGCGGCCGGGACAACGTGGCGTGCGGCGGCAGCCGGGGCGAGACCGACCAACTCGCTCCCGGCCCCGCGGCCGCCGGAACCTCCCCCACTGCACCGAACCGGCCGCTCCGGCCTGCCCGGAACCGGCCCTCGAAAGGGATCACGTGCACGCAACGAGACGCAGGCTCATATCCGTGGTGGCCATGTCCGTCACCCTGCTCGCCGGCGCCGCCACCGCCTCCGTGGCCGTGGCCTCCGAGACCCCCGCCGCGGCCCCCGCGGCCGCGCTCGCCCCCACCGCGCCGGTCGAGAACCTGATCGTCGGCTACAAGTCGTCCGCCTCCGAGGCCAGCTCCAACAGCGCCGCCGCCGACGACGCCACCGCCAAGGGCAAGAAGGCCGGCAAGAAGGCGAAGTTCGACCGCCGCCTGGGCACCGGTGCCGCGCTGGTCAACCTCGGGGGGACCGTCGCGCCGGCCGAGGCCGCCGACGTGATGGCCCAGTTCCGTGCCGACCCGGACGTCGCCTACGTCGAGCCCGACACCCGTGCCTACGCCACGGCCGTGACCCCGAACGACACCGAGTACGCCAAGCAGTGGGACCTCTTCGAGTCCACCGCGGGCATGAACGTCCCGGCCGCCTGGGACAAGACCACCGGCTCCGGCGTCACCGTCGCCGTGATCGACACCGGCTACGTCGCCCACTCGGACCTCGCGTCGAACACCGTCGCCGGCTACGACTTCATCAGCACCGCCTCCTACGCCCGTGACGGCGGCGGCCGCGACAGCAACCCCGCCGACGAGGGCGACTGGAACGCCACCGACGGCGAGTGCGGCGTCGGCTCCAAGGCCAGCACCTCGTCCTGGCACGGCACCCACGTCGCGGGCACCATCGCCGCGGCCACGAACAACTCCAAGGGCGTCGCGGGCATCGCCTACGGCGCGAAGGTCCAGCACGTTCGCGTCCTCGGCAAGTGCGGCGGTTCCACCTCGGACATCGTCGACGCCATCACCTGGGCCTCCGGCGGCTCCGTCGCCGGCGTGCCGGCCAACGCCACCCCTGCCAAGGTCATCAACATGAGCCTCGGCGGCCCCGGCGCCTGCGGCACCAGCTACCAGAACGCGATCAACGCGGCCGTCGCCCGCGGCACGACCGTCGTCGTCGCCGCCGGCAACAGCAACGCCGACGCGGCCGGCTACTCGCCCGCCAGCTGCAACAACGTGATCAACGTGGCCGCCAGCAACCGCGCCGGGGACCGCTCGTACTACTCCAACTACGGCGCGATCATCGACATCGCCGCCCCGGGCGGTGAGACCCGCCGCGCCACGGACACGCCCGGCACCGTCACCACCCCCGAGAACGCGATCCTCTCGACCCTGAACGCGGGCACCACCACCCCGGGCGCCGAGATCTACAAGCCCTACCAGGGCACCAGCATGGCCGCCCCGCACGTCGCGGGCCTCGCCGCGCTGCTGAAGTCGGCGAACTCCGCGCTGACCCCGGCCCAGATCGAGACGGCGATCAAGAACAACGCCCGTCCGCTCGCCGGCACCTGCACCGGTGGCTGCGGCGCCGGCCTCGCCGACGCCGCCGCGACCGTCGCCGCCGTGACCTCGACCCCGCCGGCCCCGGCCTTCGAGAACACCTCGGACGTCACCATCGGTGACAACACCACGGTCGAGAGCCCGATCACCGTTACGGGGAAGACCGGCAACGCCCCGGCCGCCCTCAAGGTCGGCGTGAACATCCTCCACACCTACATCGGTGACCTCAAGGTCGACCTGATCGCCCCGGACGGCAGCGTCTACACGCTCCACAACCGCACGGGCAGCAGCACCGACAACATCAACCAGGTCTACACCGTCAACGCCTCCTCCGAGGTCGCGAACGGCACCTGGAAGCTCCGGGTCAACGACAACGCCGGCGGCGACACCGGCAAGATCGACTCCTGGAATCTCACCTTCTGAGACGGCTCCCGCCGACTCGGGGTCCGGCACCAACTCCGCCTGACGGAGCGATAGTACGGACCAATAGAATCCCCGGGCCTGCCGATACTACGGGTATCGGCAGGTCCGCCGGGTTTTCCGTGCCACGTGACTGAATTCTGCGTCACAATGCGGCTCCAGGGGCCGTCCGACCTCGTATTCTCGCCTCTCACAGGAAGGGCACAGAAGCTGGGGACTGGAAGGCTGGTGGCTGTGCGTGGTGGCGGCGACGGGGCACGCTGACACAAGTGTCGGACACGGAGAACTGATCAAGGCGGTCGACCGCGCGCTGACCACGCACGGCCGGGCGCTCCTGACCGGACCCGCAGGCGCGGGCAAGACCGAGGTCGTCCGCGCCGTCTCGGCCGCGGCCGAAGCGCGCCGTGAGAGCGTTCTCCGCCTCGCTCCCGAGGCGGCGGACCAATGGATACCCGAGGCCTCCGCCGCGGCCCTCCTCGCGTCCGTTCCCGCGGCCGCCCTGGCAGAGCTCTCCGGCCCCCAGCGCACCGCGATCGCCCTCCTGCGCCGCGAGGCCGACGCCCCCCGCGCCGGCCGCGACCACGTCGCACTGCGCCTGGCCGTCGTCGAGGTCCTCCGCACCCTCGCCGCCCGCCAGCCCGTCCTCCTCGTCATCGACAACGCCCAGTGGCTCGACGCCGAGAGCACCGACCTGCTCCGCTTCGCCCTGCGCCTCACCCCGCCCCGCGTGCGGGTCCTCGCCGCCGAACGCGTCCAGGGCGGTTCCCCGGTCGGCGAACCCCTCTGGGGCCCGGGGGTCCCCGCCGTACGGGTGCCCCCGCTCGGCGCCGACGAGGTCGCCGAACTGCTCGTGCGCCACGGCCTGCCCGCCCGCCTCGCCGGCCGCATCCACCAGGCCAGCGGCGGCAACCCCCGCCTGGCCCTCGCCCTCGGCCACTCCCTCGCCGAAGCCGCCGAGGCCCGCGACTGCAGCGCCCACCACGCCGACCCCCTGCCCGTCTCCGGACAGGCGCGCGAGGTCGCCCGCCGCCTCCTCGCCGGAGCCCCCGCCCAGGCCCGCCGCACCCTGCTGCTCGCCGCCCTCGCCTCCCGCCCCACCATCTCCCTGCTGCGCCGGGCCGGCCGCCCCGACGCCGAGGCCGAGCTGGCCGAGGCGGAACGGGCCGCGCTGGTCAGGGTCGGAGAGGACGGCAGCGTCGAGTTCACCGCCGGCGCCCTGCCCACCGCGCTCGCCGCCGATGCGGGGTGGCCCGATCGCGCCGCCGGACACGCGGCACTGGCCGCCGCCGTCGACGACCCCGTCCAGGCAGTACGCCACCGGGCGCTGGCCGTCGACACCCCCGACCAGCGGCTCGCCGCCGAGATCACCGAGGCCGCCGCGGTCTGCCGCAGCCGGGGCCAGCGGGCCCTCGCCGCCGAACTGGGCCTGCTCGCCGCCGAACGTACGCCGTCCCGGCTGGCCGACGAGGAACTGTCCCGCCTCGTCACCGCCGCCGAAGACGCCGGCTGGGCGGGCCGCGCCGACCTCGCGCGGCGCGCCTCCCGGGCCGTGCTGGCCCGCGACTCCACGCCCGCCGACCGGGTACGCGCCCGGCTCGCCGTGATCGACGCCGCGGGCCAGGCCCTCGGAGCACTCGACGAGACCTTCGCCTACGCCATGGACGAGGCCGCCGGGGACCCCGCCCTGCAGGCCGCCGTCCAGCTGCGGATCGCCTGGAAGCACAACCTCAGCGACGGCGACCCCGTCCGCTCCCGCGACGCCGCTGCCGAGGCCGGCACCCTCGCAGCCCTCGGCGGCGACCAGACCGCCGAGGCCATGGCCCTGACCGTACGGGCCCGCATGGGCCGCATCCTCGGGGACGCGGGAGCCGAGGAGATCCTCTCCGAGGCACTCGCCCTGCCCGCCCCCGAGGTGCCGCTCGGCATGCGCAACGCCCCGCAGTACCTCGCGGTGCGGCACGCCCTCTTCGACGACCGTCTCACCGACGCCCGGCGCCAGCTGATGGTGCTGCTGCCGGCCGTCCAGCGCACCGGTTCGGCAGAGGACGTCTTCGAGGTCCTGCGCAGCCTCACCGAGGTGGAACTGCGCAGCGGCCGGTGCGAGGCCGCCACCGCCCACGCCCGCCGGGCCCTGGAGCTGACCATCGAGGCAGGCCTCTCGCCCGGCCCCGCCTGGTACGTGGCGGCGATGGCCGAGACCATGGGCGGCAGCTTCGCGCGCGCCGAGAGCTTCGCACGTCGCGGCATCCAGGCCTCCCAGGAGGAACAGGACCAGGTCTTCCTCTCCCGCAGCCTGCACGCGCTCGGACTGATCGAACTGGCCAACGGCGAGGCGGCCAAGGCGGTCGCCACCCTGCGCCGCGTCGCCGAACTGGAGGCCGCCCAGCAGGTGGTGGACCCGTCGATCCTGCGCTGGCACGGCGAACTCGCCGAGGCCCTGATCGCCGCCGACGCCCCCGGCGAGGCCGCCGAACTGATCGACCCCGTCCGTGCGGTCGCCCATGAGCTCGGCCGGACCGGCGTCGTCGCCGCCCTCGACCGCGCCCGCGCCCTGTGCCGGTCCGCGCAGGGCGACGCGGACGCGGCCGTCCGGCTCCTGGAGGACACGGCGCAGCGCTTCGAAGCCCTCGGGCTGCCGTTGGAACGGGGCCGTACGCTGCTCGCCCTCGCCCGGGTGGAGCGCCGCCGCCGGCGCCGGGCACCGGCCCGTGCCGCGCTCCGGGCCGCGGCCGAGGTGTTCGACCGGGCCGGAGCCGCACCCTGGACGGAGCTCGCCCGGGAACCGGCCCAGGGTGAGGGAGCCGGCTCCCCGGTCACCGCGGCCGCGGCCCTGACCGACGCCGAGACCCGCCTTGCGCTGCTCGTCAGCCAGGGCGCCAGCAACCAGGAGGCCGCGGCGAAGCTGTTCCTCAGCGTCAAGACCGTCGAGGCCCGGCTGACCCGCATCTACCAGAAGCTCGACGTACGGTCACGGGCCCAGCTGGCCACCGCGCTGCGCACGCGGTGACCGTACGGCACGCCGGGTCAGCAGCTCAGGTTGCTGCCCGGCGTGACGCCCAGCAGCTGGGTGAAGCTCTGGTACTTCGAGATCCGGCTCTGGACCTGGGCGGGGTTGCCGCCGTTGCACTCCAGGGAGCCGTTGATGGAGCGGATGGTCTCGCCGAATCCGGCGCCGTTGACCATGGCGGCGTGGGCGGTCATGGTGCCGGGACCGTTCTGGGTGTTCCAGTACCAGAGCGCCGTCTTCATGGCGACGGCCGGATCCTGCTCCACGAGGTACGGGTTGGCCAGCAGGTTGATGCCGAGCGCGTCACCGGCCGCCTTGTAGTTGAAGTTCCAGCTGAGCTGGATGGGCCCGCGGCCGTAATAGGCGGCCTGCCCGGCCGGACAGCCGTACGGCTGGGTCGCGTCGCAGTAGTGGGGGTAGTTGGCGGTGTTCTGCTCCACGATGTGTACGAGTCCGCCGGTCTCGTGGGAGACGTTGGCGAGGAAGGCGGCGGCCTCCCGGCGCTTGACGGTGTCGTCGCCGGTCTTGGCGAAGCCGGGGTACGCGGACAGTGCCGCGACCAGGCCGTTGTAGGTGTAGAAGGGATTCCGGTTCGGGAACATCTGGTTGAACTGGGCCTCGGAGACCACGAATCCGGACGGGTCGGGATCCGGGTCCTGGCCGCCCCCGCCGCCGCAGACGCCCTGGTCCGCCCAGACGCCCCACTGGCCGGTGGTGCCGGGGGTCTCGCCCTGGGTCCACCACTTGGCCTGCCAGTTGCGACCGCCGTACGAGGCGCTCATGCCGTTCGTGTAGACGGCGGACGAGGCCCAGGCGGAGGCGCAGGGGGCAGCTGCCGAGGCGGAGGAGGAGGGAAGGGCGATGGCGAGACCGGCCGTGACGGCCGCGGCGGCGACCAGGCTGAGGGCGCGGCGGCGAAGCGCACGTATCACGTAACTGCTCCTTCAGTGGGGGGACTTGCCGTGGGGCAACAGCGCCCACTGAAACGGAATGGTCTGAACCTGTCAAGGTCTAGACCAAAAGGAAACGCCGGTGCCACGCGTGACGCGTGGCACCGGCGCGATGGAACCGATCAGCTTCCGGCGGAGAGGTTGCCGGAGAGGACCGGGATGTTGCTGGCGATGTGCGAGAGGGCCTCGTCACCCTTGGCCTGGGTGGAGTTCTCGGCGCACTGCTGGTTCTGCGGGTTGGACAGGACGTTGACGTCCTGGACGCCGATGTTGGCGAGGACCGCGAGCAGGGACTGGGCGTTGACCTTGGCCGGCAGGCCGACGCAGAGCTTGTTGAGGGAGCCCTGGATGGGGGCGAGCTGCGGGCTCTGGTTGCCGCGGGTCTCCGCGTTGCCGTAGATCTGCGCCGAGTCGTTGCCGTTCACGGTGTTGACGCCGTTGTCGTTGCCGATCGCCATCGCGGGCGAGGCGGCGGCGGCGCCCGCGCCGAGCACGGCGGCGGTGGCGGCGGCGGTGGCCATGAACTTCTTGAGCATCTGGGGGATCCTTCGGTCGCACTGTCGCATGAGATAGCTGCCCACGGCGGGACGCGCTGATCAACTGCCGGCAGTGCCCGGGGTTATGCCCCCTCACCCGAGTGGCCCAATGATCCGTCGGACCGGCCGGGCCCCGCCGCGGTGGCGGCGGGGTCCGGACCGCTGGATCCGCAGGCTCAGCCGCTCTTGCGGCGGACCTTCTTGTTCTTGCCGCTCGCGGCGCTGCTGGAGCCCTGGACCTTGTTCCGGTTCTGGTGTGCCTGCTGGGAGTGGGCCTTCGCGGCGTTGCGCTCCAGGGCCTCCCGGAACCGGCGCTTGGCCGCGTCGGCCGGGGATTCGTCCTGCGGAGCGTCTGTTTCGTCAGCCATGTGTCCTCCTGGGGTGATCAAGCGGCCCCAGTCTGTCAGTCGCCGTACGCGCTGACCAGCGAGTTCCTGGAGACCCCAAGGGTGGCTTGGAGAGGTTATAAGCTTGGGTTATGAGGGCATAAACCGACACCGGGTGCTGAGTTAGGCTTACCTTCGTTTAGGGTTCCCTTTGATCCGACTTGATCCACCTTGCCGTCGCTCGAAGGGAACCTCTGCCATGCCTCGCCCTCTGCGGGTAGCAATCGTCGGTGCCGGCCCGGCCGGCATCTATGCCGCCGACGCGCTGCTGAAGTCCGAGGCCGCCGTTGATCCCGGTGTGTCCATAGACCTCTTCGAGCGCATGCCCGCGCCCTTCGGACTGATCCGCTACGGCGTCGCCCCGGACCACCCGCGCATCAAGGGCATCATCACCGCCCTGCACCAGGTGCTCGACAAGCCGCAGGTCCGCCTCTTCGGCAACGTCGACTACCCGGGCGACATCAGCCTCGACGAGCTGCGGTCCTTCTACGACGCCGTGATCTTCTCCACGGGCGCCACGGCCGACCGCGAGCTCCGCATCCCCGGCGTCGACCTCGACGGCTCCTACGGCGCCGCCGACTTCGTCTCCTGGTACGACGGCCACCCGGACGTGCCGCGCACCTGGCCGCTGGAGGCCGAGAAGGTCGCCGTCCTCGGCGTCGGCAACGTCGCCCTGGACGTCGCGCGCATCCTCGCCAAGACGGCCGACGAGCTGCTGCCCACCGAGATCCCGGCCAACGTCCACGACGGCCTGAAGGCCAACAAGGCCCTCGAGGTGCACGTCTTCGGCCGCCGCGGTCCGGCCCAGGCCAAGTTCAGCCCGATGGAGCTGCGCGAGCTGGACCACTCGCCCAACATCGAGGTCATCGTCAACCCCGAGGACATCGACTACGACGACGGCTCGATCGCCGAGCGCCGCGGGAACAAGCAGACCGACATGGTCGCCAAGACCCTGGAGAACTGGGCGATCCGCGACATCGGCGACCGCCCGCACAAGCTGTTCCTGCACTTCTTCGAGTCGCCCTCCGAGATCCTCGGCGAGGACGGCAAGGTCGCGGGTCTGCGGACCGAGCGCACCGAGCTGGACGGCACCGGCAACGTCAAGGGCACCGGCCGGTTCACCGACTGGGACGTGCAGTCCGTGTACCGCGCGGTCGGCTACCTCTCCGACGAGCTGCCCAAGCTCCCCTGGGACGTCGAGTCCGGCACGGTCCCGGACGAGGGCGGCCGCGTGATCGACGCCGGCGGCCCCATGCAGTCGACGTACGTGACCGGCTGGATCCGTCGCGGCCCGATCGGCCTGATCGGCCACACCAAGGGCGACGCGAACGAGACCGTCGGGAACCTGCTCGCCGACCACGCCGAGGGCCGCCTGGGCACGCCGGCGTCGCCGGAGCCGGAAGCGGTCGAGGCCTTCCTCGCCGAGCGCAGCGTGCGCTACACCACGTGGGAGGGCTGGTACCGGCTGGATGCGGCCGAGAAGGCCCTCGGCGAGCCCCAGGGCCGTGCGCGCGTGAAGATCGTGGAGCGCGAGGGAATGCTCGACGCGAGCGGCGCCTGACCGCAAGGGGGGCCGGGACCCGGACGGGTCCCGGCCCCCTCGCGCGTCGAGCGGCCAGGGTGTCCTTCGTACGGGGGACGACCGCTCGGGCGCGGAATGCCGCGCCGCCTACGGGAGTTGGACAGGAGCACGACGGACGACCCCGAGGCACTGGAGAGCTCATGAAGATCGGCATCATCGGCGCGGGCAACATCGGCGGCAACCTCACCCGCCGGCTCACCGCCCTCGGACACGAGGTGGCGGTGGCCAACTCGCGGGGACCCGAGACCCTGGCCGCACTCGCTGAGGAGACCGGCGCGACCGCCGTCACCGTGGCCGAAGCTGCGCGCGGCGCCGAGATCGTCGTCGTCACCATCCCGTTCAAGAACGTGCCCGACCTGCCCGCCGGCCTCTTCGACGGGGCGGCCCCGGGCTTCGCGGTCATCGACACCGGCAACTACTACCCGCGGCAGCGCGACGGACGGATCGCCGGCGTGGAGGACGACGGCCTGACCGAGAGCCGCTGGACCGAGAAGCAGCTCGGACACCCCGTGATCAAGGCTTTCAACGGCACGTACGCCCAGGACATCCTCGACCGGCACCGCCCGGCCGGCGCCGCGGACCGGATCGCGCTGCCCGTGGCGGGCGACGACGAGGTGGCGAAGAAGGCCGTACGCGACCTCATCGAGCAGCTCGGCTTCGACACGGTCGACTCCGGCGGCCTCGACGACTCCTGGCGGCAGCAGCCCGACACGCCCGTCTACGGGCTCCGGGAGGGCGTCGAAGGAGTCACCCGGGCCCTCGCCGAGGCCTCCCCGGACCGCCCGGAGGGCTTCCGCGGCTGACGGGACCGGGCGCGGCGGGAACCCCTGTCCGGGCAACGGGACGAGCCCTGCCGGCCGCGGGAACGGCCGCCCGCGGTGCTGCGTCTCAGCGGGCAGACGGAGAGGCCGGGCCGGGAGAACGGGACGGCGGCGAAAGGCGGGGCGGTGCGGTGCGGGAACGCCGAGGGGCGGGAGCGGGTCTGGTGGCCGTCGCGGTGGGGCTGCCCCTGCTCGTGGCCGCGATCGTCATGGCGGTCGTGTTCACGGGTACCGGTGTCGTGGGGCGCAGCCCGCTGCACCGTGCCGTGGACGGGTACCTCGAAGCGGTGGGCGGTGGCGGAACCGTACCGGCCGCCGGGCCGGGAAGCGGGTGCCCCGACGGCGCCCCGGATCCCGCGGACGCCCTGCGGGGCCTCGCACCGCGGTTCGGGCACCACATCGTGTCGTCCACCGAGAGCGGCGACAGCGCCGCCGTCAACGTGGACCTCGTCCCGGCCGGCGACGGCCGGGACGGCGGCGACCCGGTGGCGGTGCTCCTGGAACTGCGCCGTACCGGGGACCGCTGGGACGTCTGCGCGGCGTCCGCGGGCCGTCTGGCGATCGACCCCTTCTGAGGTCCGCGTTGCGAGTGGCGGGGCCGGACCGCCGGCGGCTCAGGAGTCCCCGCCCCGCTCCAGTACGCCGCGTACGAAGGCCGCCTGGCCGGCGTGCTGGAGGTCGTCGGAGACCACGCTGACCAGGCGCACTCCGAGCGTGACCGGCGGGTCCCAGCGCTCGTCGACCACCCGGTCCAGGTCGGCGGCCGCGAGCCCCCGGACGAAGCCCAGGGTCTGCTCGTGCACCGCGTCGAAGTAGCCCAGGAGCAGCTCGCCCGAGTCGACCCGGACCGTGCCCGCCTGTCGCGCCGAATGGCCGTATCCGGTGGACCCGGCGGGCAGCGGCAGGTCGAACCGCTCCGCCCAGCCCCCGGCCTGCCACACCTGCTCCGAACCCGCTGCGGCCGCGATGTGGTCGTCCTGGATCCGGGTCAGGTGCCAGACCAGCCAGGTGATCGAGTTCGCCGCCGGGTCGACGCGGGCGTTCAGCAGCTCCGCCGGTACCCCGTCCACGGCCTCGTGCACGACCTCCCGGATCCGACCGAAACCGTCCGCGATGACGTCCGTAGCCTTCATGCACCCACCATGCAAGGCCCGGCGGCCCGCCCGGCGCGAACGACACGCGGGGGCGGGCCGCCGGGTCGGCGGTCACGCGGGTCAGCCGACGGCGTCGGCCTTCTCGGGCCGGGCGGTCCGGGCCGGTTCGGCCGCGGCGGGCCGCTCGGGGGCTGCCGCGACGGGTCCCCGGCCGCCGCGCAGGCCGAGCCAGCCGATCAGCCCGACCAGGGCGAAGGCCGCGGCCCCGATCGCGAAGGTGAGGGTGAACCCGGACTCGGCGGGCAGCGGGGGCACCCCCGCGGGGAGGTGCTCGATCGTCTTGGAGGCCAGGATCGTGGTGACGACGGCGCTGCCGATCGCGCTGCCCGTCGAGCGGGAGATCGAGTTGATGCCGTTGGCGATGCCGCTCTGGTGCGGCGGGACGCTGGACATGATCACGGCGGGCATGGCGGCGTAGCCGAAGCTGACGGCCGCCCCGACGACCAGGCCGGAGCCGATCACCGAGAACGCGTGGCTGTGGTCCGCCGCGAGCCAGGCGAAGCCGACCGCTCCCAGTGCGGCGGCCATGCCCAGGGCGACGCGCGGACCGCGGTGGCGCACGATCTGGCCGCCGATGGGGGAGGCCAGCAGCGAGACGATCGCGCTGGGCAGCAGGAACTGTACGGAGGCGCGCAGGATCGAGGCGTCGAAGCCGTAGCCGGTGAGCGCCTCGGGCATCTGCACCAGGTACGAGACGCCGAGGAAGCTCGCGAACATGCCGAAGCCGACGAAGAGGCCGGCCAGATTGGCCATGAGCACCGGGCGGTGCACGAACATCTTCATGTCGACCAGGGGCTCGCGGACCTTGAGCTCGGTCACCACCCACACGGCGGCCATGACGGCGGCGCCGGCGAAGCTGCCCAGCGTACGGCCGGAGGTCCAGCCCCACTCGTGGCCCTGCGAGATCGCCAGCAGGAGCAGCAGCAGCGCGGCACCGAGGGTCAGGGCGCCGAGGAAGTCGGTGCGCCCGCCCGTCCTGGTACGGGTGGCGGGAACCAGGAAGACCACGGAGAACAGGGCGAGGACCGCGAGTCCGGTCGCCATCCAGAAGGCGTTGCGGTAGTCCGCGTCCGGTCCCGAGGTGAGCAGGCCGGTGGCCACGAGCGCGAGGCCGCTGCCGAACGCGAGCGTGCCGCTGACCAGGGCCATCGCACCGGGCAGCTTCTGCGGGCGGACCTCTTCGCGCAGCACCGAGAGTGCGAGCGGGAAGATCGCGGTGGCGGCGCCCTGGAGGACGCGGCCCAGGATCAGCAGCGGGAGCGAAGTGGCCAGCGCCGTGAGGACGGAGCCGGCGACCATCACGCCGAGGACGGCCACCAGGGTGGGCTTCTTGCCGTGCTGGTCGCCGAACCGGCCGAGGAGCGGCGTGAAGACCGCCGCCGACAGCAGGGTGGCCGTGGTCACCCAGCTCACGTTCGCGGTCGAGGTGCCGAGGTCGTCGCGGATCAGGCCGAGGATGGGGACCGGCAGGGTCTGCATCATCGACACGACCATCGCGGCGAGGCTCAGGGCGAAGACGATGACCGTCTCGTTGCGCTGCCCGGAGGCAGGGGCGGCTGCGGATGGGGTGCTCATGGCTGGGGGGACCTTCTTCGTGTTTCGGAGCTGAGGAGCTTCGGAACCCATATGTTTGATGTCATCAAGTAACTCGATCGAAGGTAGAGGTCGATATTTCAGGTAGTCAAGTAAACAATTGATAATGTGAAGCATCCTGAGTAGGCTCCAAGGCATGAGCGAGACCGCCATCCACCCCACGAAGGTCCAGCTGCTGGAGCTGCTCGCCGCCATCGGCACCGCCCAGTGGCGCGAGTTCGCCGCGGCCGCGGCCCAGTACGGCCTCACCCCCACCCAGGCCCGGGTCCTCGCCCAGCTGGACGGCCCGGTGCCCATGCGCGGCCTCGCCGCCCTGCTGGTCTGTGACGCGTCCAACGTGACCGGCATCGTGGACCGCCTGGAGGCCCGTGAGCTCGTGCGCCGGGAACCGTCACCCGCCGACCGCCGCGTCAAGAACGTGGTGGCCACGGAGGCAGGCCGGGACGTCATCCGCCGGGTACGGGAGGAGATGCAGTCGGCGCACGGCGCGCTCGACACCCTCGACGAGACCGAGAGCGCGACGCTCTACGCCCTGCTGGCCCGCCTGCGGCCGTCGATGGAGAAGAGCTAGTCTCGACCCCCGTGGACACCCTTCAGAAGATCAACGACGTGCCCGTCCTGATGTGCGGGGCCGAGGGCGAGACCATCGCGGGTGAACGCGAGGCGCTGGACTGCATCGGCAACGCCTCCTACCAGGGCGCCGAGTGGGCGGTCATCCCCGTCGAGCGCTTCGACGAGGCGTTCTTCCGGCTGAGCACCCGGGTCGCGGGCGAGATCATCCAGAAGTTCGTCCAGTACCGGATGGGCATCGTCGTCCTCGGCGACATCTCCCGCCACACGGCGGACAGCACGGCGCTGCGGGACTTCGTCCGCGAGTGCAACCGGGGCCGCCAGACGTGGTTCCTCGCCGATGCCGAGGAGCTGCGCGGCCGGCTGGCCGGGACCGGGGCGTGAGCGGCGGCGACGTCCGCCTCCTGCGCGCGGCCGACCGCCCCGCCACGGTGTGGAAGAACGGCGGGGGAGTCACCCGGGAGATCGCCGCCTGGCCCGCGGACGCCGACATGGACTCGTTCCGGTGGCGGGCGAGCCTGGCCGAGGTGGCCGCGGACGGCCCCTTCTCTGCCTTCCCCGGCATCGACCGCACCCTCACGCTCGCCGAGGGCGCGGGCATGGACCTCGTCGTGGGCGGTGTGCACCGGCTCGTGGCCGAACGCTTCGCGCCGCAGGACTTCGCGGGGGACGAGCCGACCGACTGCCGGCTCGTCTCCGGCCCCGTCGTGAACTTCAACGTGATGTACCGCCGCGGCGCGGCGACGGCCGAGACCGCCGTCGTACGGGGCCGCCTCACCCTGGCCGCAGAACCCGGCGAGACCCTGCTGGTGGTCGCCCTGGACGGCCCGGCGACGCTCGAAGCGGCATGGGGCCCGGGCCACGCCCTGGGCCCCTACGACGCCGCCCTCGCGCGGGGGCCGTTCACCGGACGGCTACGGACCGACGGCCGGGCGGCCGTGGTCCGCCTGCGGTAGCACGGCCGACGGCCCGTGGGTCGAGCTGTACGTGGCGGAGCCGCCGGTGTCCGCGACGACGGTCGGGCAGACGGCACAGGCCGCGGCCCCGCGCTGTGCGAACCAGCGGCAGTCGCGGCGGATGCCGCAGACCGGCAGTGACCCGCCGTCCTGCGGCACGGCCGTGCCGTCCGTGCCCTCCGGGTCGTCGAGGATGTGGTCGATGACGCCGCAGGCGGTCCCGGTCCACTGCGCGCAGGCGGCTTCCGAGCAGGGTGCGGTGAACCGGTAGCGCATCTCGGGGCGACCCGCGGCGTCGAGCCGGTCGGCGAAGGCCCGGTCGACGAAGACGGGCTCGGGCAGGTAGGCCAGCCGCCCGCCGCCGGTCATCACGCCCAGCACCGCGGAGCCCTCGCGGCAGACACTGCTGGGGCAGCTGCGCGGCCTCGCCGGCCGCTCCTCCTCACCGTTGCCCACCGGGCTCATCGCTGGAATCCGGCCTCCTCCTCGGCGAACCTCTGGAGGTCCTGCACCATTACCTCCCGGGGCACGCCGTGCCACCAGACCTTCGGATTCAGCCGCACGGCGACGGCGTCGCGCGGCCCGAAGTCGCCCAGCGCCAGCGCCCCGGCCTGGGCGACGGCCCGGCCGATCCGCTCCTGCTGCTCGTCGCTCAGCTCGACACCGGTGACGACGAACGTGAACTCGTTCTTGTTGTTGCCGCCCATGCTGACTCCTCTGTCCGGGACGGTCGGTTCCCCGCTCGACCGTAGGAGCGGGGACGTAATGCCGCGATCGGTGCGGATCGAGCGGGTGAAGATCCGGGGCCGGTGAAGGTACCCGCCCGGGCCGGGCCCGGGCGGGGCTCAGCGGGTGCCGAGCTTGACCCACTTCGCCGTGCTGGGGACGCCCTTCGCGTCCAGCAGGAAGAGCATGTAGTGGCCCGGCGGAGCGTCGGCCGCGCCCGGCGGGGTCCGCAGCCCGATCCGGTCGCCCTGGACGCCGGTGAGCCGCAGGTCCAGGTGGCGCTGGCTGGTGTTCACCGAATGCGTGACCGTCGTCGGGGCCAGCAGGACGGCGCGCTTCACGTCCTTCGCCGTCGAGCTGGACACCTGGAAGGCCGCGTCGTAGCGAAGGTCGCCCGCCGGGACCCGGCCGAGGGCCGGCCGGGCGCCCCGGTGCAGATAGGCGGGCTCGTAGAGCTCGATGCTCCCGTCCATCCCGTCCCTGATGTCGGGATCGTTGGCGATCTGCTGGAGTTCGTCGCCGGTGACCATCATCCGGCCGTCGGGCAGGATCAGGGCGTTGGAGTGGTAGCCGCGGGGCAGCCGCTGGGCGGGCCCCAGCTTCCAGCGGCCCTGCGCGTCGCGCACCTCGATCTGCCGGTACTTCAGATCGGCCTTCGGATTGAACGGGCCGTGGCCGTAGTCCCGGGTGTCCAGGGCTCCGTTCACGGTGAGCAGCGTGCCGTCCGGCAGGATCAGGGTGCCGTCCTGGGTGCGGCCGAAGGCCCTGGGCTCCTCGGTCGTCCAGCGTCCGCCGGACAGCCGGTAGGTGTGCGGGTCGCGCGGGTCGCCGCCGAGGACCAGGACGGAGTCCGGGCCCCGGAAGCCGGCCGGCAGCGGCACGGCCGAACCGTAGCCGCGGAAGTCGGCGGGCCGCCGGGGCAGGTCGCTGCGTACGTCCTTGACCGGGTCGAAGAGCCACTGCTGGTCCGCGTCGCGGCCGAGGCCGTAGACCATCCCGTCGCGCAGCGAGAAGAGGTGCGGGTAGTCGTTGCGGAAGGGGGCGTCCGAGCGGAGCCGCTCGGCGGGGACGCCGGCCGGGATGTCGTACGGCCGCCACGGCACGCGGTGCCCCAGTGCCGGGAAGCGCTCCACCACCGGGGTGGGGGTGCCGGTGCCGCGCTCGGACTGGCCGGACATGATGATCTGCCGGCCGTCCGCCCCGGTCACGACGGAGGGGTACCAGCGGCCGACGGCCATGTCGCGGTTGCGGAACCACTTCTCGGTCCACGGGTCGAAGACGAAGGACAGCTTTGCGCCGCTGCCGCCCTTGCCGCCGACGTTGCCGCCGAAGACTCCGACCATTCCGTTGGGCAGGTACGAGTGCCCGGCGCAGAAGAACGGTGCCGGGCGCGGGGAGTAGGTGCCGTCGGGCATCAGCACCAGCGGCGGCGGCACGTTCCGGAAGGCCCGGGCCCCGGTCCCCTCGGCCGGGTTCCAGAGCCAGGCGCGGCCCGCGTTGGTCCGCCCGACGGTGTTCGTCGGCCCGGTCTCCTTCGTGGGGTCGGCCTCCACGCGTTCGAAGGAGAACAGCAGCACCTTGCCCGTGGGCAGCAGGGCCACGTGGACGCCGAAGTCGGGGGAGGGGAAGAACTGTGCGAAGCGGCCGAACCGGGCCGCGTCGAAAGCGGCGTTGGCCTTGCGCTGGGACTCCTCCAGCGAGGCCAGGCTCGCCGTCCGCTTCGACTGCGGGTATCCCCGGGTGCCCTGGGCGGCCCGGCGCAGCCCCGCGTGGGCGCGGGCATGGTCCTCGCCGAGCACGGCGGCCTCGTCGCCGGTGTGGTGGACCGCGGCCCGCGCCGGAGCGGGCGGCCCGGCCGTCGGGACGGCCAGGGCGGCAGCGAGGGCCAGCACCGACAGGACGGCGGACCGTGGTGCGCGGGACATGGGACTCCTCACCGCAGGAGGGCCCGGAGCCGAGACCGGCTCCGCACCCGCTGATGGCCTGAAGGATCTCGGCGATATTAGGACAAAGGGAATGCCCGGGTGGCCGCGACCCGGCGTGATCGGCGCTCTCCGAAGGCCTCTTGGGGCCGTTCGGCGGGGGGATATGTGGCGGTTTATCGTTTCTGCGGTGAATCGCTACGACCGTCAAGGTGAGACCGCGTACCCGCCGACCGGCCGCGCCCGCCGCGGACCGCTATCCATGTCGGTGTGATCAAGTCGCTCCGTACCGGATTCACCGCAGCCGCCGTGACCGCAACGCTCGTCACGCTCAGCCCCTCCGCGGGGGCCTCCCCCTCGGCCCCCCTCGACCAGGTGACCGTGGACGTCGCCACGGTCAACGGATCGGGCTGCCGCCCCGGCAGCGCCACCGTCGCCGTGTCGCCCGACAACTCGGCCTTCACCGTCACCTACAGCGAGTACCTGGCCCAGGCCGGCGGCGGAGCCCCCGCCGTCGAGGGTCGCAAGAACTGCCTCCTGTCCCTCGACGTGCACGTCCCGCAGGGCTACACCTACGCCATCGCGAAGGTCGACTACCGGGGCTTCGGCAGCCTCCAGCCGGGCGCGATCGGCACCCAGAAGGCCAGCTACTACTTCCAGGGCATGAGCCAGACCGCCTACCGGACCCACCGGTTCGACGGCGCCCTCGACGACAACTGGCAGGCCACCGACACCACGGGCATCGAGGCCCTGGCCTGGTCGCCCTGCGGCGAGCAGCGCAACTTCAACATCAACACCGAACTGCGCGCGGAGGTGGGCACGTCCGACCCGTCGAAGACCAGCTTCATGGCCCTGGACTCGACGGACGGCAGCATCAACAGCGTCTACCACTTCTCCTGGAAGCAGTGCGCCCGGCGGTGACCGGGCAGGACCCGGGGCCCGCCGCCGCGCGGGCCCCGCGTCAGCCCGACGCGCGCTGGACCAGGGCCGTCTCGGTTATCACCGGACCCGGCACGGCCCTGCCCTCGCGGCTGTCGGCCAGCCGCTCCATCAGCAGCCGCGCCATCATCCGCCCCATGCCCTCGATGTCCTGACGCACGGTCGTCAGCGGCGGGTCGGCGCTCTCCGCCACCGGCTCGGCGTCGTCGAAGCCGACCACCGCCACCTCCGCCGGGACCGCCCGGCCGCGTTCCCGCAGGACGCGCAGCGCACCGGTCGCCATCAGGTCGTTGCCGGCGAACACCGCGTCGATCGAGGGGTCGCGGTCCAGCAGTTCGGCCATCGCGCGGGCCCCGCCCGCCGCGGTGAAGTCCCCCACGGAGACCAGCTCGGGCTCCGCGGCCGGGAGCACGTCGTGGTAGCCGCTGAGCCGGTCGGCCGCCGAAGTCTGGTCGAGCGGGCCGCAGATGTGCGCGATCCGCCGCCGCCCCTGCGCGAGCAGGTGCCGTACGGCGTCCCGGGCGCCCCCGCGGTTGTCCGCGTCGACGTACGTCACCCTGTCGTCCTCGCCGGGCCCGGCGGTCCAGCCGGGGCGTCCGCCGTAGACCATGGGCATGCCAATGCGGCTGGCGATGGCGGGCAGTGGGTCGTCGGTGTGCAGCGAGAAGGCGAGCGCCCCGTCGACATGGCCTCCGGCCAGGTACCGCTCGATGCGGTCGTAGTCGCAGAGGTCCTCCACCAGCAGCAGCACCAGCTGGGTGTCGTGCGCGGTCAACTCCTTGCTGATACCGCGTATCTGACGGGAGAAGAACGGGTCCGAGAAGATCCGGGCCTCGGGCTCGGGGATGATCACCGCGACGGCGCCGGTGCGCCGGGTGACCAGCGTCCGCGCCGCGTGGTTCGGGATGTATCCCAGCTCCTGGATCGCCGTCTGCACCCGGTCCGCCAGATGCGGGCGGACCCCGTCGCCGCCGTTGACCACACGGGAGACCGTGGCCCTCGACACGCCCGCGAGCGCCGCGACGGCCTCCAGGGTGGGACGGCTGCCGGAACGCGGTTCGGGCACGTGATTTCCTCCATGATCCACAGGCGGTGGCCTCGCCGAACAGAAGGGTAACGGGTGATCAACGCAGGGTGTGAGGTCAGGTGGGCAGCGGTGTGCGTTCCGGCGGGACGGCGGCTGCCTCGAAGAGCGGTCCTCGGGTCGCGGCCCTACATGTGGGACTGGCCGTAGTAGTGGCCGAAGCGGTCCATGAAGTTCGGCTCGCCCGCGTACTTGGCCTCGTCGTAGTCCGGAGCGTTCTTGATCTGCTCCTTGGTCAGGTTGAGGTAGACCTTCTCCTCCGCCGTGTCGATGCGCTCGACGACGCCGGCCGGCAGCAGGACGTGCTTGCCGAAGATCCAGACCCCCGTGTCGACGACGATGTGGGAGGCCTGGAAGTCGGCGGAGTGCTTGTCGACCTTTCCGATGTGGCCGTCGGTCGCCTCGACCTTGTAGCCCACGAGATCGATGCCGCCGTGGTGCCCGGCGTCCGCGCGGTATCCCCAGATGTCCTTGTCGTTCACGGCTCTCGCCTCTCTGTACCCGTACGTGTGCCCGTACCCGTGCCCGCCCCGGAGCCGGACGGGAGTGCCACCAGGCGCCTCCCCGCAAATGACCGGCTCACGCCCAGGATGCCGGAGGGATCACCCTCCCGCGCGCGCCCGCCCGCCGCGGGGCGCGCGCATGCACCGCGGCAGCACGGGTAGGCGCTCCACACCCCCAGCGCCCTCCCGGAGAGGAGCCGACACGATGACGCGGCACGCACCGGCGGAGAAGAACACCGGACGCACGGCCGAACGGCGAGGGGAGGCCGCCCACGTCGTGGTCGTCGGGGCCACGGGCAACGTCGGGACCAGCGTGGTGCTGGCCCTCGCCGAAGACCCGACCGTCGGCTCCGTCCTCGGCCTGGCCCGCAGGCTTCCCCAGTGGCGGCCGCCGAAGACGCGCTGGCAGGCCGTGGACGTGGAACCCGGCGGTGCGGACCTGGCCCCGCTCTTCACCGGCGCAGACGCCGTCATCCACCTTGCGTGGAAATTCCAGCCCACCCACCACCCCGCGGAGACCTGGCGCACCAACGTCCTGGGCAGCATCCGCGTCTTCGAGGCCGTGGCCGCCGCCGGCGTGCCCGCCCTCGTGCACGCGTCGTCGGTCGGCGCCTACTCACCGGGACCGAAGGACCGCGCCGTCGACGAGTCCTGGCCCACCCACGGCTGGCCGCAGGCCGCCTACACCCGGGAGAAGGCCTATCTCGAACGGGTCCTCGACACCTACGAACGCACCCATCCGGACATCCGGGTCGTGCGGATGCGGCCGGGCTTCCTCTTCAAGCGGCAGTCCGCCTCCGAACAGCGCCGCATCTTCGCGGGCCGGCTGCTCCCGAGCCGGTTCCTGCGCCCCGAGCTCCTGCCCGCCGTGCCCGACCTGGCCGGGCTCCGGTTCCAGGCCCTGCACACCGACGACGCGGCCGCGGCCTACCGGGCAGCGGCCCTGCTCCCCGTCCGCGGGCCCTTCAACCTGGCGGCCGACCCGCCGCTGGACGCGGAGGTCCTCTCCCGGATCCTCGACGCCCGGCGCCTGCCGATGCCGACGGCGCCCGTTCGGGCCGCGCTCGCCGCGGCGTGGCGGCTGCACCTGGTCCCGGCCTCGCCGGACCTGTTCGACGCCGTCCTGAGGCTGCCGCTCATGGACACCTCGCGGGCGCGCGGGGAACTGTCATGGGAGCCCCTGCACACCTCGGTGGAGGCCGTCGAGGAGTTCCTCGACGGCCTCCGTGCGGGAGCGGGCATGGACACCGCCCCGCTGGCCGCGGACGCCAAGCCCGCCGGGCGCTTCGCGAGGTCCGGCGGGCGGCTCTGAACCGCCCCGGCGGGCCGATGCCACACCGGGGCGGGCTCAGGTCTCAGGTGCCCACCCGGGCGGGCTCAGCTCTCAGGACCGGCTCGGCCCGGGCAGGCCGTGCAGGCCCCCTCGGCGCCATACGGCCTGCGCGGCGTGCGGCGTCGCGGCCCGGCCGCGCGCCTCGCGGGCGAAGAGCTGCGACGCGCAGGCGCTGCGCATGGCCTCCAGGGCGCGGATCTGCTGCTCCGCCCGCCGGATGAGCTCCTCGAGCTGGGAGGTGTCGATCCGCGAGTCGGTGCGGGCCAGGCTGCGCAGCGAACGCCAACAGGCCGCCTTGCCCTCCACACCGACGCGCATCGCCTCCAGCTCGAGGACGTCGCTGAGCGGGGAGCGGGACAGGATCCGCCCGTTGAGTTTCAGCCTGCCCACCCGCTCGGCGAGCCGGCCGAGGGCGGCCCGCGTCCGCATCACGGGAACGTCGAGATCGGCCATCAGGGTGTGCAGGCTCTCCCGGTCCTCGGCCACCTGCTCGGCCAGCGACTCCAGGGACGTGCCGAGGGTGCCGCCCCGGTGTGCCTCCGCGGCCCGGCGGAGCATCTCGACGCCGCCGTTGGCGCCGGTCAGGTGGTCGTTGAGGTAGATGGCCAGGAAGGTGGGGGCGCGGCCCGTGGGGGGCCGGTGGCTCCGGTTGCTCCGGCTGTGGCTCCGGTTCACTCCGGCCTCCTCAGGGGGATCGCCGGGGCGTGGCGGGCCGGTCGTCGTCCGGTCCCGTCCAGCGGGTGCCCCGGCCGGACCCGCCGGAGTCCGCCGGCCGGTCGAGGCGGCTCGCCTCGTCCGTGTCCGCGGCGCGCGTGGTCCCGTCGTCCTTGCCCGGCTTTCCGGTGTGCGGTGTCCGGCTCCGCCGGCCCTCGTCGCCGCGGTGCGCCCCGTCGCCGTGGTGCAGGGGTACTCCGCCTGCTCCGCCCTGGTCGTCCATGACAGTTCCTCTCGTGTCGCCGGAACCTCCCCTCACCCGGCGCGTGCCCGGCCGCGGGGACGGGAAACCCCTCAGCGCCCTCGGCGCCGCGCTCACACGGCCGCCGTCGTCCTCGCCAGGCTGTCGACCACGTCGGCCGGCCGGCCGCGCCGGACGAGGGCGGCACGCTGACGGGCCGCTCCGCCGCCCTCCGCACGCAGCCGGTCCAGCAGCGTGTCCACCATGCCCAGGTCGCCGGCCGCGGCGAGCCCCGGAGCGGCCCGCTCGCGCAGCCGGTCCAGCATGTCCCACACCGGCACATGCGCTCCGCCGACCGGATCGAGGCCCTCACCGCCGCCCAGCCCGTGCAGGGCCGCGAGCCGGTGGGCCTCCCGCAGCCACCCGCATTCCAGGAACGGCGGCGGCCTGCCCTCGTCGCGCTCCGGCAGCAGCACCCCGGCCAGCCCGCGGACGAGCGCCGCCAGCAGGACGACGGTGTCGAGGCGGGCGTTCACGTCGGCGACGCGGATCTCCAGCGTCGGCACGTGCTCGGACGGGCGGGCGTACCAGTAGATCATCCGCCGGTCCAGCAGGGCCCCGCACTGCACCAGATCGTGGGCGATGCGCTCGTACGAGGCCTCGTCCAGGAAGGGAGCCGGCCCCACCGTGGGCCAGCGGGCGTGTTCCACCGCCCGCCAGCTCGCATGGCCGGTGTCCCTGCCGCGGTCGAAGGGGGAGTTCGCGCTGAGCGCCTGCAGGGTGGGCAGCCAGGGCCGGAGCCGGTTGGCCAGGTCCAGCGCCTGTGCCCGCGAGGACACCCCGATGTGGACGTGGCATCCGCACACCGGCTGGTCGCAGCCTCCCAAGGCCGAGGCGAAGCGGACCGCCATCCGCCGGTAGCGTTCGTCCGGTGTGATGGTCAGCGGATGCTCCGGCGGGATCACCGGCGTGCCGGTGCCGACGAGCAGGCAGTCCTGTGCCTCCGCGGCCCGGACCAGCTCGGCCCGCAGCCACGCCAGCTCGGCGCGCAGCACGGCCGTGCTCGACGTGGGGCTCGTGCACGTTTCGACCTGAGCGGTGAAGAACTCCGGCTGGACCAGGGGCCCGAGTCTGCCGGAGGCCGCCTGTATGACCCCTGCCGCGCGGCCCACCGGGGCCCTGCTGCGACGGTCGACGAGCAGGAACTCCTCCTCCACGCCCATGGTCGGCACGGTGGCAGCGGCGGAGCGGCTGCTTCCCGCTCGGAGGGGCGCGAGGGTCCGGCTCCCGTGACGGGGCGCCGACGGGGACACGGCCAGTGACATCGGGGGTCCTCTCGGTGAGGGTGGACGCCGCCGGCAACCGATGTGGGACCGGCCGGCCGAGGCGGTGGTGCCGTCCTTGAAGGCCCTCCTCTGCGCTGCGCCTACCCGCCGGACCACCCCTCACTCGGGGCCGCGGCCGCGGCTAGAGTTCCGGAATGAAAGGGAGGTAGTCCGCGTCCGGACCGGACGGGAGGACCGCGTAACTGCTCTCCGGGAGTTCGTTCCACACGCCCGGTAGGTCTCCCAGCGGCTCGGAGACCACGATGCGCGTGTCGTCGGACACCTCCCTGAGGTAGTCGATCTCCGGATAGAGGTGCCGCACCGTATCGGCCCTGCTGCTGTAGTAGAGGGAGCGCGACTTGCCCTGGCTGGAGTACCGGAAGGCCCACACGCGCTCGCCGTCGCTCACCGCCACCGTCATCTGGAGCGGTTCCGCCACGCCGTGCTCCTTGCCGAGCCGTTCCACCAGCCCGGCCATCCTCGCCACTGCCCCCGGGGGGTCCTGGTCGAGCCCGTAGGTCACCGCGAGGTAGAACATCACCTCGGAGTCCGTGGACCCCTCGATGCACGAGAACAGGGCCGGGTCGACGGCCATGCACAGATCCCGCTGCAGCCGGTGGAAGTCCCCGATCGCCCCGTTGTGCATCCACAGCCAGCGGCCGTGCCGGAAGGGATGGCAGTTCGTCTGCTGGATCGCCGAACCGGTCGAGGCCCGGACATGCGCGAAGAACAGCGGCGAGCGGACGTGCGCGGCGAGCTCCTGCAGGTTCCGGTTGTTCCAGGCGGGCCCGATGTCGCGGAACACCGCGGGCGTGCCGTTGCCGTCCGCGCTGTACCAGCCGAGTCCGAAGCCGTCGCCGTTGGTCGATTCCACTCCCAGCCGGGACTTCAGGCTCTGGTTGATCAGCGAGTGCTCGGGGCGGTAGAGCACGGTGTCGAGCAGGACGGGCGTACCCGAGTAGGCGAGCCACCGACACATGCGCACCATCCCTTTCGCGGCTTGCTCCGAGGGTAACTCCGCGGACGGCGCCCTTCCCGCGGGGCGGCGGGCGCGCCGGGCCCACGATGCGGGACCACAGCCGGGCGCGTACCCGGGTACCGCCGTGCCATCCTCAAGGTATGACGCACGACGTCGTGCCTCCCGACGAGGGCGCCTCACCCGAGGTGCTCGCGTTGGCCAAGGTGGTGGCCAGGCTGCGATCGGAGATCGCGGACCTGGAGGGCGTCGCCGCGTCCACGGCCGTGCTGGAGCGGGCCAAGGGCGTCCTGATGGCCCAGACGGGAATCTCCGCCGACGCGGCCTACGAGAGGCTGCTGGAGCGGGCGGCCCAGCGGGGCAGCACCCTGATGGAGGAGTGCTGGCTCGCCCTGGGCCGGATCCGCCCCGGCCCAGAGCCCGCCACCTCGACCGAACTGCCCCCGACGCCCGCCTCGGCCCGGGCCCGGCAGCAGCCGGCCGACGGCGCCGCGGGCCCGTGCGACGGTCCGCCGGACGAGGACGGGCTGCGTCCGCTGCTGGCCCGGATCGCGGAGTGCCTGGCCGAGGCGGGCGACGAGGGGGACATCGCGGAGCTGCTGCGGGCCGTGCTCGCCGAGGCGGTCGGTGTGGACGCCGTGATGATCTACACGGTGACGGCCGCGGGCAGCCTGGAACTGACGGGACACGCCGGCGTGGGCCGTGAGCTGGCCGACCAGTGGAGCCACGTTCCGCCGCTCAGCGGCGTCGCCGCCCTGGAGGCCATCGCCGCGCGGCACCCGGTGTGGCTGGAGGACCCGGTCGAGGACGCACGCCGCTACCTGCTGATCGGCGATCCGCCCGAGCGGTGGCCCTCCCGCGCCTGGATCCCCGTACCGTCCGACGCGGTCGCCCGGGCCGCCGTCGGGTTCCTGCGCACGCGGCCGGGCCCCTTCGACACCGGCACCCGGATGCTGCTGCGCAAGGCCGTGCGGCTGTGCGGCGCGCTGCTGCGTGCCTTCGACGGGTCCGAGGACGGCCGACCCGGGGGCGTTGCGGCTCCTGGCGCCGTGGACGAGGTCCAGCGGATCCTCGACGTGCTGTCCGGCCCCGCGGTCCTGCTCACCCCGCTGCGTTCGGCCACGGGGGAGATCGAGGACTACCGGATCGACGCGGCGGCGCCCGAGTCGGTCGACGTGGCCGGGCGCCGGGGCAAGGAGCTCGTCGGCCGGAAGGTCCTGGAGACCTACCCCACCGTGGCGGGCACCGCGTTGTGGGACGGCTACCAGGACACCCTCGCCACCGGGGCGGTGTACGAGGGCGAGCCCTTCCGGTACCAGGAGGTGGGCGCCGGTTTCCCGCAGGAGTCCGTGTACTCCGTCCGGGCCACCCGCCTCGGCGAGCGCCTGGTCGTCTCCTGGATCCGGCACGACACCAGCGAGCGCGAGATCCGCAGGCTGGCCGACATGCAGCGGCTGGGCAACCTCGGCTGGGCGGGATGGCAGCTGACGACCGACCGGATCATCTGGTCCGACCATGTCTACGCCATTTTCGACCGTGAGCCCGCCCTGGGACCGATCGGCATCGAGGAACTGCCCCGCCACGTGCTGCCGGAGGACCGGGCGAGGCTCGGCACGGCCGTCCAACGGCTGCTGAGGCTCGGGCACGCCGTGGACGAGCCCTTCCGGATCACCACCGCGGACGGGGTCCGGCACCTGCGGATCGTCGTGGAGGCGCAGACCGACGCGGGCGGTACCCCGGTCGAGGTCCACGGGTTCTTCCAGGACGTCACCGCCCAGCGCGACGCGGAACTCGCGCTCCGCGAGAGCGAGCGGGCCGTTCTTGTCCAGCGCGGCATGCTCCAGGCCGAACGCGCACTCGCCGCCCGGCTCCAGGCGACGCTGCTGCCGATCTCCGAGCAGTCCCTGGAACTCGCCGGCCTCTGCGTCGGCGTGGCCTGCACACCCGCCGACAGCGGGGTCAACGTCGGCGGCGACTGGTACAGCGCCATCGAACTCCCCGACAAGAGCGCGCTCTTCGTCGTCGGGGACGTGGCCGGCCACGGCCTCGCGGCCGTCGGCACCATGGCCCAGCTGAGGTTCACCGCCAAGGGCATGGCCATCACCGGATCGGCGCTCATCGACGTTCTGCGCCGACTCAACAACCTGCTGCTCCATACGGATTCGGAGCCGTCCGCCACCGCGACGATGGTCATCGGCCGCTACGAGCCGGAAAGCCGGCGCCTGACCTGGGCGCGGGCCGGGCACCTGCCGCCACTGCTGCTCCGCGGCGGCCGGGCCCGGTTCCTCCCGCAGCCCGACGGCTGCCTCCTGGGCGCCGCCCGCGACTCCGCCTACGGACAGGCGGTCATCGACCTCGTGCCCGGTGACCGCCTGCTGCTCTACACCGACGGGCTCGTGGAGGAGCCGGGCGAGGACATCGACCTCGGGCTGGACAGGCTCGCGAAGGACGCCCTCAGACTCCTGCGGGAGGGAGCCGACGAAGAGCTGGCCCGCACGCTGGCGGGACGGCGCCTGGCCAACCGGGACGACATCTGCGTCCTGGACATCCACGTCCCGGACGGGGCGTGACCGCGTCCGGGACGTCCGACCCTCCGGGTCGTTCGGGTGCTGGGGCGTTCAGGTCTTGAGGAGACGGTTGAAGAACGAGCGGTAGTGCTGAAGCGACACGCGCAGATCCTCCGTCGCCACCTGCTCACCGCGTCCCCACTGCCCTTCCAGGCCCTGCTTGCGGCTGGAGAAGCTGCCGGCCAGCGCCTGCATGACCTCCGCCACCAGGGTGTCTGCCGACCTCACCGCGTCCTGCGGGTCGTCGACGAAACGGCCCTGGATCTCACTCCACTTCCTGCGGTACTCCTCGGTTTCCGTGGTGCCGAGCAGCGGCTCCTCGGTGTCGCCGCCCAGGGGTTCGGCACGCTCCTCCTGCTGCTCGGCCGCTGCCTCCCCGCCCGGCTCCGCGGCGTCCGCGGCCGGGTAGCCGTCCGACATCCCGGAGGTGGCCTCGCCCGGGTAGACCGCTGCGCCGCGGTCGCGCTCGGCTCCGGAGGCTTCGCTACCTTCAGTGCCTTCGGTACCCGAGTTCATGATGTCTTCCGTGGTCGGACCGGAATCTGTGTCCCGGGCCTCCTGCTCTCCACGCATCCGCATGTCAACGACTCCTCTGATCCGTCAGAAGCTCTTCGAACAGGGCGCGGTAGTGCACCATCGCCCCGCGCAGTTCCTCCGTCGTCGCCCGGCCCCCGCCGCTGCGCACCTTGACGTCGTGCGCGGCCCGGTAGTGGTCGAGGGTGCGGCCGTGCTCGACGGACAGGTCACGCAGCCGGCCCTCGTACTCCGCGGTGGGGTAGCCGCGCTCGTCCATCAGCCGGGATACCAGGTCGTCCGCTTCCGCCACGGAGTTCTCCGGGCGGTCCACGAAGTGTTCCTGGACTTCGCTCCAGGCCTCGGCGTACTCACGGCGCCGCCCGGCGGGCAGTTCTTTGATGTCGAGCTGCTCGTGCCGCTGTTCCCGGGCCCTCAGGTCGCGCTCGGCGGCCCTCGCGCCGCCTTCCTCCTGCACCGTGCGCTCGTACTCGGGGCCGAAGCGTTCGCGCAGGTGCCGTCGCCGGGCCGACAGCCACAGCGTCGCGATGAGCGCGAGCACCACGACCGCCGCGATGACGATCACCACTACGAGTGTGGTTGTAGACATGTCCGCACTCCGTTCCGTGGTCCGTTACAGGGCCTTTGTTCGTGTGTCACGCGGCTGCCCGCGCTGCCGTGCGCCAAACCACGACGTACCCTGCGTCCGCAGCCGGGCGGCAGGGCCCTCCCGGGTGCCCGCCCGCTGCCCCGGGGGCACCCTGGAGGCATGGCCCGAGCCAACGACCAGGTCGAGGCGATGCTCCAGGAGTACGCGGACCTCATCGCGATCCGGGGCGGCGAAGCGTTCAAGGCGCGCGCCTACGAGAAGGCCGCCCGCGCCGTCGGGGGCCACCCGCAGGACGTCGCCGCCCTCGATGCCGAGGGCCTGCGTGAGATCCCGGGCGTCGGCCGGTCGGTCGCCGGCAAGATCCTCGAGTACCTGCGGACCGGCCGCATGTCCGTCGTCGACGAGGCCAGGGCCTCCGTGCCGTCCGGCGTGCGCGAGCTGATCGCGATCCCCGGCCTCGGACCGCGCAAGGCCATGGCCCTGTACGAGGAGCTGGGCATCACCTCCGTCGACCAGCTCCTCGAAGCCGTCCACCAGGAACGGCTGCGCGACCTCAAGGGCTTCGGAGAGCGCACCGAGGACAACATCCTGCACGGCATCTCCCTGCTCCAGGCGGCGGGTGGGGGCCGGATCCTCGTGGGCGCCGCCATGGAGGCCGCCGAACAGCTCGTCGCCGAGCTGTCCGCCGTACGAGGCTGCGTCCGCTGCACGTACGCGGGGTCCCTGCGCCGCATGCGGGAGACCATCGGCGACGTCGACGTCCTGGTGGCGGCGCACAGGTCGGCACCGTTCATGGAGGCCCTGACCTCCCTCCCGTACGTCGCCGAGGTCATCGCGCGCGGCGAGAAGAAGACCTCGGTGCGGACCGCCACGGGCCTCCAGGTGGACCTGCGCGTCCTTCCGCCCGCCTCCTGGGGCGCGGGGCTGCAGTACTTCACCGGGTCCAGGGCGCACAACATCCGCACCCGCGAACTCGCCGTACGCCAGGGCCTCAAGCTCTCCGAGTACGGGCTCTTCGACGCCGAGAGCGGTGAGAGCATCACCTCGGAGACCGAGGAGTCCGTCTACGACCGGCTCGGACTGCCCTGGATACCGCCGGCGCTGCGCGAGGACCGCGGCGAGATCGCGGCCGGGCTGCGCGGCGAGCTCCCGGACCTCCTCGACAACCGGGACATCCGCGGCGACCTGCACACCCATACCGACCTCACGGACGGACTCGCCCCGCTGGAGGACATGGTCGCCGCCGCTGCCGCCCGGGGATACGCCTACTACGCGGTCACCGACCACGCCCCGAACCTCTCCATGCAGCGCATGACCCGCGAGAAGATCCTCGCCCAGCGCGAGCGGGTGCGCGAACTGGACGGCAGGCACCGCGGGATGCGGCTGCTGCACGGCACGGAACTCAACATCGGCCCCGACGGCTCGCTGGACTGGCCCGACGAGTTCCTCGCGGACTTCGACCTCTGCGTGGCCTCGGTGCACTCGCACTTCAACCAGAGCCGGCCGGAGCTGACGCGCCGTCTCATCCGCGCCTGCGAGAACCCGCACGTCGCAGTGATCGGGCACCCCACGACCCGCCGCATCGGCAAACGCCCCGGCATCGACGCCGACTTCGACGCCGTCTTCGAGGCCTGCGCGCGGACGGGCACCGCTCTGGAGATCAACGCCCACCCGGAGCGGCTCGACCTGTGCGACGAGGACATCCTGCGGGCGAAGCGGTACGGAGTGAAGTTCGCGGTGAACTCGGACGCCCACGCCACCACGCATCTTCCCTACATGCGCTACGGGGTGGGGACGGCGCAGCGCGGCTGGCTGACCGCGGACGATGTGATCAACGCCTGGCCGCTGACGGGACTGCGCCGCTTCCTGGCCGAGAGGACCGGGTGACGGCCGGCTCGCGGGCGGGACCGGTTCGCACCGGCCGCACCCGCGAGCAGGTCCTGTCAGTGGCCGAAGGCGAACCAGTTGACGTTCACGAAGTCGGCCGGCTGGCCGCTGGTGAAGGTCAGGTAGACGTCGTGCGTGCCCGTGACCGCGGTGATGTTCGCCGGGATCGTGCGCCAGCTCTGCCAACCGCCGGTGTTCGCGACGGAGAAGCTGCCGACCGGGGGTGAGGTCCGGCTGTCGAGCCGTACCTCGACGAGCCCGCTGACTCCGCCGGCGGCGCCGCTCGCGACCCGGCCGTGGAACTGCCGCGCCGGGGCGGAGCCGAAGTCCACGCCCCGGAACAGGGCCCAGTCGCCGTTGCCGAGGGCAGCGAGGTTCTGGCCGCCGCCCGTGTCCGTGGAAGCTTCCTCGGCCACGCCCGACCTGTCGTCGTGCGACTCGGCCTGGATCGCGGCGTAGGCATCGCGATTCCCGGACGGCGGCGTGGTGGGCGGCGTGGTCGGGGGAGTGGTGGGCGGCGTGGTGCCGCCCGCAGACCGCAGGACGGAGACGTAGTCGACGACCATGGCGTGACCCGGCTCGGTGCCGGCGTCGGGCCCGCCCCCGAAGGCGTCGGGGAAGCCGCCGCCCATGGCGACGTTCAGGATGATGAAGTAGCCGTGGTTCGTGGCGTTGGTCCACGTCGTCGCGTCGACCTGGTCGGCACGCACGGTGTGGAAGTTCAGCCCGTCGACGTAGAAGCGCATCTGCTCGACCGCGGTCGAGCGGTCCCACTCGACGGCGTAGGTGTGGAAACCGGACTGGCAGGTGGCCCCGGGGCAGACGCGCTGGCCGCCGATGCCGGACGTCTCGTTGCAGGGGCCGCCCGGGCTGGTGCCGCAGTGCACGGTCGCCCAGACGGTGTTGAGGCCCTGGACGTTCTCCATGATGTCGATCTCGCCGATGCCGGGCCAGTTCCACCAGTTCCCGCGGTACGGCGTGCCGAGCATCCAGAAGGCGGGCCAGTAGCCCTTGGCGGCCGCCCCGGTGACGTTCGGCATCTGGATGCGCGCCTCGGTGCGGAGCGTGCCGCCCGCCGGGGGCTCGAAATCGCCGCGCCGGGTCTCGACGCGACCGGACGTCCACCGGCCCGCGGCGTCCCGCCGGGGGGTGATGCGCAGGTGGCCCGCGCCGTCGAGGGAGACGTTGGCGGGGTCGGCCGTCATCGTCTCGATCTCGCCCGTTCCGAAGTTGGCGGGACCGCCGGGGTAGCTGGTGCCGGTGGTGTACTGCCAGTCGGCGGTGTCCACCCCGGAGCCGGCGGGCCCGTCGAACTCGTCCAGGAACACCTGGGACCAGCCCGCCGGCGCGGGGGGAGCCGCGGCACTGGCGGGCAGCACGACGCCCGCGGCGGCCGCCGCCAGGGCGGTCGTACCGATCGCGGCCAGGACGGCCCGCCGTAAGGTCGCTCGTTTCCTGCCGGATGTCTCGCGCATGGGTGCCCTCTCTGAAGCGCGCGCCGAGGCGCGGGGTGCGGGGGATGTAGAGCCGGGTCCACCGTTCTGAGAGCGCTCTCAGAACGGTGGCCACTGTGCTCCGCGCCCCCGCCACCGTCAAGAGCCGCAACACGCGCCTCCCCGCCGAGTACGACCCGGCGGGGAGGCGGCTGAAGCGGAGAGGGGCCGGTCAGCCGAAACGGCCGAAGAGGTCGACGACGACGTGGGCGGAGCCCCAGCCGAGGTTGGCGATCTCCACCTTGCCGTCGGCGCCCACCGGCACGGTGACCAGGTTGGCGACGGTCCGCCCGCTCGCCCAGTTGAGGTTGGAGGAGTCCGGGCGGGCGACGCCGGAGGGCCAGACGGTCAGGTGGCCGTCGGACTCCGGGTCGGTCACGGTCACGTTCAGCACGACCGCCCTGGCCCGGCCGAGTTCACCGTGACCGGAGAGATCGAGCACGGTGCTGCCGCGCGCGGGGACCGCACCGGAGGTCCGGGTGTCCAGTATCCGCTGGGGGCCGGCGGTGTGGAAACCGGCACCGGCCTGGTCGTCGGAGTAGTGGCCGAACACGTCGGCGATCAGGTGGGTGGTGCCCCAGCTCGCGTTGAACAGCTTCACCGTCCCGTCCGGACCGACCGGGACCACCACGTGGTTGGGTACGGTCTGGCCGGCCGTCCAGTTGAGGTTGGAGGAGTCGGGGCGGGCGGCGCCCGACGGCCACACCGTCAGGTGCCCGGCGTCCTTCGCGTCCGTCACGGTCACGTTCAGCACGACGGCCTTCACCCCGGACTGCGGCACTCCGCCGCGGCCGGCGACCTGGAGCGTCACCTCGCTGCGGGCCGCCACCGGGGTGGTGCCCGACCGGCCCACCGCCGTACGGGAGTCCAGCAGGCGGGCCGGGCCCGCCGCGGTGAAGGTGCTGCCCGAGGCGTCGGCGGAGTAGTGGCCGAAGACGTCGGCGATCAGGTGCGCCGTGCCCCAGCCCGCGTTGCGCAGGTTGACCTTGCCGTCCTCGCCGACCGGGACCACGACCTGGTTAGGCACGGTCCGCCCGGTCGTCCAGTTGAGGTTGGAGGAGTCGGGGCGGGCGGTGCCCGAGGGCCAGACCGTCAGGTGGCCGTCGGACGTCGGGTCGGTGACGGTCACGTTCAGCACGACGGCCTTCACCCCGGACTGCGGCACTCCGCCACGGCCCGCGACCTGCAGCGAGACCTCGCCGCCGGCGGCCACCGGAGCCGTTCCGGCATGGCCGAGGCCCGCCCGGGTGTCCAGCAGCCGGGCCGGGGACAGCGCGGTGAAGCGGTCGCCGGCCTCCGCGGCCGGGATGCCGTGGTTGGCCACGTGGACGCGCTGCCCGTCGGCGTCGGTCCACACGATGTTCGACCCGGTACGGTCCACCGCCCAGGACCGGTTCGGGTGGCGCCGGCTCTTCCACTCCTCGCCCTGGGCGAGCGTGCTGACCCGCACGGTGCTCTCGCCGCCCGAGGTCTTGATGCCGTCGTGGAAGTCGAGCAGCAGCAGCCTGCCGGTGGCCAGGTCCTGGCGCACCAGATAGCCGTCGCCGAGCAGCGACTCCCGGCCCTGGACGCTGTTGGTCCAGTCCTTGCTCATCACCGGCACCGAGAGGGTCTGGCGGGTCTCGGTGTCGTACACGCCGCTGGTGCGCACCGTGCCCTGACCGTCCTGGCAGGCCCAGGCGACGTAGCGTCCGACGGCCTCCAGCAGCGTGGCCGGGCACGGCGTGGTGAAGGTGCCGCGGTCCATCTCGCCCTTGATGTCACTGGCGTAGACGGTCTTGTCGTTCTGCCGGGAGAGCCAGAGCGTGTCGCCCTGGAGCGCGACGCCGGTCGCCTGCGTCGTGAACACCTGGGCGCGGGCGTCGAGATCACCGACGATGACCTGGTGGTTGGATGTCCAGTTGCCGTACGCGGTCTGCGCGAGCGCGACGTAGCGGCCCACGGCGTCCGCGGTCTGGAGCCCGCCCACGTCACCCGTGGGGATCTTGCCGGCCCAGTCGCGGTTGCCGGCCTGGCGGATGGCGGCCGCCTTCCACGTCACCGGCTCGTGCTCCAGGTACCGGCCGTCCCCGGTGGAACGGATGCCGACGCAGCCGGGGGCGTGGCTGAAGCAGTTGCCGATGGTGTGGGTTCCGTCGAGGTACTCGAAGGTCTTGACCGGGGTCGGGTCGTTCGAGATCCGGTAGCTGCGGAACGCGCCGGTGATGTCTCCCGGCTGGAACTGGACGGTGTCCGAGGCGGTGGTGAGCACACCGCCGCCGATCGACAGGCCGAAGACCGTGGCAGGCGCCGCGGGGACGTCCGTCAGCCTGCCCGCCTGCGGCTTGGCACCGGTGGCCGCAGTGAGCCGCTGGACCGCGACCTGGGGCTGGCTGCCGTACGCGGGAGCCTTGGGGCTGCCGACCGCGATGAGCGAGCCGTCCGGGGCGGGCAGCAACTGGGCATCGGCGAGCTCCAGCAGGTACTCGACGATTCCGGTGTCCGAGCCGACGCCGGTGAAGTGCAGCGGACGGCCCCGGTTGTCGCCGGAGGTCCCCGCACTGGACTGGGTGCCGATCAGCCAGTCGCCCAGCATCCGCAGTTCGCCCGAGACCGGGTTGAGGTAGGTGGAACTCAGCACCGTCTGCGGCTGCGTCCGGTCCAGTGCGTCGACCGTGTTCCCGTCGCCGGTGCGCAGCACCGTGCCCTTGGCCAGTCGGAAGGTGTGCGCGGACTCGGACTCGCCCTCGTCCGGCAGTGCGGTGGTCTGCCCGGTGACGACGTCCACGAGGACGGAGTGGCTGCGGTCGTCGAGGCGGTGACGCAGGATCAGTGAGCTCTGGTCGCCGTCGTGCACCGCGGGCGCGAGGGCCGCGCCGGCGGGCAGCACCACCTCGGTGCGGACCGTGGAGCCGCCGTCAAGCCGGTTCAGGAACCAGCCGGTGACGGCGGAGGCGGTGCCCTCGTAGGTCAGCACGGTACGCCCGTACGTCCCCGAATAGCCCTGTCCGGCGGGGATGGTGACGGTGCCCAGCGCAACCGGCGTGCCGGTGGCCAGGTCGAACAGGTCGACCTTGGCGGGAGCCTGCGCCGTGGCCGCCGCGGGGACGGCCACGGTGTCGGAGGAGGTTCCGTAGCGGTGGTCGGGAGCGCCGCGGTAGCCGCCCGAGGGCAGGCCCTGGCTGACCTCTCCGCTGACGGGGGCGGGCAGGCGCAGTCCGGTGTCGGTGGTGGCGCCGGTGTCGTACCGGGTCCACAGCAGCTGGTCGCCGCCCTCACGGGCGTGCAGCAGGCCGGTGTCGCCGGCCACGAAGAGCTGGTCCCGGGCCGGAAGGCCGCGCGGGGCGGCGGGCAGTACGAGCTCGGCGGGGGCGCCGGCGGCCGGGGCGGCGACCGCCTCGGGCGGGGCCGCGGCGAGCAGTGCGGCTCCGGTGACCAGGGCCAGCGCGGCTCCGAATCCCCGGTGCGGGCGTGACGTTCGTCTTACGGTTGGGTCCACAACCACCCTCTCCTGGGCGAACACGGAGGAAGGGGGCGTCAGGGAGTCGCCCCGGGCAGCCGCTCGCGCGGGCCGGTCGGCATGACTCTCTGTGATCGGCCCCCCTCCGATCGTGTCGGAGCATAGCAATGGTGATCACCGGGTCGCACAGGAGTTCCAAGGAGTGGGCGCTGCAATTCGTTCGAATGTTCGAGGTCTGGCAGGATGGTGGGCATGGCGATGGAACGCGAAGCCTTCGAGGCCCACGAACCCCGCGAAGCCCCTTCGCGGGTCCCGAACGACCTGCTGCGGGCCAAGGAGCTGGCGTACGACCCGGGCGGATTCACCTGCTCGGCGCCGGTGCCCGAGGCGGAGAGCGCAGACTACGGGGCCTGCGGGTTCACCCTCGACGGCCTCTCGGTCAGGTTCCGCGTCGCCAGGACGACCCCCACGAAGGCCGGCCAGTTCGTCACGGTGTGGAAGAGGTCCGCGGGCGGTCCGATCCAGCCCTTCGACGCCGCGGATCCCGTCGACCTGTTCGTCATCAGCACCCGCGAGGGCGATCGGTTCGGGCAGTTCGTGTTCCCGCGGGAGGTGCTGCGCGAACGGAACGTCGTGTCGACGAACGGCGCCGGTGGGAAGCGGGCGTTGCGCGTCTATCCGCCGTGGGTGACGACCACCAGCCGGCAGGCCCGCGGTACGCAGGCCTGGCAGGTGGAGCACTTCCTCCGGCTGCCCGGGGACGGACCGGTCGACATCTCCCGTGCGTACGCGCTGTATCACCCCGGGGCGGGTCGCCCTTAATGCGTTGTCGCAGGCGGCCGGGCTGAGCGAACATCCGGTGCATGGAAGAGCCCGCCGAAAGTCTTCGTTCGGACCAAGTCGACCTGCGCCGGTGGCGCATGAGCGATCTCGGCGCCCTGGAACGGGCGATCCACGAGTCACTGGACCATCTGGTGCCGTGGATGCCCTGGGCTGCCGATCCCGGCCGCCGGCAGACCGCCGAATTCCTCGCCAGGAGCCACGAGACATGGGAGACCGGGGCGGACTACAGCTACGCGATCATCTCGGACGCCGAAGTGATCGGCAGCTGCAGCCTCATGCGCCGAATCGGAGCGGGCGGCCTCGAAATCGGCTACTGGATCCATCCTGCCCGGACCGGGCGGGGCCTGGTCACGATGGCCGTCGCGGGCCTCGTCGACGCGGGCTTCCAGCTGGACGGCGTCGACCGCATCGAGATCCACCACGACGCCGCGAACCACGCCAGCGGTGCTGTTGCCCGGCGCTCGGGATTCACCGAGATCGGCCGCGAACCGGCACCTGAAGGGCCGCTCACTTCCGGCGAGTCGGGGATCGACGTCATCTGGCGGATGACGGCGGACGAGTGGAGGTCGCGGACGGCGCGGACCACCGCCGCCCGGCGGACGCACTGACCGGCGCAGCTCCGGTTTCCGGCCGGGACGCGGCCGTCAGCCTCTCCCCACGGTGAGCGCTCCCGCCCGCCCACCGGCGGCCTCCGGCCGGAACCGCTCGGCCAGACAGTGCCGGTGGGCGACGACGGTGAGGCTCCCCGGCCCGTCGTTGCTCCGTGCATCCAGGACCAGCGCGTCACCACCCGGGCCGACCGCGGTCCGCTCCCCGCAGAATTCGCAGGGCCACGTGAAGCACTCCAGGTCGGCCGGAAGGATGCTGAGGCGAACCGACACCGGCGGATGCGACCGACGGACCTGCTGGACCACGGCGTCGATCTCCGCCCCGACGGGCGGGAAGAGGGTCAGCAGATCGTCGTGGCTGTCCGTGGTCCCCGAGTACAGCGCGATCATGTCGACCGATGCCGAGACGCCCGCCTCCTCGTACCCGGGTATCACCACGAGGAGGCCCCACGGCTGGCGGCTCATCACCTTCGCCCGGACCCGCTGGCCGGGCATGAGCGACAGGCTGTCGGATTCGAAGCGCTCCCTGCCCGAACCGCCGGTCAGGGCGGTGGTGATGGGCGGCTGTCCGGTCACGGTGGCTCCTTCGCGCCGCCACGATCGCGATGCGCGCGGCAACCACGCCGGAACGGGGCATGCGGAGATCGGTGGCGGCGTGCGGTCCCGTACAGTCCCGAAGCCATGACGGTACTCGCATCCTTCACCTTCGTGCGCCACCTCGACGGGCTCCGCCACCGCTTCGAACGCGACGGCGTGCACAACGGCCGCCCCGCCTACCGCCGGACGGACGGGAACGTGCTGTGCGTCTGGTCGCCCGCCGACGGCTGGCACTGCGAGATCGCCGACGGCCTGGTCACCGCGCACCCCCTCGACGGCCGCGCCGACGGGCCCGAACCGCCGGCCACCGTCTGGCGCAGCTTCAAGAACGACCGCTCCTACCTCTACGACCTCCGGACCCCCGACTGCGCCGTCGTGGAGTGACGGGGGAGCCGACAGGGCCCCGCACTTTCTTTCCGCCGGGACGGTGGCCGCGGACCAAGGGGAGAAACCTTCCCGCACCCGCCGACGGACCGGTGCGTGCAGTTCCGCCTATCGGCAAAACCGTCCGTGGACCCCGTGGGTGCGGTTACGGTCTGGGCCCATGAAGTTCCTGCACACCTCGGACTGGCACCTGGGCCGCCGGTTCCACGGAGAAGACCTGATCGACGCCCAGCGCAAAGTCCTCGACCACATCTGCGAGACCGTCCGGACCGAGCAGGTGGACGCGCTGCTCGTCGCGGGAGACGTCTACGACCGGGCCATTCCCAGCCTCGACGCCGTGCGGCTGTTCAGCCACGCCCTGCACCGGCTGGCGGACCTGGACATACCGACCGTCATGATCAGCGGGAACCACGACTCCGCCCACCGGCTGGGTGTCGGCGCCCGGCTCCTGGACCGGGCCCGGGTGCACCTGCGGACCGACCCGGCCGAGGTCGGCACCCCGGTCCTGCTCGAAGACGCCGAAGGACCGGTCGCCGTCTACGCGGTGCCCTACCTCGAGCCCACCCTCGTACACACCCAGCTGGACGCCGAGACGGCGTCCCACGAGGCCGTGCTCACCTCCGCCCTGGACAGGATCCGGGCCGACCTCGCCACCCGCCCCGAGGGCACCCGCTCCGTCGTCCTCGCCCACGCCTTCATCACCGCGGGCGCCACCCCTGCGAGCGAGACCGACAGCGAACGCAGCATCAGTGTCGGCGGCATCGCCCATGCCGGGGCCTCCGTCTTCGACGGCATCGACTACACCGCCCTCGGGCACCTGCACCGGCCCCAACGGGTCACCGACCGCATCCACTACAGCGGCTCCCCGCTCGCGTACTCCTTCTCCGAAACCGGACACGACAAGTCGCTGACCCTCGTCGACCTGCCGGGGAGCGCCCAACCCACCGTGACCCGCACGGCGTTACCACCCCACCTGCGGCTCCCACTGGCACGCCTGACGGGCCACCTGGAGGACCTGCTGACCGACCCGGCCCAGGAGACCCTGGTCGAGTCCTGGCTGCACGTCACGCTCACGGACACCGCCCACCCCTACGAGCCGATGGCCCGCCTCAAGCAGCGCTTCCCCCACACCCTGGACATCAAGCACGCACCCGCGTCCATCCCCGCCCAGGCCGCCACCTCCTACGGCGAGCGGCTGCGGGGCCGGAGCGACCTCGACATCACCCACGACTTCATCACCAGCGTGCGCGGCACCGAGCCCACCGCCGAGGAGAGCGCGCTCCTGCGGGAAGCGATCGACGACTCCCGCATCAGCGCCCAGGAGAAGGAAGCCGTCTGACATGCGCCTGCACACCCTGCACCTGCAGGCGTTCGGCCCCTTCGCCGGCACCCACACCGTCGACTTCGACGCCCTGACCCGCGACGGACTGTTCCTCCTCCACGGCGACACCGGAGCCGGCAAGAGCACCCTCTTCGCCGCCATCTGCGTCGCCCTCTACGGGGAGCCGCCCACCGACCGCAAACTCCAGTTGCGCAGCGACCACGCACCCGCAGGCCTCCTCACCGAGGTGACGCTCGAAGTCACCCTCGCAGGCAAGCGGTTGCGGATCCGACGCGTTCCCGCCCAGCAGAAGCCCAAGGTCCGAGGAGGGGGAACCACCCAGCAACCGGCCGAGACCCACCTCAGCCAATGGTCCCCGGGTCCCTCGGGAGAGGGCCACTGGGAAGCGCTGAGCCGGTCCCACAGGGAAGCCGCGGACGAGATCAAGACACTGCTGGGGATGAGCCGGCAGCAGTTCTGCCAGGTCGTGCTCCTGCCGCAGAACGAGTTCACCAAATTCCTGCGCGCCAGCGCCTCCGACCGCAAGGACCTGCTCGGCAAGCTCTTCCACACCCACCGGTTCGGATCCGTCGAGAGCTGGCTGGCCGCACGGAAGAACGCCCTCGCCACACGGCGCGACGAGGCCCGTACGTCCGTCGTGCACCTGACCGAACGCATCCAACAGGAGGCGGGGAAGGAGCTCGAGCCCCATGAGGGCGCTCCTCTCGTCGCCGACCCCGCCACTCTCACCGGCCCCGCCCTCGCCTGGGCAACCGCCCTGCACGCCAAGGCCGTCGCCCGCGAGCGCGACGCGGTCACCGCCGCCGGGCTGGCAGAGGAGGAGCTGACCGCCTTCCGCGACGCCGAACGCGCCGCGCACGACCTCGCCTCCCGCCAGGACACCCACCGCCGGGCCGGCGAGCGGCTCAAGGCCCTCGACGAGCAGGCGGACCGGCAGGCCGACCTCGGCCGGCAACGACAGCAGGCCCTGCAGGGGCAGAAGGTCGCCCCCCTCCTGGAATCCGCGACCGCCGCCGCCGGCCAGTACGCCCGCGCGCAGGAGGACGAGCGCCGGGCCCGCGCCGCCCTGAGCCCCGAGCAGCGGCCCTCGACGCCGCTGCCCTCACCCGCACCGGGCAGCGCCTGCGCGCCGACGTCGGCGCCCTGCACGCACTCCTGCCCGACGAGGCCTCCCTCCAGCAGCACATGACGGACCTGCGGAAACTGGACGACGAACGCCAGGAACTCGCCCAGGACCTGAACGATGCCGAGGCCTGGCTGGACGAAGCGCCCCAGCGCCGTACGGAGCTGCGCGCACGCCTGGAAGCCGCACGCACCGCGGAGGAGGCCGGCCGCCGGCACACCACCGCACTGGACCTGCTCGCCGCCCGCGTCGACGCGGCCGAACGCCGTGACGCGCACGTCGAGCAGATCGGTGACGCCGAGCAGGCCCTCGCGGCGGCGCAGCAGGCGGCGAGCGAGGCCGCGCGGGAACACATCGACATCCGGCGCCGGCGCACGGACGGCATGGCCGCCGAACTCGCCCTCGGGCTCACCGACGGTGAACCCTGCGCGGTCTGCGGTTCACCCGTCCATCCGAACCCGGCCGCCCCGCACCCCGATCAGCCCACGGCCGCCGACGAGAAGCGGGCCGAAACCCGCGACGCGCAGGCCCAGGACACCGAGCGCAGGCTCCGGGACGGCCTGCAGCAGCTCCTCCAGCAGGCAGCGGCAGCCCGCGGCCAGGCGGGCGGGGACACCGCCCTGGCCGACCTCACCGCCGAACACACCACGCTGCGGGACCTCCTGGCAGCAGCCCTCGAATCCGCAGCCGACAGCGGACCGGCGACCGAGGAACTCGTCGCGCTGGAACGCAGGCACGCCCAGACCGACGAGGCCCGTACCGCGGCGGCCACCCGGCTCGCAGCGGCCGACGCCGCCTACGACGCGCTCGCCCAGCAGATCCAGGACCTCGACCGGAAGATCACCGGCGCCCGCGCCGACGACCCCACCCTCGCCCTGCGCATCGCCCGGCTCACCCGGACGGCCGACCTCCTCACCACCGCGGCCGAACGCTCCGGCGCCACCGCGCGCACGGCCGCCGAGCACGAGGAGTCGACGCGGACGGCGCAGCAGGCCGCCCGCTCGGCCGGCTTCGACTCCCTGGAGGCCGCCGCACGGGCACGACGCTCCGACGAGGAGATCCGCACCCTGGAACAAGAGATCGACCAGTGGCGCGAACAGCGTGCCGTGGCCGCCGCACGCCTGCAGGAACCCGGCATCGCCGCGGCGGCGGCCCTGCCGCCCGCCGACCCCGCGGAAGCCACCGGGCGACTCGACGCCGCCACGGCCCGCCACACCGGAGCGGCCGCCCGAGCCGCACACGCCGCCACGCGCGCCCGTGCCCTCGCGGACCTGCTGGCCCGGCTCACGACCCTCGTCGCGGACCTCGAACCGGCCGAACACGCCCACCGCACCGTCGACCACCTGCACGGCCTGATCAACGGCACCTCGCCCGGGAACCGGTTGCGCATGCAGCTGGAGGCCTACGTCCTGGCCGCCCGCCTCGAAGAGGTCGTCGCCGCCGCCAACACCCGCCTCACCCGGATGTCGGACCACCGCTACACCCTCGTCCACTCGGACGGCCGGGCCGCGCACGGCGCCCGCTCCGGGCTCGGCCTGAAGATCACCGATTCCTGGACGGGCAAGGAACGGGACACCGACACCCTCTCCGGCGGCGAATCCTTCTTCGCCTCCCTCTCCCTCGCCCTCGGACTGGCCGACGTCGTCACCGCCGAATCGGGCGGCCAGGCCCTCGACACCCTGTTCATCGACGAGGGCTTCGGCACCCTCGACGAGGACACCCTCCACAAGGTCCTCGACGTCCTGGACTCCCTGCGCGCGCACGACCGCACGGTCGGAGTGATCAGCCACGTCCCGGAACTCCGCCGGCGCATCACCCACCGCCTCCACATCCGCAAGACGACGACCGGCTCGACCCTCGCCCAGCTGACCGAGGCCGAGCAGTAACACCGTCCGCGCGCGGCCGAGCACCGGCCCGCGAAACGCGCCGTCCGCCGCCGCGGTGATCGCGGCGGCGGACGGAACTCACCCGTGCGGCCCAATCCGCCGGATTTCAGCGGGGCGGGCCCAATACCTCCTCGGCGCCCGGCAGGTCGTGGACGGAGACGCCCCGCCCGGTCAGCGGCAACAGCCCCGCCAGCGGGCACGACACGGGCATCTCGTGGTCGACCTCCCACTGTCCGACCTTGTTCCCGCCCGTGTGGTCCGTCGTGCAGACGGCGTACAGGTGGCCGGCGCACCCCCGGCAGAGCAGGGGCTGGTGGCCCTTCACGGTCGCCCCGCCGGGGGCGGCGGACTCGGCGTGCCGCGTCCGTCGGGCGCTTGTACCGTCGGTCGCGACAGGAGTCCTTGAGATCCCCCAGGACCCCACAGGCCGGTTCGCGCATGCGGAACACGTCCCGTCAGCGCGCCGAGCCACCCGTGTGCCGCCCGCGTCGATGCCGAGCCGGTCAGCCCCTCGCGACGCGACAGGGCGCACGCGCAGCCCCCGTGAGAGAGGCCGTGCCGATGTCGAACGATGTTCCGATAGCGAGCCTGCTGCGTGTGGAGAGGGGCGTCGCCGCCCCGGAGGAACTGGCCGCGATCGCGGTCGTCGTCGCCTGTTACGCGAACCGGACCTCCCTCGACCGTGACCGTGACAGCGGCGCGACGGGCGGCACCGGCAAGGGGGCCGGCAGCGGCTCCGGCCGCCGCCGCACCGTCCAGCCCGACGCCGGCTGCTGGGCAGGTTGCTGGACCTGCCGCTGAACCCCGTCCGCCGGCCGCGCGCACGGCCGGCGGACGGGGGGAGTGGGTGGTCACGCCCGGCGCAGCACCGTCGAGAGGACCTCGCGCAACGCCGCCGCCGGGTCGGCCGCGGCGCCTTCCGAGCGCCAGGCCACGAACCCGTCCGGGCGTACGAGCACGGCGCCGTCGGCGCCCAGCCGGTGGACCTCGGTCCAGGGGGCGCCGCCCTGCGGGACCAGGTCCGCATCCGGCCCGGAACCGATCGTGTAGGCCTCCAGCCGCACCCCCAGCTGCCCGGCCACCCGCTCCGCGGCCGCCTGCCACGGCGTACCCGCGCCGCTGAGCAGCACGAAGGAACGCTCGTACAGGTCCAGGGTGGAGAGCCGCTCACCGGCCCTGGTCAGCCACATGTGCGGGGCCCGGGTCCCGGTGTCGCCCATCGACGTCAGCGTCTCCGGGATGACGGGCCGGTTCGGGTCGCCGCCGATGAGCGCGCCCTGCGTGTAGCAGTAGGCCATCGCCGTGGTGAGGACACCGCTGCCGGGACCGCCGCCCATGGTGGGCGGAGGCACGTACCCCGGGTGGCTGTGTTCGGCCGAACGGGCCGACGCCCGCTCACTCGTGGCCCTGGCCACCGGAAGCCGCTCGGCCTCGTAGGTGTCGAGCAGCCCGATGCCCGCCGACCCGTTCAGCACCGCGGCGATCTTCCAGGCGAGGTTGTGCGCGTCCTGGATGCCCGTGTTGGAGCCGAAGGCACCGGTGGGCGACATCTCGTGGGCCGCGTCCCCGGCCAGGAACACCCGTCCGGACGAATACCGCTCGGCCACCCGTTCGGCCGCGTGCCACGGCGCCTTGCCGCCGATCTCCACGTCCAGGTCGGGTACGCCGATCGCCTCGCGGATCTGGTCCACGCACCGCTCGTCGGTGAAGTCCTCCAGGGTTTCGCCCTGGTCGGGGTGCCACGGGGCGTGGAAGACCCACTGGGTGTCGTTGTCCACGGGCAGCAGCGCCCCGTCGGCACCGGGGCGCATCAGGTAGCAGACGATGAAGCGCAGGTCGCCCAGCACCTTCACCAGCCGCTCCGAGCGGAAGGTGACGCTCACGTTGTGGAACAGCTCGCCGTTACCCGTCTGGGGGATCCGCAGCTGCTCGCGGACGGGGCTGCGCGGTCCGTCCGCCGCGATCAGGAAGTCCGCGCGCACCGTGATGTGCTCGCCCGTCGTGCGGTCCTTCACCACGGCGTTCACCCCGGTGGAGTCCTGGTCGAAGCTCATCAGCTCGTTGCCGAAGCGGATGTCGGCGCCCTGCGCCCGGCTCTGCTCGGCCAGCACCGGCTCGATGTTGTTCTGGCTGCACAGGCACCACTCCGTCGGGCTGAAACGCGCCAGCGCGCCGGACGGGTCGATGGACTTGATGAGCCAGTTGTGGTCGGAGGCGTCGGTCAGCGACCGCGCCTGCAGAATGCCCTGAATGCCCTCCAGTACGGACGCCGCCCGGCGGATCGCGCGTTCCGCCCCTGCTGTGCGGTAGAGCTCCATCGTCCGGGCGTTGATGCCACGGCCGCGCGGGTGCGCGGAGGTACCGGAGTGCTTCTCGACCAGCAGGTGCCTCACTCCGTGGCGGCTCAGGAAAAGCGAGGTGGACAGGCCCACGAGGGAGCCGCCCACGACGAGAACCGGTACGCGAACATCGGCGTTGTCTTCCATCAGCTGCGGGCTCCTGTTTTCTGTGTGGGGGAGTGGACTCTTTATGCCCCCGATCCGGGATGAGGCCCAGTTGATTCGCCGGTTGTCACCCGCTTGATCCCGACATGTAGCGGTACGCCCCTACCCGGATGACGATGAGCGACAGCGGCTCCCCCCGGGACGCGCCGGCCTGTCCTTCCCCCGGCGAGGCGGCCGCCGGCCCGGGCGGACGCCACCGGTGACGGACGAGGGGTCCGTACGCGATGGATCTCCACCCCCTCATGAAGGAGTGAGTAGATGACAACCACCCTGTCCGAACGGGTGTCGCAGTCAGCCTTCGACGGCTCCATGCTCCGGGTCGTCCTTCTGATGGATCTCCACGAGGGGACCCAGCAGCGGTTCTTCGAGGCGTACGAAAAGCTCCGCAACGACATCGCGTCGGTCCCGGGCCACATCAGCGACCAGCTGTGCCAGTCCTTCGAGAACCCCTCGCAGTGGCTCATCACGAGCGAGTGGGAGAGCGCCCCGCAGTACCTCGCATGGGTCAACAGCGAGCACCACGCCGAACAGGTACGCCCGCTCGGCGCATGCGCGCGATCCATGCGCCCGCTCAAGTTCACCGTCCTGCGCGAGACCGGCCGCGGCTACGACCAGGCGTCCCGCCCCTCCACGGCGCGCCTGCAGGCCACGCCCCGCCTCGGCGCCGGCATCGTCCGCCACGCCCTCACCTTCACGGTCAAGCCGGGCAGCGAGGAGGACGTCGCGGCCATCCTCTCCAGCTACGCCTCCCCGGCGGCCCGCGTCGACGACCACACCCGCCTGTGCCGCACCTCGCTGTTCATGCACGGCAACCGGGTGGTGCGGACGGTCGAGGTCCAGGGCGACCTGATGGCAGCCCTGCGGCACGTCTCGGAACAGCCCGAGGTGCGCGCCGTCGAGGAGGCCATCAACCCCTACCTCGAAGTGGACCGCGACCTCGGCGACCCGGAGTCGGCCCGCATGTTCTTCATGCGCGCCGCCGTCCCGGCCGTCCACCACATCGCCGCACCGGAGCCCGAGTCCGCCGAGGTGCAGCGGCACGCGATCTACTACCCGGCGAAGCCCGGCTGCGGCCAGGCACTCGCCAGGTTCCTCGCCCGGCAGGACGAGGCGGCCGCACGCCGGTCCACGAGCCCCGTTCGGAGCAGCAGCATCTTCCAGCGGGACGACATCGTCGTCCGGCTGATCGACGTGCGCGGCCCGCTGAAGGCCGACCCGGAGACCGTCTACGGCGTCTCGGGCCCCCGCAAGGCCGCGGTCCTCGACCGGCTGACGCTCGCGCCCGGCGGGCGGGCTCGCTCCGCTCACCACACCATGAACCTGATCACCGACCGCCGGGCACCCGCGCAGTCCTGATCCTCCCGGGGCCGTCCGGCCCCACCCCACCCCGATCCCCACCCCAGCCCTCACCCCGATCTCCGTCGAGGCTCTCCCCACACGCCAGGAGGCACCCACCATGACCCAACAGCGCCCACGCATCGTGGACCTGAGCGAGACGCCGCCCAACCGCCGGCGCGGTGGCGACCTGAGGGCCGTACTCACCCCGACGTCGGTGGGCTCGACCAGCGGCTTCATGGGCCTGGCCATCATGGCCCCCGGAGAGTCGATCGCCGAGCACTACCACCCGTACTCCGAGGAGTTCGTGTACGTCGTCAGCGGCCGGCTGGAGGTCGACCTCGACGGGGAACCCCACCCGCTGCGCACCGACCAGGGACTGCTCGTCCCCCTGAACACCCGCCACCGGTTCCGCAACGTCGGCGACACCGAGGCCCGCATGGTCTTCCACCTCGGCCCCCTCGCCCCGCGCCCCGAGCTGGGACACGTGGACACCGAGCAGGCGCCGAACCCGGAGGGAACCGCATGGGAGCAGCCGCCGGACCGTACAGGAGCGGTCTCGTGACCCGCCGGCGGGTCGCCGTCACCGGAGTGGGCGTCGTCGCGCCCGGCGGCATCGGCGTCCGCGACTTCTGGGACCTGCTGGCCAATGGCCGCACCGCGACGCGGGCCATCAGCCTCTTCGACCCGAAGGGATTCCGCTCCCGGATAGCCGCGGAGGTCGACTTCGACCCCGCCGCGCACGGCCTCGACGACGAGGAGGCGGCCCGCGCGGACCGGTACATCCAGTTCGCCCTGGTCGCCGCCCGCGAGGCGGTGCGCGACTCAGGACTCGACCTCACCTCCGACGAGGCCTGGCGGACCGGCGTCTCCCTCGGCACCGCAGTCGGCGGCACCACCCGTCTGGAGCACGACTACGTCGCCGTGAGCCAGTCCGGCTCCTGGTGGGACGTGGACCACAAGCTGGCAGGCCGGCACCTGCACCGGGCGTTCACGCCGGCCACCCTCGCCTCCGCCGTCGCGGAGCAGACAGGCGCACGCGGTCCCGTCCAGACCGTCTCCACCGGCTGCACCTCGGGACTCGACGCCATCGGGTACGCCGTGCACGCCATCGCGGAGGGCCGGATGGACGTGTGCATCGCCGGAGCCTCGGACTCGCCGATATCGCCGATCACCGTGGCCTGCTTCGACGCCATCAAGGCGACCTCGCCGAACAACGACGACCCGGCCCACGCCTCCCGTCCGTTCGACGCCGACCGGGACGGGTTCGTCCTCGGCGAGGGCGGCGCCGTCCTCGTCCTCGAAGAGCTGGAACACGCCCGCGCCCGCGGTGCGACCGTCTACTGCGAGATCGGCGGCTACGCCACCTTCGGCAACGCCCACCACATGACCGGGCTCACCACCGAGGGCCTGGAGATGGCCCGCGCCATCGAAACCGCCCTCGCCCAGGCCGGGATCGCCGCCGACGAGATCGACTACGTCAACGCGCACGGCTCCGGCACCAAGCAGAACGACCGCCACGAGACCGCGGCGGTCAAGAGGGTCCTGGGCGACCACGCCTACAAGACGCCGATGACCTCCATCAAGTCCATGGTGGGTCACTCCCTCGGCGCCATCGGGGCCATCGAACTCGCGGCCTGCGTCCTCGCCATGGTCCACCAGGTGGTGCCGCCGACCGCCAACTACGAGACGCCCGACCCCGAATGCGACCTGGACTACGTGCCCAAGGTCGCCCGGGAGCGGAAACTGCGCAGTGTGCTCTCCGTGGGCAGCGGCTTCGGCGGCTTCCAGTCCGCCGTGGTCATGACCCGGCCGAAGGAGGAGGTCTCGTGACCAGCCGTACGGTCATCACGGGCATCGGCGTCGTCGCGCCCAACGGCATCGGCGCCGACGCCTTCTGGAAGGCGACCCAGTCCGGCACCAGCGTCCTGGACCGCGTCACCAGGTCGGGCTGCGAGCACCTGCCGCTGCGCGTCGCGGGCGAGGTCCGGGGCTTCGACCCCGGCGCCCTGGTCGAGGACAAGTTCCTCGTCCAGACCGACCGGTTCACCCACCACGCCCTCGCCGCCGCCGACCTCGCACTGGAGGACGCCCGGCTCGGCCGGGCCGACTACGAGGGCGACCCGTTCTCCTTCGGCGTCGTCACCGCCGCCGGCTCCGGCGGCGGTGAGTTCGGCCAGCGCGAACTGCAGCACCTCTGGGAGCAGGGACCGCGCTTCGTCGGCCCGTACCAGTCGATCGCCTGGTTCTACGCCGCGAGCACCGGCCAGATCTCCATCCGCCGCGGGCTGAAGGGGCCCTGCGGGGTCGTCTGCAGCGACGAGGCGGGCGGGCTCGACGCCTTCGCGCACGCCGACCGGGCGATCCGCCAGGGCAGCCGGGCCATGCTGGTCGGAGCGACGGAGGCGCCCCTCGCGCCGTACTCCATCGTCTGCCAGCTGGAGTACGAGGGGCTGAGCACGCGGGACGACCCGGAGCGCGCCTACCGGCCGTTCACCGACCAGGCCTGCGGCTACGTCCCCGCCGAGGGCGGCGCGATGTTCGTCGTCGAGGACGCGGACGAAGCCCGCCGACGCGGCGCCACCGTACGCGCGGTACTGGCCGGGCACGCCGCGACCTTCAGCGGCACCCGCCGGCGGGACGAGGCCGGCGAGGGGCTGGCCCACGCCGTCCGCGGCGCCCTCCGGGAGGCCCGCTGCGCCCCCGAGGACATCGACGTGGTCTTCGCCGACGCCCTCGGAACCCCGGAGGCGGACGCGGCCGAAGCGGCCGCGATCCTCCACGCCCTGGGCGACCACGGGCGGAAGGTGCCGGTCACGGCACCCAAGTCCGGTACCGGACGCGCGTACTGCGCGGCTCCCGCGCTCGACACCGCGGCCGCGGTCCTGGCCCTGGAGCACGGCGTCGTCCCGCCGACCCCGAACGTCTACGACGTGTGCCACGACCTCGACGTGGTGACGGGCAGCGCCCGACCGGCGGAACTGCGCACCGCGCTCGTGCTCAGCCGCGGCCGGATGGGCTCGAACTCCGCGCTCGTCGTCCGCAAGGGATCCCCGGCGGACTCCTAGTCCGCCGGAACCGAGCGGCCCCCACAGGAAGAGAGCACACACATGTCCGACCGACTGACCGTGGAGGAACTGGCGGCCCTGATGAAGACCGCCGGCATCACCGTCGATCCCGCCGAGATGGCGAGCCGTCCGGACTCCACCTTCGACGAGTACGGCCTCGACTCGCTGGGCCTGCTCGGCATCGTCGGTGAGCTGGAGAACCGGCGCGGACGGGCCCTGCCCACCGACGCCGACCGCTGCAAGACCCCCGGGGAATTCCTCGACCTCGTCAACCACAGCCTGATGACCGGAGCCTGACATGCCAGGACACACCGAGAACGAGATCACCGTCAACGCACCCGTGGAGCTCGTGTGGGAGATGACCAACGATCTCCCCAGCTGGCCGCAGCTGTTCAGCGAGTACTCCGCGCTGGAGATCCTCGAACAGAAGGGGGACACCACCACCTTCCGCCTGACCATGCACCCCGACGAGAACGGCAAGGTGTGGAGCTGGGTCTCGGAGCGCACCGTCGACCGCCAGGGCCTCACGGTCCGCGCCCGGCGCGTGGAGACGGGCCCCTTCGCCCACATGGACATCCACTGGCAGTACTTCAAGGTGCCCGGCGGCACCCGGATGAAGTGGACCCAGGACTTCGCGATGAAGCCCGAGGCCCCCGTGGACGACGCCTGGATGACCGACAACATCAACCGCAACTCCCCGATCCAGATGGCGCTCATCCGCGACAAGATCGAGCAGCGCGAACGCGAGGGCCGCGCCCCGGCCGCCAGCCGTCTCTGAAGTGAAAGGCAAGCAGTCGGATGAACGACACGCACCGCGCCCTGATCGTCGCCCGCATGGCGCCGGGATCGGGCCCCGACATCGCCGAGCTCTTCGCGGACTCGGACGCGGGTGAACTGCCGCACCTGGTAGGGGTCACACGCCGGAGCCTCTTCCAGTTCGGCGACGTCTACATGCACTTCATCGAGGCGGACCGGCCGCCCGGCCCGGCCATCGCCAAGGTCATCGAACACCCGGAGTTCCGGATGCTGAGCGAGCGCCTCACGGCGTACGTCAGCCCGCACAACCCGGAGACCTGGCGCAGTCCGAAGGACGCCATGGCCCACGAGTTCTACCGCTGGGAGAACCCCGGCGCGAAGTGACCCGGCGGCCCGGACGGGACCCGCACACCGGCGTGTGCGGGTCCCGCCGCGCGTGCGCCCGCGGAAAGGAGCGGAGCAGCCGTGAGCAGACCGGCCGGGAGCAGGGGGCCCGCGTGCCGAGCGCCCGAGTGCAGAGCGCCCGAGTGCAGAGCAGCCGAGAGCAGAGCGTCCGAGAGCAGAGCCGCAGAGAAGCAGGAGACGGCATGAACCCGACCGACAACGACCACTTCCCCGCGGATCCGGGCCGCCCCCACGACGGCGAGCACCCGCGCAGCTCGCTGCGCGCGCTCGTGCTGTCCGGGTCCTCCCGCAGCGGCTCGGTCAACGTCCGGCTCGCGGCCCTCGTCGCCGCGATGGTGCGCGAGGCCGGGGCCGTGGCGGACCCCGTCACCCTCCGTGACTTCCCCATGCCGCCCTACGACGGCGACGCCGAGGCCGGAGAGGGGCTGCCGGAGGGCGCCCTGGCCCTGTGCCGGCGGATCGAGGCCGCGCAGGCGCTGATCATCGCCTCGCCCGAGTACAACGCCTCCGTGCCGGGCGTCCTGAAGAACGCCGTCGACTGGGTCTCGCGCTACCGGCCGCAGCCCTTCAAGGACAAGCAGACCCTGCTGGTCTCGGCCTCGCCCTCGATGGTCGGCGGCAACCGCGGCCTGTGGGCCCTGCGCGTTCCCCTCGAACACCTCGGCGCCCGCGTCTACCCCGACATGTTCAGCCTGGCCGGCGCCCACCAGGCCTTCACCGAGGACGGCGCCCTGACCGACCCGGGCCTCGGCGAGCGGCTCGGCGTGACGATCGGCTCCTTCCTCGACCTCGTCGAGGCGGACACCCGCTACCTGTGCCTGCAGCGCCGCTGGTACGAGTTCCTGGGCGACCGCACCGACGCCCCGGTGACCTCCCGCGCCCAGGACTGATCATCATCGGCCACGGGGGGTGAGCTATGTTTGGCGCGAGTGACGTGAGAAGGAGGCCCTCCGGTGTCATCGGGGCAGCAGGCACGCGCACAAGCGGCTGCGATCACGCCGAGCGGTCAGTCGGCCACGGAGGTCCGCCCTCCGGCCGACCGGCTCCTCGCGCTCTTCGACGGCCGCCGCCTGTCCCCGGGCCAGCGGCGCATCGCCCAATACCTGATCGACCACCTCACCGAGGCCGCGTTCCTGTCGATCACCGAGCTCGCCGAGCGGGTGGGCGTCAGCCAGCCCTCCGTGACCCGGTTCGCGGCCTCCCTCGGCTTCAGCGGCTACCCGGCCCTGCGCGACGTGCTCCAGCCGATCGCGCTGAGTGCGGTGGCCGGCGCCCCGGACACGCGCGAGCAGATCCGCCGCAACGAACTCCAGGCAGCCGTCGACGCGGAGATCGAGAACCTGGAGAACGTCCGCCGGCTGCTCGCCGACACCAACCAGGTGCTGGACATCGGCCGCGAGCTGGCCGCATCGGTACCGCTGACGATCCTCGGACTGCGCATCTCGGTCTCCCTGGCGGAGTACTTCGCGTACGCCGCGCGGCGCATCCACCCCGACGTGCGCCTCGTGACGCGCGGCGGCAGCGTGGCCTTCGACGCGCTGCTCCAGTCCAGGGCGGCCGGCGGGACCTGGGTGCTGGCGTTCGCCATGCCGCGGCACGCCAAGGAGACCCTGTCCGCCGTCCGGGCGGCCCGCAGTACGGGGCTGCGCGTGGTCCTGATCACCGATCCCACCCTCGGGCCCCTGGTGGACGAGGCCGACGTGGCCCTGACGGCGGCGACCGGTTCCCGCCTGGTGTTCGACTCCTACGCGGCGCCCGGGATGCTCTCGGCGGCCCTGCTGCAGGCGATGGCGGACGCGGATCCCGAGCGGACCCAGGCCCGTCTGGAGGACTACGAGCACGTGGCGGACCAGCACGGCTTCTTCCTGTAGACCTTCTTTAGGCCCTCCGCGCCGACTTCACCAGACGATATTCAGCCTTCGACGTGCATGAAATTTTTCATGCGCTTGCTTACTCGACGGTATATATGTTTACTGACGACGGCGCTCCTGATCCACCAGATGCCAAGGAGGACGACCCCACGTCCTCTCGAACGCACCGCGGTACGACGAACCTCCTCCTCACGTCGCGACCGCGGGTCGAGTCCAGGCTTTCGGATCCCGCAGAGCGCCCATGGCGGCCTCGGTCAACCCCTGGGCCGAGGCCGCCCCTCAGAACGTCTCGATCAGAGCTTCGACACCACTCGGAAGTGACGAGAATGCCCCAGACGGCCACGTTTACGCTCAGCCCGGACTGGCCCCTGCAGGTCAAGGCGCCCGGTACGCACGACTGGGAGCGCACGGCAACGCGCTGGCTGCGGGACCTCCTCCCGGCCCGCTACGGCGGCTACCTGACGCTGACCCGTCACCACGCGCTCCTCGCCCGGCACGTCCAGCTCCAGCTCCAGCACGAGATGCGCGCGGTGCGGGCGGCCCTGCAGACCAGCCGCGCCGAGCTGCCCACGATGGGCATAGCCGAGTCGGTCATCGAGAACTCGATCAGGATGTACGCCCTGGAGCTCGAGCAGCTGGGCCGCCTCGCCCGCGGTGCGCGGCTGGTCTCGGACGCGCTGCTGGTGGGCACCCCCGCCCAGCGCCGGCGCTGAACGGCGGCTCCGGAGCGGCCCTCAGGAGGTCTGCCACGAGCGCAGCCGGGCGGCGACGTCGAAGACACTGACGCGCAGCATGCGGATGTCGGTGATGAGGTCGCGCCACTGCTCGTAGGAGGCCTCGACCGCCTTCCCGGAGGCCTCGATGTAGGCGACGGCCACCCCGTAGGCGAAGTACTCGTTCGAGGTGGGCAGCGGCCGGAGCAGCACGATCGCGTCGAGCAGGGCGGCCGCGCGCCAGTAGGCGTCGGGGTGGTCCACCTCCAGGCTCGGCGTGTTGACCCGGTGCCGGGCCACGGCGGCGACCAGGGCGGAGTGGTCGGCCACCGCCACGTCCTTGAACAGCGCCTCCTGCCGCTCCAGAAGCCAGCGGTGATCGATGTGCAGTTCCACGCGTCCGAGTATCCCCGCCCCGCCCCCGCCCGCGGGGCTTTTCGGCCCCGACGGTGGGCGCGGGGGAGGATCACGCCCGTTCGGCTTCGGCTTCGGTCTCGGCGAGGGAGAGGGCCCGGCGGCCGAGCATCTCCGTCAGCACACGCCGCTGGCGCTGCGTCAAGGGCGTCAGGAAGACCGCCGCGTCGGCCGCGGTCCGTTCACACAGGTCGGCCGCCTCACGCACCTTCCCGTACCGCAGCAGGGTCCGTGACGAGAACGGCCGGGACATCTTCGCGACCCCGCCGTCCGAGACCCCCCGCCGCTGTACGATCCGCCCCACGACCCGCGCGCCCCGGGCCGTCAGAGCCGAGGCCGCCGCGTCCATCAGGGCCGCGAAGTCCTTCTGCTTGACCGAGAAGAATCCGACGACCACCACGTCGGCGCCCGCGATCACCAGGGCCGTCGGCCCCGACGGCGCGGGCGGCGGCCGCTTCGCCCCTCGGCCGGGCAGCCGGTCGCGCCTGCGGTCCCGCCGCCACGCCCGCCCCACCCGCCTCGCCCGCACCGCCTCAGAGTAGACAACCGCCACCTGCGGCGACACGTGTTTCTTGCGCACCGCGCGGTCGACCGCGAGATCAGACCGCGCAGAGGTGTTCCGCCGCGGGACTTTGCCTCCTACGGTCTGTGCAGCACAGTTCCGGGACCAGGAGGCAGCGTGAAGCGCGAGATCGGCATGGACATCGACCAACTGGTGACGGCGATGCGGGCGGTCGACGAGGCGGGGAGGCTCTTCGAGGAGGCGCTCGCGGCGTACGAGTCGCGCGGCCTGAAGCGCACCAGCGACGACTTCAAAGTGGCGGGCGGCTCGGTGCAGACGCTCCAGGGCGCCGAGGAGATGGCCCTGGGCACCCGGAAGTTCCTCGCCGAGCTCGCGCTGATCCTCGGCTACGCGACGGCGGGGATAGAGGACCGCGTGGCCGCCCGGCCGGCGGTCGCCCGGGCCGGCTTCACCGGCATCAGCGGTGGCGGCGCCCGGATGGCGCGCCCGCTGCTGGAACCGACCCTGCGGGGCCTGCGCCTCCTCCTCGGCGTCGACTTCTTCGAGCCCGCCTTCAAGGCCGAGATCGAGGAGGTCCTCCGAGCCGAGAAGGCGACCTACCCCGACCCCGCCACGTTCCGCATCCGCGCCTCGGCCGACGCCGCCGCCTCCGTCGGCCGAACGCGCTGAGCCCCGGGATGCCGGACCGGTCCGGCCCGGCGAGGCTGGGAGGTATGCACCATGCGCCCGTCGTCGTACACCGGATCTTCCCGTCGGGAGGCCGACAGGTCACCCTGCGGACCGCCAACCGGGAGGAGCCCCTCGGCCTCGCCCGCTCGGACGCGGACCTCATCGAGTTCCTGCGGCGGGCGGGCATGCCCGACCCCGACGACGTCGTCCTCGGCAGCACCGAACTGGTGGAGTGGGAGTCGGACACCCCGCACGTCTACGAGGCGGACCCGCCGACCGAAGACCTGCCCTGACCCGGTCGCCCCGGGACGCCCCGTGCCTACACTCCCGGCGGGAAGCGGACACGATCATCAGGAGGGGGAGCAGTGGGCGAGCGCCGGTGGAGCCTGGAGGAGCACATCGTGGTGGACGCCGCCCCCGCGGACGTCCACCGTACGGTCGCCGACCTGCGGAACATGGGCCGCTGGAGCCCCGAGTGCCGGCGGGTGTGGGTACGGCGCCCACCCGCCCGCCCCGGCAGCCGGTTCGTGGGGCTCAATCGGCGAGGCGCCTTCATCTGGTTCACGGTGGGCCGGATCACGGCCCTGCGCGCCCCCGTGGCACCGGACGGACCCGGTGAATTCACCTTCGAGGTCGGCGTCTTCGGGCTGCCCATCGCCCGGTGGGGCTACCGCTGCGAGCCGGAGGGCGCCGGTACCCGTGTCACGGAGACCTGGCAGGACCTTCGCACCGGCCCCGGCTCCCGGCTGACCGAGCTGCTCGGCACGGTCTTCGCGGGCACCTCCCCGGCACGCCGCACCGAGGTCAACCGGGCCGGCATGCGCACGACCCTCGCGCGCATCGCGGCGGGCTGGGACCCCGGCGCCCCCTGAGACGGCCCCCAGGACGCGCCGCGGGCCACGCATGTCGCGGCCATCGGCACCGGCGGCGGCCGGGAGCGTCTGTCAGAGGGAGGACGCCGCTTCGGGAGCCTCCTGGCCGGTACGGCGGCGGCCGGTCACGACCAGGTCGCCTCCGGCGGTCCGGTGCGCGACGGCGCCGGTTCGGAAGAAGCCGTCCCCGGTGAACGAGCGCGCGTCGGGCCCGGGCGCCCGGTAGTAGCCGCGCACGGTGTACGGGCCGCGGGCGAGGAGCTCACCGGACTCCCCGTCGGGCACGTCCTCGCCGTCGGCGCCGACGATGCGGATCTCGTCGTCGGGGGAGAGCGGCCGGCCCTGGGCGCAGAGCACGGACTCGCCCGGGTCCGCGGGCCGGGTGAGGACGAGCGGGCCCTCGGCCGGGCCGAAGACCTGCTGGACGGGGCAGCCAAGCCGTGCTCGTCCGGCAGCGGGTGGTTCCACGCGGCAACGTCCGGCGCAGCCAATCCGGCGGCCTTCTTCGCCACCCACTGGTCCGCGCGGAACGCAGATCGATCCGGAAGGGCGGACGACATTGCTTCCGGCTGCTGAGCCGTGGTGTCGCACTGACGCTTGCTGCCGATCGACGCCGACGCGTGTGACGAATTCCCAGGTCAGCCTTGCGCGGACCGACACAGGTTCGCGAGTTCCAGGGACCTCGACATCGCTTCCCGGTCCGCCGGCACGTACTCTTCCGCGGCGGCGGACGCGTCCAGTACCTCCCGGGTCTCCGAGGCCGTGAGGCTGCGCGCCTCGGCTGCGGCCAGGAGGCTGTCCGCCCGCCCTCGGGGCAGGCCGCGTTCCGAGGCGATCAGCTCTTGCAGCGCTTCCTCGCGCACAGCGAAACGGCTCATTCCGCAGTCGAGGCCATCGTCGTCCAGATCGTTCGGGTAGGGCGCGCGGGCCCAGGCGCCGTTCTCGTACCAGTACACGCAGCCCAGCTCCCAGCTCTCCGACAGCTCCCGCAGGCGCTCGTACGGCAGCCAGTCCGGGGCCTGCGCCAGCATGTCGATCTCGGGTTCGTGCCATTTCACGGCGCTGGACTCGTCCCAGCCGTACAGCAGGTAGCGGCCCTCTCCCACCTGCTGGAACGTCCACCAGGTACAGCCGCGGTCGTCGAGGTGCAGACCCTCGCTGTCGATCCACGTGCCGCCGCGGCGGACGCTCCGGGCCTCCGCCTCCGCCGTGGCCTCCAGCACGGCAACCAGGGCCCAGCGCGCCCACAGCACTTCGGCCGCCGGCAGGTCCTCCGGCCGGCCGGGCCTGTCGATCGCCATTCCGTCCCCCCAGTCCGTCGAGTCCTCGTACGGCGTCGTCCCGCGTGATCGCCTAACCGTGATCGTAGAACAGCGCCTGGGCGGAATCGGAGCGGGTGGGGGCGGCGGACGGAGGGAAGAGGGGTCCTCCCGCGAGCGTCGCGTTGGAGTACCTCCGGTCGCCGGTGATGTCCTTGCCCGCCCACGGCGGCACCGGAGGAGGGGAGGCCGGGTCGCCCGTCCACTCGATCTCGGCCACGGTCAGACCCGCGTGTGTGCCCACGTACTCGTCGACGATCCAGTTGTCCGGGAGGGAGTGGCGCTGCTTCACGAGTACGCGGTCGCCGCAGAGGGAGAGGAGTTCCAAAGCGTCCTCGACCGGGACGGGGTACTCGTACTCGGCGCGGGTCGGGCCGGAGCGGCGGCCCTTGACGGTGAGGAAGGCCGAGGTGTCGCCGACCGCCCGGACCCGGACCTCGCGCTCGGGGTCGGGGGACAGGTAGCCCTGGCGCAGGGTGTGGGTCGTTTGGATCAGGGAGCGCCAGCGTGGGTCGTCTGCGAGGACGAGATACTTGCGCTCGGTTTCGGTGGGCATGTCCGAACCTCCGTCAGGTGGTACCGAGCATCAGCGCGATGCCCGCGACCATGAGGGTCGCGGCGGCGATGCGGGGGGCGCCGAAACGCTCCTTGAAGAAGAAGGCGGCGATCGCGGCTCCCGCGATCACGCTGAACTCGCGGAGCACGGCGACGGGTGCGAGCGGTGCCCGGGTCTGCGCCCAGAGCACCAGGCCGTACGAGAGGACCGAGAGAGCGCCCCCGACGAGGCCGGGAACGAGCACGGGGCGCAGTCTCGGCATGAGGGCGCGGCGCTGGGTGGCCGCCGCGTACGCGGGGATGGCGAGGCCGTCGAGGATCATCAGCCAGGCGATGTAGCCGAGGGCCGCGCCGGCTTCGCGCACGCCGACGCCGTCCACGACCGTGTACACGGCGATCATCACGCCGGTGGCCGCGGCCATCGCCACGGCGGGACCGCTGGGCTGGCTCGTCCGGTCACGGATGCCCCAGAGCGCGAGGCCGACGATGCCGAGGATGACGACCGCCACGCCCGCCGCGTTCGCGCCTCCCAGGTGCTCGCCCAGCACGAAGACGGCGAACAGGGTGACAAGCAGGGGAGCCACGCCCCGGGCGATCGGGTAGACCTGCCCGAAGTCGCCCAGCCGGAACGAGCGCATCAGCGCGACCTGGTAGCCGATGTGCAGCAGGATCGAGGCGATCAGGTACGGCCAGACGGCGGGGGCGGGGAGCGGGGCGAGGCACGCCAGGACGGCGCCGGACAGGGTGCGTCCGGCGCCGACCAGGCTGAGACAGGCCAGCTCGTCCTTGATGCGGTGGGTGATGGCGTTCCAGCTGGCGTGGGTGACCGCCGCGAACAGCACCACCCCGACGACGAGAGGCGTCACGGGTGCACCGGGCCGCTGCCCGTGTCCGGGCGGCCTCCGGCCGAGGCCAGCTCCGCGAGAACCTCCTTGCGGACGGACGGGTCGAGCATGTCGACGTTCGCCCGGTAGCAGCGGGCGCCCTCGACGAGGGCCGTGAGCTGCTCGCGCATGGCGGCCAGGGAGGCGGTGAACGCGCCGAGGTCGCCGTCGTGGTGCGCCAGCAGGTCGTCCTTCAGGCCGTAGTTGACCACTCCGTCCGCGAACAGGGCCAGGAACAGGCCCGCTTGCTCGGCGGTGATCCGCTCGAACGCCCGGGGGCGGTCGGGGGAGTAGTCGGTGATGACGATGGTGCGGACCCGCCCGTGGTCCCTGGGCGTGCCGGGGAAGAGGAGTTCGGGCGCGGCCACGAAGTCGCCGCTCTCCAGATGGGGGGTGAGCCCGTGCCCTTCGATCAGCTCGTCGAACTGCGGGGACCGCCGGACCCGTACGGCGGAGGGCACGGCGTGCGCCTCCCCGTCGCGCACCAGGACGTGGGTGTTGGTGAGGAACCGTGCCCCGTCCAGGCAGGCCTGGCTGAGGAAGACGGTCTTGCCTCCCGCGTTGGGACCGACGAGAAGGGTGGCGCTGCCGTCCTCGAAGGTGAAGCCCCCCGCCTTCAGGTGCAGGTACCCGTGGTCCACGGCAAAGTCGGTGAGGATCCGCTTGACGAAGTACGGCCAGATCGTACGCTCCAGGCGGCGGCCGAAGACGTACGAGCGCCGTCCTTCGGTGACCAGGTACGCCGGCTCCCCGAAGATGTGGTTGAGGTAGTAGCCGGAACGGAAGCGCTTGGCACGCAGGGTGCCGTCGCTCAGCGCGCCCAGCACCTCCGGGTCGTACCGGTCCCGATCCAGGTCGATGCAGACGATCTCGTGGTCCGGCTCCCGTCCGGCGGGCGCGTCCCGGGAGAAGTACGCGTAGCCGTCGAACTCCTCCAGGTTGGTGAGGATGCGTATCGTCAGCAGATTGAGGTCGACGTGGCGCGAGGAGCGTACCGGCAGCGTGCCCAGGCCGGCCGGGCCGGCGACCCCGGCGCCGCCGGTCGCCGTGGCGGTCACCGCGTCACCAGGGTGGCGACGGCGTCGCTGATGCGGCGCACGGAGGAGAAGGTCTCGCGGGTGAGCAGCTCGTCGGGGAACTCGATGTCGAACTCGTCCTCCAGCGACACCATCAGACTGACGCTCAGGAGCGAGTCGAGGCCCGCATTCCACAGATCGGTGTCGGGGCCGACGAGGGAGGCGTCGACGGAGCCGCCCAGGACCGAGAACAGGACCTTCCGGACCCGCTCCGCCGGCCCGGACGTGGTCACGGCGGTGTCTTCCATGGTGCGCATGCTCCTATCCGGGGGGTATCAGGCGGCCGCAGCGGCACGGAACCGCTCGACCAGCTGCTGCGGGGTCCACTCGACGCGCTTGCCGGCGTGCGCGCCGCGGGGGGCACAGGTGATGTGGAGCAGGGAGGTGACCCCCGGCTCGGGCCGGACCGCGGCGAGTTCCTCGGCCGAGGCGACGGTGTGCGCGGCGGAGTACCCGGCGGCGAGCGCCATGCCCGCGGGGTCGGCGATACGGACCGGGCGCTGGCCGCCGGTGCTCTCGTGAAGGCCGTTGTCGAGAACGACGTGCACCAGGTCGGGGGAGTGCTCGGCGATCATCGGCAGCGCGCCGGGGTTCATCGCGAAGGAGCCGTCGCCGTCGAGGACGACGACGTGGCGGTGCGGCTGGGCCAGCGCCACGCCGAGGCCGACGGGGGCGGCCATGCCCATGGATCCGACCAAGTAGAAGTTCTCGGGCCGGTCGACGGTGTTGTAGAGGTCGCGGGTGATGAACCCGCAGGTGGAGACGTAGAGAGAAGTGGGGAACTTCTCGGTGACCGCACGGATCGCTTCCTGGATGCCGAACACGTTCAGATGCCTTCCTTGACGATGAGGACTGGGGTGGAGCGGCCGTCCTCGGCCGCGGCGAGGCAGCGTTCGACGGAGGCGTAGGCGTCATTCGGGTCGAAGACGGTGTGGCGCAGGCCGAACACGTCCAGCAGGTTGAGCAGTTCGCGGCCGATGATGTCGTGCTCGACCGCATCGTTGCCGTCGTGGCCGCGCCAACTGACGATCAGCGGCACGTGCAGGTCGTAGATGAGGTTGAGCGAGGTGAGCACGTTCAGTGAATAGCCCAGGCCCGAGTTCTGCATGAGGACGACCGGCTTGGCGCCGGCAGCCGAGAGGCCGGAGGCGACGCCGAGCGCCGAGTCCTCGCGGGGCGCGGGCAGGTAGGAGACCCCCTCGGCGGGACCGGTCCCCGACTCCAGCACCCGGAAGACGCCCTTGAGGAGCGAGCAGGGGACACCGCTGAAGTGGGTGAACCCGTGGTCCGCAAAGGCTTGGACGAGGGTCTCCGCCGCGTTCTCGCCGCCCGGGGCGGCGGGTCGTGCTGCGGTGAGGCTCTGGACATGTGTCATGGGAAGGGGAACTCTTCTCCGCGAGTGTGGGTGTCACGCGGCCGACGGTGCGCGGCGCGGGAGGCTGGGCGGGGCGGGAGGCCGGGCGGGGCGGCTCGATCCGGACCCGTGCGACCCGCCCGGGCGCCGGACGGGCGCCGGGACGGGTCGCACGAGCCCCGGTACGGGCCCGGGATGCTCCGGCGGGCCCGCGTCGTACTACGGCCAGGCGTTCAGCTCGGGCAGTGCCGCGGCCGGGTCGCCGTCCGCGACGGGCAGGACCGGGTGCGGCCGGCCGGAGATCCAGGCGGCCAGCGCGCGCAGCGAGCCGCGGACCACGATCGGGGCCTCACCTTCGGCAGCGCTGGACCACTCCTCGCCGCTGTCCTCGGCGTTGAGCACCACGCCCTGAGGCAGCCGCGGCCGGAGGAAGGTGACGACGTGCGAGGAGAGCGCGGTGCTCCACTCCTCGGAGCCGTAACCGACGGTGAGGTCGACCGTGTGCAGCTCGGTCTCCCGCCACCAGGCGAGCTGGGTCGCGAACAGCGGCGAGTTCCGGTAGGAGCAGGCAAGCTCCCAGCCATCGGGGCCGAGCGCCTCCCACGCCTCCTCCAGCGCGGTCAGGCCCTCTTCGAGCTGCTCCGTCAGCCACTCGACCGGGCGGCCGTGCAGCTCCTCGATGCGCCGGTCGCGGGTGGGCCGCCCGCCGTCGTACACCTCGATCGTCCTGCCCTCCACGGCGTACCGCGCCTGGCGGGCGAACGCCCGGGACAGGTCGGCGAGATGGATGAGGACGTGGCCGCGCGTCCAGCCCGGCAGGTGGACCGACTCGCGGGCGCCTTCCTCCGTGATCTCCGCGGCAGCCGCGCGCAGCCGATCGTGCGCGGCCCGGATCTCCTTGAGCCGCTCGGATACGTCGACGCCGCCGTACTCGTACGCTGTGTAGTCGATGGTGGTGCTCATGAGGGTGTCCTTTCTGTTTCCTTCGTCTGCCCTCCGGCCGGGGACGTCTGCTCGCGCGGCATGAACGCGTGGATCCAGCACAGGATGTCCCGGATGACGTGGTGGTCCTTGTTGGGCCGGAGAGCGCCGATCTGGTGGTACATCACCCCTTCGCTGGGCGGACCCAGGAAGGTGATCCGTGACTCGACACTGCCATCCTCACGGACCGGGTGGAACTCGGGGGTGAGGTCCAGACCGCCGGGGACGAAGTCGGGTTCCCCCAGGCCGGGGTTGGACCACTTGCGGACGATGCCGCGGCGCAGGAGGTTGGGGTAGACGGCCATGACATCACGCTCGGCGTCGAAGCCGTGGACCCGCGCGTCGACGAGGGCGTCCGCGAACCGCTCGCCACCGGTGGCCGGGCCGTCGATGCGGAACTGGCCGCGCTCCTCGTCGCACGAGAGGCGGGCGCCGGGGCCGACCGAGATGTCGACCCGCCCGCTCTTGATGAGCGCGGTCACCTTTTCCATCGCCTCCACCGAGGCACCCTGGCACAGCCGGTTGTGGTGTGGGGTGTAGACGCCGAGGAAGGTGCGGTGGGAGGAGGCGAGGAGGCCACCGAAGTCGACCGCCTCGATGACGACGCCGCGCATGTCGCGCCAGGCGGCGTCGGCCGCCGCCTTGGCCGGGTTGCTCAGGTTGCCCTGGGCGGCCCAGCGGATGTCCCGGTCGAGGAAATCGAGGAAGGTCTCGACGTACTCCTCGGGGTTCGCGTAGCCGTTCTCCGGGACGGGGACCGGGTTGATGGTCCGCTCCCAGGAGAAGCGGTGCTCGGCCGCCGAAGTGGCATGCCGCCAGGGCGACTCGGCCGCGGCGACGGCGGCGGCGAAGCCATGCGGGTCGTCCGCCTCGTGGAGCAGGGCCTCGGCCCGTTCGGCGCCGTACACGACGGTCAGGAAGGAGCGCACGGCCCGGTCGACCGGCGGGAGGCCGTCGGCGGACTCCCCGCCGAGGTGCACCGCGAGGGCGGTGCGGCCGGCCAGCACGTCGTCGACGCGCCGGGCGATGTCCCGGGCGAGGTCCTCCACCGGCGCGACGAGGAACTCGCCGGCCTCCTGGTGGTCCGCGAAGGCGCCGGCGTCTGCGAGGAACTTCTCGTACGCAGGCTGCGCGATGCGGATGGCGGCCTCGCGGAACTCGGGGCCGTACTGGACGCCGTACTGGATCAGCGCCATCTCGAGGAGGATCAGGGGGAAGACATGCCGCTCGAAGTCGAGCTGCCGCTTGGGGGCACCGCCGATGACGTTCGGCACCCCGACGGTCGCGCGCAGTGCGGCGACGGCCGCCGTGGTGAGGAAGGGACCCTTGTACTCCAGGGCCGCGATGTCGCGTTCCTTCTCGTTGTACGGCCGGGCGAAGGTGAACAGGCCGGACCGGCTGAACGCGACGATCGAGTCGGGTTCGGCGCCGCACGGGACGTAGTGGAGCTCACCGTCGGAGTCGCGCTCGAAGGTGCCGCCCCGACCCTCGGTGAGGTACAGCAGCACGTCGATGCCGGTGAGGCCCATGCCGAGACAGGCGACCGTCGTGCCCGGGCCCGTGTACGCCGGGTCCAGGGACCGCTCCAGCGGGTACGCGGAGGGGATGAGGTGCGCCTTGTGCTCCGCGGCGAAGCGGGCGAGGTGGGCGTGGCGCGGGTCCAGCTCCGGCCGGTTGGACGAGTGGCCCGTGAGCATGAGGACGTAGTCGGCCTCGTAGGCGGGCCCGCCGTCGGCGGTGAGAACGGCGAACCGGTCACCGCGCTCCTCCAGGTCCACGACCTCGGCCTGCCGCAAGGTCACCTCCACGCCTTCGGCGGCGCGCAGGATCTCCACGTACCCGGCGAACTGGTCCCTCAGGGCCTCGCCGTGCACGAACCGCTTGGGCCAGTCCTCGGCGACCATGTCGTAGACCGGGTCGCCGGTCTCCTCGAACTTGTTGCGGCACCATTCGAGCAGCGTGGGGCGCTCGGTGGCGGACAGCAGCGGCCCGGCGTCGACGACGCTCTCGTCGGCGGCGAACGCCACCTGGCCGACGACCCGGTTGAGGTAGCTGGTCTTCGTCTGATCGGGGCTGTGCACCTGGCCGGGCCCGAACTCGCCCGAGAGGTCGTAGATGACGATCTCCAGGGCGACCGGGTCCCGCCGGCTGCGCACAAGGGCGGCGAGCCGCTCCAGGACGTAGGTGCAGGTGGGACCGCCACCCACGATCGCCAGGTGAAGGGGTGCAGCGTTCACGGAATTGTCGGTTGTCACCGGCTCACCGCTCCATCTCTCTTCTCGACAGCGGGGATCAGCGATGCGGGGGCGCTCACCGGCGCGACGACCTCGTCGAAGGCCCGGAAGAAGCCGGCGATGTCGTCACTGGTCAGCTGGCCCATGTTGGCGAGGCGGAACACTCCTGCGGACTTCTCCTGGGTCGCGTAGATCACGTACCCGTGCTCCTTGAGACCGTCGTGCAGCTCGTCGTACGTCATGCCGTTGGACAGGTGCGCGTTGGTGATCGAGCCGGCCCGCTGCTCAGGCGGCAGCAGGAGCTCGATGCCGCGCTCTTCCAGGCCGGCGCGGATCTCCGCGGCCCGCGCCGCGTAGCGGGCCGTCCGGGCCGGGACACCCTCGGCGAGGGTGAGGTCGAGGGCCGCGTCGAGGGCGCGCAGCACCTGGACGGCCGGGGTGAACTGCGGGCTGCCCTTGAGGACCTGGGCGCGGTAGTTCGCCGACAGGTCGAGGTAGAAGGTGCGGGCGGGCACGTCCGCGAGGCTTTCGAGGCGCTCGCGGGGGGCGCACACGAAGCTGATGCCGGGCATGCCCTCCAGGCACTTGTTGGCGGTGCCGACGCACCAGTCGACGTGGTCGCGGACGACGTCGAGGTCCTCGGCGCCGAGGCTGCTGATCGCATCGACGATCAGCGACCGCCCGTGACGGGCGACCAGCGCACCGAGCTCGCGCAGCGGGTTGAGCATGCCGGTGCTGGTCTCGTGGTGGACGACCGCGACATGGGTGATGCCCGCGTCGGCGGAGAGCGCGTGGTCGACCGCGTCCAGGTCCAGGGGCGTGGCCCAGCCGAACTCCAGCCGCACGGATGCGATGCCGTGGACGTTCGAGATGCGCAGCAGGCGCTCGCCGTAGTGTCCGTTGTCGATGACCAGCAGACGGCCCCCGGCGGGGACGACCGAGCTGACGACCGCTTCCAGGGCGGCCGTGCCCGAGCCGGTGAACAGGACGGTGGCGTGGCTGTCGAGGCCGCCTCCGCACACCTTGGTGATCTTGCCTCCGACGGTGCCCAGGAGCGCCTGGGACTCGGGTTCGCGGTGGCATTCGTCGGGGCCGGCCAGGGCGGCGCGAACCCGGTCGTGCACATTGACGGGCCCCGGGTTCATCAGGACGACCCGGTCGGGCCGTCCGGGTGTGCCGGTCATGTGGAGTCCTCCTGGGACAGTTCGGTGGCGGCCGGGGTACGGCGCCGGATCAGGGTGCAGGGGACGTCGCGGGGCCAGGCGTCGAGCGGGGCGAAGAGGTGGGCGAGGCCGCCGGGGCCGCTGTCGCCGCGGGTGATGACGCACTCTGCGCCGCGGCGGGCGTGTGCGGCGAGCGCCTCGACCTTGCCTTCCATGGCTCCGGTGGCGTCCCACGCGTCGTCCCAGAACAGCCGCCGCACGGTGGCGAGGTCGTCGGGGTCGAGGTACGGCAGCACGGGGCTGTCCGGGTCCTTGGTGAGGTGGATGCCCGCCACGTCGGTGAGGGCCACGACCCGGACGGGGCCCGGGGCCACGGCGGCGTCGAGCACCACACCGGGGACGTCGTCGCTGCTCAGGATGCGCAGGGCGCCCGCGGCGGTAACCACGCAGTCGCTGGACAGGACCGGCAGCGCGCCCTCGGCGAGGAGCCGGGACACCACCCCGGTCTCGGTGACGGCGGTGCCGTCGGGCAGCTCGTTGAGCATCGAGGTGGTCTGCAGCGGTACGGCCCGTACTCCGTGGGCGCGGAGCGCGGTGGTCCACGCCCAGCGCATCCGGAAGGCCGGTTCGGTCAGGGCGACGGCCGCGTACGGGTCGTCCTTGGCAGCCTTGATGCGCAGGCCGACGGGGTGACAGAGGGCACCGCCGCCGGTGACCAGGACGATCCGGCCGGGGTGGGCGGCGAGCAGTTCGGCGACCTGGGACGCGTACGCGTCGATGGCCGCGTGGTCGGTCTGCCCGCTGTGCCGCTTGTCGGAGAGGAGGCTGCCGCCGACCTTGAGGACGAGCAGTCCCGGCCTCCCGTCCGGGACGGGGCCCGCCGCCGTGGCGGGGGCAGCGGACGCGACGGCGGCGTTCACCGGAGCGGTACGTTGGAGACGGTCCCGGCGGTGTGCCGGCGGGCGTTGAACAGCCTTTCCAGGAAGGGCTGTTCCCAACGGGCGCTCTGCCCGTCGAGGGACCCGTACAGCTCCAGGTAGGCGGTGTCGTCGGGGCGCACGGCGTCCAGCACGTACGCAGGTACGGCCTCCGGGTAGAGGACCGAGGTGAAATGGAGCGAGTAGTAGACGATCGCCTCGGCGCCGACGGACGCGACCCGCTCGAGGAAGCGCTGCCAGGCGTCCTTCTCGCAGGCCCCGGCGACCAGGGCGAGGTCCAGGAACTTGCTCAGCTGGAGGTCCTGGCGGTCCTCGATGAAGTGGAGGCTGGTGGCCTCCTTGTGCAGGTGCGAGCACAGGTCGAGGAGCCGGTCGTCGGGCGCGGGCTCCCAGGAGGGCGCGCCGCACAGCACGACGGGGACCGCCCGGTCCAGCAGTTCGGCCGCGCCGGCGCTGACCCCGGACTTCTTCTGGAAGATGTCGTGGCAGATGTCGACGTTGAAGTCGGTGATGTCGGGGCGCCCGCCGGGCTTGCGGTACGGCAGCTGGTTGCTGAGGTTCATCTTCCAGAAGGCCTGGGTCTCGCGGCTGTACGGCTCGATCCGCTCGCCGTCTTCGGCGACCTTGCCCTGGATGTAGCCGAGCCGGAGCAGGACCTCGTGGGCGGCGCGCGCGTCCTCGCGGGACAGCAGCACGTCGAGATCGGCGATGCGGCGCAGCGCCGGGTCGCGGTATTCGCCCTCGCCGAGGGAGAAGCCCTTGCGGACCGCGAAGCGCAGTCCGGCGGAGGAGAGCTCCGCGAAGACGCGGCCGAACTCGTCGGACAGGCCCTGGTTGCGCGCCCGGTTGGCGAGGTAGGCGCCGGTGAACACCCATGGGTAGGGGAAGCCGGCCTGTTCGCCGGCCTTGCGGTCCAGGCGGTGCCGGTCGACGTGGCGGCCGATCAGCGGCAGCAGCTTGTGCCAGGCGGCGGCCTCCAGGAAGGCGCCCCAGTCCAGGTCCTGGCGGCTCGCCAGCTCGCGGATCTCGGCGATGTCGTCGGCGCCGAGACGCAGCCGAGCCATCCTCAGCAGCAGCCGGGAGTGGACGGGAAGGTCCTCGGCGGTCCGGTCACGAGAGTCGGTCTTGTCTGCCATGTCACACCTCTGCGAGGGACGTGCCGTCCTGCGTGAGCTGCCGCAGCGCACGATGGTCGGTCTTGCCGTTGGGGGTCAGGGGGAGCACGTCCAGCTCGGTGAGCCGGCGCGGCACCATCGCCTCGGGGAGGGCACCGGCCAGGTGGGCGCGGAGCTCCTCGGGCGTCACGGGTTCTCTCACCGTGTAGTGGGCGGCGAGCGAGGGGTGTCCGTCGACGACGGGCACGGTGACGGCCGCGCGGTCGACGGCCGGGTGGCGCAGCAGGACGGCCTCGATCTCGTCGAGTTCCATGCGCACCCCCGCGACCTTGACCTGGCGGTCGACCCGGCCCAGGTAGAGCACGACGCCGTCCTCGAAGCGGGCGAGGTCACCGGTGCGGTAGAGCCGGCCGGTGGGGGAGTCGGGGTCGAGTGGGTCGGTGAAGAACGCGCGGGCGTTGTTGTCGGGGTCGTTGACGTAGCCGAGCCCGACGACGACACCGCCGACGAAGAGGTCTCCTGCCTCGCCGCGGTCCGCGGCCCGCCAGGGGCCCTCCTCCTCGTCGCGTACCAGCAGGTAGAGCCGGGCGTTGTCGACGGGCCGCCCCACGGGCAGCCGGGGCCGGGTGGTGTCGGCGGCGGTCACCTCGTGGTGGGTGACGTCGTCGGAGCACTCGGTGGGCCCGTAGGCGTTCAGGAGGCGTACGTGGGGGAGGGCCGCGAGGGCGCGGGCCGCCAGCTCGGGACGGAGCTCCTCGCCGGTGGAGATCAGCCAGCGCAGGGCGGGGACCACAGGGGCCCGCCGCTCGGCTTCGCCGACGAGCCAGCCGACCACGGTGGGCACGAGCTCGACGACGGTGACACCGGTGCGCTCCAGGACGGTCCGCACACGGCGCGGGAAGCCGAGGTCCTCCTGCCTCACGACGACGACGGCGCCGCCGACGAGCAGAGGGGCGAGCATCTGCCAGATGGAGATGTCGAAGACCAGGGGCGCGGTGAACGCCAGCCGGTCGCCGGCCGACAGCTCCAGGTCGGAGACCTTGGCCCACAGGTGGTTGACCATGCCGCGGTGCTCGACGGCCGCGCCCTTGGGGCGGCCGGTGGTGCCGGAGGTGAAGATGCAGTACCGGGGCTCCCGGGACTGGTCACGGCCGTCGCAGGTGTACGGGGCGGCCGCGGCGTCCGGGCCGGGGGCGGTGACGATGGCGGTGCCGAGTCCGGCGGCCGCCTTGACCGCGGTCTCGCCGCCGCCCAGGGCGCCGGAGTAGTCGAGCAGGAAGCCCGCCGCGCTGCGCTCGAGGACCTCGGTGACCCGCTGCGCCGGCCAGTCGGTGGCGAGGGGGAGGTAGACGGCGCCTAGCCCTTCGAGGGCGAGGAAGGCGGCGATCGTGTCCGCCGAGCGGTCGCCGACGGCGGCCACGACGCTGCCGGCGCCGCATCCGGCAGAGACCAGGGCGGCCCGGAAGAGGGCGGCGCGGGACAGCAGCTCGGGGTAGGCGAGCGTGGTGTCGCCGTCGATGACGGCGGGCGCGTGCGGGGTGGTCTCGGCGAACCGTGCGACGTGGTGGAGCACGCCGGTGCCGGTGTCGAACCGCGCGCTGCGGCCGAGACAGAGCTCGGTGGCCCGGGCCGCGGCGCCCTCGGCGAGCGGCAGCGGGGCGAGTTCCGGCCCGGCGGGCGTGGTGGGCGTGGTGGGTGCGGTCGTCATGACGTTCCCGCGCTCTGGTGGCGGTCCAGCTCGTGGAAGAAGCCGCCGATGGGGACGGCCTCTCCGGCGGCGACGGCCCTGCGGTGGACGTGGGCGCCGACCGCGAGGTCGAGGATGCCGAGGCCGAAGGGGGAGAAGACCACGGGCCGGTCCGCGGGGACGGTCACGTCGCCGGTGAGCACGTCGTAGAGCGTCCCGTCGAGGAAGTCCCGGTTGCCGGTGGCCTGTTCGGCCAGGTGCACCGAGGTGTCGGCCTTCAGCACGTGCTCGACGTCGTCGACGATGTTGACACTGTCCAGGATCACGTCGGTGCCCAGGTCGCGCAGCGAGACGTGCAGGACCAGCGGGTTGTGGGAGAACCAGGCCGGGTCGCTCACGTGGGGTGTGGCCGCGGTGGTGGCGAAGACGATCAGGTCGCACGAGCGGACGAGGTCTTCGGCGCAGTCGTGGACGCGGACCGGCCGGCCGGTGGGCTCCAGGACCTGCCGGGCGAACGAGGCTGCGTACGTGTCGCTGAGATCGAAGACGTGGTACTCGTCGACGTCCCAGTCGAGCTCGGCCAGGTAGTCCTGGACGAACCGGGCGATCAGACCGGTTCCGAAGAAGCCGATCCGGCGCGGCGCGGAGCCGCGCTGGGCGGCGATCCGCCGGGCCGCGGCGGCGGCCGACGCGGCGGTGCGCACCGCGCTGATGATGGACCCCTCCAGGCAGGCGTAGGGGTAGCCGGTGGCCGGGTCGTTGAGCAGCAGGACGGCGGAGGCGCGCGGGATGTCCCGCTCCAGGTTCGTGGGGAAGCTGGAGATCCACTTGATGCCGTCGACGCCGTCCGTGCCCTCGGCGCCGTCCGTGCCCCCGATCGAGGCCGGCAGGGCGATGATGCGGGCGGTCGGCCGGTCGGGGAAGCGCAGGAAGTACGAGGGAGGGTTGACGGTGCCGCCCTGGCCGTGGCGGCGGTAGGCGGCCTCCACCAGGTCGATGATCTCGGCCCGGTTCCCTTCGAGGCTTCGGTGCACCGCCGCGCCGGGGACGACGGAGAACTGCGGCGGACCGCCCTGCTGCTCAGCCATTGCTCTCTTCCTGTTCCTTGTCGAGGTCGCCGTAGGTGCTCCGCACCCAGGCGTCGTCGTAAACCGTTTCGATGTAGCGGTCGCCCATGTCGGCGGAGATGGCCACCGAGGTGAGGGTGGCGGCCGGATCGTGCCGGTCCAGCCAGCCGGCGGCACCGCTGACGACGGTCCCGGTGGAGCCGCCCATGAGGAAGCCGTGTCTGGCGAGGCGACGGCACATCCGCACGGCGTCGCGTTCGTGGACCCGGACGACCTCGTCCATCGGGGTGGCTTCGACCAGGGGCATCGGCTCGCTGGCGCCGAGCCCCGGCAGGTACCGGGGGCCGGCGGGCATCCCGAAGTTGACCGAGCCCACGGTGTCGACCGCGACGATCCGGACTCCGGGACGGTTGTCCCGGAACCAGCGGACGCAGCCGGTGAGGGTGCCACCGGTGCCGGTACCGATGAACAGCACGTCGAGGTCGGGGAACTGCTTGCCGATCAGGGGCGCGGTGTTCTCGTAGTGGGCGAGCCAGTTGGCGGGGTTCTCGTACTGGTTGAGCCACACGTAGCCGGAGTTGCGGGAGCACAGCTCACGCACGAGTGTCTTGCGGGCGGTGAGATAGCTGCCGTCCGCGTCCGGCCGGTCGGCGACGACGACCTCGCTGCCCAGGGCCCGCATGAGTTTGACGGTCGCGGGATTGCACTTGGGGTCGGTGACGCAGACGAACCGCAGGGAGCGGGCGGCCGCCACCACGCTGAGCGCCACCCCGAGGTTTCCGGAGGACGATTCGACCATGGTGGAGTGCTCGTCGATCAGGCCGAGCCGGATCGACGACTCGACCATGGAGGTGGCGGCCCTGAGCTTCACGGAGCCGGCGAAATTGAAGCCCTCGCACTTGAGGTGCAACGGAATGCGGAGTGTCCGTCCGAGGTCGACGTAGACGTCGCTGTCGAACAGTTCGTCCGCTGTGGAGATGATGGCCAAGAGTCGTTTCCGCTTCTTTCGTCCCGCCCCCTACGGTCCGTCCCTGCGCTCAGACGTCGAGCTTCTGCCAGGCCTCCAGGCGCTGCAGGGCGAAGACGTCCTGGACGGAGGCGATGGAGTCCTCGACCGCCGTGGAGTCGCCGGTTTCGTAGACGGAGCGGTAGGTCTCGCGCAGCGCGCTGACGGTGGCGCGCAGCCCCTGGTTGGCGTAGATGACGACGGAGACGCCGGCCTGCTTGATCTCGTCGATGTGCCAGTCCGGGTAGGTCGTCGGGACGATGACCACCGGAACGCGGAAGTCCCAGCCCTCGAGGAAGCCGAGGACCTGGTCCCTGGTCTTGACCTTGGAATGGACGAGGACCGCGTCGGCGCCGGCGTCGGCGTAGGCGCGGGCCCGCTCGAGGGCCGCGTCGACGTCGAGCCCGCTGATGAGGGCCTCGGTGCGGGCGATGACGAACATCTCCTGGGTGGCCTGGGCCGCCTTGGCGATGCGGATCTTGTCGGCGAACTCCTTGGTGCCGAGAAGCGTTTGTCCGCCCGCGACGAAGCTGTTCATCTTCGGGAACAGCTTGTCCTCGATGCAGATCGCGGTGATGCCGGCCGCCTCGAACTCGTGGACCATGTGCGCCACGTTGAGGTTGCCGCCATAGCCGGTGTCGCAGTCGGCGACGACCGGGATCCGCAGCGCCTTCTGGATGTTGGACGCCGCTTCGAGGTACTCGGTCATGCTCAGAATGCTCGCGTCGGGCAGCGCGCGTGACGCTGACACCTCAAGGCTGGACGACCAGACGGCCTGGAACCCGGCCTCTTCTGCGAGCAGCCCGCCGAGGGCGTGGTTGGCGCCCGCCACACGAACAATCTCGTTGTCGGCCAGCACAGAGCGAAATGAAGGATAGATGGACCGCTGCACGCCTGAGACTCCTGAATCGTTCGATGTGGTGGATCGAATCGCTCTACGCCGTTGTAGGCAAGCCTGAGCAAGCTCTAGGCAAGTCGCTGCCTAGTGTTAATTCCCGCTCTATCGCCGACCGTTAGCCTGATCGCCCGGCCGGCACGGGAGTCAACGTAGGGCGACCGAGGCAAAGCTGTCAACGATCTTGTCAGGGACTTGCCTATATGTTGCAATGCTTGCCAAGCCCGTCGAGGGCTATCGGAAGCTCAGAGAGGAACAGCAGAGAATGAGCACCACGCTCGCGCCCGCCCACCCCCGCACCCTCGAGGTTCCGGCCGAGACCTTCCACGGCTTCTCCGAGCAGGCACAGCGCGAGGTCGCCGCGTACGTCGCCGAGCTCGGCGAGCGCTTCCCCGAGGGCCGTGTCGACGCGATCGAGGTCGACCTCGACGCCGTCCCGCTCTTCACGGCGGAGGTCGACGCGAGCCGTCACGTCATCGACGACACCGCGCACTTCATCGTGTACGACCGCATCGCCGGCGTGGACAGCCTGCGCGGGCAGGCGCTGTACGCCTGGCTCCTCGGCACCGCCCTCGGCAGGCCCATGGTCCAGAACACCGACGGCTGGCGGCTCATCGAGGTCTACGACCGCGGCATCCGCAAGACCATCGAGGACGGCGCCCGCTACCACCAGACCAAGCAGGGCTCGTACATGCACAACGACGCGGTCAACGACGTCGACCCCATCGACTACCTGCTGCTGTCCTGCGGCCAGTCCGCCCACATCGGCGGCGAGAGCATCCTCGTGGACGCCAAGCCCGTCCACGAGGTCCTCGAGCGCCACCCGGAGGTCCTGGCCGTCCTCACCCAGGACTTCTGGTTCGAGAAGCGCGGCATGTCGCTGTCGCAGGAGACCGGCTTCTTCCGCTCGCCGATCATCCGCTACACCGCCGACGGCGAACCCCTGGTCCGCTACTTCCGCACCTACATCGAGGTCGCCCACGAGAAGGTCGGCGAACCCATCACCGACGAACAGCGCGCCGCACTCGACTTCTTCGACGCCGTGCTGGACCAGTCCTCGGTGCAGTACCGCGTCCGCTTGGAGCAGGGCCAGACCCTCGTCTCCGCAGACGACCGCTTCCTCCACACCCGCACGGCGTTCTACGACCGCTTCGCGCCCCGCGAGATCGACATGGGCCAGGACCTGGCCGCCGACGTCAACCGCTACATGTTCCGGATGTGGTCCACCAAGGCCTGACGGCCTTCCCCGTGCTGCGAACGAACGTCCCGACACGCCAAGGAGACCATCGATGCACCCGCGTGACTCCCTCCGGGAGGTGGGCCACGACCTGGCCGCCGAACTGCGGGCGAATCGCCCCAAGGACCAGCTCACCGCATCCGGCGAGGTGCAGACCTGGCACCGCACCAGCGGCCGGCTCGCCGAGGGCCGCGTCAGCGACATCAGCGTCCAGTGGGGACAGGCCACCGCGGCCCGGTACGTCACACGCGACACGTTCCTGCACCGCTCCACCTCCGGCTTCGACCCGACCGTGGCTCGGCTCGGCGACAAGGCCGCCAGGACCGCCCCCGCCGGCCTTCAGGACACCGGACGCCCCCCCGCCTGGACCGAACCCGGCACGGCGCTCACCGCCCTGCGCGAACTCGAACAGGCCGCACGCGACTTCGACCCCGCGGTCGCCCAGGTCGTCGTCGACTTCGAACTTGCCGAACAGGACCTCTGCGTCGTGGACCACGAGGGCCGCGTGCACGACGAGACCCGCCTGCTCAGCTACCTCACCGTGCGTGTCATCGCCCGCAAGGGCGGCCGCGTCTCCACGGGCTTCTACACCCCCGGCGTCAGCGGCCCCCTCTCCGGCATCGACATGCACGCCGCCGGGGCGGAGGTCGCCCGGCGCGCCGTCACGGGCCTCGCGGCCCGCCCCGCGCCCGTCGGCCGGCTGCCCGTCGTCGTCGCCGGCGGCCGCGGCATGGTCTTGCTCCACGAAGCCTGCTGCCACCCGCTGGAGGGCGACGAAGTACTGCGCGGCTCCGTGTATGCCGGGCGGATGGGCGAAACCATCGCCTCCCCGCTGGTCACCCTCCGGGACGACCCCACCGTCCCGGGCGCCGTCGGCTCCTACGCCTACGACGACGAAGGCGTGCGCGCCACCCCCACCACCCTGATCGAGAACGGCGTCCTCACCGGCTGGCTCACCGACCAGGAGTCCGCGGCCCGGCTCTCCATCGCCTCCAGCGGCAACGGCCGCTGCACCACCGCCCTCCAGCCGCCCCAACCCCGGATGACCAACACCTGCCTCGCCGCCGGCACCTCGACCGTCGACGAGATCATCGCCTCCACCGAGTACGGCATCTACGCCGAGCACGTCGGCGGCGGCGAGGTCATCGAATCCACCGGCGAGTTCACCTTCCGGGTGACCAACGGCCATCTGATCGAGAACGGGCGGGTCACCGACCCCATCGAGGAAACCACCATCACGGGAACGGGAACACAGGTGCTGAGGGACATCGACGCCATCGCCGACGACACCGCGGTCGGCGCGGCCAAATGCGGCAAGTTCGGCCAGTGGGTCACGGTCGGAGTCGTCGGACCGACCCTCCGGGTCGGCTCCCTCCTGGTCGGAGGCACCCGCCGATGACCACCTCCGACGCACACGTCACCGACACCGCGGCAACCACCGGCGCGAGCGATGTGCTCCTCGCCGAGGCCGCGCGGCACGGCGCCGACGCCGAGGTCTGGACCGCCTGGCACGAGACCGACGAACTGGTCTGCCGGGCCGCAACCGTCGAGCGCCGCAGCGACGTCTCCTCCGGAGCCACCGCCCTGACCGTCTGGGCCGACGGCAACGAAGGCTACGCCGTCCGCAACGTCCCCGGCGCCACCGACCCCGCCCTGGTCACCACCGCCCTCGACATCGGCCGCGTCCTCGCCGCCGCGGACGCGGCCCCCTCCCCCCGCACCGACCGCGCCTCCCACACCCCGTCGGCAGCCCCCCTGCCCCGGATCGACGACGCCGCCACCGCACGGCTGCGCGCCCTCACCGAGAGCACCGGCGACCTGGAGATCGAACTGCGCGCACGGGCCGACCGCACCCGTGTCCGCCTGCACCGCGCGGGCTCCGTCCCGGCGCAGTACGACACCGGCGTCGCACAGCTCTTCGCCCGGATCACCGCCCGAGGCGAGGGCACGGGCTACATCGGCCACCAGCTCTTCGGCCGCACCATGGAAGGCATCCTCGACGCCACCGAGCGCACCGAACTGGCCGAACTCGTCGGCCTCGCCCGGATCCTCGCCTCCCGGCCCGCCACCGTCCTCGACCACGACGACCTCCTCGTCGACGGCAGGGTGTTCTGCCGCCTGCTCACTCTCGTCGCCCCCGCCTTCCTCCTCGACTCCGTCCTCGAAGGCCGCTCACCCCTGAAGGACGACATCGGCGAACGGGTCGCCTCCCCGGGCGTCACCCTCCTCGACGATCCCACTGCCGCCGACTCCCCGCTCCCCACCCCCTGGGACGGCGAAGGAACCCCCACCGGCCCCACCGTGCTCGTCGAGGACGGAGTCCTGCGCGGCTTCCTCTCCTCCCGACGCACCGCCGCCGAGGCCGGCGCACCCGCGACCGGATCCGCCCACCGCGGCGCCAACGGCGAGATGCCGACCGTCCAGCCGGGCCATCTCGTCCTCAGCCACACCGACGACCTCGGCACCGAGATACGCGCCGACCGCACCGTTCTCCACGTGGTGCAGGCCAACGGCGCCCACACCTCCAACCCCATCACCGGCGACTTCTCCATCGGCGCCAACGCCGTCCTCGTCAGCCCCGACGGCACCCGCCGCAACGCCGGCAACATCACCCTCGCCGGCAACGTCTTCGAACTGCTCCGCTCCATCGACGGCCACGACGGCCGCGTCCGCGTCAACCGCAGCAACAACTCCTTCGTCGCCGGCCCCGGCATCTGGACCCGCAGCCTCACAGTCGGCCACCAGGACGGCGCATGAGCCTCCTGCACAATCCCGGATTCCGGCTGTTCTGGGGTGCGCAGACCGTCAGCATGGTCGGCACCAACATGACCCGGGTCGCCATCCCGCTCCTCGCGGCAAGCACCCTGTCCGCCACCCCGTTCCAGATGGGGCTGCTCCAGGCCGCGCAGACGATCGCCTTCCTCCTCGTCGGCCTGCCGGCCGGCGTCCTCGTCGACCGGTCCCGCCGCCGCCCGATCCTCATCATCTGCGACCTGCTGCGCGCCGTATTGATGGCCGCGATCGTCATTGGCTTCCTCCTCGACCTCGTCACCTTCACCCGCCTGCTCGCCGTCACCCTCCTCGTAGGCCTGGCCACCGCGTTCTTCGAGATCGCCTACCAGTCCTACATCCCCGTCGTCGTCGGACGGGAGAACCTCATCGAGGGCAACGCCCGGCTGGAGAGCACCAACGCCGTCTCCCGCCTGGCCGGGCCGACCCTCGGCGGCGGCCTCGTCCAACTCGCCGGCGCCGTCGCCACCGTCTCCGTCCAGGCCGCCACCCATGTCCTCTCCGCGCTCCTGCTCTCCCGCATCAGCACCCCCGAGGCGACCCCGGAGCGCACCGAGCAGCGCCGCATGGGCGCCGAGATCCGCGAGGGCCTCCGCTTCGTCCTGCGCGATCCGGTCTTCCGGGCCATCACCGGTTCCGCCGCGACGTACAACTTCTTCTACGCGGTCTCCCTCCCGTTGGTGATGCTGCTGCTCGTCGAGGAGATGGGGCTCTCCGGAACCGCCGTCGGCCTCTTGATGGCGGTCAGCGGCGTCGGCGGCGTACTCGGCGCCGCCTTCGCCGGCCGCCTCGGCCGCCGGTTCGGACAAGTCCGCACCATGTGGACCTCGTACCTGCTGACGGTGCCCACCGCACTGCTCATCCCGTTCGCCGAAAGCGGCTGGCAGAGCCTGCTGTTCGCCGCACCCTGGTTCACCATGAGCTTCGGCATCGTCGTCTACAACGTCGGCCAGGTCAGCATCCGCCAGCAGCTGTGCCCGCCGGAACTCCTCGGCCGGATGAACGCCAGCGTCCGCTTCCTCGTCTGGGGCATCCTGCCCCTCGGCTCGGTCACCGGCGGAGCGCTGGGCGAATGGCTCGGGGTCCGCGGCGCCCTCCTCATCGGCGGCATCGGCATGAGCACCGGCGTCCTGTGGCTCGTGCTCTCCCGCCTGCGCCCCCTGCGCGACCTTCCCGCGCCCGCACCATCCCCGTCGGCCGACGGCACCACGCTGCGCGCCTGAGACATGCCCCGCCTTCCCAGAGCAACCGAACGGAGTACCCCGTGTCCCCCCGCTACGTAGTGTTCATCGAATCCCCCTGGACCGGCGCCGGCCAGGACTGTGCGCGCTTCCTGCTGGAGCAGGGCATCACGCCGATCATCCTGGCCACCGCCCCAGCACACATGCACCCCTCGCTGCTCCACGACTACGCCGAACTCGGCGTCGACATCCGCGCCTGTGACATCGACTCCGCCGACGCGATCGTGGCCTTCTGCGAAGAACTCGCCACCCAGGGCGAACTCGTCGGCGTCACCTCCGTCTACGAGTACTACTGCGACATGGGCGCCCGCGTCGCCGCCCGCCTCGGCCTCGCCGGGCCCGACCCGGCCGCCGCCGCCATCTGCCGCTCCAAGGCCGCCATGCGCGAGGCCATGGCCGCGGTGCCCGGCCTCAACCCCCTCTTCCGGGTCGCCGAGTCACCCGAGGCAGCCGCGCAGGCCGCCGACCGGATCGGCTACCCCGTCGTCGTCAAGCCGCTCGACCTCACCGGCAGCCTCTTCGTCCGCCGCTGCGAGAACGCGGACGACGTCACCGCCATCACCGCCGAGGTCATGCGGCTCGGCGAGTACCTCGGCCACACTGTCACCCCGAAGGTGATCATCGAGGAATGCGTCCTGGGCGCCGAGTACTCCGCGGAGATCGTGCACGGCAAGGTCCTCGGCCTCACCGAGAAGATCGGCAGCGAGCCCCCGCTCTTCCTGGAGATGGGCCACGTCTTCCCGGCCGCCCTGCCCGGGGAGCAGGAGCGGCTGCTGATCGAGAAGGCCGAACTCGCCGTCAAGGCCGTCGGCATCACCTGGGGCCCGTCCCACGTCGAACTCAAACTCACCGCCGACGGCAAGGACGCACGGGTCATCGAGGTCAACGGCCGCATCGCCGGCGACCGCATCCCCGAGGCCGTACGCATCGCCAGCGGCGTCGACATGTGCCGCCTCCACATGACCGCACTGCTCGGCGGCGTCCCGGACCTGACGCTCACCACCGACCGCACCGCCGCCATCCACTTCCTGATGCTCCGCTCCAGCGGCCACCTCGACGCCATCGACGGCATGGCGCAGGCCCAGGCCCTCGACGGAGTCCACGAGGTGCACCTGCGCCCCGGCGTCCAGGCCGGCATCGACTACCGGGCGAACGGCTCCAACCGCGACCGGGCCGCCTGGATCATCGCCGAGGGCGCCGACCGCGAGCAGGCCCTGGCCCGCGCCCGCGCCGCCGGCGACACGCTCACCTTCACCTGGTCCCCCCTCGACGAGACCGCCGCGGAGGCATAGCACCGTGCCCCGCCCAGCCCCCGGGCCGTCCGCATCCCCGGACCGCACCGTCCCCGTCCCCTTCGCCGCCGGCACCGCGCCCACGGACGGTGACACGGCCGAGGCCCCGCTGACCTGGAGCCAGCGCTACTACCTCGCCGAGGTCGACGCGGCCCGGGCCCACGGGCGGGGACTCAACGTGCCCCGCCTGTACCGGCTGCGCGCGGGCACCACCGAGGCTGACACCGTCACCGCACTGAGCGAACTGCTCGAACGGTACGAGGTGCTGCGCAGCCGGGTCGTCCGGGACCCGGCCCGCGGCACGCACCAGCAGGTGCACGCCCGGGGCACCCTGCACCTGGCCGTCCACGAGGCGCCCGCCGGCACCGCCGACGCATACGCGGAGGCCGTCCTGGACGCGATCACCGCCCCGCCGCTGGACATGACGCACGGCTGGCCGCTACGCGCGGCGCTCGTCACCGAGGACGGCGCCCCGCGCCACCTCGCCCTGGCGTTCGGCCATGTCGCCGTGGACGCATACGCGCTCGTCCCCCTCTCCGCGCACCTGGTCGGGCGGATCGCGGAGACCGATCCGGTGGCCCGCACCGCCCCCGCCCCGGGCGGCCCCCCGCGCGGACCGCGCGAGCAGGCTGCCGCCGAGGCGTCCCCGGCAGGAGAACGCTCCGCGCAGCGCGCGCTGCGCCACGCCGAGGAGGCCTACCGCCGCATGCCGGCCGCCCCGCCCCCGGCGGCGGAAACCCCGGCCGGGCCCCGGTACCGGTTCCTCCGGCACCGTTCCCCCGCCCTGGACCTCGCCGTCGGCGCCGTTGCCGCCCACACCGGGGAGTCGCCCGCCACCGTCCTGACGGCCGCCCTGGCCGCCCTCGACGCCGCCCGGACCGGTCCCGTACCGGGCGAGGACGGCACGGGGGAGACCCGGTACGGCACGGTCCACCTGATCTCGGCGAACCGGCTGCGGCCCGAGACCGCCGCGGCCGTCCTGCCGCTGTCCCAGCCCGTGCCCTGCTGCGTGGACACGGCCGGGACCACCTTCCACGAGCTGGTGCGCCGGACCGCCGCGGCCTCGCTGCGCGCCTTCCGGGCCGGCGGCGGCCCGCCCGACCGGCTGGCTGCGCTGCTCAGGACCGTCGAGGAGGAGCGAGGCGTACACCTCGACGCCACCCCGGCCCTCAACTACCGGCCGCGCTCGACCGCGCTGCCCATACGCCCGACCACCGCCGCGGAACTCGCGGCCGCAGCGCCGCGCGCCGCGACGGAGTGGACCGACGCCGACCCGTGGCGGGCGAGCCACTACCTCAGCGCCGACGTGGACGCCGACGGGATCCGGCTGCTCCTCCAGATCGACACCGCCGTCCACCCGCCGGAGTGGGCCGTGCGGCACACCGCCGCCCTCGAACGGCTGCTGTGCGCGGCCGCCCTGGACGCGGACCTCCCGGTGGGCTGACCCCCCCCCTCGTACGAGACAGATTGAGGAACACAACGATGGCAGACGATCAGCAGCGCACGGCCCTCCTGGTCGGCGCCGGAGTCATGGCGGAGGGGTATCTGCACGCGGCCCGGACCCTGGGGCTGCGGGTGGGCATCGTGGAGACCCCCACCCGGTACGCGGCACTCGCGGACCGCTTCCCGTGCATCGTGGACTTCGAGCCGGTCGACGAGGCCGCCGCCGCCCGGGACGAGAGCTGGCTGGCACCCGCGATGACCCTGGCGGCCCGGCTGCGCCCGGACGCGGTCTGGGGCTTCGCCGAGCCGCACGTCCTGGCCACGGCGATGGTCCAGCACCGTCTGGGGCTGCCCGGCCCCGGTCTGGACGCGGCGACGGTCTCGCGCAACAAGGCGCTCCAGCGCGCCGAGTTCGCCCGCACCGGGCTGCCCCAGCCGGCCCACCGCCACACCCGCAAGCTGTCCGAGGCCACCGACTGGGCCCTGGAGCGGCTGCCCGTCGTGGTCAAGCCGGTCTCCTCGCAGGGCAGCCAGGGCGTCGAGCGGGTCGCCACCCCGGACGACTGGGCGGACACCGTCGCCCGCCGCGACACCGAGGGGCCGCTCCTCGTCGAGCAGTACGTCGAGGGCCAGGAGTACAGCGTGGAGGCCCTGGTGCACCAGGGCCGGGTGCTGTTCACCAACCTGACCCGCAAGGAGACCACCGGACCGCCGTACTTCGTGGAGCTGCTCCACGAGGCGGGCCACGGAACGGACCGGCCCGTGCTGCGGAAGGCCGCCGACGAGCTGTGCCGGGGGGTGGTGGCCGCGCTCGGCATGGTGACCGGCATCGCGCACCTGGAGTTCCGGGCGGTCGACGGCGACGAGCCGGTGATCATGGAGGTGGCGGTCCGCACCCCGGGCGACCACATCATGGAACTCGTCGCCCGAGCCCACGGATTCGACGTCTTCGGTGCGTGTCTGCGTCTCGCCCTGGGCGAGGAGCCGGCCGTGCCGGACGGCCACGACCCGGTGCGCGCGGCAGGCAGCCTCTTCCTCTCGTCCCCCGGCACCGGCACGCTGGCCGCACTCGACCTGTCCGCCTGGAGGGCCCTGCCCGAGGTGGCCCGGCACGACGCCCGGCTGGCCCCGGGTGCGCGGGTGCGTCCCGCCGAGGACTCGGGGGACCGGCTGGCATGGGCGGTCCTGGACTGCGACACCCCGGACCGGCTGCGTTCGCTGGCACGGGAGCTCGTCACCGGGGCCGTGGTGGACCTCACCGGGGACGCGGACCCCGCCACCGGCGCCTGACCCCCGGCCCCACGGGACCGCACCAACGAACTTCCCATGTCAAGGAGCATCATGTCCGAACAGCGCGTCCTGATCGTCGGCGGCCGGATCGAGAACATCCGCAAGGCGAAGGAACAGGGTCTCGGCGTCGTCTACCTCCAACAGCCCGGTCAGTTCACCCCCGAGCACGCCTCCCTGGTGGACGCTGCGCTGCTCGTGGACTACACCGACTGGTCCGTGACCGAACCCCTGGTGGCCGCCGCGCACCGCGCGTACGGCTTCACGAGCGTGGCCACCACGACGGAGGCGGGCGTGGAGCCCGCCGGCCGGATCAGCGACCTGCTCGGCCTGGGCGGTGTCTCCCACGAGGTGGCCCATCTGCTGCGGGACAAGCTGAGCATGAGGCAGCACCTGGCCGCCGCAGCACCGTCGGTCTCGGTCGCCGCTGCGGAGGTCGGTGACCGAGAGAGCCTGACCGGCTTCGGCGCGCGCCACGGCTACCCGTTCATCGTCAAACCGGTCGACGGCATCGGCAGCCTCGGGCTCCAGCTGGTCGAATCGCCGGACCAGCTGGACGAGGTGTGGGAGACGGTCACGCGGCTGCGCCACTCGGACCACCAGTTCGCCCGCTTCTTCCCGCTGGAGCGCTTCCTGATGGAGGAGTACATCTCCGGGCCCGAGCTCAGCGTGGAGGCCTTCACCTTCGAGGGCCGTCATGTGGTGGTGGCCGTCACCGAGAAGCTGACGTACGACAACTTCGTGGAGCTCGGACACGTGGTGCCCGCCCGGATCACCCCCGCGGACGAGGCGGCCGTGGTGGCGTGCGTGACCACGTTCCTGGACGCGGTGGGGGTGGCGAGCGGTCCCAGCCACACGGAGGTACGGCTGTCGGAGCGCGGGCCGCGGGTGATCGAGTCACACAACCGGCCGGGCGGCGACCGCATCCGGGACCTGGTCGAGGAGGCGACCGGCTTCGACATCGAGCGGTACACGGTGGCCTGGCCGGGCGGGGGCCTGCCGCCCCTGGAGGAGCGGCCGGCCGTGCGTCAGGCGGCGGCCACCCGATTCCTGGCCGCAGAGCCGGGGACGGTGACCGCCGTCGAGGGGCGGGAGGCGGCGCGGGCGCTGGAAGGGGTGGTCGACGTGGACCTGCCGGTGGAGCCGGGGAGCGTGGTCCGGCCGCTCCGGTCGAGCTGGGACCGGCTCGGTCAGGTGATCGCCGTGGCCCCGGACGCGGATGCCGCGGTGGCGCTGTGCGAGAAGGCATGCGCGACCATCCGGGTCGGCACGACGCCCCATCCGGAGGGTTCCGAGAGGGCGGCCGGTGCCGCGGACGTGGCCGGGTGACGCGTGGAGTACGAGGAGATTACGACCGAGGAAGAACTGCGTGAACTTGTCGGCCCGGTGAATTCGGTGGTGTTCCGCAAGGCCACTCCGACTCTCCGGGCGTACGAGACCGAATGGATCAGCAATTCGCCTTTCTGCATGATCGCGACTGCCGCTCCGGACGGGACGTGCGATGTCTCTCCGCGCGGCGATCCGCCAGGATTCGTGCGCATTCTCGACGAACGCACGCTCGCCGTTCCCGACCGGCCGGGTAATCGCCGGCTCGACACCTGGCGGAATGTCCTGCAGAACCCGCAGGTGGGCATGATCTTCCTGATTCCCGGACGGGGTGACACCCTCCGGGTCAACGGGCGTGCCCGCCTGATCCGTTCGGCCCCCTTCTTCGACGACATGGTCGTCAGGGGGAGCCGGCCGCAGCTGGCCCTCGTGGTGAGTGTCGAGGAGGCGTACTTCCACTGCGCCAAATCCTTCATGCGGGCCAAGCTGTGGGAACCGGAGTCATGGGCTCCGGAGGCGGTGTCCTCCAGGGCGCGGATCGCGCAGGCGACGGAGTGGACCGAGGCCTCGCTGGAAACCCTGGAGCGCAGGTACGGCCCCGCGTACGAGCAGCATCTGTACCCGGGGGCGTCGCAGGGTCCGCCGACCCCGGGGCCGGTGGACCCTCCGTGAAGCCCCGTTGAGCCCCCCCGTGACGTGGCAGCAACTTGACAGGCCTGTCAATCCTTTGCCTGATGGCCTCCGTTCCGGGTACATTGGCGCAGCCCCGGTATGGGCGATCGGTGAAGTTGAGCAAAGGATTCCCATGAAGAAGACCGTAGTTGCCCGCATAGTCGCTCTCGCATTCTCAGCTCTACTGATTGCGGGTGCGGCTTCGGTCGGTACGGGTGAAGTGCGCACTCTTGCCGCCGGCACCGGCGATATCGACTGGCCGTAACCATTCTTTTCAGGCTGTCTTCGGCCAGACTTTGAGACCCGGTTGCCAGCGCAAGTCAATATTTGTCACCATGCTTCGGGGGGGCTACAGTGGCCCCCCCGAAGTCTGTGCGGGGCATCGGACGAAAACCTCGAAGGCAGTGATCGTATGCTGGAGCAACCTGGCTTTGGGCGGCGCTTGCGTCAGCTGAGGCTGCAGCAGGGCAAGACCCAGGCGGAGCTCACCGGGCCGGGCATGTCCTCGGCGTACCTCTCCCGCCTGGAATCGGGTGCCCGGTTCCCCACGCAACGCGCCGTCGACTACCTCGCGGAGCGCCTCGGCATTCCTGCCGAGATCTTCACCGAACGCATCGAGGACGACCTCTCGGACATCGTCGCCACCCTCGCCTCCCGGCCGGACAGCGAGCGTGACGCCGAGATGCGCGACCTCCTCGCCGACGCGCTCGCGCGCGCCACTGACGCGGACCCCTCCACCCGCTGGCAGGCCCTGGCCCTCCTCGCCCAGCTGCACGCCTCCCTCGGGGAGTTCCCCGAGGAGTGGGACGTCCTCGAATCCCTGAACCGGCTCAGCAAGGAACTGGACCGCCCGGCCCTCCAGGTCTACGCCAAGCAGCGGGTCGCCCGATGCGCCCGCAGCCGCGGCGACATGGAGCTGGCCCGCAGGGCGGTCCGCGAGTCCCTGGAGCTGGGCGACCACTACCGTGTCCGGGTCCCCGCCGCCGATCTGCTCCGCAGCCGGCTGCTGCTGGTCTCGGCCGAGGCGGAGCTCGGCAACGTCGCCGAGGCAATGCGGCTGAGCCTCGACACCCTCGAAGCCCTGCCGTCCGAGCGGGGCGCCCTCACCGCCGAGGCGTACTGGACCGCCGCGACCGTGAGCACCCGCCAGGGCAACACCGAGGCGGCCCGCCGCTACCTGGACAAGGCGATCGATGCCCTGGACAGCCGGGAGGACATCACTCTCTGGATGCGGCTGCGACTGGGAGCAGCTTCGCTCTGCCTCCAGAGCCTGCCGCCGCGACTGGAGCACGCGCAGGCCCTGCTCTCCGCCGTCGAGCCCGTCCTGGACTTCGCCGGACCGCCTCGCCACCGCCAGGAGTTCCTCTTCCTCCGCGCCCAACTGGCCTTCCAGTGCGGCGACTCCGACCTCGCGGCCGAACTCGCGGCCGAGGCCGAGGAGGGCCTCCAGCTCTTCACCTTCCGCGACCGGATCCGCTTCCGGATCCTCCAGGAGATGCTGGCCGCCCACGCCGGTGACATGCACGCGGTGGCCCGCCTCAACGAGTTGGCCACCGAGGTGCAGCGCACCCAGATGCCGGAACTCGCCGCCGAGGTATGGCGGGCGGCCACCGAGTGCGCGGTGAAGACGTTCCTGCCCACCTTGTGAGCGGGCCGCGCCGCCGCCACCCTCCACAGGGCGAGCCGGACGACGAACGCTTGGCATGATCAGGTCGAACAGGGGCCCACGCCGGCCCCCGACCCCGGGGCTGCCGCCCCCGCTGCCCGCGCGCCATCCTCGCGCGGGCCCACCGGTGGATCACCGAGGGCGCCGATCACCTCGCCCCCGGCCCGTCACGATGGCCGTGGACGTCCTCGTCCGCCTCCGCCCTGACCGTCCGGGTCCGATCGGATCAACACCCGGTACGGCACGGCCCTGCCCCGGGAACACGTCTCCCGCGAGGTGCGGGGTGCGGGCACGCGCGGCGGTCACTGCCTGCGGTGCCTGTTCGTCGTGCTGGACGTGCCGCCGGCCGTCCGCGGCACCGAGTACATGAGCCTGGGCGCCACCGACATGCAGCAGCGAGTCAGTGCAGCGCCGGTCACCGTGCAGCGGCAGCTCGACAACTCCCGCCTGTGGTCGGTCGCGGCCCGCCTGATGACGCTGTACGCGAAGACGGCGCGGGGCGCGGACGGGGCGAAGGCGGTGCACCGGTGGCGGATGGCCGCGAAGGCGCCGCCCTCCCCGTCGCCGACGACTTCGCCGACCAGGCCACCGCCTTCAGCAGCAACCAGCCCTCCCTCGGCGGCCGAACGCCGTGTTCGGCAAGGCCCACACCGCTGCCGGACGGCTTCTCGCCGAGGGCCGGCGCGCCTTGGACCGGGCCGGCTCGCACGAGCAGACCTCCGACTACGCCGTCCCCCGCCCGCGCCTCAGCCGCTCAGGGCCGCGCGGCGGATCTTGCCGCTGTCCGTCTTCGGCAGCGCCGTGACGAAGTGGACGCGCCGCGGATAGGCGTGGGCCGACAGCCGGGTCTTCACCAGGGCCTGGAGCTCCGCCACCAGCGCGGGGCCGGTGGCCGCCGAGGGGGCGGGCACGACGTACGCCTCCACGACCTCCCCGCGGAGGCTGTCCGGGGCGGCGGTGACGCCCGCCTCGGACACCGCGGGGTGCTCGATCAGGATGCTCTCGATCTCGGTCGGGCCGATCCGGTAGCCCGCCATGACGATGAGGTCGTCCTGGCGGCCCCGCACGTGCAGGCGGCCCGCGTCGTCGAGGACGGCCAGGTCACCGGTGACGAACCAACGGCCCTCCTGGAGGAAGGACCCGCCCACCTTCGGGGCGGGCCCGCCGCCGCCCGCGTAGCCGGTGAACCACATGAGGGGGCTGCGGGCCACGTCGACGGCGAGGAGCCCGGTCCCGCCCACCGTCTCGCGGCCCGTCTCCGCATCGAGCACGGCGAGCGTCCAGCCGGGGAAGGCGCGCACCTCGCTCGGCGCCGCGCCCGCCGCCGACGCGACGTCCCAGGCCTGACCGGCCGCCATGCCCAGTTCGGACTGGCCGTAGTGGTCGTACAGGTCCGCGCCGAGCACGCGGCGGGCCCACGGCGGGAGGTCCGGGGGCAGGGGCTGTCGGTTCATTCTCGCGATCCCGATTGAGCACCCACTTCCTGAACCGTCCACTCAGCGTGTCCGCACCGCAGAAGCCGTGCCAGGACCCGAAGTCGTGAACAAAGCCACCCGTGGTTGCATGGGAGCGGGTCGGGTCCGTGGTTCAGAGCCCGGATGTGCGCAGTGCTCCGACGAGGAAGCCCGATCCGATCACGACGAAGAGGGCGCCGATGCCGACGAAGAGCCACCACAGGAGGCTGCTCTCGGCCGGGAGCGTCCAGCGGGTGGGCTTCGCGGGGTCGTAGCGGACCTCGACCCGTGTGCCGACGGTCAGGGTCCTGTCCCGGGAGCGGGCTATGTCCGTCCGGGTTTCCATCGCCCGGCCATCGGCGGTTGTCCAGGCGATGACCGGGTAGTACGCGGTCGTGCCGGAGCTTCGGAAGGTGATGGTGCCGCCGTCACCCGGTCCCTCCAGCTTCGTCGCCGCGAGGCGGATCGCCAGCCCGTGGGCCAGCGTTCCCCGCCGGACCAGAGCGCGCACCTGCCACACCTTGCGGTACGCCGCCGCGCCGATGACGGTTCCGGCCGGGATGAAGATCAGCGCAAAGAGCCAAAGAACCTGGGACGTGCTCATGTGGGCTTCTCGATTCGCGGCAGAGGTCGACGGAGGGGCGACGTGCACCCCTCCGCCGCGCCTTCCTGACGGCCGCAGCGCCGGAAGCCGTACGCCTTGCAGCAGTTGATCACACATTCCGCCGCGGCCACGACCCCAGGCCCCGCCCCCCGGCGGTTGCATGTGAGCGTAGTGCGGCTCGCTCGCTGAACTCGTCCTCGGTGGTGACGGCTCAGCGCGGCCGTGACGGGGCGTGGGCCCGTCCAGGGGTGTTGGCCGGGGCCCGGCGGGTGCCGGGGGTCAGGGCCGCGGCAGGAGGTGGTTCAGTGGCGGCGGAAGGTGTCCTTGACGTCTTCCTTCGCCTGGCGGGCGTTGCCCTTGGCCCGCCCGGCCTGTGCCTTGGTCTTCTCGGTGCCCGACATGGGGACCTCCTCGTGTAGTACCGGGTTGGTCGTGACGACTCGCCTGCTCACGATCCCGAGGCCAAACCCCGCAATCGGTCCGCCGATGTCGGATGTCGACGTTGCAGTCCGACACCCGGACAGGTCCCTGGCCTCTCGGCGTACGGCCGCCGGAGCGGATCGACTCGGGGGCCGTTCCGCCCGCGGGGCAAGTAGTGTTCCGCGAGCAACTGGGTGCTGCGGCAGCAGCGGTTGGGGGGGAAGAGTATGAACGAAGTGATCGGGCCAAACGTCGGCGCCGGCGACGCTGACGCGGCGCGCCGCAAGCGGGTGCGGCGCAGTGCTGCCTGGGGAGGGGTGGCGGGCGCAGCAGGGGTCGTGCCGGTAGCCATCAACGCAACGGAATTCTGGCCGTGGTGGCTCAACCTGGTGTTCTGCCTTTTCGTCGGCGGTGCGGGTGCCTTTACCGGGGCGGTGACCGGGCGCCGGGAGGGGCGCAAATCCGAAGTCCGCAGGGACACTCTCGAAGCAGGCGAGAGGCAACTGGGCCAGTACAGGGTCAGGATCGTCCCCGAAGGAGCTCAGGCGCCTGCGCCCTTCAAGGAGGATGACTACACGTCCTATTCCCTGACGACGACCACGCACCGGCTTCAGCTGTGGGAATTCGGCTACGTGCCGCAGTGGAGCCACCCGTGGAGAGACCTGCACCTGGCCTTGGAAGATCACGTCGTGGTCATCACCGGGCCGCAAGGCCTCCTCGGCCGATTCATCCTGGGCAGGAACGTCGTGCCGAATGAGCTCGTCCTGGTCGCGGACCGGCTCCGGGCCCGCGCACCCAGACACTCGGCCGCGCCCGAGAGCGGTGAGTACTGAGCCGACTCCGGATCGGGATCCGACCGCCCTGACCGATACCCGCCTGACCGTTCTGCGACCCCGTTTCCTCCGTCGGCGGCAGGCCGCTCCGGCCATGAGGCGGGGTCTCTGAGGCGTGGCGCTCGGTGTGCTTCACCCCCCTACCTTCCGGCCTCGCTGCTGAACGCCTGGTCAGGCTGAGCGATTGTCCAGGTGTTCCCAGCGCGGGACGTGTTCGGCGCGGTCACGTTCTGACCCACTTCCACTTCACGCCGGCCTCGGCGAAGGCTGCGAGCCGGGCGCGGCCGACCGTGTTGCAGCGGCTTTCTGGTTGCTGATCCAGATGCCCACTCGGTGTTCGGTGCCGTCGGGCAGCTGCTCGACGGCGGCCCGTCCAGGCAGTCGGCCTCCCGCGTATCTGCCGTCTTCCCGTGACAGCCGGTTGTCCTTCGTGCAGGCCTCCCGGACCGATACCCGGCTGAAACGCAATTGCGAGGCCCTCGAAGGGTCCTCCTGACGCCCTGGAAGCGCGCGTCTCCGAGGCTGTGCCGGTACTCGACCACCGGCGTACGCGATATCGGAAGGCAATTGCCGTGCTGAGCACCCCGTACCGTTCTGAGACCACAAGGCAAGAGGAGCCGTCCGGCCCGCCGCAGCCTCGTCCCGCCGGCCGCTTCCGCGCCGTCCCGGCCACCGGCCGTGGCCGCCTCATCGCCGCCGGCGCCGTGTGCGCGGCCCTGACGATGGCCCTGCACACCTGGATCCCGAACGGGGCCTTCAACCTCGGCAGCCTGTTCCAGACCTTCCTCCCCTGGGCCGGGCTGAGCGTCCCCGTCCTCCTCCTGGCGGCGGCTGTAGGCCGCTCCCGGCTCGCGGCCGTCGCCGTCCTGGCCCCCCTGACCGCCTGGGGCTGCCTTTTCGGCGGAACCCTCACCGACAAGCGATCCGAGCGGCCCGGCAGCGGAGACTTCACCGTGGTCAGCCACAACGTGGACGAGGAGAATCCCGATCCGGCGGGGACCGCGCGAGCGCTCGCCGCATCGGGCGCGGACGTGCTGGCCCTGGAGGAGATGTCCTCGAAGGCCACGCCCGCCTACGAGCGCGAGCTTGCCGCCGGCTACCCGTACCGCTCCGACACCCTCGGCGTCAGACTGTGGAGCAAGCACCCGCTGAACGGCGTGGAAGCGGTGCCGATCATGCCGTGGACGCGTGCCGTACGGGCCACCGTCGAGACCCCGGGCGGCCCCGTCGCGGTCTTCGCCACCCACCTCGCTTCGGTACGCGTGACCCCGGACGCCGGATTCACCACCGCCCGCCGCAATGATGCGGCCCGGAAGCTGGCCGCGGCCGTGCGGGCCGAGCCGCTGGCCCGGGTCGTCGTGATGGGCGACTTCAACGGGACGGCGGAGGACTCGGCCCTGCGACCCGTGACCTCCCAGATGGCCTCCGCGCAGCACGAGGCGGGCGCCGGCTTCGGCTTCACCTGGCCCGCTCGGTTCCCCATGGTCCGCATCGACCAGATCCTGGTGAAGGGGATGAGCGTGACCTCCGCATGGACCCTTCCCGCCACCGGCAGCGACCACCTCCCCGTCGCGGCCTCCCTCCGGCTGTGACCGCACCGCAGGCCCCACTGACTAGGATGAACTCCATAAATATCCGTTCTGAGCAGGTAGGTGGCGTGTCGGCACCCCGGGGCCCGGACCCCGTCAGCATCCTCGTCGTCGAGGACGACGCCGCCATCCGCCGCGCCGTACAGCTGTCCCTGGAGCGGTACGGCTATCAGGTCGCGGTGGCCGAGAACGGACTCGACGGCCTGGAGGCGTTCCGAGCCGGAAGGTACGACCTGCTGATCCTGGACGTGATGCTGCCCGAACTCGACGGCATCGGGCTGTGCCGCCGGATCCGCGAGGAGAGCCTCGTCCCGGTCCTGATGATGTCCGCGCGCGGCGACGCCCTCGACGTGGTGTCCGGACTGGAGGCGGGCGCCGACGACTATGTCGTCAAACCCGTCGACACCCCCGTCCTCGTCGCCCGGATCCGGACGCTGCTGCGCCGCGCCACCTTCCGGCCCGCCGAACCGGAGACGACGCCGACGCGGGGGGCCGGACCGGCGAACCCCGCAGCCGTCCCCGCGGATGCCGGGACGACTCCCGGGGAGCTGGTCTTCGGGGACCTGTCCGTGAACACCCTCGGCCTGGAGGTACGCCGGCGCGGACAACCCGTTCCGCTGACCCCCACCGAGCTGCGGCTGCTGCTGGAGTTCGCGGCGGCTCCCGGCGCCGTGCTCGACCGCCGGCGTCTCCTGAGGGACGTGTGGGACTACGGCTGGGAGGGCGACACCCGGGTCGTGGACCTGTGCGTGCTGCGGCTGCGCAAGAAGATCGGAGCCGAGCGGATCGAGACCGTCCGGGGCTTCGGCTACAAACTCGTCCGCGGCTGAGGGGCCGGCCGCACCCATGGCACTCCTCAACCCGCGCGCCCTGCGCTGGAAAATCGCCGCCCTGACCGCGGCCGCCTGCTGCGCGGTGGCCGCCGTGATCGGCGTCCTCGTCCACCAGGCGATGGCCGAACGAAGCGAGCGCACCTGGAACGAACGCCTCTCCGCTCGCATGGCAGCCGCGGAGCGCGAGTACACCCGCACGGGCACCGCCCCGCTCGATGTCGAGGTCCTCACCCCGGATCGGCTCGACGCACCCCTCGCGCGGGCGCTGGCCGCCAAGGACCCGGCCGCTCTGTACGCGACCTGGACCGACCGCAAACCCCCCAACTGGTACTGGATGTGGGCGGCCATGCCCGTCGACGGCGGCCGGGTACTCGTCGCCCGGACGGACATGAGCTCCGAGGTACGCGGCCTCCAACTCCTGGACCGCAGCATCGTCAAGGCCGTGCTCGCCGCCCTCCTGGTCGTGGTACCGCTCGCCGCCCTGGCCACCGAACCGATGAACCGCAGGCTGCGCCGGGGATCCCGTACGGCCCGGGCCATCGCCGACGGCGACCTCGACGCCCGGATCGGACCGGGTGGCCGGGCCCGCGACGAGATCACCGAGATGTCGGCGGCAGTGGACGAGATGGCAGCCGCCCTGCAGCAGAAACTGGAGGGCGAGCGCCGCTTCACCGCGGACGTCGCGCACGAACTGCGCACCCCGCTCATGGGGCTGTCCACCGCCGCCGGGCTTCTCCCGGAGGGCGACGAAGTGGCCGACCTCGTCCGGGACCGTGCCCGGGCCCTGAACGGACTGGTCGAGGACCTCCTGGAAATCTCCCGGCTCGACGCCGGAGCCGAACGCGCGCGCACCGACGCGGTACCCCTGGGCGAACTGGTCACCGACATCGTCCGCCGCACGGGGACGCCGACCGCCGTGGTGGTCCGTACCACCACGATCCTGGAGACCGACCCGCGCCGGGTGGAACGGATCGTGGTCAACCTCGTCACCAACGCCCACCGGCACGGAGCCGACCCCGTCGAAGTCACCGTGGAGGCCACCGCCACGGGCGCACGGATCCTCGTACGGGACCGGGGCCCCGGCTATCCCGCCGCGCTGCTCACGGAGGGCCCACAGCGCTTTCGTACGGGAAGCCCCGAGCGGGGGCGCGGGCACGGACTCGGGCTGACCATCGCGCTCGGGCAGGCGGGCGTCCTCGGCGCCAGGCTGGCCTTCGCGAACGCTCCGGAGGGGGGCGCGGTCGCCACCCTCGACCTGGACGGCGTGCGCGGCCCCTCCAGCAGCTGAAACGGAACCGCAACACGCCTTCCCGACGGCGCCAACCAGACTCGCGCGGGTCGTACGGCACCCTCGGCCTTGCCGGCCACGGCCCCGGACGACGCGGGCCCGGCCGACAGGATCCGAAAGAGACGCCAGGGGTGCGGGGGGCGGTGCCTACGGCTGTTCGATCGGGACGAACAGGGCGTTGATGGTCCGGTCGGCGTTCATCGTGAGCTGGTAGTTCGGGTCGGTCCCCTCCAGCTCGATGCCGTCCACGGCCCACGCGTCGAACCGGAAACCGGGGTTGGGGACGGCGGTGACGGTGACCTGCGTGCCCGGGTCGTACGGACCGTACTCGCTGACCCGGACCGTGCCCGCGCCCACCGGGTCGTGCGACAGGGTGAGGGAGCGGCGGTTGGTCACGAGGGAGGAACGGTATCCGGCCAGGGTGTCCGCGTTCTGCAGCGCGACGGCGGCGTTGTTGTTCTGGGCGTTGCCCAGGATCTGGCCGTTCCAGGTGCGCTCGGGGGTGGAGTACGAGTTGACCACGTTGCACGCCTGGGGGCATGCGGTGGAGTACGCCATGAGCGTGCGGTGTTGGCCGTTGGGCGTGACCCAGCCGTAGTTGAACGTGCCCGCGGGGGTGGCACCGCCCTGGCGGGCGATCGTCAGACGGTCGTGCTTCATGCCGAAGTTGTGGCCGATCTCGTGGGCGAGGTTCTCCCAGCCCGTCACGGATCCGATGCTGGTGACCGAGAACGCGGCACTGTCGGTCGCGGAGGTCGGGCCCGGGTCGGGCAGGCTCGCGGCCCCGGAGCTGTCCTCGAAGGGGACGCCGGCGAGCAGGGCTACGAGGTCGCCGCCGTACTGGTTGCGCCGGGCGGCGGCCGTGGCGCCGAGGACCGTGTTCGCGGGGTTGCTGATCATGCTGAGCAGGGTGTTGACGTTCTCGCGGTCAACGCCCGTTGCCGCGGTCTGGTAGGTGTGCACGACGTGCACGCTGGCCGGCACGTTGTCGGTGGCGAGCGCCCGGTTGAGCTGGTTCACGCCGTAGGAGATGCGGGACTGCACCGCCTGGACACTGCCGACCGCCTGGACGCTGGCCGGCGTGTAGGCGGCGACGATGTCGATGGCGGCCGGGGCGTTGGGCGTGGCGGCCCGGAGCCCCGGCTTGTGCGGCTTGTGCGGGTGGTGCGGGTGGTGCGGCTTTTTCGCAGGGACGTCGACCGTGTCGACACCGACCCCGCTGGGCGGCAGGGCGAGGGAGTCGATCTCCTGCAGCTCGTACCAGCCCGGCCGCTTGGCCAGCGGCTGGTACGCGTACTGGCGGAAGCCGATCGTGATGACGCCGGAGAGGGTGACCGGCCCTTCGGTGCAGGCCCCGATGGCGGACACGGAGATGGTGTTCTCCGGGTCCTTCGGGTCGTGGCCGCCCCAGAACACGGTGCCGTCCGCGTCCTGGTGCTGGAAGTCCTGCACCGCGGTGAAGCCCTTGCCACGGCCGAACAGCGGGAATGTACGACGCTCCGGCCTGCCCTCCTTCTGCTCGCCGCACAGGGACCGGAACGCCTCGGCGTCCGTGCGCTGCGCGGCGGTGCGTACCACCCAGGGTTCGTGTTCGTGGCCGCCTCCACCCGTCCCGGCGGAGGCGGCGGGTGCGGTCAGGGCGAGTGACACGGTGGCGGTGAAGGCGGTCGCCGCGGCGGACGCGACGAGCAGGAAACGACGGCGCATGGGGGAGAGAAGCCTCTCTTCGGGGGTGTGCGCCTTGGTATTCCGTGCCGGACGGCACGCCACACCGGCTGCCTCCGCCCGCACCGGCGGCCGGTCCGAAGTTCACCCGATCACGGCGGGGGCGGCCCGCCGGACCGCGACGATTCCCTATATCCATCCGGCCCGGAGCCCGGGGAGGAACTGGCCGGGGCCGCCACGGCTCCGGCACACCTGCGGTGTGCCGGGGCCGCGCCATGCCTACGTGGCCGGGGATCGGCGTTGTCAGGCATGTGCTCCGCACCACTCACCCGGCGAGGCGGTCCGCTCTTGCTGGTACCCGCCACACTTGGATTGCGTAGGTCTCCGGTCGGTTTGCCCTCCGGGCCTATAGGCCGTTGACCCGGGCCATCCGCGCGGCGTCCTGGGGTTGCTGGATTTCAGCTGTCGCCGTGCGGGTTCTGCGGGGTACCCGGGCTTGCTGTTGCTGGACCTGCGCCATGAGGCGCCTGCTGTGCAGGGCCATCTCCAGCTCGAAGCGGGTGCGGGGGTCGCGCAGATCGGGACCGAAGAGCTTTTCCAGTTGCCGCATGCGGTATCGGACGGTCTGGGGATGCACGCTGAGGGCTTTGGCGGCCTCGGGTGCGCCGCCGCCCTCCAGCCAGGCGAGCAGGGTGTCTTCGAGTCGCTCGCTCTGGCGGGGTGTGAGGTCGGCGAGTGGACGCAACCGTCGTGCGGCCAGGGCGTGGGCCAGGTGTTCGTCCTGGAGCAGCATCAGCGCGGAAAGGTGGTCGTCGACGAATACGGCGCGCGCGTCCGGGGCGGACGGGGTGGGGATGAGGTTGAGCAGACGCACGGCCCAGCGCTGGGAGGAGGCGGTGTCGCGGGGTGGGACGGGGTGCCCGACGGCGGCGAACCGGCCGCGGAGTGTTGTCGCCACTTCGGTGCGGGCTTCCGGGTCGGGGGTGGGCAGCAGCAGGCAGGGCTGTCCGCAGACCATTCCGGCCAGGGCGCCGTCCGTGCCGGCCGCCAGCTGCTGGGCCTCACCGGGTGAGGTCAGGGCGATGGCCCGGACGAAGTCCGGCAGGGGCCAGCGAGCTGCCCCGGCCAGCTCTGCCAAGGCTTGCTCGGACGGGGGAGTGTCGGACGTGAGGGCGGTGAAGAGCTCTCGGCGAGCTTGTTCGGGCCTCGCGTTGGACCGCTGGGAGGGTATCGCGCTGAGGGACGGCAACGGCCCGTCGTGCGCGTCCCGTCCTCGTGGGCTTCCCTCGCCCTGTCCGGCAGCCGGGGGCTCATGGCTGCCCAGGGCGGTGAGGAGGGCTGATTCCACGTGCTGGTTGACGACTTCGTCGTCGATGTCCGCGACGTGAGCGGAGATACCCGGGATGCTGTCGCGTAGTTCCTTCGCGATCTCCGCGGCCAGCGCGGGTAGTTCCTTTCGCAGGAGCTGGGGCCATTCGCCGCGTGGGCGGGTCCGGATGTGGTTCAGAAGGTCAGACATAGTTACCTCGCTCCCATGGTGCGTGCCCTGTCCCGGCATGGGGAGTTGAGCGCTTCGTACTCCCTTCAGGAGAACGTCCGTTAACCACGGACCCGCGACATTGCCTGACCTTTACCTTTGGGGAGGTGTGGCGGCGGGCAGGGCGGGCAGCTGCGTGCCGCCCGTTGGTCGCCCCGAAGGCCTGGCCGACCTGCCGTACGTGGTCGCGGGGGCCGACTCCGCGACGGGGCCGACGCTGCGGTGGGGCGGGTCGTCGGCAACGGCCGCGGCGAGGAACGACCGATACGGCGGCGGCGGTTCAGGTCGGCCGGACCCCGACCAGCCGGGCCGCCGGAGACGACCGGCGGCGCGGAAGCAGAGGAAGGCGGTGGTGAGGGTGTGCCCCGAAGGTCCTTCCTCCGCGACGGGAAGCCCCCGCTACCGCCCACATCGCCGACGACCGCACCTTGGGGGCCCACGCGTTCGGCTGGCTGTCCCTCCTGGCCAAAGACCAGAGCCGCCCTCGCGGGGCCGTCGCCAACGCCCGGGTCAAGCAGTTGCCCGCCGTAGGCGCCCACCGCGCGGCTTCCAGGAGCGGTCCGAGGGCGTTGTCTTCGACAACTGCCGACGGATCGAACCGGTAGGGGCTGAAGCGTCCTGCAAGCAGTGGGTGTATGCGGCTGGACGGCTCATGGGAAGAAGGCGCGTTCCACGCAACCGGCCACCCCGGGCCAGTATTTCGGCAGGTGTAAGGACATGCGCGGCCAGGTCCGACGCCGAGACCGCAGGGCCTTAAACCCGAGTGATCCACGGGCCGCGTTCTGTAGCCTGAGCGGGCCTTCAGCCCCGTTCCAGGGCTCACAGACATTTGGGGGATCGGTGTCTCATCGCCGACTTGTAGCAACCGCGACCATCCTCGCGGCAGGCATGTGCATGTCTCTCATACCAGGGCCGGCCCACGCCGCCGGCCCCGCGTCGGGCAAGGTACAGGGGGTGTCCCAGCCCGACCTGGACTCGGCCGTCGAGGCCAAGTCCACCACGTTCGACAGCCCGGCCGACCGCTCGGTCAAGGTCCCGGCCAACGGCAAGGGAAAGGCAGCCGGCACGCCGGCGGCATCGGACGCGAACCCGAACCTCGCGGTTGCCCTTCAGGCCGCCACGTTCCAGGCCAAGTCGCTGCGGCTGGACATGGACGTCACGAGCGCCGTGACCCCCGTCTTGATCGACATCAACTGGGGTGACGGCTCGGCGTCCAATGCGAACACTCACGGCTCCAATTCGGTGACCACGGAACACGTGTACAGCGAGGTCGGCACGTACACGGTCAAGGTCACTGTGACGGACACGGTCAATCAGACGTCGGCCGAAAACTCGGTCACCGTCATTACCGCAGGCTCGGACTTCACCCCGTACAACCCGACCCGCCTGCTGGACACCCGTGACGGCACCGGCGCGCCGAAGGCCAAGGTCGCTCCGTACGCCTACGCCCGGGTCAAGGTCGGGGGCTACGGCGCCATCCCCGCCGGTGTGACCGCAGTGGCCCTCAACGTCACCGTCACCAACAGCAGGAGCGGCGGCCACGTCACCGCCTTCGCCGAGGGCACCAATCGCCCGACCACCTCGAACCTCAACTACGAGCCCGGCCAGACGGTTCCCAACCTGGTCATCGTGCCGGTCGGCGCCAACGGCTACGTGGACCTCTACAACGGCGGTTGGGAGTCGGTCGACCTCCTCGCCGACGTCACCGGCTACTTCACCCGGTCCGCCGCCAACGGCTACACGGCGCTCAGCCCGGACCGGTTCGTCGACACCCGCACCGGTCTCGGCACCCTCAAGGGTCAGGTCGCCGGGTACGGCACCTTCAGCACCAAGATCGCGGGAAACCGCGGCGTCCCCGCCGGAGCCAAGGCCGTGGCGGTCAACGTGACGGTCACCAACTCGGTGAGCGACGGCCACCTGACCGTCTTCCCCACCGGGAAGGCGGCGCCGACCGCGTCCAACCTGAACTTCGCTGCGGGCCAGACCATCGCCAACTCGGTGATCGTCCCGGTAGGCACCGACGGGCAGATCAGCATTCGCAACGGCGGCTGGAACCCGGCCGACGTGATCGTCGACATCGTCGGCTACTACAGCCCCGACAGCGTCAGCGCGTACCTCCCCCTCGATCCGGTGCGCGTGGAAGACACCCGCGAGGCCAAGAAGCCGCTGCCCGGCCGCCACTACAGTGCGCTCGGACTCGGCGACGGCCAACGGCACACCACTGGCTTCGTCATGAACACCACGGTGACCAACCCCCAGGGGGCCGGCTTCCTCGCGGTCGCTCCGGACCCGAACACCATCGCGGACTACAACAACGGCACCAACGTCGAGGTGCCGAGCCCGACCTCATCGAACCTGAACTTCACCGCGAACAAGACCGTCGCGAACCTGGTTCAGGCGGGCCGCGGCTCCACTGGTGTCATCGACTTCTTCAACTGGAGCGACGCCAACATCGACCTCATCGTCGACGTCTTCGGCATCTACGTGGACAACTGATCCACCGCTGGGCCGTCTCTTTCGGATCTTGCCGGGCCCATGCCGCCCGGCAAGAGCTGGAAGGGACGGCCCAGGCACGGAAGGCTGCCCGACACTGCCACCCCCCCCGTGTACGACTGTGGATCACGGTGCCCCGGGCGCCGTCCGGGCCGCTTCCCCCGGGCCCCACTCGCCCTACGCCGGGCAAGCGGGACCTCCACTTGGCCGAGGCAGTCGGGCAGGCATCCGACAAGCCATGGACCCTGAACTGGCCGCCCGCCATCGGGGCACAGGCCGCTTGTCGGCACATCGCTTCTCGCCCCGGCGGCGGGATTCGCTGCACTGACCTGTCCCGGGCACGAGGATGTCGCCGAGTGGGTCGCGCAGTACAACGTCCGGACGTTCGGGACACAACCGGCCGGGCGGCCGCAGTAGGGCCAGGGGTTCTTCCGACGGTGTCGGTCCGGGCGGGGCGTCCCGCCCCTGCGCGGATGCCGAGTGCGGGGGAGGGGGCCCCGGGGGCGGCGGGCCGTCCCACCGCCGATACCCTGACGGAACGTATTCGACCGTTACGGTGAGTTTCCGAACGGGTAGAGCTGGGGTTCCCGACCCTGGAGGAAGACGATGTCCGATTCTGCCCGGCAGACGGTAAAGCCCGAGGTCACCCTGTTCAGCGGTATCGGTCACACGGGTGACAGCTGTGTCCTGCCGATGGACGGCTCCACCTACTCCCTGAGGGCGACCGGTCTGAACAAGATCGCGTCGGTCAGGGTCGACTGGCCTGACCATGGCATGGCGAAGCCGGTCGTCCGCCTCTATACAGAGGTCCCCACCCAGCAGGAGGACTTCGCAGTCGGCCAGGGGTCCGCCTTCAAGGACTTCATCGCCGACACCGCCGACACCGGCAAATGGGCCGGCGCGAAGTGCGTCAAGGGCTACGCCGACGACGGCAGGGCGACGGCGCGCACCAGCTTCTCCGGCCACCGCGGCGAGCGGACCGTCCTGGACACCCTCGACGACCCGAACCCCATGCCCAATCTCAGCCGGCCGAGTACGGGCCGCGGCCTGCTTGGCTGACTCCTGACCGCAGGGCGCAGCCCCGGGCCGCGAGGGGGCCGCACACCGCACCCGCGACGCGTTCCTGACCGTGGCCGATTCCGCCGGCATCGGCTCCGAGGACCTCGCACGGTCGCTTGTCGGCGGGCTGGGTCGGGCGACGGCTCGGTGCCGGTGGTGGCCGTGTCGCGGGTTCGTCCTTGTCGGTGGAGCGTGGCGTCGGCGCGGGCGGCTGTTCCTTCGCCGGCGAGGTAGCCGGCGGCGGCCTGGTTCGGCTGCGCCTTTCGGGGCAGGTGCGAGTGCGACGGCGGCGCGGCCAGTGGCATCGGAGGCCCGTGCTTCGAGGAGATGACGTGGAGGGATTGCTTCTATGACTGAGAATGTGTGGGGTTACCGCGAGACGTCCGGCCGTACGGTCGGAGACGACCTGACGGGTTACAAGGTCGAGGCGGCCGACGGCTCCATCGGGAAGGTCGACAAGCACTCCGACGAGGTCGGCTCGTCTTACGTCGTGGTCGACACCGGCCCGTGGATCTTCGGCAAGGAGGTCCTTCTGCCGGCGGGCACGATCGACCGGGTCGACGTGCAGGAGGAGAAGATCTACGTCGGCTGGACGAAGGAGCAGATCAAGGCGGCTCCGGAGTTCGAGAAGGACAGGCACCTCGGCAACGCGGAGTACCACCGTGAGGTCGGCGGCTACTACGGCAACCTGTCGAACCGCCTCTGAGACCGGACCCGTTGAGGTCGCCGCCGCTCAGGCGGCGCAGGGTGGGGCGGCAGCCACCGGGCTGCCGCCCCACATGCCCGCCCGCACTCGGTCTCTGCGGTGAGCGGCCCGCCGCCCCCGCCCGGCTCCGCTGCCGCGGCCCCCGGACGTCTGCGGACTGGGGGTGTGGCGCATCAGGTGCGCCGGAGTCGGCCCGGCGGTGCCTTTACCCCCTACAGACGGTTGCAGCATTGAGGTTGGCCAACGCGACGCAGCACGGACTGGCGGGCAGAGGCCGTTGGTAACGAGGACGGGGGCTTCTGGCTGCCCGCCCCTTCGGCAGTTCCCGCTTCCGCCGCCGGGCCCGCTGTCCTGGCAGGGACTTTTGGGCTGCTCCGCTGTTCGGTGAGGAACAGGTGGGCGGCGGTGACCAGGGTGACGTGGCGGTGCCAGCCGGTGAACGAGCGGCCCTCGAGGTGGTCCAGGCCCAGGGCTGTCTTCAGCTCGCGGTGGTCGTGCTCGATCCGCCACCTCGACTTCGCCAGCCTGACCAGGCCCTTCGCCGGGATGTTGGCGGGCAGGTTGGAGACCCAGTACTTCACCGGCTCGTCCTCGCCCTCAGGCCACTGCGCGATCAGCCAGGCCAGCGGGATCGTGCCATCGTCAGCGGGTTTCGGACGCCGGCCGGCGAGACGGACCCGCAAGAGTACAAAGTGCGAGCTCAGCGCGGCTTTGGACCCCTTGCGCCAGACCACGGCCCGCCCCTGCCTCCGTCCGGCGGCCAGCACATGCTCGCGCAGGGAGACCGGGCGGGACCGGTATCGCGGCAGCGGCCGCGGACCAAGGCCGCGCCGTAGCCCGCGTCCGCGACCACAACGGCGGGCCGCAGCCCGATGCCCGCCAGTTCATCGAGCATGTCCGGCGCGAGCCGCCATTTCGGCTGATGGTGCTCGTCTGCGGGGATCCGGCAGGCCTCCCGTCGGCTGACCGCGGCAGGGCCGTCCCAGGACGCGGGCAGGAACACACGCCAGGCCAGCGGGCATGAGGCGGTGTCTGAGGCCGCTGGACACTCACCCCGATCTGGCAGTTGCCGACCTTCCCCAGAGTGCCCGAGTACTGCCGGGCCACCCCCGCGGACGCCTTCCCGTCCTTGGGGAAACCGGTGTCGTCCACCACCCACACCTGCGGCCGCACCACCCGCACGGCCCGCCACGCAAGACGGGCCCGCACATCCTGAACGGGCCAGGTCGAGGACGTCATGAACTGCTGCAACTGCTGATGGTCGATCCCCAGGCGCTCCGCCATCGGCTGCATCGACTTACGCCGGCCGTCCAGCAACAGGCCCCGCAGATACAGGCCGCCCTTGACCCGCTGATCCCGCCGCACCAACGGCGCGAACACCTCGGAAGCGAAATCCTCCAACCGGCCCCGAAACGCAGCAGGTTCCCCAGCCCTCATACAACCAGCGAACTACCAGACACCCACCACGACAAGACCGGCCAACAAAGCACTACTAGGGTGGCGGGGTGACGAACGAGGGTGTGGGCATGAGCGACGACGACCGGGTGCTGTACGGGTGCATGGGCCTGGGCGGGAGCTGGGATCCCGAGCCGTACGGGCCGGGCGACATCGATGTCGCCGAGGCGGCCGTCGAGGCCGCCCTCGACAGCGGGATCACCGTCTTCGACCACGCCGACATCTACCGGCACGGCAAGTCCGAGGCCGTGTTCGGCGAGGTCCTCGCGCGGACACCCGGTCTGCGCGACCGCATCACGCTCCAGACCAAGTGCGGGATCCGGCTCGGTGACGAGGACCGCCCGGGCATGTACGACCTGCGCGGGGAGACCATCACGCGGCGCGTGGAGGAGAGCCTCACCCGGTTGCGGACCGACGTCATCGACGTCCTGCTGCTGCACCGCCCCGACCCCCTGGCGGACGTGGACTCCATCGCCTCGGCGCTGACCTCCCTGCACCGGCAGGGCCTCGTACGGCATTTCGGCGTGTCCAACATGGGTGCCGCGCAGATCGCCCACCTCCAGGCCCGGCTGGACCAGCCGCTCGTGGCCAACCAGCTGGAGATGAGCCTGCACAGCCGTGACTGGGTGGAGGCCGGGGTGCTGCTCAACACCCCCGCTGCCACGGCGAACGGATTCCCCTTCGGCACCCTGGAACACTGCCGCGACCACGGCATCCGCCTCCAGGCCTGGGGTGCGCTGGCCCAGGGCCGCTTCACCGGCCGCCAGCAGACGCCGGCCGAGCGGGCCACCGCCGAGCTGCTGGCCGAACTGGCCCGGCGCAAGGGGACGACGCCCGAGACCGTTCTGCTGTGGTGGCTGATCCGGCATCCGTCGCGGATCGCGCCGGTCATCGGGACCGCCCGCCCCGACCGGATCCGCGCCTGCCGCGACGCAGCCCTGCGCGAACCCGACCTCACGCACGAGGAGTGGTACGAGCTCTGGGTCACGGCCCGCGGCGTCCCCCTGCCGTAGGTCGGAACACCGGCAAACCGGCCTCCTCGTAAGGGGGTTGGCCCCACCACGACCCGACCGGCCTGCCGGATGGGGCCCCTGCGCGTGATCGACAAGGCTTGCGCCATGACGACCCACCCGAAGAAGGCCCTGCTCCTCGCCCTCGCCGCGACCACGGTGGCGGCGGGTCTCACGGCGACCGCCGCCCCGGCAGTCGCCCGGCCCGCCACCACCGCGGCCTCGAAGCTCGACTGGAAGCCCTGCGCCGCACCCGGCGGACCCACCGCCCAGGAGTGCGCGGTACTGCCCGTTCCGCTCGACTACGACGACCCCGACGGCCGCCAGCTCCACGTCGCCGTCTCCCGGGTCCTCAGCGACCGCCCCGCGGCCCGCCGCGGCACGCTCGTCGTGATCCCCGGCGGCCCCGGCGGATCCGGCGTGCAGCGCCTGGCCCAGAAGGGCGCCGCCCTCCAGCGGGAGCTGGCCGGCGCCTACGACCTGGTCGCCTTCGATCCGCGCGGGGTGGGCGCCAGCACCACCGCGAGCTGCGGCCTCGCCCCCGAGGACCGGTACCTGACCACGCTGCGGTCCTGGCCGGGCCCGAACGGCGAGATCACGGAGAACGCAGCCCGCTCCCGCCGCATCGCCGAGGCCTGCGCCCGCAACGGGGGCCCCGAACTGCGCAGTTTCACCACCGCCAACCAGGTCCGGGACCTCGACCGCCTCCGCGAGGCCCTCGGCGAGCGCAGGCTCTCCGCCTGGGGGACCTCGTACGGGGCGTACGTGGCGGCCGAATACGCGCAGAGGTACCCGCGGCGCACCGACCGCTGGGTCCTCGACAGCACCGGCGATCCCGACCCGCAGCGGGTCGCGCGCGGCTGGCTGGCGAACATGTCGCGCGGCGCCGACGAGCGCTTCCCCGACTTCGCGGCCTGGGCGGCCCACCCCGACCGGGACCGGGACGGCCTGCGCCTGGCCGCACGGCCCGAGGAGGTAGAACCGCTCGTCGTCGCGCTCGCGGCCCGGCTCGACCGGGAACCGCGCCCGACGACGACGCCCGGGGTGCCCCTGACCGGCAACGGGCTGCGCCAGGTCCTCCAGAACGCCCTCTACGCGGACGCCGCCTTCCCCGCCTTCGCCCGGCTGGCCAAGGCCGCCCAGGACCCGGCGGGAACCCCCGCGCTCCCGCCCGAGCTCGCGCAGCCCTTCCGTGACGAGGACGCCGCGGTCATGGTCGGCGTCATCTGCAACGACGTCGCCTGGCCGCACACCTCCCCGGACGGCTACCGGGCCGCGGTACGGGAGGACCGCGCCCGGTACCCGCTCACGGCCGGCATGCCCGTCAACCTGCTGCCCTGCTCCTTCTGGAAGACCGCCCCCGAGGAGGCGCCCACCCGTATCACCGACGACGGGCCGTCCAACGTCCTCATGCTCCAGAGCCTTCGGGATCCGGCGACACCGCTGGCCGGAGCCCTGAAGATGCGGGAGGCCCTCGGCGGCCGCGCCCGCATGGTGACGGTCGCGCAGGGCGGGCACGGGCTCTACCTCGGCAACGGCAACACGTGCGGCGACCGGGCCGTCACCGATTTCCTCACCACGGGCCGGCGTCCCGCACGCGACACGCACTGCCCGAACTGAGCGCCCCCCGCCGGTCCCTGTCACCCCTCGGCCTCTCCCCAGGCCGTCTCGTCCGGGGTGGCGGGGTCGCTCGTCGCCGCGTACAACGCGCATGCTGTCCAGCGGGAGGGTCCCGGAGGGGGCGGTGGACTTCTCCTGCTTGTGCAGGTGCCCGGTGTCGCGCAATGCGTGACGGCGGACCCGAGTGGGCCGGGGGCATCGTCAGCACGGCGATGCCGTGCAACCCGTACGACGCCGTCGCCTCCGCCGGGGTGACGCCCGGTCCGGTCGGCCGCTGTCGGACGGGCCGCGAGCGTCTTCCCCGGGCCGTTCCGGCGCGGCCATGTCACTCAATACCCATCCGTACTTGTGGGTACTGCGGCCGAATGGCGCCGGATTTGATAGTTCTGGACAGGTCCGGTGTTGGAAACCTGCGGGAAGGACTGGGCATGTTCGATCTACTACGCCCGGAAACCGTCATGTGCCCCTTCTGCAAGGCCACCGCCGCCGACGGGGTGGTGCGCACGCTGCGGACGGGTGCGGGCTCCCTCTCGGTGACCTGGCACGCCCTGAACTGCCCGCACTACGCGGCCGACCGGATCCTCGCCGACAAGGAGGGCTGAGAGCCCGTACCCGGGCGGCGTCACACCGCCGTGCCCGCCTCCGCACCGCTGGGCTCGGCCTCCCGCGCCGCCCGGCGGCGCAGCGCGTCCTCGTCGGTGTCCGCGTCGTACGAGAGCAGTTTCGGCAGCAGCGCGGCCAGCACCGCCACCGAGGCCACACAGGCCAGACCACCGCTCCAGAAGGCCGACCGGGTCCCGGTCCAGCCGGCCATGGTGCCCGCCCGGACCTGGCCGAGCTGCGGGCCCACGCTGTACGAGAGCACCTCGATGCCCGCGAGCCGGCCGCGCAGCTCCTCGGGGATCGTCTGGTTCCAGATCGTGGCGCGGCCCAGCCCGCTGAGCATGTCGGCCGCGCCCGCCACGGCGAGGCAGAGCAGCACCAGCCAGATGCCGGGCGCCACGCCGGCCGCGGCGATCGCCAGCCCCCACACCGTGGCACCGAACACCACCAGCAGCCCGTGCCGGCGCACGCGGGACACCCAGCCGCTGGTCAGCCCCAGCACCATCGAGCCCACCGCCCCCGCCGCGTACATCAGGCCCAGCGCCCACACCGCGTCCAGCTCGTCCGCGAGAAACGGGAAGATCGTGTTCGGGAAGGCGAAGAACATCGCCGCGAGGTCCACGGCGTACGTCCCCAGCAGCACCGGCCGGCTCCACGCGTAGCGGGCGCCCTCGGCGATCCCGCGCAGCGACGGACGCTCGGCGCCCTCGACGGGCGGAGCCGGACTGAGCCGCGAACACAGCAGTACGGACCCGAGGAAGCCCACCACGGTGACGGCGTAGGCCGAGGCGTGACCGGCGTAGGCGACGACCAGGCCGGCCAGAGCCGGGCCGAGGATCGCGCCGAACTGGTAGCGCAGCCCGTTCAGCGCGGCCGCGGCGGTCAGCTGGTCGTGCGGCACGATCCGCGCCATCAGCGAGTCCAGGGCCGGGCGCTGCAGCCCGGCCAGGGCCGACACGCCCGCCGCGACCACGTACAGCGGCCACAGCAGCGGATCCGGCAGCAGGGCGTTCACCAGCAGCACCAGAGCCAGTACCCCGAGCGCCGCCTCGGTCAGCAGGATCATCCTGCGCCGGTCGACCGCGTCCGCGAGCGCACCCCCGTACAGCCCGAAGACCACCAGCGGGACCAGCTCCACCGCGCCCATCGCGCCGACGGCCAGCGGCGAGTCGGTCAGGTGTTTGATCTGCAGCGGCAGCGCGATCATCGCCATGAAGGAGCCGAAGTACGTCACCGTCCCCTGGTAGAACAGGAGCCGGAAGTCGCGGCTGGAACGCCACGGGGCCAGGTCGGGCAGTACGGCCGCCCATCGGGAAGTGCTCACGGGATGCCATCGTGCGCGGCCGCCCCCGACCCAGGCAAAGGGTTTTTTCCGGATTCGTGCCGGGCACCCCCGGCCGGACCCCTGACCCGGCCTGCGCCGCCCGGCCGCCCCGGACGGGCGAATCCGGGGCGCGGCGCGTGGCATCGCGGGCCCGCCGTGGCACCCATGGACCATGCCGCCGGTGTCACCCTTCCTGCGTACGGCCGCGTCGTACGCCTGGCGCCTGCTGGTCGTCGGCGCCGCCGTCTATGTGGTCTTCGCCCTGCTCGGCCGCTTCCACGAGATCGCCGTCGCGGTCTTCCTCGGCCTCGTCGTGACCGCGCTGCTGTGGGTGCCCACCCGGCGCCTGGCCCGGGCCGTGCCCCGGACGATCGCCGTCGCCCTGACCCTCATGGGCAGCGCGCTGATCCTGCTGGGCGTGCTGACCCTGGTCGGCGAGGCGGTGGCGGGGGAGAGCACGACCCTGGCCCGGGAGTTCCGCGAGGGACTGGCCAGCATCGAGGCGTGGCTGGAGAAGCCGCCCTTCCGGCTGAACCCGGAGGCGCTCTCCGACGTCCAGTCCCGGATCGGCGAGTACCTCTCCAGCCACCGCTCCACGGTGCTCAGCCAGGCGGTCAGCGGAGCCGGGCGGCTCGTCCATGTCCTGACCGTCCTCGCCCTCGCGGTCTTCTGCTCGTTCTTCTTCCTCCACGGCGGCGACCGGCAGTGGGCGTGGTTCTGCGACCAGCTCCCCGAGACGGCGCGGGAGCGCGTGACGGTCGCCGGGCGCGCGGGCTGGCGCACCTTCACCGGATACACGCACGGGATCGTCGTGGTCGCGGCGACGAACGCGGTCCTCGTCGGGCTGGCCCTGTACTTCCTCGGGGTCCCGCTGGCCGTCCCGCTGGCGCTCCTGGAGTTCTTCGCGGCCTTCATCCCCCTCATCGGGTCACCGGTCGCGCTGGCGGTCGCCGCGGTCGTCGCCCTCGCCGCGAAGGGGCCGCTCGTCGCGGGGATCGTCGTCGCGCTGATCGTGATCATCGGTCAGATCGAGGGACACCTGCTCCATCCGCTGGTGATGAGCCGGGCGGTCCGCCTCCACCCGCTGGTCGTGGCGATCTCGGTGGTCGCGGGCGCGATCGCCGCCGGCGTGGTCGGTGCCGTGGTCGCGGTCCCGCTGGTCTCCGTCGTCTGGTCGGTCCACTCGGCCCTGCGCGCAGCGCGGCGCGAGGATGGGCGCGGCGATCGGCGGCCCGCCGGCGAGTGAACCCGCCCGCCGCTTCCTGCACAATCGCCTGATGAGCGATGAAGACCCCTACCTGTGGCTGGAAGACGTATCCGGCGAGGACGCCCTCGCCTGGGTCCGGGAGCGCAACGCCGAGACCGTGGACGCGCTGACCGGCGGCCCCGGCTTCAAGGTGCTCGAACAGGAGATGCGCGAGGTGCTGGACGACGACGGGCGGATCCCCCACGTCGTCCGCCGCGGCCGCCACCTCTACAACTTCTGGCAGGACGCCGACCACGTACGAGGCCTGTGGCGGCGCACCACCCTGGAGGAGTACCGCACGGACCGCCCGGCCTGGGAGGTGCTCCTGGACCTGGACGCGCTGGCCGAGGCCGAAGGGGAGAAGTGGGCGTGGGCCGGCAGCCGGGTCCTGGCCCCCGAGCACCGCCGCGCCCTGGTCCTGCTCTCCCGGGACGGCGCCGACGCCTGCGTCGTGCGCGAGTTCGACCTGGATTCCCTGGAGTTCGTCACGGACGGGTTCACGGTCGCGGAGGCCAAGACCCGGATCGGCTGGATCGATGACGACCGGGTCTGGATCGGCACCGACTTCGGTGCCGGCTCGATGTCCACGTCCGGCTATCCGCTCCAGGTGCGCCGCTGGCACCGCGGCACCCCCCTCGACGCCGCCGAGCTCGTCTACGAGGGCCGCCCTTGCGACCTGTCCGCCTCCGGCTGGCACGACGACACCCCCGGCTTCGAGCGGGACTTCGTCCACCGGCAGATCGACTTCTGGAACCAGGAGCTGTTCCTCCTGCCCGAGGACTCCTCCGGCGCACCCGTGAAGATCGACGTACCGGACGACGCGAGCGCCTCCGTCCACCGGGAGTGGCTGACCGTCACCACCAAGACGCCGTGGCTCGGCCACCCCGCGGGCAGCCTGCTCGCCTTTGACTTCGCCGCGTTCCTGGCGGGAGCGCGGCAGGCCGAGGTGCTGTTCACCCCGGACGAGCGCACCGCGCTCGCCGGGCACAGCTGGACCCGCAACCACCTCATCCTCGGTACCCGGGCCGACGTGTCCTCCGGCCTGGAGCTGCTCACCCCCGGCCCCGGCGGCTGGCGGCGCGCGCCGCTGCCCGGTCTGCCGCCGCTGTCCACCGCCTCGGTCACCTGTACCGACCCGGACGTGGGCGACGAGTACTTCCACCTCGTCACCGGCTTCCTCCAGCCCTCCACCCTCTACCGGGGCACGGCCGGCGGCGAGGACGACAGCGAGCCCGTCAAGCAGAGCCCGGCGCTCTTCGACACCGCCGGTCTCACCGTGAGCCAGTTCTTCGCGGCCTCCGCGGACGGCACCCGGGTCCCGTACTTCGTCGTCGGACCCGCGGAGCGGTCCGGCCCCGGCCCCACGCTGCTCTACGGGTACGGCGGCTTCGAGATCTCCATGGTCCCGTCGTACAGCGCGGTCACCGGCCGCGCCTGGCTCGCGCGCGGCGGCACCTACGTCGTCGCCGGCATCCGCGGCGGGCACGAGTACGGTCCCGCCTGGCACCGGGCGGCGCTCGGCGCGAACCGGGTCCGGGCGTACGAGGACTTCGCCGCCGTCGCCCGGGACCTCGTCGCCCGGGACATCACCACCCCGGCCCAGCTGGGCATCGAGGGCGGCAGCAACGGCGGCCTCCTCATGGGCGCGATGCTCACCCGCGAACCGGATCTGTTCGGCGCGGTCGTCGCGCACGTGCCGCTGCTGGACATGCTCCGTTTCCACAAGCTGCTCGCCGGCGCCAGCTGGATCGCCGAGTACGGCGACCCCGACGACCCCGCCGACCGGCCCCACCTGGAGGACATCTCCCCGTACCACCGGATCCGGACGGACGGGCCCGCGTACCCGCCGCTGCTCCTGCTGACCTCGACCCGCGACGACCGCGTCCACCCGGGGCACGCCCGCAAGATGGCCGCCCGGCTGCGCGAGGCGGGCCACCCCGTGCTGTTCCACGAGCACATCGGCGGCGGTCACGCGGGCGCGACCGACCACCGGCAGACGGCCTTCAACGAGGCCCTCGTCCACACCTTCCTGTGGGAGCGCCTGACCCCGTCGAAGTGAGCACCGGGCCGGGCAGGCACGCGCGCACCGCGTGCCCGGCCCGGGCCCGGTCCGGAAGGATCAGGAAGCGACGGACCGGGACCGGGACCGGGCCCGGCCCCGGGGGAGGAGGGCCGCGGCGGCGAGACCGGCGAGTCCCAGGACCGCCAGGGTGGCCATGGCGGCGCCGTAGGCGTGGGTGCTGAGACCGGCGACGAGGATGGTGCCGGCGACCGCCGTGCCGAGGGAGGAGCCAAGGTTCGACACGCTGCGCGACAGGCCGGAGATCTCGCCCTGCCGCTCCTCGGGGAAGCTCGACTGCACGATGTTGACCGAGGGGGTCAGCATCACGCCGAGGCCCAGGCCGATCAGCAGCAGTCCGGGTGCGAAGGCCCAGGGGTTCGGGGAGCCGCTCACCATGGCGAGCAGCAGGGAGATACCGGCGATCGTCACGACGAAGCCCGTCATGATGAGGGCGCGCTGCGCGTACCGCTGCGCCAGGCGTTCGGCGGCCAGCGACGTGGCGAGCAGGCCCAGGGTGGCGGCCGTGAAGATCACGCCGGTCCGGATCGCGTCGTAGCCTCGCACGACCTGGAGATAGGCCGCCACGGTGAACGACGTCCCCATGAGCAGCAGCCACTGGATGTTCTGCGTGACCAGACCGAGGTTGGAGGTGCGGTCGCGGAACAGGCTCGTCGACAGGAGCGGCTCCTTCCCCGCCCGCTCCTTGGCGCGTACCCACCGGAAGAACCACAGCAGCACGAGCGCACCGAGGACGAGCAGCCCGGCCATCAGCCAGACGTTGTCGTCGGCGGCCAGGATCCCCATGACGACGAGAATGAGGCCGACGGCCGACAGGACGGCTCCGCCTGTGTCGAAGGGGCGCGTGGGATCCGGTGGCAGCGGGTCTTCGATCCGTCGGCTCAGCAGGATGATCACGGCGATCACCAGGGCCTGGAAGACGAAGGCGGCCCGCCAGCCGATGCCCGAGGTGATGAGTCCCCCGATCAGCGGCCCCGCGGCCGCGCCGACGCCGCCGAGCGCCATGATGGTCCCGAACGCGCGGGCGCGCGAGGAGACTTCGGTGAAGAGCAGCGTCGTGAGGATGTAGACGGGCGGGATGAGCAGCGCCGTGCCGACGCCTTCCAGGATCGAGTTGCCGAGGATGAGGACGCCTAGGCCCGGGGCGGCAGCGCTGAGCAGAGCGCCGACGCCGTAGACCGTGAGACCGGCCAGGAAGCACCGCTTGCGGCCGTACCGGTCGGTGAGTTTGCCTCCCGGGATCATCAGCGCGGCCATCACCAGGAGGAAGATTGTGATGGTGATCTGCACGCCCTGGACGGTCGTGTCCAGGTCCGTGCTGATGTCGTTGATCATCACGTTCATGTTGGAACCGGCGAAGCTGCAGATGAACTGCGCGAGGGCGAGCGGGGCCAGTACGCCGCGCCGTGCGCCCGGCGTCCGGCCCGGAGCGGCGGGCTCAGCCACCGGCGCCGCCGCCTTCCTCCGCCCTGTCCAGCTGCTCGTCCAGGGCGAGGGCCGCCGCGATCAGCGCGAGGTGGGTGAACGCCTGGGGAAAGTTGCCCAGTTGCTCGCCCGACGGGCCGATCTCCTCGGCGAACAGGCCGACGTGGTTGGCGTAGGTGAGCATCTTGTCGAAGGCGTACCGCGCTTCCTGCGGCTTGCCGGCGCGGGCCAGCGCCTCCACGTAGAGGAAGCTGCAGAGGTTGAAGGTGCCCTCCGAGCCGCGCAGTCCGTCGGGGGAGGCCTCCGGGTTGTAGCGGTAGACCAGGCTGTCGCTGACCAGTTCGCGGTCCATGGCCTCAAGGGTGCTGAGCCAGATCGGGTCGGTGGGGGAGAGGAACCCGACCCGGGGCATGAGCAGGAGCGAGGCGTCCAGCACGTCGGTGTCGTAGTGCTGGACGAAGGCCTTCTTGTCCGCGTTCCAGCCGCGCTCGACGATCTGCGCGAAGACGGTGTCGCGGACCTTCGTCCACCGGTCGATGTCGGCGGGCCGGGCGAACGCGGAGGCGAGGCGGATGCCCCGCTCGAAGGCCACCCACGTCATGAGGCGGCTGAAGGTGAAGTTCTGGCGGCCGCCCCGGGTCTCCCAGATGCCCTCGTCGGCACGGTCCCAGTGGTCGGCGAGCCAGTCCAGGACGTTCGCGTACGCCATCCACCCCTTGATCCCGCCCATGTCGCGGGTCTGGGCCAGGGCGTCGGAGGCCTCGCCGTAGATGTCGAGCTGGATCTGGTCGGCGGCCGCGTTGCCGGCGCGCACCGGCTTGGAGCCCGCGTAGCCGTCGAGGTGGTCCAGGATCTCCTCGGTCAGATGGGGTTCGCCGTCGATGCGGTACATGATCTGCAGGGGCTCGCCCGAGGCGGTGCCGCCGGCTGCGAGCCGGTCGAGCAGCCAGCGGCGGAAGGCGGCTGCCTCCTCGACGAACCCGAGGTCGGTCAGGGCCTTGACGGAGAGGGAGGCGTCCCGGACCCAGGCGAAGCGGTAGTCCCAGTTGCGCTCGCCGCCGACCTGTTCGGGCAGTCCCATGGTGAGCGCGGCGATCGGCGCGCCGGTGGGGGCGTAGGTGAGCAGTTTGAGGGTGATAGCCGACCGGTGCACGATGTCGCGCCAGCGGCCGCGGTAGGTGCAGGAGCGCAGCCAGGTGTGCCAGAAGGTGCGGCAGGCCTGCAGTTCGGCGCTGATCCCTTCGGCCGACAGCGGAGGCGGTGCGGGGCCGTCTTCCGCGTCGCTGGTCAGCACCACGGCGGCCACTTCCCCGGCGGCCAGGGTGAAGCGGGAGGTGAGGTCCTCGCCGTCGCGCCGCAGCACGATGGGGCCGGCGGCCGTGGCGACCTGCAGGTGCAGCTGCGTGCCCGGCCCGCGGAAGACGACCGAGGTCCGGTCGAGCTCCTCGAACGTGTGGGGTGCGCGCCCGTAGTCGAACCGCGGGCGGCACTCGAGGTCGAAGTCCAGGCTGCCCCGCACCACGCGTACCACCCGTACCAGCCGGTGTCGCGGTGTCGGCGTGGTGGTGTCCAGCGGAACCATGAAGTCGGCGACCTCGCCGACTCCGCCGGGGCCCATGTACCGGGTGACCAGCACGGCCGTGTCCGCCTGGTAGAGCTGGCGGACCACGGTTCCGGGCTCGTGGGCGAGGTCGGCGGCGAGCCGGCAGTAGCCGCCGCGCTCGCTGTCGAGAAGGGACCCGAAGACGCTGGGGGAGTCGAACCGCGGTGTGCACCACCAGTCGACCGTGCCCTGCGAGGACACGAGCGCGGCGGTCTGGAGGTCGCCGACCATTCCGTGGTCGGCGATGGGCGGGTATGCGTTCACACGTGGCTCCCTCGCTCGGACCGGGATCCGGCACGTGGCCGGGGCGGCGCCTTCCCGGCCCGTGTCCCGGTGCCGCGACAGCCCGGGATCGCCAGGGTCTGCGGCGGCCGGGGCTGCCACCGTGCTTCGTCACCTCCAGCGTGCACCGCGGCCGTGACCACCGCACTCCGGACGGCCGGGGGCCTGAACGCCTGCGGACGGCCGGGGCCTACGCCCCTGCGGACGGCGCCCCCTGCGCGGTACGGAGAGTCTCGACCCGCTTCTCGATCGCGGTGATCAGGGCCTCGACCCTGGCCCGGAAGATCTCATCGTCCGTCACCTCGGCCAGCTGTGTGCTCAGGCGGGTGATGTTCGGGAATCCCCCGGCGTCGACCAGGCGGTACTCGCGGCTCCAGGAGGCCTCGTCGGCCGCCCGGACGTCCGGGTCGAACAGCAGGTAGGCGGCGCGCTGGCCGACGTACGCGAGGAGCGAGTCGCCGACCATGCGGTAGTGCACGGCAGCCTCGGCGCCGTCGAGCCCGGCCTCCATCACGGCGCCCAGGATGAGCTCGACCACCCGGAACTCGTTCGGCCGCCGGGTGGTCCGGCTGGCCATGGTCGACCCGACCACCGGGTACTTCAGCGCGACCTCCAGCGAGCCGTCCGCGAGCGCCCGCAGCCGCCCCTTCCAGCCGAGGCCCTCCGGGATGCTGTCGAGGACCTCGCCCAGCGTGCGGTCGGCGACGGACAGCAGGAGTTCGTCCTTGTCGCGGAAGTGCCGGTAGATCGCCGTCGGGTCGGCGCCGAGCTCCTCGCCGAGGCGGCGGACGGTGAAGGCGTCCTCGCTGCCGCGGGCCGCGATGCGCAGGCTCGCCTCGATGATCGCGTCCGGTGTGAGCTGGCTGCCCGCGCGCTTGGACCGGGCTGGTGTGTCGGATGACTTCGGCATGGTGCGGTCAGTGTATCGATTTGGAACGGAGCGAGCGCAACACCGTTGACAACAATGTTGCGCTCCCGTTCACTCCTCCTCAACAAACAAGCCGTGCGGGTCCGCCCGCCGAGCCGGAGGATGCGTCGATGTCCAAGAACAGGCAGCGGGCCGACACCGTATTCGTGGGCGGAAAGGTGTTCACCGGGACCGGTCCGGCCCCCGTCGACGCCGCCGTCGCCGTGGCCGGCGGGCGGATCCTCGCCGTCGCCGCCGAGAACGAGGTGCGCTCCCTCGCGGACACGGGCACCGAGGTCGTCGACCTGCGCGGCGGACTGCTCGCCCCCGGCTTCCAGGACGCGCACGTCCACCCGGTCGTGGCCGGCGTGCAGATGCTCGGCTGCGACCTGAGCGCGGAGCGCACCATCGACGGCTACCTCGCGGTCGTGGCCGGACACGCCCGGCGGCACCCCGGCGCGGAGTGGATCCGCGGCGGCGGCTGGTCCATGGACGCCTTCCCCGGCGGCACGCCGACGCGAGCCATGCTCGACGCGGTGGTACCCGACCGGCCCGTGATGCTCACCAACCGGGACGGGCACGGAGCCTGGGCCAACACCCGCGCCTTCGAACTGTCCGGCGTCGACCGCACCACCCCGGACCCGGTCGACGGCCGGATCGAGCGCGAGCCGGACGGAACCCCGGCCGGCACCCTCCAGGAGGGGGCCATGGACCTCGTCGCCCGCCACGTGCCCATCGCCACGCCGGACGAGGCGTACGCCGGCCTCCTCGCCGCGCAGGAGCACCTCTTCTCCCTCGGCGTGACCGGCTGGCAGGACGCGATGATCGGCGCGTTCCCCGGCAACCCCGACAACTACGACGTCTACCTGCGCGCCGCCCGCGAGGGCTCGCTGCGCGCACGTGTCGTCGGCGCCCTGTGGTGGGACCGCGAACGCGGCCTGGAACAGATCCCCGAACTGGAGGAACGCCGCCGCGCCGGCCGGGTCGGCCGCTTCGGCGCCACCAGCATCAAGATCATGCAGGACGGCATCGCCGAGAACTTCACGGCCGGCCTGCTGGAGCCCTACCTCGACCGCTGCGGCTGCGCCACGGCCAACTCCGGCCTGAGCTTCATCGACCCCGGACTGCTCAGCGAAGCCGTGACCCGGCTCGACCGCTCCGGCTTCCAGCTCCACTTCCACGCGCTCGGCGACCGCGCCGTGCGCGAGGTGCTCGACGCGCTCGCCGCGGCCCGCACGGCCAACGGGGCCAACGACAACCGCCACCACCTCGCCCACCTGCAACTCGTCCACCCCGACGACATCGGCCGGTTCGCCGCCCTCGGCGCCGCCGCCAACATCCAGGCGCTCTGGGCCGCCCACGAACCGCAGATGGACGAGCTCACCATCCCCTTCCTCGGACCCGAACGGGCCGCCCTCCAGTACCCGTTCGGGGACCTGCGGCGGGCAGGCGCCCGCCTCGTCGCGGGCAGCGACTGGTCAGTCAGCAGCCCCAACCCCCTCTGGGGCGTGCACGTGGCCGTCAACCGCGCCGTCCCCGTCGAGGACCTCGACCCGGCCCGGGCCTGCGGACCCATGCCGCCGTTCTTCCCGGAACAGGCCCTGACCCTCGCGCAGGCGCTGACCGCCTACACCGCGGGCAGCGCCTGGGTGAACCACCTCGACGACGTCACCGGCACCGTCGAGGCGGGCAAGTACGCCGACCTCGTCGTCCTCGACCGCGACCCCTTCGCCCACCCCGCCGCGGAGATCGCCGACACCCGGGTGCTGCGGACCTACCTCGACGGCGAACCCGTCTTCACCGCGAAGGACTGAACACCGCGCACCCACCGGGCAGCCACCGGCCGGCCCGCCACCGGCCGAGCACCACCCACCCCTCCACGCTCATCCCTCAGGGAGCCAGACGATGTCACCAGACACATCGGGAACGCCGCCGCGCCGGCGCCGCGCCATCCGCAACGCCGCGGCGGCCGCCCTCGCCGCCGGCATGCTGCTCGTCACCACCGCCTGCACCGGATCCGGCACCGCCGACCGGGGCCGGGGACCGGCCACAGCCTTCCAGCTCACCGACAAGACCCCCGCCGCCGTCGGCGACGTGGACTCCTTCACCTGGTCGATCTACGCCGAGCCGACCACCCTCGACTACGCGCACGCCTACGACTTCCCGCCCAACCAGATCCTCGCCAACGTCTGCGAGAGCCTGCTGCGCTGGAACCCCGACCTGACGACCTCGCCGAACCTCGCGACCTCGTACACCAACCCCACCCCCACCACCTGGGTCTACCAGATCCGCCCCGGCGTCCGCTTCCACGACGGCACGACGCTCACCGCCGACGACGTCGTGGCCTCCCTGCGCCGCAACCTCGACCCGCAGACGGCGAGCGTCTGGGCCAACCCCTTCCGCAACGTCAAGTCGGTCGACCGCACCGGGCCGCTGGAGGTCACCGTCACCCTGACGCAGCCCGACTCCACCTTCAACAAGTACCTCGCCGCAGGCCCCGGCACCGTGGAGTCCGCCGCCACCCTCGCCAAGTCCGGCAACGACTACGGCAATCCGCAGACCGGAGTGAACTGCACCGGCCCCTTCTCCTTCGGCTCGTGGACCTCCGGCCAGTCGCTCACGCTGGAGCGCTTCGGCGACTACTGGAATCCGGCGCTCAAGGCCAGGGCGGGCCAGGTGAAGTTCGTCTTCCTCGCCGACGCGACCACCCGCGTCAACGCCTTCCGGAGCGGCGAGGTCGACGGCGGCTGGATGGTCCCGGCGGACGCGTACGCCGGACTGCGCGACACCACGGCCGGAAAGCTCTACTTCGGCCGCAACACCACCGTCGCCGAAGAGGTGGTCAGCAACCTCAAGGGCCCGCTGGGCGACGCCCGGGTGCGCCGGGCCCTCCTCATGGCCATCGACCGCGAGGGCATCCTCAAGGCCGGCGTCGGCGGCGTCGGGGAGGTCGCCCACTCCCTCGTTACCGACAACCTCTGGAACGAGGCGCCCGCCGCGACCCGCGAGGCGATCCGGCGCGACCTCCCCCGCTACCCCTACGACCCCGCCAAGGCCAAGGCGCTCGCCGCCGAAGCCGGAGTGAACGGTCAGAAGGTCGTGATCGCGACGAGCCCGCTGGACTCCCAGACGACGATCATCACCCAGGCCGTCGCCCAGGCCGCCACGGCCATCGGCCTCAAGCCCCAGATCGACTCCGTCTCCGCCGAGAAGTACACGACGCTCTTCACCGACCCGGCCGCTCGCGAGGGCATCGACCTCTTCCTGACCTTCTGGAACACCTCCATCACCGACCCGCTCGACATGTACGGGGTCCTGCGGACCGACGCGTTCAGCAACTACGGCGGCTGGTCCGACCCCGCCTTCGACGCCGCCGTCGACCGGGCCGTCGCCAGCTACGACCCCGTCGAACACACCGCCGCCAACGCCGAGGCCCAGCGCATCGCCCTGCGCGAACTGCCCTGGCTGCCCCTCTACACCCAGCCCGTGAGCGTCTTCCTCGGCAAGCGGATCACCGGCGTCCAGCCCTCCATCGCCTACCTGTACTACCCGTGGGCCGCCGAGATCGGCGCGAGCGGATGACGGCCGTCGCGGCACGGGCCGCACGCGTCCTGCGCAGACTGGCCGGCATGGCGGCGACCCTGCTCGTCACCTCCTTCCTCGTCTTCTCCTCGCTGTTCCTGGCGCCCGGCGACCCCGCGTCCTTCCTGGTGAAGGGGCGCAGCGCCGGCCCCGGGGAACTCGCCGAGATCCGCCGCCAGTACGGCTTCGACGAGCCGTTCCTCGTCCGGTACTGGCACTGGCTGGAGGGCGTCCTGCAGGGCGACCTGGGCCGCTCGTACCTCCTGCACCAGGACGTCGCCCAGGTCATCTGGTCGCGGCTGCCCGCGTCCCTGCTGCTGATCGGCGTGTCGGCCCTGATGATCGGGGTCTTCGGGATCGGCGCCGGCATCGTCGGCGCCCTGCGCCGCGGATCGCGCACCGACCGCTCCCTGATGCTGCTGGTGACGGTGGGGGCCGCCGCGCCCGCCTTCGTCGCGGCCCTCCTGCTCCGATCGGTACTGGGCGTGCAGCTCGGCTGGTTCCCGACCATCGGCAACGGCACCGGCCTCCTCGACCGGCTCCACCACGTGGTCCTCCCGGCCGCCGCCCTGTCCGTGACCTTCGTGGCGCTGGTGACCCGGGTGACCCGCTCCGCGATGCTCGACGAACTGCGGCGCGAGCACGTCGAGGTCGCCCTGAGCCGCGGTACTCCCCGCCGGACCGTCATCCGGCGCCACGTCCTGCGCAACGCGCTGGGCCCGATCGTGACCGTCTCCGCCCTCCTCGTGTCCGGCATGCTCGTCAGCACGGCGATCGTCGAGACCGCCTTCGGGATGTCCGGAGTGGGCTCCCTGCTCGTCCAGTCGGTGGACCAGCTCGACTTCCAGGTCGTCCAGGCGATCGTGCTGCTGGTCGTGGCCGCCTTCGTCGTGGTCAACGCCCTCGTGGACCTGGTGCAGCCGCTGATCGATCCGCGCACGGCGGCTGCGGGGAGTGCACGATGAGCGCACACCCCGCACCGGCGGCCGGGGCCGCCCGCCGCCCCCTGGCCCGGCTGCGCGTCCTCGGCGGCGGCCCCCTCCGGCGGGCCTGCCTGGCACTCCTGGCCCTCTTCGTCCTGGTGGCACTGCTGGCGCCGTGGCTCACCCCCCACGACCCGACGTTCGGCAGGCTCGGCGACACCCTCCTGGGCCCGGGCCCCGACCACTGGCTGGGCACCGACCAAGGCGGCCGCGACACCCTCTCGGCCCTGATCGCCGGCACCCGCACCAGCCTCGCCGGACCCCTCGCCGTCGTGGTCTTCTCCACCGTCCTGGGCATCGCCGTCGGCCTGTTCACCGCCTGGCGCGGCGGATGGATCGACGCCGTGACCGGCCGGGTCCTCGACATCGTGTTCGCGTTCCCCGCGCTGCTGCTCGCCATCCTCGCGGTGGCCCTCTTCGGCAAGGGGATGACCGCGCCCGTCATCGCCATGGCCCTCGCCTACATGCCGTACACCGCGCGCCTGGTGCGCAGCCTGGCGGTGCAGGAGAAGGCCCGGCCCTACATCGCCGCCTACCGGGTCCAGGGGCACTCCGCCCTGTTCGTGACGGTCCGCAGGATGCTCCCCAACATCGCCCCGACCCTGCTCGCCCAGTCGACGGTGAACTTCGGATACGCCCTGCTCGACCTCGCCGCCCTCTCCTTCCTCGGACTCGGCGTCCAGCCGCCGACCCCCGACTGGGGCGCCATGATCAACCAAGGTCAGGCCGCCGTCCTCCAGGGACAGCCGCTGTCCGCGATCGCCCCGGCCGTGGCGGTCGTCCTGGTGGTCGTCGCCTTCAACGTCGTCGGGGAGAGCCTCGGCGACCGGCTCGCCGGGAGGGACTCCTGATGCCGCTGCTCGAATACGACGCGCTCAGCGTCACCCTGCCCGCCACGGCCCGGCCGATCCTCGACGGCATCGACCTGCACGTCGGCGCCGGCGAGGTCGTCGCCCTCGTCGGCGAGTCCGGCTCCGGCAAGTCGGTGACCGCCCGTGCCGCCCTCGGCCTGTTCCCGTCCGGCGCCGGCATCACGGGCCGGGTGAGCGTCGCAGGCACCGACCTCGTCGGAGCCGACGCCGCGAGCCTGCGCGACGTACGCACCGCCAAGGCCGCGATGGTCTACCAGGATCCCCGCGCCGCCATCAACCCCGTGCGCCGCGTGGGGGACTTCCTCACCGAGCCGCTGCGCCTGGCCCACGGCTGGTCCAGGACCCGGGCCGCCGTCCGGGCGGCCGAACTGCTCGACGCCGTCGGCCTGCCCGACCCCGCCCGGCACCTGAACCAGTACCCGCACGAGCTGTCCGGCGGCATGCTGCAGCGCGTGGTGATCGCCGCCGCCCTCACCACCGAACCACGGCTCCTGCTCTGCGACGAACCCACCACCGCCCTCGACGTCAGCACGCAGGCCGAGATCCTCGCCGTCCTGGGCCGGCTCCAGCGCGAACGCGGCCTCGGCCTGCTCCTGATCACCCACGACATCGAGCTCGCGGCCGCCGTCAGCGACCGGATCTACGTGATGTACGCGGGCAGGATCGTCGAGTCGGGGCCCGTCGGAGAGCTCTTCGCCGCACCCCGCCACCCGTACACCGCCGGCCTGCTCGGCTCCTCCCCGCCCCTGCACGGCCCGCTCGCCCGCCTCACCCCCATCCCCGGTGCCCCCATGGGCCTGCTGGAGTCCGCCCCCGGCTGCGCCTTCGCCCCCCGCTGCCGGTCCGCCGAGCCGGGCCGCTGCGACCGGTCCGCGCCCCGGCCGGAGCGGCACGGGCCGGCCGAGGTGGCCTGCCACCGCACCGCCGAACTGCCCCCGCACCGCGTGGAGTCGCCGCCCGCGGCGGCCTCCCTCGCGTCCCGCAAGGAGGACCGTTGACCACCGACCCCGTTCCCCCGCTCCTGGAGGTCAGCGGCCTGCGGAAGACCTACCGCACGGGCGGCACCGAGGTCGTCGCCGTCGACGACCTCTCCTTCACCCTCCGGCCCGGCGGCGCCCTCGGCATCGTCGGCGAATCCGGATCCGGGAAGACCACCACCGCCCGGATGCTCATCGGCCTCGAACGCCCCGACGCGGGCCGGATCCTCGTACAGGGCCGGCCGGCGGCCGACTCCGTCCGCGGGAAGGCGGCTCGGCTGGCCCGGGCCAAGGCCGTCCAGATCGTCTTCCAGGACCCCTACCTCTCACTCGACGCCCGGATGGGCATCGGCGCGACCATCGACGGCGTACTGAGGCTCCACGGCTCCCGCGACCGGGCCGCCCGGGCGGCCCGGGTCCGGGAGCTGCTGTCCCAAGTGGGCCTCGGCGACCGGGAGGCGGCCGCCCTGCCCCGCCACCTCTCGGGCGGGCAGCGCCAGCGCGCCGCGATCGCCCGGGCGCTCGCGGTCGAACCCGCCGTCCTCGTGCTCGACGAGGCGGTGTCCGCCCTGGACGTGTCCGTCCAGGCACAGGTCCTCAACCTGCTGTCGGACATCCGGCGCGACACCGGCATCGGGCTGGTCTTCGTCAGCCACGACCTGGCGGTGGTCCGCTACGTCTGCGACGAGGCCCTCGTCATGTACCGGGGCCGGACGATGGAACACCGCCCGGTCGCCGAACTCCTCGCCGCGCCCCGCGACCCGTACACCCGGCTGCTGCTGGCGTCGGTGCCCCGTCCGGGCTGGGACCCCGACTCCATCGGCTCGCGCCGGCGGGCCCTCGACCCGAAGCGCCTTCCGGCGTAGGCCGGGAAACGCCGGGCGAACACCGCCGGAACGCCGGATGACGGGAGAATGGCGTCCCGGGGGCCTCGCAGACATCCGTTCGGGGGATTCGGGGCGCCTGGCGCACGCGGAAGCCGGCCGCGTGCTCCACGATCGGCGGGTGCAACCCCGGAAGGAGGACCCCATGAGCACCCCGTTCGCGTCCGCCGCTCCCTACTACGCCCGCTACCGGCCCCCGTACCCGAGGGAGTTCCACACCCTGCTCGCGGACCGCTTCGCGTTCGACGGCTCCCAGACGGTACTGGACCTCGGCGCCGGCCCCGGCACGCTCGGCCTGCCCCTGGCCCCCCTGGCCGACCACGTGTACGCCGTCGACCCGGAGCCGGCGATGCTCGCCGAAGGGGCACGGCTCGCCGAGGAACGCGGCGTCACGAACATCTCGTGGCTGCGCGGCGACGACGCCTGCGTCACCCGGCTGTGCCTGCCCCGGATCGATCTGTGCGTCATCGGCAGGGCCTTCCGCCGGATGGACCGCGAGCGGGTCCTCGCCGACCTCGACGAGGTGCTCGCTCCCCGGGGCGGGGTCGCCGTCGTCGAGTCGCTGTACCGGCCCGGCGACCCGCGGCCGGCCTGGCTGACCGTGGTCGAGGAGGTACGCGAACGCTTCCTCGGACCCGGTCGGCCCGGCCAGCCCGGCCAGCCCGGGCAGTCAGGCCGGGACGACTGGGACGATCTGGTCGACCGGCTGGCGAAGTCGCCGCTCTCCCGCGTCGAGACCCACCAGTGGGACCAGCCCGTCCGCCACACCGTGGACCAGGTGATCGGCCTCCAGCTCTCCTTCTCCTCGTCGGGCCCGGACCGGCTGGGCGACCGCATGGCCGCCTTCGAGACGGAGCTGCGCCGGGCCCTGCTCGACCACGACCCCGGCGGCACCTACGCCCGGACCCTCCGCATCGGGGCCGCCGTCGCCACCAGGCCCCGGCGCTGAACCCGGCCGGGCCGCGACGCGGCCGCCCTAGCGACCGAGCGCGGCGAGGAGTTCGCGTTCGCGGCCGGAGCTCAGGCCGGCCCGGCGGGTGCGGTCCAGGCCCTGGGCGCGCTCCCACTCCAGGAGGTCCGCGATCATCTCCGCCCGCGGCCGGTGCCGCAGCCCGGCCGCGCGCGCCGCGGCTCCGCTGCGGGCGCAGAAGCCCGCCCACTGCGGGTCCGGCATCCACATGGCCAGCGACTCCGGCCCCATGAACGGTGCGACCTCCCGGTCCAGCAGCCACTGCGGGTCCGCCTCCGCGACGTCCCCGCTGTGACCGCCCACGCGGCGCGACAGGTCGACCCACTCGTCGAACGGCACGACGGGCCCCACGGCGTCGAAGGTCCCGACCGTGCCCTCCTGCGACAGGTCCAGCAACCAGCCCGCGAGATCGCGCACGTCCACCACCTGCGTCGGCAGGCCGGGGGAGCGCGGTACGAGCATGGGCCGGTCCACCGCGCGGGCGGCGCGGGCCACCCAGTACCCGGAGCGCCCGGTGTGGTCGCCCGGGCCGCCGATCAGGCCGGCCCTGGCGACGACGAGACGGTCGCCGACCGCCGCGCGCACCGCGGCCTCGCAGGCGACCTTGGCCTCCCCGTACTCCTCCCGCCCCGCGTACTGCTGCCCGGTGGGCGCCAGGAGCGCCGCCGACTCGTCGGCACCGACCGCGCCGTGGTCGGCGTAGGCGCTGACGGACGAGACGTACGTCCAGTGCCGGGTCCGCTCGGCCAGCGCCACGAGCGCGTCGCGCACGAACGCCGGCTGCCACGACACCTCCAGCACGGCGTCCCAGTCGCGGTCCACCAGTTCGGCGTAGGCGGACCGGTCCTTGCGGTCCGCCGTCACCAGCCGTGCCCCGGGGGCGACTTCGCCGCTCTCACCGCGCGCCAGGCACGTCACGTCGTGCCCGCGCCCCACCGCCTGCCGCGTGATCTCACGGCCCAGCCACGCGGTCCCGCCCAGTATCAGAAGATCCATCCGCCCACCCCAGCACACCGTCGGTCCGACCGCGACCCCGGTTCGCGGTCGGCGAAGCACCGGGTCCGGGGTCCGGGGTCCGCCCCGGTCTCACAGGTCGCGCCGCATGCACACGCGGGGCCACCGGTCCAGGCCGTGTGCCGCCTCGCGCGCGCGGATCTCCCACAGGCCGGGAGTGAGCGCGCCCTCGCCGAGGGCGCGGAATCCGCAGCGGACGTAGTACGGGGCGTTCCACGGGACCTCGGTGAAGGTGGTGAGCGTCAGCGCGGGCACGCCCCCGCCCACCGCGAACCCCGCCAGGTGATCCAGCAGGGCGCGGCCGATGCCCCGGCGGGCCTGGTCCGGGTGCACGGACACCTGCTCGACGTGGAGGTTGCCGTCCACGTGTTCGGCGATCAGATAGGCGACCGGGGCGTCGGCCCCGTCCACCGCCACCCAGGCGAGCCCCGCCTCCCGGTAGAAGGCCAGCTCGCCGACCGCCGGCGGCTCGTCGTCGGCGATCTCCGGCATGCCGATGTCCCGGAAACAGCGCCCGGCGGCCCTCTCGATGTCCTGGAGAGCGGTCAGTTCCTCCGGACGTACCACGCGTACAGGCATGCGGTCATTGTCCGTACGGAGCCGCCCGGAGGCACGCGGGTTTCCGCGGTCCCGTCCGGCCGGGTCGGTGGGGTGTGTGCTCCGTACGAGTTCACTTCCGGTGCCCGTTCGGCCCCAGGACCGAGCGCATGATCATCAGGTTGGCTCTCCATCGGTTTGATACGGCTATGCCACGAAAGCGACGGACACAACCGACCAAGGCGTGGGGCGCGGTGGCTGCGGTGACGGGGGCCATGCTGGTCGTCGCCGCAGCGCCCGGCAGGGCGCCCGATGCGGACACCGCGGACGCGAAGCCGGCGGGCCGCCCGCGGGAAGCGGCGGTCACCCTGCTGGTGGGGAGAGTGCTGGAGGGAGCCCACGGGGCCGGCGAAGGGCGGTGCGCGGCCCGGGTGTTGCGGCGCGGGCTGTGCGACGGCTGGCAGGAGCAGCGCGTACGGGCCACCTCGCGCGGGAGGGGATCCGTCCTGGAGGAGCCCGCTGTCGCCGACGCCGCCTGGGCGGAGGTGCTGCCCACCGACGCCGGCGGCCCCCTGGAGATCACGCTCACCGAACCGGGCCGCATCACGGACGTGACCGTGCACGACGGGCACGGCCGCCACCTGTCCGGTGAACTCGGCCCGCACGGCGACCGCTGGCTGAACACCGAGTCGCTGCGCGCGGGGGAGACGTACACCGTGCAGGTCGGCGCGCAGGACGCGGCCGGCAGCCCGGTCGGTGTGACCATGGCCTTCCGGACGGCGCCACCCGCGGACGGGGGCCGGCTGACCGTCGAGTTCGGGCCGGGCCCCGGCACGTACGGAGCCGGGGAGATCGTGACGGCCGCCCTCAGCAGGCCCGTCCCCGCCGGCGACCCCGTGGCGCGGGCCCGGCTGGAGCAGGCGCTGGAGGTGACCTCGGAGCCGCACGTGGAGGGCGCCTGGCACTGGGTGGACGAGTCGACCCTGCACTTCCGGCCCCGTACGTACTGGCCCGCGCACACGGTGGTCCGTGTGCGCAGCGGACTCGACGGGGTCGAGGTCGGGGACCACGCCTACGGCGGCCCCTCCGAGGACCTGCAGTTCACCATCGGGGACCGGATCGAGGCCGTCACCGACTCCGCCACCCACCGGATGACCGTGCGCCGCAACGGACGCGTCATCAGGACGATCCCCGTCACCACCGGCAAGGAGGGGTTCAGGACCCGCAGCGGCATCAAGGTCGTCCTGCGCAAGGAGTCCAAGGTCCGCATGCGCGGCGACACCGTCGGCATCAAGCGCGGCACCAAGGAGTTCTACGACCTGCCCGTCTCCTACGCGACACGGGTCACCTGGAGCGGCGAGTACATCCACGCCGCGCCCTGGTCGGTCGAGGCGCAGGGCGAGGAGAACGTCAGCCACGGCTGCACGGGCATGAGCACCGAGAATGCCGCATGGTTCTTCGAGACGGTCCGCGAGGGCGACATCGTGGAGGTGGTCAACAGCGGCGGAGAGAAGATGGCCCCCTTCGACAACGGCTTCGGCGACTGGAACGTGGACTGGCGCAGCTGGCTGGCCGGCAGCGCACTCGCCAACGTGGACGCGGCCCCGCCCGCTTCACCGCCCTCCCCGTCCCGCCTGCACCCCACCACCTGACCGGGGCGCCCGGCGCCCGGCCTGGCATACGATCACCACATGATCAGAGGAGTGATGTTCGACTTCTCCGGCACGCTGCTGCGCATCGAGTCGACCGAGGACTGGCTCGGCGCGGGCCTGGCGGCGACCGGCATCCGGCTGTCCGACGAGGAGTTCCGCGAGACGGCGGGGCGGCTGACGGAGTACGGAGCCCTGCCGGGCGGCTGCGCTCCCCGGCAGGTCCCCGCGCACCTCGAAGCCGTGTGGCACGAACGGGATGTGAGTGCCGGTCGGCACCGGGCGGCCTACGGCGGCCTGGCGCTGGCGGCCGGCCTGCCGGCGCCGGAGCTGGCCGGGGCGCTCTACGACCGCCATATGAGCCCCGCCGCCTGGCGGCCCTACGCCGACACCGCACCGACGCTGCGCGAACTGCGGCGGCGGGGCGTGCCGGTGGCCGTCGTGAGCAACATCGGATGGGACCTGCGGCCCATCTTCCGCACGCACGGCCTGGACGAACTGGTCGACGCGTACGTGCTCTCCTACGAGCTGGGCGTCCAGAAGCCCGACCCGCTGATCTTCCGGACCGCCTGCGACGCACTCGGCCTGCCGCCCGCCGAGGTGCTGATGGTCGGCGACGACCGCACCGCGGACGGCGGCGCCGCCGCGCTCGGCTGCCCGGTCCACTTCGTCGACCACCTGCCGGTCGACCGGCGGCCGCACGGCCTCACCCCGCTCCTGGACCTGCTGGGGTAGCCGCCGGCTCCGCGTCGCCGTCGACGTTCCACCGGGAGGGCAGCGGCCCGTCGCAGAAGACGCACACGAAGTCGTCCTCGCGCACGATGCCGAGCTCCCGGCAGGCGGGGCACCTGCGGAACACCACCTCGTGGGTGTACCCGCCCGGGTGCCCGATCCCGGCCGCGTCCAGCGCGTCCGCCACGGCCCCCCACGAGCCGGCGTCGGGGCAGTAGCCGGTCGACTGGTTGCTGACCTCGCCCACCGCCCACGCGCCGGACGCCCGGGAGAACCCCATCTCACCGGCGGCCAGGACCGGCGCGCCGCCCGCACACACGACGTGCTCGCTGCGGCGCGGCGCGAGCCGCAGCACACCGGCGGTGTCGACGACGAACGTGAACGGCTCGGCGAACTCCCGCGCGGGCAGCGCCGAGACCCAAGCCCCGAAATCCGCCGCCGACCGGATGCCGGGTCCCCCGCTCCCCGGCCGGACCAGCGCCAGGAGCCCCGCGGGCCCCACGTACCGGTAGGCCCGGCGGGGGACCCCTCGTATGCCCATGGGGACACCGTAAAGGACGCGCCCCGGCCGGAGCCGGGACGGCCTGTACCGGCTGCCGTTCGGGACTCCCACCTGCCCGTCCTGTACTCGCCGCGCGCCCGGGCGCCGTACCCGCGCACCGCCTGAGAAGGCCCCCGCCGACACATCCCGGCGGTGGACTGTGGTGTCCGCGCACATGGGAACGGGCTCCGGGCGTCGCCGATGATTCCCGTCATGACGAGCGCCATCCCTCCCGGCTCCCACGGGACAGCAGCCGCCGCAGGCATCGACCTGACGGGCCGTACCGCCCTGGTCACCGGGGCCGGGAGCGGGATCGGGCGGGCGTGCGCCACCGCGCTCGCCGGCGCCGGGGCCCGCGTGCACGTGGTGGACATCGACGCCGCCGCGGCCGAAGCCGTCGCCGAGGCGATCGGCGGCCGGGCCCACGTGGCCGACCTGGCGCGGGCCGCCCCCGTCGGGGAACTCCCCGACGAGGTCGACATCCTGGTCAACAACGCCGGACTCCAGCACGTCGCGCCGCTGACCGAATTCCCCCCGGACCGGTTCGAACTCCTCCAGCGGGTGATGGTCCACGCCCCGTTCCTCCTGCTCCGCCGCATCCTGCCGCACATGTACGCCCGGGGCTGGGGCCGCGTCGTCAACATCTCCAGCGTGCACGGCCTGCGGGCCAGCGCGTACAAGGCCGGATACGTGACCGCCAAGCACGCCCTCGAAGGGCTGAGCAAGGTCACGGCCGTCGAAGGCGCCCCGCACGGGGTCACCAGCAACTGCGTCAACCCCGGCTACGTCCGCACACCGCTGGTCGAGCGGCAGATCGCGGCCCAGGCCGCCGCCCACGGCATCGACGCCGACCGGGTCGTCACCGAGGTGATGCTCGGCCGCTCCGCCGTGAAACGGCTGATCGAACCGGAGGAGGTCGCCGCCGCCGTCCTGTGGCTCTGCGGCCCGCACACCGGCTGCCTCACCGGAGCATCGATCCCCCTGGACGGCGGCTGGACCGCGGCGTGACAAATGTAATGGCCTGTCAAGGTGCTTCTCCTTCTGGAGGTTGATGCCTGTTTCGTCCTGGGGGAGGAAGTTCCGCCGCGGGCCGGCGCGAAGAATCGAGGTGTACCGGTCACCGGCCCCACCGGGCCCGCGTCGAGGAGCCGCCATGAGCCACACCCGTCCCGCCGCCCGCCCCGCGCGGCGGCAGCTGCGCCGCGCCGCCTCGGCGACCGCCGTCGCCGTTGCCCTGCTGGCGGGCCTCGCCCCCGCCGCCGGTGCCGCAACCGCTGAGCCGGACGCCGCCCAGGCAGCGTCCGCCGGCCGCCGCCTCGACCGGGCCGCGCTCCAGGCCAGGCTCGACGCGGTCCGGGACGCGGGCGTGTACGGCATCTTCTCCGCGGCCCGCAACGGCCGCGAGCGCTTCGACGGGGCCGCCGGCGTCGCCGACCTCTCCACCGGGCGCCCGGTCCGCGCCGACCTCCGCCACCGCGTCGGCAGCGTCACCAAGACCTTCACCGCCGTCGCCGTGCTCCAGCAGAACGCCAAGGGCCGAATAGACCTGGACCGGCCGGTCGGCGACTACGTGCCCGAACTCCTGCCCGGCGAGCGCGGCCGCAAGGTGACCGTGCGCATGCTCCTCAACCACACCAGCGGCATCGAGGACTACATCGCGGACGCCTTCCCCTCCCTCCAGCAGGGCACCACCGCGAGCCTGGACGACCACCGCTTCCGGACGATCCGCCCCACCGAGCTGATCGGCTACGGCGTGGCCCGGCCGCAGCGGTTCGAACCCGGCACCGAGTGGAGCTACTCCAACACCAACTACCTGCTCCTGGGCGAGATCCTCCGCAAGGTGACCGGCCAGGACCCCGAGAAGCTCATCGCCAAGGACGTCATCCGGCGGGCCGGCCTGCGGGACACCTACTTCCCCGGCACCGACCCCTACATCCGCGGCGCCCACGCCCGCATGTACGAGAGCTTCTACGGGCTCATCGACCCGCCGCGCGACTACAGCGTCTACAACATGACCTGGGGCGGGACCGCCGGAGCCCTCGTCTCCACGCCGCAGGACCTGAACACCTTCTACCGGGCCCTGCTCACCGGCGACCTCCTGCCGCGCCGCCAGCTGGACCAGATGCGCACCACCATCGACATCAAGGACGAGACGGGCAAGGTGACCCTGCGCTACGGGCTCGGCATCTACTCCATGGACACGCCGTGCGGCCCGGCCTGGGGCCACGACGGCGGAGTCTGGGGCGCCGGCACCCAGGCCCTGTCCAGCCCGGACGGCACCCGGCAGTTCGCCCTCGGGTACAACCTGATGAAGTACCAGCGCATCAACGAGGCCGGCACCGGACTCGACCCGCACCCGGCCGACGCCGCCATGACCGACTACCGCGACCAGGCCCTGTGCGGCAGGACGGCGCCGAAGCCGCCGCAGGCGCCGAAGGTCCCGAAGAACGAGTCCGTCGAGGCCCCGGCACCCCTGGTCCCGGCCCTGCCGGTGCTGCCCGCGCGCTGAGCCGGCGTACGTCTCACCCGGCCGCTCCCTCCAGGGGCGGCCGGAGGCGGAGACGGGCGGCGAGCACGGCGACGTCGTCCTCGGCGTGCTGCGCGTCGAGGCCGGCGCAGACCGCGTCCACCACGTCCCCGACCCCGCAGCCCGCGGCCATGCGCAGGGCGGCGAGCCGGGCCAGGGACGTGTCGATGTCCTCGCCGCGGCGCTCCACCAGCCCGTCCGTGTAGAGCAGGACCGTCCGGTCCGCGGTGAAGGGCAGGGCGACGGTCTCGTACCCGCCGACCCCGGTGCCCAGCGGCGGGCCGACGGGCACGTCGAGGAGTTCCCCCGCGCCGTCCGCGGTGAAGACCGCCGGCGGCAGGTGCCCCGCGCTCGCGTACGCCGCCGTACCGCGGGCGGGATCGACCCGGACGATGAGGCAGGTCGCGGGGCGGCGGTCGTCCTCCGCGGCCGACAACGCGTCCAGCTGGCGCAGCACGCGGTGCGGGGCGAGATCGGTGGAGGCCACCTCCCGCAGGATGGAGCGGTAGGCGTTCATGTCCACGGCGGCCTCCAGGCCATGGCCCATGACATCCCCCACCACCAGCAGGGTGCGGCCGAAGTGGAGTCGTACGGTCTCGAACCAGTCGCCGCCGACGAGGGCGCGGGAGCCGAGCGGCAGGTAGCGGCTGGCGACCTCCAGGTTCGGATGCGGCCGGCCGGGCTCCGCGATCAGGGCCCGCTGGAGGTCGAGCGCGATCTTCTCGGTGGCCGCCAGCCGGCGCGCGTGGCCGACGTGCGCGCACGCCAGGCGCGCCGCGAAGTGCAGGGTCGCCGTCTCGTCCGCACTGAAGGCGCAGTCGGCGCGGGCCGCGAGCAGCCGTCCGTAGACCTCGCCCCGGCCGGCCAGCGGTACCGACACCACGTGTGCGGCCGCAGCCGCGGCCGCGGTGGCGACGTCCGCGCGGTCCAGGAGGCCGGCTGTGTCACCTGCGGCGCCCACACGACCGGCCCGGCCGCTCAGGCCGCCCCGGGCTCCGCCGGTCAGCTCCACGACCGCGGCATCGCACGGGCCGCGGACCAGGAACCCCGTCAGCTCCCGCCAGATCGTTCCTTCGTCGGAGGACGTCCCGATCCGCTCGGCGGCCTCCTCCATCACGCGCAGCCGCGCCTGCGGGCCGTCCCGGTCCGACGCCCTGGCCCGGTGCCCCGCACCGCAACCGGTTAGGAGGCGTCCACCTGCAGTACGGAGAGGACGTTCCCGGCGGGGTCCTTGAACCAGGCGATCGGGGGGCCGCCCTCGTTGCGGGAGATGCCCTTCGCGTCCTGTCCGAAGCCGTCGTAGCGCTCGAAGTCCACGCCGCGCGCACCGAGGTCGTCGACGGCCCGGTCGATGTCGGGCACCGGGAAGTTCAGCACGGTGAAGCTCGCCGGGGTGTGGTTGTCCTTCGGGTACACCAGCACGTCGGCGCCGCCGCCGAGGTGGAGGGACAGCATCCCGTTGTCCTCGGAGACCCGCAGGCCGAGCGTCGAGCCGTAGAAGTCCTTCGCGGTGTCGATGCTGTCGACCGAAAATCCGCTGAATGCCTTGCTGTCTTCCAGCATGTTCTCTCCTTCCGCCTGGTCCCGGTTCCGGGTTCCGGCCGAACGCGGCCCTCCCCGCCCCATGGTCCCCCCGAACGCGGGCAGCCGCACGGGCGGGCGGGCGGCTCGGGGAGGCCCGGTCAGAGCATGGGGTCCACGGGTTCCTCGCCGCCCATGTCGAGGCGGAACGGCGGGTACGCGTCCGTCATCAGGGAGGCGTAGGCGGTGACGCGGAGCACCCACCGGTTGAGGCCGATGATCAGGTCGAACAGGTCGCGCGGGTACTTCTCGGTGAAGGCCAGGGTGACGACCGCGATCAGGGCGAGGAGCCCGATCAGACCGCCGGCCGACCAGCCGCTGTGCACGGCTCCGGTGAAGATGGCGACCACGAGGTACTGGGGGATGGCGAGCAGCCACCACTTCACCAGGACCAGGCCGCGGGAGAGCCGCTCCGGGTACGCGATGTCCAGCCGGGCCGGATAGTCGGGCTCGGGGCCGAGGCTGAAGGGCGGGTACCGGTCGGTGCCGAGGGCGCCGTACGCGTAGTAGGAGACCCGCCAGGACCAGCGGAGCACTCCGAGGTTGAAGTCGAACAGCGGGCGCGGGTAGCGCTCGGTGAAGAGGATCGCGAAGAACGCGATCACGCTGATCACCAGGAACGCGAGCCACAGGAAGGCCAGCACGACGTAGTGGGGGATCGCGAGGATCCACTTGACCAGCCACAGCCAGCGCGAGAGCGGTGTGTCCAGCCGGGCCGACACGGTGACCGGAGGACAGGGGGTCTGCATGGTCATGCCGCTCACCTCATCGCCTCGCCCGGCCCTCCTCCATCTTGCGTCCCGTCCGCGCGCACCGCACCCACGCGGGGATCGGCCGCCCTCCCATTCCGGCAAGTACTTGCTAGAGTGGAAAGTAGATGCCGGGTCGGCAGGTTCGAGGTGCCCGGCGACGACGGGAGGGGACGTGCCGTGAACGAACAGGCAGACGCGGCCGCATCGTTGCAGGGGATCGCGCGGATCGAGGCGAAGGCGCGGGGCCGGAGCGGCTGGTACACGGCCTACCTCTGGATGTTCGCCGGGTGGCAGCTCGTGCTCGTCCCCGCGGTGCTGCTGTGGCACGGGCCGGTGGGGGCGACCGTCAGTGCGCTGGCCAATGCCGCTGTGGTCGTCGGACTGTCGTGGTTCGCCACGCGGCAGCCCGTGGTTCCGCGCGGCCACGTCGCCACGCACCTCTCGGTGATCGGGGCGTGGGCCGCCGCATACGTCCTGGCGCTCGTGCTCGGGCTGACCGTCTTCCCGGACAGCGTCCCCTTCGCGGTCGCTGCCGCCCTCGTGTGCGCGCTGCCTGCCGCTGTCGCCGCCCGGCGCGAGGTGCGCGCCGTATGACGCCGGAACCGGCGGCTGTGGTTCGGGGGCCCCATCCGCGCCACGGGCTGGAGCCGCTCCTCGCGTCGGCCGTGCGGCTGTCGGTCGTCGCGGCCCTCGCGGCCGTGGAGAAGGCCGAGTTCGGCTCCGTGCGCGACCTCGTGGAGATCACGGACTCGGCTTTGTCGAAGCAGGTCTCACGCCTGGAGGAGGCGGGCTGGGTGACGGTGGAGAAGGGCCAGGTGGGCCGGCGCCCCCGGACCTGGCTGCGGCTGACCGGTGAGGGGGGCACCGCCTACCGGCGTCACCTGGCGGCGCTGCGGGCCATCGCCGGGTCGCTGGACTGATACGGCCTAGCGGGCGGGCAGGTGGCGGCGCCTCGGGCAGGCCTGGGCCGCGGCCAGCAGGAGCTGGATCTGCTCGCCGACCTGGGACGCCTCGCTCACGGGCGCGGGGAAGGGCAGGCGGAGGTCGCGCTGGTTTCGGGCGTACTCGCAGCGCAGGGTGATGCCGTGGCGGTCGACGGCGAGGGGCAGGACGCGGACGGCGCCGTGCAGGAGCCAGGGGTCGGCCAGCCGGGTCAGGCGGGTCACCGCGTCCTGGTGGGCGTCCGTCAGGTGCGTCAGCAGCGAGCCCTCGTCGACGGCCAGCGGGTCCGGCTGGGCGAGGACGAGTTCGTCGAGGCCGACCTTCACCGTCACCTCCTGGGTCGCCAGGGTGACACGCGCCGCGTCGAGGCGCAGGTCGACGTCGTCCGTCGCGGCGTCCTGTCCGGACCGGGTGAGCCAGCCGGACAGGGTCACCCGGGCCCGCACCCGGTCGCGCACGGCGACGGGTGCGATGTCGGTGAACTCCACCAGCGCGGCGAGGGCCCCGCGCGGCGCGCACGCCACGTGCGCCGCCGGCAGGCTGTCGGCCGGCAGCCGCAGCCGCACCTGGCCTCTCGCGTTGACGGAGTGCAGGCCGACCAGGTCGTAGCGCAGCCCGTTCGTGGTGACGGTCAGTGAAACCGCGCGGGCGAGCACGGAACGGGTCTGCTCGGCGAGGGTCGCCTCGGCCGCGGGCAGGGCGGCAGCACACATCGGAACCTCCGGTTAGGTAAGGCTTGCCTAAACTAGCGGATGGGTGGGTGGTGTGGCCAGCCTCGAAAGTCGGCCAATGCCCTGGGCAATCGCCGGGTCGGCGGCCGGGTTGTGTGCACCGGCGTACGCCCCGAGCCGGAGGGCGCGACCTCGCGCCGAGGGGTGGGCCCGCCCTGGCCGGTCAGCGCATGGCGCCGGGCCGATGTTCTCCCGTGCGCCCCCCATGTGCCCCTGCGGAGGCTCCTGCCACCGCGCGTACGGTTCCGGGCCATGAGCGGATACGCGATGGAATCGGCCACCCCGGCGGAAATCAGCACCCAGGTCCTGCCCCCCTCCGATCAGTGGTCCACGGCCCCCGTGGTCCCGGCGCCGGTGTGTCGCTTCGAGAACTTCCTCGGCGCGGAACGTGCCGCCAGCCTCCTGTCGTACGCGATCTCCCGGGAAGCCGACTTCTCCGCGGGGACGGTCCTCGACCCCCTCTCCGGCCAGGTCTCCCACAAGGGCCGCAGCTCCCTCGTCCTCCCCGTGACCAGCTCGGTGTTCAGCGCGCACCTGGCGGACTGCCTGCCGCTGGTCCAGGAGGTCCTCGGCCACCGGGCGGCGCTCACACAGACCCTGACGGTCCTGACGTCGCACGGCGAAGGCGGCCACTACGGCATCCACACCGACGCCTCACGGGTCCGGGACGTCGGCACGGCCCTCTCCGCCGTGTACTACCTCCACCGCAGGCCGCGCGGCTTCGGCGGCGGCCAGCTCCGGCTGTACGACACCCTGCTCGCCGACGGCGGAGCCCGGCCCGCGGAGTCCTACCGCACCATCGAGCCCGAGCACGACACCATCGTGTTCTTCCCGGCCGGCGCCTTCCACGAGGTCGTCCCGTCCACCTGCCCCAGCGGGCACTTCGCCGACCACCGCTTCACCCTCACGACCTGGATCAGCGGTACCGGGGCCGCGGCGGCGGTACCCGACGACCCGTTCCGGATCTGGCCGTGGCTGGCCCATGCGGCCGAACGCACCCGCCCGCTCAACGACGTCGAGCACGACCACGACGGCGCCAGCCCCATCGCCCTTCCGGCCGCCGCCCCGGCCACCCGTCTCACCCTTCCCACGCCCCGCCGGACGCCGTAGCGGCGGGGCCCCGCACGCGGTGCCGCACCGGCACCGCTCCGCAGGGGCGCACCCTGCTCGTGGCGCCGTACCGCCGACCGGCCGCGGCCCTCCGACTCGCCCGAAAGGTCCCGGGCGCGACAGCATGGAGGGAGAGCGGGCGCTCGGCGGGACGGCCTCGGGAGGAGGCGGTACGGACAGTGACCAGACATCGCTTCGCGTTCTGCGGGGCCCAGCTCGCCGCCGTCTACGTCGCCGCCGACCAGGACCGGGAACTCCACCTGGCCGAGCTGACCGGAAACCGGGGCATCCTCTACGGCCTCCCCGCCATCCTCGCCGTCGCCGGCCATTCCCCCGCCGCCAACGCCTTCCGCTCCGGCCGCCCCCTGTGGCTGACGCCCAAGGAGCTCGCCACCTTCATCGAGGAGGACCCCCACCACTTCCCCACCCGGGTCGGGGACGGCACCCCGAACTCACCGGCCCGGATCTCGCTGGGCGCCCTGCCCCTGGGACACGGCGACCAGGAGCTCGGCTGCCTCGTCGTCGCCGGCGAGGTCGGGGAGGGCTTCAGCGCCGACGACCGCAGCCTGCTGGAGCTGTACGCCGACCAGGTGGCCGCCGGCCTCGAATCGGTCGCCGCCCGCTTCGCCGGGCGCAGGGCCCCGCAGGCACATCTCGTCCAGTCCCTGGTCCCCGACCAGGGCGGCGCCTTCATCCTGGACCTGGGAACCGGCCGCATGGAGGCCCACGCCCACGTGCTGGAACTGCTGGGCCTGTCTCCCGACCAGTTCGACGGGCAGGTGGAGACCTTGCTCGCCTGCGCCGTCCCCGACGACATGCCCGCGCTGATGGCGGTCGTGGAGCCGGACCGGCTGGCCGCCGCCGGACAGCAGCTGGCGTTCCGTATCCGCCGCCCGGGCGGCGAGTTTCGCTGGCTGGGCCTGCGCTGCCGGGTCGAGGTGGACGCCGACGGCACACCGCAGCGCGTCCTGGGCGTGGTGGCCGACGCCTCCTACCTGCGGCCCAGCGCCGACGAGGTGTCCCTCGTGCAGCGGCTGTCCGCCACGCTCGCGGGAGCGGCGACGATCCGGGAGGTCAGCCGACTGGCGGTCGAAGCCCTGCGCGAGCCGCTCGGCGCATCCCGCGTCGCGGTCGGCGAGCTGGAGCCCGAGCGCCTCATCGTCACCGCCCTCGACCCCCCGGAGACCGACGCCTGGCCCGAGGTCTGGCGCGCGGAATGGCGCTCCGAATGGCCCGATGTGCCACTAGGTGACCTGCCCACCCTGCAGAGCGCGCTCCGCGCCGGCCACATGAGCCTGTGGCCGCCCGGCGCGGCACTCGAACCCGGACTCCTGGGCGTGGGGCCCGGCGGCCTCGCCGTGCTGCCGCTGCCCGCCGAAGGCAGGATGGTCGGGGTGTGCCTCGTGGGCTGGGACGAGGAGCACCGGTTCGCACCGGAGGAACGGTCGCTGCTGACCGCGACGGCGGGGCTGGTGGGGCAGGCACTGGTACGGGCCCACGCGCTGGACGCGGGCCACGAACTCGCCACCATGCTCCAGCGCAGTCTGCTGCCCCGTAAGCTCCCCGAGCTGCCGGGCGGGGTCGCCGTCGCCCGATACCTGCCCGCGACCGCCGGACTGGAGGTCGGCGGGGACTGGTACGACGTCATCCCGCTCGGCGACGGTCACGTGGCGTTCGTCATCGGGGACGTCCAGGGGCACAGCGCCGGAGCCGCCACCATCATGGGCCAGATGCGCACCGCGGTCAGGGCGTACGCGGTCGAGGGCCACCCGCCCGACGTCGTCGTCGCGCGCGCCAACCGTCTGCTCGTCGGCATGGAGACCGACCTCTTCGCCACGTGCACGTACGTGGACCTCGACATGGAGGAGGGCATCGCCAGGGTCGTGCGCGCAGGTCACCTGCCGCCGGTGGTGCGCCACCCCGACGGCGTCACGGAGGAGATGACGGTCGAGGGCGGGCCGCCCCTGGGGGTGCTCGCGGAAGCCGAGTTCCCCATGACCGAGGCGGGGCTGCTCCCCGGAACCCTGCTCGTCCTGCTGACGGACGGCCTGGTCGAGTCGGCCCGGCTGCCCCTGGAGGAGGGCATGCGGCGGGTGTGCGAAGCGCTCATCGAGGCCGACCCGGTCGACGCCGGAGGAGTGGCGGACGACCTGGTCGGGAGCGTGGGCCGCCGGGACGACGACGTTGCCTTGCTGCTGCTGCGCTACGACGGAACCGCGGGTCGGCCCAAACGGAGTCACTGGACGGTGTGGCGCCTGCCCAAGGCGGTCCTGCACGCGCGCCGCTTCACCGCGCGCACGCTGCGCTCCTGGGGCGTGGTGGAGGAGCTCGACACGGCACTGCTGATCGTGTCCGAGCTGGTCACCAATGCGATCGCGCACACGCAGGGCGAGGTGGGGATGGACCTGACCCTCTCGACGGACCGGCTGCGGATCGCCGTGAACGACGCCTCGCCGCGCAGCCCCGTCAAACCGGTGTCGGTGAGCTGGGAATCGACCGGTGGCCGCGGCCTGCTCATCGTCGAGGCCACGGCGACGGCCTGGGGCTCGGTGCCGCTCAGCGGCGGCAAACAGGTCTGGGCCGAGATCCCCTGGCGCGCGCGGCCCGGCTGACACCGGCACGGCCGGGGCCCGCCCCCCGGGAGGCGCGGCCGAGCCCATGCACGGGCAACAGCGTCCGCGGGCCCGCCACCCGGTGTACCCGGACCCTGCGCCGCGCGGTCCGGCCCGCCGGAGGCGGATGGCAGGTCAGGCCGCGACAGCCGGCCGGGCGCACTGGCGGCAGGCGCGCGCCGAAGCGGCGATCCTGGCGTGGAAGGCGATGGCGACCGCGCCCGCAAGGGCGCAGAGCGGCCAGCGCGACGTCAGGAGCGACGCGGCGGCGAACGTGAACGCGCTCAGCGCCAGGGCGACCGCGGCGGTGGTGCCCGTCCACGCGACCATGACCGGCAGCCGGTCGGGGGTGGAGAGCCGACGGGCGAGCCGGCCGGTGGCGCCCAGGAACACCGCCGCCGCCAGTGCGGTGGCCGCGGCGGTGCCGCCCAGGTGGGCGAGCAGTACCTGGGCCGCGTACGGCAGTCGGTGCGCCGTGGGGCCGGCTGCGGCGAGCAGGTACCAGCAGGGGAGCAGGAGCGGCGCGAGCAGCAGGATCCTGCGGGAGGTGTGCCGGGCCTGGACGAGGGTGAGTTCGCGCTGGAAGTCGGGCGCGAGCTCGGCCACGCCGCCGAACTGCCGCACCGCCTCCAGCGCCGCCTCACGATCGGGCTCGCCCCCGGGGGCCAGCTCCGCCGCGGCGTCGAGCAGTCCCTCGCGCAGCTCGGCGAGCATCCGGGTCTTCTCGCGCTCCGCGCCCTGCAGTACGGCGGCCAGCTCGGCCACGTGGGCCGCGATGGGGTCGGTGCCGTCCACGCCGGCTGCGGTGGCGCCCGCCCCGGCCGCCCCGCCGGACCCGCTCGCCCGGCTCACGTCGCCGTCCGCGGCTGCACCGGTTCGAGCACGGAGCCGATGGCGGCGGTGAACTCCCGCCACACCTTCCGCTCCGTGTCCAGGCTGCGCCTGCCGGCGTCGGTCAGCTCGTAGCAGCGCCGCCGACGTTCGCCCACGGACTCCCAGGTGCTGGAGAGCAGGCCGAGTCGCTCCAGCCGGTTCAGCGCGGGGTAGATGGTGCCCTTGCGGAGCTCCAGCACGCCGTTGCTGCGCTCCTGCACGGCGGTGATCACCGCGTAGCCGTGCAGGGGGCCCGATTCGAGCACGGACAGCAGCAGACCGTCCAGGTGTCCGCGTACCTCACTCGCCTTCATGGTTAGGCAGCCTACCCAAACCGTGGAGCCGTCGTATAGGTTGCCTGGCAACCCATTGTCGGCCGATCCATCCATCCCCGGAGTGCCCAGGTGACCAAACTGCTGCTGTCCGTCCACGTCCTGGCCGCGATCCTGGCCATCGGCCCGATCGCGGTCGCGGCCTCGATGTTCCCGCGGTACACCCGCACACCGTCCGAGGACGCCGAGGGGCTGCAGACGGCGAAGGTGCTGCACCGGATCTGCCGCGGCTACACGCTCGTCGGTGTCGCCGTACCTGTCTTCGGTGTCGCCACCGGAGCCCGGCTCGGCGTCCTGACGGACGCCTGGCTGCTGGTCTCGATCGTGCTCACCGCGGCGGCTGCGGCCCTGCTCGCCCTGGCGATCCTGCCCGGGCAGCAGCGGCTGCTCGGCGGTCCGGAAAAGGCGGGCGCGGCCCGGCTGGCCATGGTCACCGGCGTGTTCAACCTGCTCTGGGCGGTCGTCGTCGTACTCATGATCGTCCGCCCCGGCTCCACCACGGGAGCGTGACCGGCGTGCGCGTCCTGCGGATCGCGGCCCAGGTGGAAGCCGCCTCCCTCGCCCTCCTCCTGGCCAACCTCATCACCGTGCACACCGAGGCGGTCGCCTCCCTGGGCGGCCCCGTGCACGGCACTGCCTACCTGGTCGTCATCCTCACCGTCCGGCGGGCGTCCGCCGACCCGGCGGCGAGGTGGCAGGCCTGGATCCCCGGCATCGGCGGCCTGCTGGCCCTGCGCCAACTCCGGTGCGCCTGACCCCGGATGCCGCCCGGGGTGTAGGTGAACCACCGGTTCGCGGGGTCTGGGAGCATGGCCCGATGGAACGCAAGCGGCAGACCGTCAGCTCCGGCTCCCCGCTGGAACCGCAGATCGGGTTCTCGCGGGCCGTCCGGCCCGCGACCACGTTCGTCGAGGTTGCCCGCTTCATCGACCCTGCCTGGCTGGTCGAAATCGAGGTCGACGCCGTTCTGCTCCGCCCGGTGCACTAGGCCGTGCGGCCGTCTCGGCCGGCATGGCCGATTGCGGATCGGAGTTCGATCCGGCACCGCCGCGCCGGTCGCAAGGTCCCGTGGGCGGTGCCGTGCAGGTACAGGGGTTCCTCACCGGTGCGGCGCACAGGGGGCACGGCCCCCAACAGGTCGCACGCGGGGAGTCATTGTGGCGGAGCCGACGGAGCCGCCCGGGCGACGGCGACGAGTTCGACCTCGAAGCCGTCGGTGTTCTCGAGGTAGGCGGCGTAGGTGCGGTCGCCGCCGGCGTGCGGGTGGCGGTCGGGGAACATCAGGCTCCATCCGTGCTGCCGGCCCTCCGTGACCAGGCGGTCCACCGTCTCGTGGTCCTCCACGTGGAACGCCAGGTGGTTCAGCCCGGCCCGGCACCGGTCGTGGCGCTCGGCCGTGAGGGCCGGGGACTGCTCGAACACCAGATAGGTGGCTCCGAGCCGCCAGCTCCGCCCGTCGCTCCAGCTCTGGAACGGCACGTAGCCCATGGACTCCAGCAGCCAGCCGAAGGAGGCAACGGCCCGGCCGAGGTCCGGCACCCAGATCTCGACGTGGTGCAGCATCCCGGTGGTCGTGGACGGCGGCGGCATGTGGGACATCGCCCGCCACCTCCTTCCTCGTTGCGGCGCTGACGCGCCGACTGCGTCCCCATGATGGCGCATGCCGTCGGACGGGGTCGCGCAACCCTTCGGACACCCCGTGGGTCTTCCCGGGCGAGGCACATGGCGATGGGGGAGCTCCGTGGGAGTGCGCGGCGTGGTGAAGGATGTCGGCGAATTCCTGGTGGAGCTGGTCGGTGAAGCGGTGGCCGAGGCGGTGCTGAGCCTGCTCGCCTGTGCGCTGCTCGGCCTGCTGGCCCTGACCGTGTACGTGAGCTGGTCCTTCAGCCCCCGCGCCACCCTCGCGGGGGCGGGGTTGCTGAGCCTCGCCGTGGCGCACGGCGCCTGGCGGACCTTCCGCGCCCCGGCGAAGGGCCGCCGTCGGCGCGGACTCGCGGCCGTCACGACGGTCGTCTTCACCGTCACCGCGGCGGCGGCCGGCTTCCTGGCGTTCTACGCCTCCGGCTGCGGCTGTCTCTGAGTGGGCGGCCGCCCGGTGCGTACGGGGTGTCGGCGCACAGGGTCAGGTACCGCAGCGCGGGGTCGGTGTTCGTGACCAGGCTGCGGTGGCGGGAGCACGGGGTGCTCCCGTCCAGCACTCCGGTCAGCGGCGCGCCGGCTTCGCCCGGCGCGCTGTGCGGCACGGGTGCAGGCCTTCGGGTCGGCTCCGGCCGCTGGGCCCGGAGGGGCCGTGCGCGTCGGCGGGCCGGTTCGGCCGGGCGAAGCCTTCCACGCCGTGGCCGAAGAGGGCGTGCGTCTCCCGGTCGCGGTGTTCCGTCTCGCCCGTGGCGTGGAACAGGTTCAAGACGGGTTCAGGGCTACGAAGTGCCCGTGCAGGGTTTGCCGGGTCCGGCCCGGTCCCGCGCTCGAACAGCATCGCGTGTACGGGGCCCAGGAGGTACAGGACCGCGTCCAACTCCCCGTCGAACCGGCCGACCTCCGGCGAACCGGCTCAGGCGGGCGTGTCGCTCCGGGGTGACGCTCGGCTCAGGTCGGACTGTCGCCCTCGATCGGGACGGACAAGTGGTCGGCCAGGGTGGTGAGGGCCGCGCCCAGGGGGAGCGCGACCCGGGTCACGGCGTGGCGGTCGCCGCGGGTGGGGTCCCGGTTGACGATCAGGACCGGTTTGCCGGCCTGCGCCGCCTGCCGGACGAAGCGCAGGCCTGACATCACTGTCAGCGAGGAGCCCAGGACCAGCAGCGACGCAGCGCCGTCGACCAGCTCGCGGCAGCGTTCGACCCGTCCCGGGGGAACCGTTTCGCCGAAGAACACCACGTCCGGTTTCAGGACGCCGCCGCACTGCGCGCACGGCACCACCGCGAAGTCCCCGACCTGTTCGTCGGTGAGGTCGGCGTCGCCGTCCGGGTTCAGTCGGGCGGCCACCGGCTCGAAGCCCGCGTTGGCCTCCTCCAGCCGCCGCGCGAGCTCGCGGCGCGAGCCGACGGCGCCGCAGGCCAGGCATACGACCCGGTCCAGGCTGCCGTGGAGTTCCACCACGTCCTCGCTGCCGGCCGCCTGGTGCAGGCCGTCGACGTTCTGGGTGATCACCCCGGAGAGCAGCCCGTGCCGCTCGAACGCCGTGACGGCCCGGTGACCGGCGTTGGGCCTGGCGCGGCCGAAGGTCCGCCAGCCGAGGTGGCTGCGCGCCCAGTACCGGCGCCGGGCCCGGGCGCTCGCGGTGAACTCCTGGTAGGTCATCGGGGTGTGCCGGCGCAGGCTCCCGCCCTCGCCCCGGTAGTCGGGGATGCCCGACTCCGTGGAGATGCCCGCCCCGCTGAGCACCAGCACGCCGCCGGCCCGCAGCGCGTCGGCGACCGGCCCCGGATCCGTGGTTCCGGGCGGCAGGTCCTCGGTGGGCGTCCAGCTCAGAGTGGGGCGCGTGCGCATGCGACCAGCGTACGGAACGGGCGACGGACACCGGCCTGCCGGCGTTGCGACGCGGGTGGCCGGAACTCGTCCGGGCCAGGTGAACACAGGGCTACTTCCTGGTAACTTGCGCGAGTTGATCAAGGTCGGAGGCGTGGCCGACCCCCGCTCCCGGCCTGAGCCGCCCCCCCAGTCAAGGAACCACATTGGCACGCACCGTCCGTACGACGGCCCTCGTCTCCACCTCGGCCCTCGCCCTCGGCATGTCCCTCCTCGGCGCCGCCGCCCCCGCCCGCGCCGCAGAAGCGCCCACACCGCACCTGGACTCGGTCGAGCAGACCCTGCGGCGGGTCTCCCCGGGTCTGGAGGGCTCGGTCTGGGAACGCACCTCCGGCAACCGGCTCGGCTCCACCACGCCCGGCGGCGCCGACTGGCTGCTCCAGACGCCCGGCTGCTGGGGCGACGCGGCATGCACCGACCGGCCCGGATCGCGCCGTCTCCTGGACAAGATGCGCCAGGACATCGCCGCCGCCCGGGAGACGGTCGACATATCGACGCTCGCGCCCTTCCCCAACGGCGGTTACCAGGAGGCCATCGTCGCGGGCCTGAAGGAGTCCGCCCAGAAGGGCAACCGGCTCAAGGTGCGCGTCATGGTGGGCGCCGCGCCCATCTACCACTCCACCGTGATCCCCTCGTCCTACCGGGACGAGCTGCTCGCGAAGCTCGGCCCGGCCGCCGCGGCCAACATCACCCTCAACGTCGCCTCGATGACCACCTCGAAGACCTCCTTCTCCTGGAACCACTCCAAGCTGGTCGTGGTGGACGGCGGATCGGTGATCACCGGCGGCATCAACAGCTGGAAGGACGACTACCTCGAGACCACCCACCCGGTCGCCGACGTCGACCTCGCGCTGTCCGGCCCCGCCGCCGGCTCCGCGGGCCGCTACCTGGACTCCCTGTGGGACTGGACCTGCCGCAACAGGAGCAGCTGGAGCTCGGTCTGGTTCGCCGCTTCGCCCGGTGCGGACTGCATGCCCTCCCTGCCCCGGCCCGCCGCCCTGGCGGGCGGCGGGAACGTGCCCGCGCTCGCCGTCGGCGGTCTCGGCGTCGGCATCCGCCAGAACGACCCCACCTCGTCCTTCCGCCCCGTCCTGCCCTCGGCCGGCGACACCAAGTGCGGGATCGGGGTGCCCGACAAGACCAACGCCGACCGGGACTACGACACCGTCAACCCGGAGGAGAGCGCCCTGCGCGCCCTCGTCTCCAGCGCGACCTCGCACATCGAGATCTCCCAGCAGGACGTGCACGCCACCTGCCCGCCGCTGCCCCGCTACGACGTGCGCCTCTACGACGCCCTCGCCGCGAAGCTCGCCTCCGGCGTGAAGGTCCGCATCGTCGTGAGCGACCCGGCGAACCGCGGCACGATCGGCAGCGGGGGCTACTCGCAGATCAAGTCCCTCAACGAGGTGAGTGACGCCCTGCGCGGCCGGGTGGCCGCCCTGACCGGTGACGGCGGCCGGGCGAGGACGGCCATGTGCGAGAACCTCCAGCTGGCCACGTTCCGGGCGTCCGACCGGCCGACGTGGGCGGACGGCAAGCCGTACGCCCAGCACCACAAGCTGGTCTCCGTGGACGGATCGGCCTTCTACATCGGTTCCAAGAACCTGTACCCGTCCTGGCTGCAGGACTTCGGCTACGTCGTCGAGAGCCCCGACGCGGCCGGACAGCTCAAGAGCGACCTGCTGGACCCGCAGTGGCGCTACTCGCAGGCCACCGCGACCTACGACTACGCCCGCGGCCTCTGCCAGGGCTGACGCGACGCGACGCGCCGGCGGCGCGCCACCGCCACCGACGCGCCGCCGCCGGGTCGCCCTTCGTGGTGCCCCGGCGGTGTGCGCCGCCACCCGGCCTACAGCGCGGGAGGGCCCGTGTGCACCGAGGTGTCGGCATCCCGGAGCTCGGCGAGCAGCTCGCTCTGCCCGACCAGCAGTTCGGTGAGGATGCGTCGTGCGGCTCTCAGGAGTTCCGCCACATCGCCGCCGGCGAGGGCGTAACTGACCGTCGAACCGTCGCGTATGGAGACCACGATGCCGGACCGGCGCAGCACCGCCAGTTGTTGCGAGAGGTTGGACGGCTCGATCTCGATTTCGTTCAGCAGCTCGCGCACGGGTACGGGGCCGTTCTGAAGGAGTTCGAGTACGCGGATCCGGACGGGGTGTCCGAGCATCCGGAAGAACTCCGCCTTGGCCTGGTACAGCGGGACCTGCATGTGGCAACGCTCCTACCCGGGTTCTGACCTATGGACGGGGACGGCGTTCGGTTCCGCCGGCCCGCCCCCGGTGACCATGACCAGCCATTCTCCTGTACCCCGGCTCCGCCCCACGCTCCGGTGACAGCATTCGGATGTGCCGAGTTGAAGATTTCTTCAACTCCTGGGCAAAAAAAGAGTCGGGGTACAGGAAGGCGGCTAGAGCTCCAGATCCGCCTCGATGCGCTTGAGCTGGTGCCGGGCCATGGCCAGGTTCGACTTCGCCTTGTCCAGGACGATGTAGAGGAACAGGCCGTTCCCCCCGCGCCCCTTGAGCAGCCGGATGAGGTGGTACTGGCTGCCGAGGGTGATCAGTACGTCCTCGATGTCCTCCTTGATGCCCAGCATCTCCATGGTGCGGGCCTTCGCCCGGATCACATCGGTGTTACCCGCGGCGGCGACCGTCAGGTCGAGGTCCTTGCCGCCCCCCAGCGTGCCGAGGGCCATGCCGCTCGTGTAGTCGACCAACGCCGCCCCCACGCTCCCCTCGATCGAGGTCATCGCCTCTTTCAGGGACGTCTCCACGTTCACCATCGTTGCAGCCTCCTCGTTTTCACGGCCCTGGCCGGCTTCACGTCTCCGGCCTGGTTGCACGGGGGACGCTACGCGCTGGAGGCCAGGTACGTGGCGAACATCAGGTATTCCGGCAGGATATGGACCTCCGTCCGCTAGGGTGCGAGCCCGTGATCACCCGACTGCCCGAAAAAGAACGGGAGTCGGCGCCGGGGCGGGCTCCCGCGCCGGACGGGCAGGAGGCCCGGCGCAGGAGATCCGTGCAGTTCGGAGCCGGGCGGTACGTCGGCCGCGACCCCCGACGGCCCCAAGGTGCGTGCGCACCGCCCCGGTTGCGGGGTTTGGCCGACAGGCGCCGGTCACCCCGGCCGCGGGAGCGGGCCGCCTGGCCAGCGCCGGGTGCCCGGTCGCCGCTACAACTGGTACCCGCCGGACACCTCGATGTCCTGGGCGGTGATCCAGCGGCCGTCGTCGCCGACCAGCGCCGCGATCAGCGAGCCGACGTCGTCGGGCTCCCCGACCCGGCCGAAGGCGGTCTTCGCCGCGATGGCCGGTACGACCTCCGGGAAGCGGGTGAACGCGTCGTCGGCGAGCCGGGTACGGGTGGCGCCGGGCGAGACCGCGTTGCCGCGGATGCCGCGCGCACTGAACTCCTTGGCCATGTAGCGCGTCAGCACGGTCAGACCGCCCTTCATCGCCGCGTACGTCGCGTAGCCGGGCTCCAGCCCGGAGGTCGCGGACGCCGCGTTGCTGCTCACGTTGACGACGGAACCGCCGTCGGCCATCAGCGGCAGGAGCCGCTGGGTCAGGAAGTACGGGCCCTTGAGCAGGACGCGCATCAGCAGGTCGAATTGCTCCTCGGTGGTGTCCTCGATCAGCGAGGTCTGCGCGATGCCGGCGTTGTTGACCAGGTGGTCGAAGGTGTCGCGGTCCCACGTCGTGCGCAGGGCGTCGGCCACACAGTCTCGGAAGCCGTCGAAGCGGGAGCTGTCGCCGAGGTCCAGGCGGAGCGCGACGGCCGTGCCGCCCGCCTTCTCGACGGCGGCCACGGTGTCCACCGCACCCTGCTCGTTGCGGCCGTAGGTCAGGATCACCCCGATCCCGCGCGCGGCGATCCGGATGGCGGCGCTCTGTCCGATGCCGGAGCTGGCACCAGTGACGATGGCTACCTGCATGATGGCCCTCCTGGGAGTCCGATGGGATTCGATACCTCCATTGGACGCCTCTGACCTGCTGTTCCAGTAGAACGATCGTCCAGCAGACTTGCCTGATCCTCCCGCACGCGGGATGCCGGGGCGGATCCTGTGCTGCACTGGAACCATGGATCTGGAAGACCTGCGGACCCTGCTCGCCCGGCACGCGCGCCCCGACGCGACCACGTCCGTCGACGGGGTGCTCGTATCGAAGGTCGACCGGTCGGACGCACCGGAGCCGGCGACCACCGGCACCGTGCTCGCCGTCATCGCGCAGGGCGCCAAGCGCCTCGCAATCGGGGACCGGGTCCTGGAGTACGGCGCCGGGCAGTACCTCGTGGCCTCCGTGGACCTGCCGGTCACCGGACAGTTCCTGCGCGTCGGCCCCGACCGTCCGGCCCTCGGCTTCGGCCTGGTCCTGGAGCCCTCCGACATCGCCGAGCTCCTGCTGCTCGCCGGCCCGGGGGACGTCCCCCGGGCCGGAGGCACCGCCGTGCCGGCCCTCGCCGTCTGCGACGCGCCCGACGAACTGCTCGACGCGGTGGTGCGGTTGCTGCGGCTCCTGGACCGGCCCCGTGACCGTGCCGTGCTCGCGCCGCTGATCAAGCGCGAGATCCTGTGGCGGGTGATGACCGGGGAGCAGGGTGGCACCGTACGCCAGCTCGGTCTCGCCGACAGCGGCCTGAGCCATGTGGCGCGGGCGGTGGCGTGGATCCGCAGCCACTACGCGCAGCCGTTCCGGGTCGAGGACCTGGCCCGGCTCTCCGGCATGAGCCAGTCCGCCTTCTACCGGAACTTCCAGGCGGTCACCGCGATGAGCCCGGTCCGCTTCCAGAAGCAGATCCGGCTCCAGGAAGCCCGCCTGCTGCTCGCAGCCCGGCCCGGCGATGTCACGGGCGTCGCCCACCGCGTCGGCTACGACAGCCCGTCGCAGTTCAGCCGCGAGTACCGGCGGCAGTTCGGTACGCCTCCCAGCCGGGACGCCACCCGCCTGCGGCTCGACGCCCCGGGAGCCCCGGCAGGAGAGCCGGCCGTCGTCAACGGGGGTGTTGTCAGTGGTGATCGGTACGGTCGGCACACTTGATCGCTGAGGAGCGCCCACCATGAGATCTCCGGCCGAGCTGGACCACGTCCGCTGGCACGACCTGACCCACGCCCACGGCCCTGCCGAGGACGTGCCCGAGCTGATCAGGGCGCTCTACGCGGACGAGGACGACACGGTCGGCGAGGCGGTCCACGAGCTGTACGGCACCATCCACCACCAGGGCACCGTCTACCCGGCCTCGGCCCCCGCCGTGCCCTTCCTCGCCCACGCCGTGCTCCACGCCCCGGGCAGGCGCGACGAGTTGCTGATGCTGCTCGCCGCCCTGGCCGAGCACGACCCGGAGCACACCGAGTCGCCGTCCTGGCCGGGCAGTTCGGTCGCCGCGATCTGCGCCGAGCTCGCCCGCGTGCTCCCGGACCTGCTCCCCTGCCTGGGTGACCCCGAGCGCTCGGTCCGCAGGGCTGCGCTCCGGGTGGTCGCCGCCGCGGCCGGTCAGCTGCCGCCCGAGGTGCGGGCCACGGCCGAGCGCCGGGTCGACGAGCTGTACGCCACCGATCCCGTCGCGGCGGTACGGGCGGACGCCCTGGTCGTCCTCGACCGGTTCGGCCGCGAGAGCGCGGCGTTCGACAGCCCGCTGCCCGAGGTCAGGCTTGCCGCCGCCATGCTCGCCGCCGAACGGTCCGGGCCGCCGTACGAGAAGCAGCTGGTGGAGGTCCTCGCCGAGGACGGTGCCGAAGCGGACCCGGGCGACGACGGTTTCCCCTGGGCGGGCACCACGTCGCAGGAGGACCGGCTCACCGGCCTCCTCATCCGCGACGCGGACGCGGGACTCGCCGCGGCCGCCCGCTGGATCGCGGCCGGAGACCCCGGTGCACGCGGATCCCGGCTCGGCCGGCAGATCGCGGAGACCTGGCGCGACCGGGAGGCCGAGGTGCTGGCCCTGATGCTCGCCGCCCTGCCGCACCAGCGGGACACCCGCGCCGCGGCCCACTGCCTCACCACCATCGGCGCATGGATCGAGCGCCTGCCCGAGCCCGGCGCCGACCTCAGGGACGCGCTGTACGGCCACGCCCGCGGGGAGGAGGAGACCGCCGCACCCGCGCTCCTCGCCCTGGTGCGCTCACGCGACCCCCGCGCCCTGGAGCTGGTGCTGGGCGACCCCGGCCCGGAGGCCCTCAGTGCGGCCGCCTCGTGCTTCCCCGAGGCCGCCGACCGGCTGATACCCGCGATGCGCCGTACGCTGGCCGCCGGCGCCACGGGAAACGGGGCCATCGCCCTGATCGACGCCCTGGCGCAGTGCGGCGCCGCCGCACGGCAGGCGCAGCCGGAACTGCTCGACTGCCTGCGCACCCGCCGCGCGGCCGTCGTCGCCGCCCGCCGGATCGGCCGGGGCGGCGTCGTGACACCGGAGATCACCTCCCTGCTCCACGATGCCGCGCAGAGCACCGACTCCTCGCTCAGCGCCGCGGCCGTCGTGGCCCACCACCGGCTGACCGGCGAGGCGGCACCGGCACTCCGCGTCTTCGAGGGGCTGCTCACGGCGCAGGGTCCCGTTCACTGGCACCTGAGCAGCCTCCAGTCGCTCGGCAGCGCCGCAGCTCCACTGCTGCCGCTCGTCGAGCCGCTGCTGGCGGCCAGGTACGAGTGGACCCGTATGGCGGCCGCCGAGGCCCACCACAGGATCACCGGTTCTCCGGAGCGGGCCGTCCCGATCCTCGCCGCCCTGGTCGGCCCCACCCCGGTCGGGCTGTGCGCGCTGAAGGCCCTCGCCGCCATCGGCGGGGTCCCCGATGAACTGCGCCCGACCCTGCGGTCCTTCGCCTTCTCGCCGCTGCGACTGCTCTCCGCGATGCCCTTCTCTCAGGTGCACCCGGACGAAGAACTCCGCACCCTCGCCCGGGCCTTGCTCACGGCCGACTGACCCGCCCCGGTGCGGTCGCAGTGGTGCGCCGGCGTGCGATCACCGTGGGGGAGAGGTGCGATGGAAGCACGCAGCACCGAAGTCCCCCACCAGCCGGGAGGCGAGACCTGTGACCACACGTCCTGAAGCCGTCACCGCCGTCACCGCCGTCACCGCCGGCACTGTCGGCGCGGCCCGCCGCAGGGCGAGGGCGGTGAGCGTTCTCGGGGTCCTCTGCCTCCTGCTGGCCCTCGCCCCCGCGGCGCGGGCCGGCTCCGGCGGCCTCGCCGCCCCCGCACCGCCCTGCACCCCGGGATGGCTGTGCGGATGGACCGGCCCCGCGTACACGGGTGTGGCCAGCCTCGTGGCGCAGGACATGCCCCGGTACCCCGAGACGACCGCCTACGTCGGCTTCAACGACGCCGCGTCGGTGTGGAACGCGGGCAGGACGTGGAGCGCGGACGGCGTGCGCCGGGGCCGTTGCGTCACCGTGTACAACAAGCCCGACTACTCCGGATCGCGCCTGACGGTCCAGCCCGGCCAGGGGATTCCGCAGCTCGCGGCGTCCTTCGGCCACGTACGCTCCAGCCGCTTCCACACCTGCCGGCTGTCCTGAGCCCGGCCCCGCCACGGCATGGACGCCGCGCCGTGCGGCGGGGTGGCCGATATCCTGATGTCCTCCCGGGGGCTCTCCTCACGAAGGGCAGCACGATGAACCGGCAGACCAACCGGCATCGGCGTTACCTGCTTCTCGCGGCACCGCTCCTCGCCTCCGCGGTCGGCCTCACCCCGGCCTTCGCGGCCCAGGGCCGCCCACAGACCGAGCCGGGAGCCGCACCCGCGGCACCCTCCTGCGAGCTGGTCGTGGCCGGCGGTGGCAAGCCGGGCGGCGACCCGCGCTACAAGCTCCACCTCGGAGGGTTCCCCGCGAAGCAGCCGGTCCGCGTCGACGGACCGAAGACGTCCTTCCGGGCCACGGTGAACGGCAAGGGCGAACTGGACCGGTCGGGCGTCAACCACGGCGCGTACCGCGTCACGTTCAAGGCCCGCGGGTCCCAGAAGGACGTACGCGTCACCTGCGCCGCCCCGCCCGCCGACAAGCAGGGCAGCGGCAAGCAGGGCGTGAAGGTCGGCAAGGTCGAGGTGGTCGTCCTGACACCGCCCGGAACCGTCATCGACTGCGCCAGCCCGACGACGGCGGAGTTCGACGGCAAGATCACGGCCACCGGGCCGGGAAAGGTCCGGTTCCACTGGACCTTCACGGGCGGGTCCAAGCCGGTCTCACCCGGCTCGGCCGACTTCCCCGCCGGTACCACGACGCAGGCCCTGCTGCACGTGGCCGAGGTACCGGCCCGGCCGAACGCCTCGACGGTGACCGTCTACGCCACGCTGCACCTGCCCGATCAGAAGAAGAGCGCACGGAGCGGACCGGTGACGTTCACCTGCGAGAAGTAGGGACCGGGAAGTGACATAGCCCGTCCCCGGCGTCACTTAACGTGTTTAAAGCGATGGATAGTGGAAACGCTGAGTAGCCACAAGGTGTAAAGGTCAAGGCGAAAGGCGGGATTCATGTCCATGAGCATTGCAATCATCCTCGTCGTGGTGGCGATGGCCATCGCCGCGATCGCGCTCGTCCCGGAGGTTGCACCCGCGCAACCCGACCAGACCGCAGCGCGATCCGGTGGCGAGGAGCCCGGCAGGACCGACCCGGGCCGGCCCCCTGCCCGCCGACTGCGCACCATCCCACCGCAGCAGACCAGGGAACACCGGCGCAGCTTCGGCTGATTCGGTGAGCCCGGTCGCCCGCCCGCCCGCCCGGCCCGCTCCGGGCGGGCGGGCGGGCGTTACGCCGCCCCACGGGAGGCGGTGGACAGGGACCGGTGCAGGGCCAGCACGCTCAGCCCGAACATCACGACGCCCAGCGGGACATGGAGCCCCGGCACGTGCGCTATGCCGATGACCACCTGCAGCGAGGCGAGTGCGAGGAAACCGGAGGCGTGCAGAACCGGCCGCGGCGATCCGCCGCCCGGCCGCCACGCCAGCACCGCCGCGAGCACGTACAGCATCGACGCGCCGTACATCACGCGCGCTCCGACACTGTGCAGCACCTCGCCGTAGGACGTGGACAGCAGCAGGCCCGCGGTGACCGCCTGGAAGAGCAGGGACAGGGTCTGCAAGGCGATCGCGACACCCTGGAAGGTGAGCCTGCCCGGTGCTGTCGTCGTCTGCGTGGTCATGATCTGGTCCCCTCTTCTGCCTCACGGCTGTGGATCATTGGTGTCTCGACGGTCTGACGACGTGGCCCCGCGAAATGTGAGGCGGGGCCCGCCTCACATTTCGGGGCCGTGTCCCGTCGTAGCGGCGAGAGAGGAGCGCACGTGACGAGCGAGGGAGCAGCCACCACCATGAACACCCCATCCGGGCCCGGGCCCGGGCACCGCGAGGCCACGCCGGAGCTGAACGCGATCGTCGGAGAGCGGCGCCGGCTGATCAACCTCGGCTACCGCCTGCTCGGTTCGCTGGCCGAGGCCGAGGACGTCGTACAGGAGACGTACACCCGCTGGTACGCGATGTCCCCGGAGCAGCAGGAGGCCATCGAGTCGCCCGGCGCCTGGCTGACGACCGTCGCCGGCCGCATCTGCCTCGACGTGCTCGGTTCGGCGCGGGCCCGGCGCGAGCGCTACGTCGGCGCGTGGATACCCGAACCGCTGCCCGACCGCGGGGAGTGGTTCGCCGGGCGGACGGGCGGCGGCGGTTGCGAACCGGCCGACCCCGCCGACCAGGTCACCCTGGACGAGTCCGTGAACATGGCCTTCCTCGTCCTCCTGGAGTCGATGACGCCGGCCGAACGCGTGGCGTTCATCCTGCACGACGTCTTCCGGTACCCCTTCGCCGAGGTCGCCGAGATCGTCGGCCGCACACCCGCGGCCTGCCGGCAGTTGGCGTCGTCGGCCCGGCGACGGATCGGCGAGGGGCGGCCTCAGCCGGCTCCGGCCGCCGGCCAGGCCACTCTGGTACGGCACTTCAAGGAGGCGTGGGAGTCCAAGGACATCGAGGCACTCGTCGGACTCCTCGACCCCGGCGCCGTCATGACCGCCGACGGCGGTGGCATGGTCGGCACGGTCCTGCGCCCCGTCGAGGGCGGCAGGAACATCGCCCAGTACCTGATCCACATCGCCGACAAGGCCCGTGGGCTGGAGCTCCTGGAGCGGACGGTCAACGGCCGGCCCGGCCTCGTCGCCCAGCACACCGGCGTACCGGTGACGGTGGCCGCCTTCGAGATCACCGAGGGCCGCGTCAGCCGTATCTGGGCGGTCCGCAACCCGGAGAAGCTCCGCGCATGGACCGAGAGCTGAGCCGGGAATGAGTCCCGCCGATGGTGCAGGCGGTGGGCCCGCGGTCGACGCGGGCCCACCGCCTGGCCGCCGACTACCCCGTGGAGCCCAGACGCGGGGGCGCCGGGCGGCGGTACGCCGGGGGCCCGAGGGGAGGCCGTGCCGCCGCGGTCGCCGCGCGCAGGAGACGCTCCACGGCGCGGGAGCGGTGGGTGAGCCTGAGACGGCGCCCCTGCCGGGGCCACCAGTCCAGGGCGGCCAGGAAACCGGAGTCGCAGAAGGTGACCCGCGAGCAGTCCAGCACCAGGCCGGTATGGCCGTTGTCGGCCGCCGAAGCCAGGAACGCCCGCAGCGGAGCCGCGCTGAAGTGGTCGATCTCGCCCGCGAGGTGGACGACCAGGGTGGTGCCGAGGGTGGTGCAGGAGTGGATGAGTATGACGCCGGGCGCGGTGTCCGCGCCCGAGTCGTGCACGGTGAGCGGGGCCTCCGCCGCGAGAGGGGCGGACAGTATCGGGGCGGTGCTTGAGGTATTCACGTCCCCATCAACGCCTCCCGGAGGGGGTCGGGAAACGAATGGCGCGTCCCATTCACCCCATGCGACCAGCGGAGATCCCCGGTCGGGGGAAAGATTCCACCCGGACGGGGCAGGCGGGTGCCCGTACGGGAACCGAACTCCCCCGACCGGGCGCGGCTGCGGCTGTCGTGCCCGGTCGGCTCGACGACGTTCCGGTCAGACCCGCCAGGTCAGCCATGGGTCCTCACGGCAGTCCTGTTGGAAGGCGGGATCGCTCGTACCGCCCCCGACCCGGGCCGCCACGCACTTGCCGCTGTTGACGTTGACCAGCTGCCACGCGTCCGAGGCCGCGTGGAAACGCATCGTCCACAACTGGTCGGGGAACAGCCCCTGCCGGTCACCGCACAAGTACTGGGTGACGGTGGCGTCGTTGGTGACCCGGGCCGCGTCCACGGACAGGCACAGGCCGCTGAACCGGTTGCGGATCGAGTACACGGTCCCCGCCGGTCCGCTGGACTCCTTCGTGAGGTGCCACAGCTGTTCGTGCTGCTCACCGCAGTCGGCCAGGGCCAGGGGATCGGCCGGCGTGGTGCTGTCCGGCGGTACGGACAGACACCTGCGGCTGCCCGTGTTGGCCAGCCGGACCAGACCGGCGGCCGGTACGGACGGTTCGGCCCCGGCGGGGGGCGTCTGCGGGGCCGAGGGGGCGGGCGGGGTCGGCCCGCCGCCGCCCGGCGCAGGAGCGTACGGGGACGCCGGCCCGGACGCGGGCGGCGTCGGACCGGTCGCCCGCCCGGACGGCGCCGGCGCGGACGCGGACGCGGGGGCGGAGCCCGACGGCCCGGTGGACGGGGTCCCGGAACCGGGCGCGGGACCGGCCGGCGCACCGCCGGGGAGCGGCGCGTACGGCTGTACGGGACCTGCCCCGACCGGAACGACCAGTGGCTGCCGGCCCCCGAGAACGACCAGTACCACCGCGGCGATCGTGACGACGCCCAGCACCGCCGCCGCGACGAGACCGGTACGGCCGGGCGCGGGCCGGCCGGCAGGCGGGACGACCACGGCGAGCGGGCCGGCGGAGCCGGGGAACCGGGAGGCCTCGGCCGGGGTGGCGGGCACGGCGGTGACCGGTGCCGCCGTCGGGCGGTCGGTGCGCTCCAGGACCACGCCCTCGATCGGCCCCTCGTACGCGCGGCGCTCCTCGTCCAGGTCGTGCTCCAGGCGCTGCACCTCCGACCGGGCGTACTCCAACACGTCGGCGGTCCGGGCGAGTTCGAGGGCCGGCCCGCCTTTCCCCGGGAGCAGTGCCCTGCGTTCGTAGGCCGTGGGAACCGCCGGTGGTGCCGTGCCCCGGAGCGAGGTGATCCGCAGGGCCGCCGCGCGGGCGGCCCACACCGCCGCGAGCTGCTCCATCGCACGGTCCAGCAGCCCGCCCGCGGTGTCGCCGACCCCGTGCTCGGCCGTCGGCTGCGGCTCCGCGGCAGGCGCCTGTGCCTGCGCCTGTGCCTGCGCCGCCGGGCCGGCCTGCCGGGGCCGGTCCGCGGTGTCCTCCTGCTCCGCCAGCAGGGTGGCGATCACCGTGGCCAGCTTCCGCACGATCCGTTCCGACTCCGCCAGATCCGCCTCCGCGCGCCGCAGCGCCTCGTCCAGCCGGGGCGGGGGCCCGGCCTCCGCCCCGGCGGCCAGGGCCGCGTCATGCAGTCGCCCCGCCCGGCGCAGCATGGCCTCGCGGCCCCGCCCGTCGCGCACCCGGTCCCGTACCACCGCGTTGAGCCGGCCCCTCGGGATGATCCGTGCCCCGGAGCGGTACTCGCCCCAGCTGGTCTTGCCCCCGCCGTACCGCTGGGCCATCTCGCGCACGGTGAGCCCGGCGGTGAGCTCGACCAGGAACCGGGCCAGCTCGTCCGCCGGCCCCGTCACACCTTTCATGGCCCCCTGCGGGCGTCCCGCTCGCGCCATGCTTCCCCCTGATCCGTCCGCGGACAACCGAGGTTGTCCGACCTCCTGCGACCGGCTGAGCAGCCCCTTCGTCCCCGGGCCCCACCGGACAACTCCGCCACCCGGCAATGTCCGGGACCACGGAACACCGGCCGCTCGGCACCGTCCAGCGGAAGGCGTGCGGTTGTCTCGAATCCACCGCGCAAACGTCCACCCGCCCGGCATCGCCCGGACCGGCCGGCCGTCCGAGATGAGGAAGAACGGTCCACGGACCACCGGACGACAACGGACATCGGAGGAATTCCATGGCTCTGGCCATCAGGACCAGGCTGGCCCTGGCGAGCGCGCTGGCCGGCTGCGCGCTGGCGATGACGCCCACCTCGGCGTCGGCGACCGAGATCCACCAGGACCTGGGGACGCTGACCAACTACACGTCCGACGACAAGTGGAAGAGCACGGTCAACGTGAACGGCCGATGGAACACCTCGTGCACCCGAGTGGCGGCGCGCAGCGGTGTCAACGGCTGGCCCGCCCACCCGTGGCGCACCTCGATCCGGCGTGCGAGCGACACCTCCGGGGTCTTCTGGAGCTCGTACCTGGCGGGCGCGGGCAGGCTGTGCATCGAGAACAAGGACACCGGCGCCTGGGCCGACTACTACACCCGGGTGACGGCAGGTCAGACGACCAGGCTGTCCGGGATCTTCGTCGACCACTGGGCCTGGTAGCGGTCGACGGCGTGCGGAAGCCGATCTTTGCCAGGGGACTGCCGGTCACGCTCGTGGTCCTGACGGCGCTGGGCTGCACAGGCCCCGCCGGGGAGCGGCCGGCGGGAGACCCCGGCCGCTCCGACCGGGGCCGGGCCGCCGTACTGGCGGAGGGCCAATGGGCCGGGAGCGAATGGCAGTTGGTACGCAACCGGAAGGACTCCGGATCCTCTTGCGTGGGGGTCCGGCTGGCCGGGCTGGACAGCATGCTCGAATGCGACATGACGGTCGGGGAGAGCGCCTTCAACGTGGCGATCCAGAAGTTCCCGGACGGCACCGTGGTCGCGTTCGGGCTGGCCCGGCCGGACGTGCGCGAGATCCGGGTGGAGCGCAGGGGCACGGGTACGGAAGGGGTCGCGACGATCGCCGCCCCCGAGGGCGGCGGGCCGAGGCTCGTCGTGGTGCTGGGCAGCCCCGAGCGGCCGGTGGTGGACATGTCGTACACGGCCGGTGGCGAGCACCAGTCCCTGCGCACCACGTTCAAGGACGTCAACGACGAGACCGACGGAGGGGAACCACATGCGTAAGACCACGATCCTGACCTCGACCGTGGCCGTGCTGGCCACACTGGCCCTGGGGACCGGCCCGGCCGGTGCGGCGCCGACCGGGGCCGCCGGCACCCGTGCCGGCGACGTCGCCGCCGCCACGCCCGGGTGCACGACGTTCCGGTTCTGGCGGGGCGAGGGGCGGACCGAGGGGGAGATCTGCGACGGCCACGCCACGGGCTGGGTCCGCGACGACAAGGCGGACGGACGCTGCCCGTTCACCCGCTTCTACAGCCTGTGGGACGACCAGACGGTGGACGGTCCGCAGGTCGGCCCCAAGGGCGCGGTGCGGTACTTCACCGTGTACCCGCCCCGGGGACAGGTCTTCGCCCGCTACGCCTCGATCGAGTGGCGCAGCTGCTGACGGCCCCGCCGTCGGCATGAGCCGGTGCTCCGGGGCGCTGATGCCCCGGAGCACCGGTGCTCCGGATCCGGCCCTCCCGGGGGAGGGGGCCGGCCCCGGTCGCGCGGTCGCCGAGCTCCCCGCTCAGGCGTGGTCCGTGCGTTGCCAGGTCAGGGACAGGGTCAGGCCGTGGCCCGGGTGCAGCGGTTCGAGCCGCAGGAGGTCGGGGGCGAGGAGGGTCGCGCGGCGGCGCAGTTCCCGGCCCGGGGTGAACGGCCACGTGCCGACGGCGACGCGGTGCACGGCTTCGTCGCCCTCGGTCCTGAACCGCCCCGTGTAGGCGAACGTCCGCCCGAGGCGCAGGGGGCGTTCGAGGTGCATCTCCATCACCGTCGACACGGTCCCGTCCGCCGTGTAGACGAGGATGCCGCTCGCGGCGGCGGGGACGGGCCGGGAGCGCCAGAGAACGCTCGAGCCGGTGAGCTCCCAGGAACCCACCAGCGCGCCCAGCGGCAATCCGCTCATGTGCCCAACCCCGTGTGTGTCGCGGCCGCGTCGCGCAGACCGCGGAGCGGTTGCGCCCTGCCGATCATGGCGTGAGCCGCCGCGTCCGCGCGCGGGGCGCGCCCGTCGGCAGTGCCTGTATTCCTTCTGCGGTGCACGGATCGTCGAGCGGCCGGGGGCGGGTCGGCCAGTGTTCAGGGGCGGGGGAGTGCCCCGGCCACGACGGTCTGGGAGACGCCGATGGAGGTCCGCCCGTCCTCGATGTCCCACAGCGTGTTCTGCAGCAGCCGTGCCAGTGTCCAGCCGGCCGCGCGCGGACGGTCCAGTCCGAGCGCCTCGGTCAACAGGTCGAAGCGGCGCCGTACCACCCGGCGCGCGTCCCCCGCGGCGTGGAGCTTGTCCCAACCGGTGTCCAGCGCCGGCCACAGGTCGAAACCCGGATCGCCGACAAGGGGTTCGGGGTCGATGGCCAGCCACGGCTCGCGCCCGGCGGCCAGTACGTTGCCGTAGTGCAGGTCCCAGTGCAGCATCCGGTCGCCCGGCTCGCCGACCAGCTCGGCGACGGTCGAGGCCCAGTCGCGCAGCCGCCGCCGGTCGGCGGGGTCCGTCAGGGCGGTGGCGGCCGCCGGCACGGACGCCACCATGCCGCGTGCGGTGTCACCGAGGCGGCGCAGGCCCTCGGGCGCGGGTACGGAGTGCAACCGGCCCATGATCGCGCCCAGGATGCCCATGGCCACGTCGTCGTCCTCGACGCACGCCAGGGTGCGTGAGGGGTCCAGGCGTTCCAGCAGCATGGCGCTGCTCTCCGGGTCGTGGTCGAGCAGCCGGACGATGCCGGCGCCGTTCCACGCCCGCAGCCCGATCAGCGCGGCGGTCGTCTCCTCGCGGGGCATCTGGAGTTTGAGTGCGGCGCAGGTGCCGTCCGTGCGGCGCACCGGCACCACCAGCGAAGCCTCGCCGGAAGCGATGCCGCCGTCGCGCTCCAGCCCCCACCGGTCGAGGAGCTCCGCCACGCGTACGGGCAGCCGGGCGATCCAGGCCAGCTCCTCGGCACCACCGTTCCTCGTGTACGACGCGACCAGGGTGTCAGGAACCTCGATGCCCTGCGGTAAACCCATGCGGGTGTCCTTTCGGGGAGGGTGCGGCCGTCCCGATGTCGAGGGCCTGCTCGCGGCGGCCGCGGCCACCGCGGGGGGCTAAGGGACCCGCCACACGTTGGCGAAGGCCGCGTTCTCGATGGAACGCCGCTGGCGCACGGCCTCCAGTTCCATCACCGCGTCGTTGACAGCCGCCACCACCGTCGCCACCGCTTCGTCGTCCGGGCCCGCATCGTCGTGGGGGCCTTCACCCCGGCGGATGCCGATGGCCGCGGCGAGACCCCCGAGGACGGGCTCGTCCGCCTGCCAGCGGCTCTGCGCAAGACGCCGGGCGGGTGTGTCGACGAGCTCCATGCGCTCGGCCCCGAGGTTCAGGACGCCTCGTCGCGCACGCGTCAGCAGGCCGTCCTCCTCGAACGCGGCCTGGTAGGCCGCTGCGAGGTCACGGCCCCTGCGCCACAGCCAGTCCTCGACGTTCTCGTACGGCACCTGCCGAACGAGCGCCGACGCCGCTGCGCCGAGCAGCCGGTCGTCCAGGTCCGGCTGAGGGCCCGGCACGATGCGATCGCCGTCCAACGCGATGGCCTCGGTTTCGAGGAGATCGACCAGTTCGGCGCCTGCGAGGGACAGGGACAGGTCACCCTGCCCCACGGCGCGCTCCGGCCGGGGCTCCAGGGCAACGGTGAACAGGTCTTTTGCCGTGGTCATGGACGGCTCCCTCGTCGTCGGCCGCACCCGCGTCCCCTACCGGTGCGGGGTCAGGGGCAAGTATCCCTCAGCCGTTGTTCGTTCTGCGTCCTTGTGCCGTCCGGGGCGGGGCCCCGCGGCCGTCACGGCCGTGCGGACTCGGCCGCGCACCGCCTTGAGGAAGTCTGCTCGTGCAGCGGAGCCGCACAGTCCTCTTGTGAATCACAGGTTGATTTCGCTCACATCTCGTCACGCGTCCGGCCAGGGCTTAGGGTGCCGTTACCCGGCCGGGTATCAGCGCGAAAACAGATGCCACTCCGCTGGAGGATGACTCTCCGTGTCGCACGTTTCACAAGCTCCCGTCCCCACCCCCGACGGTGAGCCGGCCCCGCTCGTCCCCACCACGTACGGCGAGGTCAAAGGGTGGTTCTCGGCGTACGACCAGGTGCTCTTCGACTGGTTCCTGACACGCCAGAACAGCGGTGAGGGGGAGCTCGGCGACCTGCTGGAGCTCGGCGCCTTCATGGGGAAGAGCGCGATCTTCCTCGGACGGTACCTCCGTCCCGGTGAGGAGTTCACCGTCTGCGACCTCTTCGACTCGCCCGCGACGGACGACTTCAACGTTGCGGAGAACCGCAGCTCCTACCCCACGCTCACGCGGCGCGGCTTCGAGACGAACTACCTGGCCTTCCACGAGGCGCTGCCGACGCTGATCCAGGCCCCCACCTCGGTGGTCGCCGACCGGGTCAAGCCGGGAAGCTGCCGATTCGTGCACGTCGATGCCTCGCACCTCTACGAGCACGTCGTCACGGACATCGCGTCCTCGCGCCTCGTCGCGACCCCGGACGCCGTGGTGGTCTTCGACGACTACCGCTCCGAGCACTGTCCCGGCGTCGCGGCCGCCGTCTGGACCGCCGTGGTCACGGGCGACCTGCACCCCGTCTGTGTCTCCGCCTCGAAGCTCTACGCCACCTGGGGCGACCCGGCGCCCCACCAGGCGGCACTGCTCGCGTGGCTGGAGGAGCGCACCGACCTCTGGCACGGCGTGGACGTGATCGACGGCCGGCCCCTGGTACGCATCGGGGACCACGGCGTGGTCGCGCCGGAGCCCCCGCAGCCGCTCCACCCCGCACCGCCGGCGGAACCGGCGGTGGTTCCCGCTGCCGCTCCCGCCCCCGCGCGCAGGCCCGGTGCCCGCTGGCGCAAGCTGGCCAAGGACCTGCTCCCGCCCGTGGTGACCCGCGCGATCGTCGCCCGGAACCGCCGCCGCAGGGGCTGACACCGAAGGGCTGCCCGCGAAGGGCTGCGACCGAAGGGCTGACACCACGCCTGCGGACCCGACCCGGTCCGGGGGTGTGGTGCGGCGCCCGGGCCGAGCGGCGGGCCCCGTCCTTCGGGGCCCGTCCCCTCGGTCAGGCCGACGGCGGGGGAGGGCTCTGCGTGAGGATCCGGGCCGCGGCGAACTCCTCGCGCCAGGCCTCGTCGGCCAGCTCCAGATAGCCGTACGCGTCCTCGCCGACCGGGATCCGCAGCGGAGTGGGGCCCTCGGCCGCGACGATGTCCAGAACCCGTGCGGCGAAGTCCTCGGGGTGCCCGGTCTCCGGGTTCTCCGCGAGGCCCCGCGCGCCCTCCAGCATCTCGCGGTTGGTCACGTCGTAGTCCGGGATCCGCCGGTGCGTCTGCATCATGGACGTCCCGTAGCGCGTCGCGAACATGCCCGGCTCGATCACCGTGACGCGGATGCCGTGCGGGGAGCCCTCGACGGCCAGGGCCTGGCTCATGCCCTCCAGGGCGTGCTTGCCGGCGACGTAGGCGGCCAGACCCGGGAACGCCATACGGCCGACCACGGAGGAGACGTTGACGATGTGACCGTGGCCCTGGGCCCGCATCAGCGGCAGGACGAGCCGGGCGAGCCGCCACGGGCCCACCACCAGGGTTTCCAACTGGTCGCGCAGCTCGGTGTCCGAGACCTCCTCGACCGCGCCGAACAGCCCGATGCCCGCATTGTTGACGAGGACGTCGATGCCGCCCAGCCGGTCGACGGCGCGGCGCACGGCCTCCTCGCAGGAGGCGGCGTCCCGCAGTTCGAGCGGGATCGGCGTGATGCGGCCCGGCCAGGCGGCGGCGAGGTCCTCCAGGTCGGCGGTCTTGCGTGCGGTGACCGCCAGTTCGTCCCCGGCCCGCGCCGCGGCTGTGGCCAGCGCCTGCCCGAGGCCCGAGGAGCATCCTGTGACCAGCCAGCGTCGTCCCATTCGTTCCCCCGTGACCGTCGAGTCCGTGTCGGACTGTGGTGGTGACGGTCATGGTCCTGGCGCGCGCCCCCTGCGGTCATCCCTCCCGTAGGGGCGTGTGGAGGCGCGCGGGCGCACGTACGGGCGCAGCCGCGCGCCGCCCGCCCGCGCCGCGGCCACCCGCGCCCAGGGCCTCAGACGGCTTCGGTCGCGAAGAGCTCCAAGTGAGAGCAGCGCGGGCAGCGGTACGCCTCGATTCGGCGCCGCGGCCGGCCCATCCGCTTGGCACCCCCGAACAGGCCGCGTTCCAACGGCCCGGCGATCCAACGGGCATACCCCCGGGCCCCCTCGCCCGCATCCTCGACGAAACCCGGCTCCAGGCCGACGCCACCGCAGTACGTACATTTCATCGAATCCACCGGACGAGTGTAAGAACCGCCCGCCTCCGCTCCGACCTCCGCCCCGTCCCGCCCCCCCACACACAGGCCGAGGAGCAGTGCGTCAGGTCGCCCGGGGGTGCTGGAGTCCCTGGAGGAGGAGGGCGATCAGGCGTCGGGGGTCGTAGCGGGGGTCGTTGTCACGACCGACGCAGAGGTTGCCGATGCCGCGCATCAGCTCGTAGGGCTGCGTGCCGGGCCTGATGTCGCCTGCCTCGACCGCGGCGTCGAGCAGCTGCGCGCAGACGGGCAGCAGGCGGTCGAGGAAGTAGGCGTGCAGTGCGGCGAAGCGTTCGCTGTCGGACTGAAGGGCGTCGGCGAGGCCGTGCTTGGTGACCAGGAAGTCGACGAAGAGGTCGATCCATTGGCGCAGGGCGTCGAGCGGGGTATCGGCGTCGGCCAGGAGGTCCGGGCCGGCTTCGGCGCATGCCTCGATCTGGTGCTGGTAGACGGCGGTGACGAGGTCCGCCCGGGTCGGGAAGTGGCGGTAGATCGTGGCCATCCCTACGCCCGCCCGGGCCGCGATCCGGCGGATCGGCGCGTCGACGCCGGAGGTGACGAACACCTCGGCCGCGGCAGTGAGCACCGTCTCCCGGTTGCGCTGAGCGTCGGCCCGCTTGCTTCGGGACGGCGAATCCACTGCAGGACCCTCGGCGGTCATCACGTTCTCCCTCGACACCGATTGACAAAGCGGAGCGATGCTCCGGATACTAAATGGAGCAGTGTTCCGTTTCAGCTTAGCCGAAGCGGGGCACCCCTGACCGCCTTGTCCGCCCGCCGGCTGCAAGAGTCCGGCGGGCGGCAGGCGCCGCCGAAAGGGAACCCGCACCATGAGCACATCCACATCCACATCCACATCCACCGCCACCGAACCCTCGGGCGCGCCCGTCCCGGTCCTGTCCGTCAGCCCCGTGGTCCTGTCCGTGCCCGGACGCCCCGTGGATCTCCAGGTGCGCGTCTCCGCACCCCTGACCGGTACCGGCCTCCCCGTCATCCTCCTCTCCCACGGTCACGGCCCCTCGAACAACCTCTCCTCGCTCAACGGCTACGCGCCGCTCGCCAACCTCTGGGCGGCACGCGGCTTCGTCGTCGTCCAGCCCACCCACCTCACCTCCCGGACGCTGACCGCCCTGGTTGCGGACGCCCCCGGAGCACCCGACTTCTGGCGCTCCCGAGCCGAGGACATGACCCACGTCCTCGATCGGCTCGAGGTGATCGAGAACGCCGTGCCGCAGCTCGCCGGGCGGATCGACCCCACCAAGGTCGCCCTCGCCGGACACTCGCTCGGCGGCTTCACCGCCGCCCTCCTGCTGGGCGCCGGCCTCACCGACCCCGACACCGGGAGCCTGGTCCACCTCCGCGAGCCGCGGATCAAGGCAGGCGTACTGCTCGCCCCGCCCGGCAGGGGCGGCGATGTCTTCAACGGACCCATGGCCGCTCACTGGCCGGTCATCGGGGCCGTCGACTTCTCCACCATGACCGCGCCCACGCTTGTTGTCACGGGCGAAAAGGACGACCCCCGGCACTTCACGGACATGGGCCCGGACTGGCATGCCGACCCCTACACCCTCGCCCCCGGCCCCAAGACCCTGCTCACCCTGTTCGACGCGGAGCACGGACTCGGCGGGATCGCCGGATACGACGCAGCCGAGACCACCGACGAAGACCCCGAGCGAGTCGCCGCCCTCGCCCGGCTCACCGCGGCCTACCTCCGCACCCGGCTCCACCCCGGCCACAACGCCTGGCAGACCGCCTACGAGGCACTGGCCACCGGACCCGCCCCGGCAGGTCGAGCAGAATCCAAGTAGCCCCCGCCCCCTGCCGCGCCGGCCCGAAGCCCGGAGACCGCCGAGGCCTGGAGCCGTGGCACCAGCGGACCTGACGAGGTGATCGACGGATGATGTGTGCCGTGGACTCACGCCCAGTGGCCGCGTACCGGGCCGTTGCTGCTGGACGGGGCCTCACCGTCAGGTGATCGACGCGATCGCCTTCAAGTACCCCTGCCCGCGCAGGCCGACGCCGAAGGCGACCTCGACTGGGCCGTCGCCATCGACTCCACCGGGGGCTTGGGCGGCCGATTCGGCGGGACACTCGTAACCGTGCCATGACCTGCGGGAACGTCGTCGGCCCACTTCCGCAGCCGGTTGTGGGCGCCCTTCCGTGCCCGAAGTGCTCGGGCAGGTCCGTCCCCGATGTGCCGGTGCGGTACTTGAACGCGATGGCGTCGGCCGCTTGCCGGTGATCACGCCACTCCCCGCCCGCAGCACGCCCCGAGCCCCCGCCCCGTATACGGCAGGTTCTCGGCCCCCCGAACCACCCCGGAATTTTCGTCCAAGACAAGGGCCCGCGACTCCGGCGAAGCTGGAGGCATGCCCAGAGACAACGCGGGGGACGCGCCCCCGGAGCGCACTGTTCACAACGGCTGGGAGGTCGCCCGCCCCCTGCGCGGAACCTCTCTCGACGGCGTACGGATGGCCGGGTACCGGGACCGTACGGGCAGCAGGCTGGACATGCAGGTGCTGCCACAGCCCGCCGTGATCGTCGTCATCGGGCTCGGAGCCGGACCGCTCACGGTGGAGTGCGCTTCCGGGCACCGGCCACTGAGGGGTCTCGTCGCCTCCCTGTCACCACGTCCGGCCCGCGTCCGCGGCGAGGGCGTCGAATGCGTCGAGGTGGCGTTGTCACCCCGCGCCGCCTACGCCCTGCTGGGCGTGTCCCCACTCGAACTCGACGGCTCCATCACCGGACTCGACGACCTCTGGGGGAGGCACGCCCGGCTGCTGCGCGAGCAGCTGGCCGACACCGCGTCCTGGCGGGAACGCCTCGACCTCACCGACGGATTCCTCCGACGGAGGGCCGCCGGTGCCCCGCCCATGGCGGCCGAGGTCTGCGCCGCCTGGGACACCATCGTGGCAGGCCGCGGCCGAGTGCGGGTCGGCGACCTCGCCGCCCCCTGTGGATGGAGCCGCAAGCGGCTCTGGGCCAGGTTCAGCGCCCAGGTCGGCGTGACCCCCAAACGAGCCGCCATGCTGGTCCGCTTCGACCACGCCGCTCGGGCACTCCTCGCCGGCGAGCGCCCCGGCGACGTCGCCGCAGCGTGTGGATACGCCGACCAGCCCCACCTCCACCGCGACATCCAGGCCCTCGCCGGTTGCACACCCGCCGCACTGGCCGGCATGAACGCCTCCACCGGGCCCTGACTGCCCGTACCCCGACCGATCGGTGATCGGTCGACCCGAAGGAAGGAACCAAGTCCTGTGACAGACACCGAGGTTCGAGCCGCACGGACAGCGGCAGGCCGGGAACTCGTCGTCCGGCTCGCATTCGGCAGCATGGCCGCGCACACCCTGCGCGCGGCGGTCCGCCTCAAGGTCGTGGAAGTGATCGGCGACGAACCGCGCACAGCAGCCGAGGTGGCCGCCGGAACCGGAACCGCGCACCAGCCCACAACGCGCCTGCTGCGCACCCTGACGGCCCTCGGCCTCCTCACGGAAGGCGCCCCCGATACGTTCTCGCTGACACCGGCGGGCGCGCTCCTGGCCCCCGGACACCCCGACTCCCTCGCGTCGTTCGTCCGCATGTTCACCGATCCGGCGATCGTGCGCGCCTGGGAGCACCTGGAGACCAGCGTCCGAACGGGAGAGACCGCGTTCGATGCCGTTTTCGGCACCGACTTCTTCAGCCATCTCGCCCGACACCCCGAGCTCTCCACGGACTTCAACACGGCAATGAGCGAGGTCACCTCCGCGACCGCCGCCGTCCTGCCGCGAGCCTTCGACTTCAGCCGGTTCGCCTCCGTCACGGACATCGGAGGAGGCAACGGCACCCTCCTGGCCGCCGTCCTCGAAGCACACCCAGGTCTGGCCGGCACGGTCTTCGATACCGCCGACGGCCTCGCGGAAGCCGCGAAGACAGTGGCACGGCACGGGCTGGAGGACCGCTGCTCCCTCATGGCCGGGGACTTCTTCCGGTCGGTCCCGCAGGGCTCGGACGTGTACCTGCTGAAGAGCATCCTGCACGACTGGACGGACGCCCGGGCGGTCACGATCCTGCGCCACTGCCGCCAGGCGCTGCCACCTGGCGGCGTCGTCCTGATCGTGGAGCCCGTGCTTCCCGAGGTCGTCGGCACGGAGGACGCGGGCACCTACCTGAGCGACCTCAACATGATGGTGAACGTCGGCGGCAGGGAGCGCACCCGCGCGGACTTCGAGGAGATATGCCGCCGGGCGGCCCTGCGCGTCACCTCGCTCACCCAGCTCGCCGCCGACGCCGCCCCGTACTGCCTGATCGAGGCCGTGGCCGACTGACCACGGACCCGCGCCGGCCTGCCGCCCGCTGTGCCGCTCTACATGGGTTCGACGAAAGGAACCCGCCACTCCGGGCGCGGGTCGGCGCCAGAGGCCGTCCAGTACTCCCGCCCACGGACGATCCGTCCGTCACGGACGGTCCAGAACGACGCCGCACGGAACACCCCGACGCCTTCATGCGGAACCTCGACCTCGGAGACGACCTCGTCACCGGCGCCGACGATCCGCAGCACCCGGATCGCCCAGCCCTCCGGATACTCACGGTTCACCGCGACGTAGTTCTCCCTGCCGACGATGCGTTCACCGCTGACCGGCCACTCGACCACGGCATCCTCCGCGACCAGCCCGGCAACACCGACCCAGTCCCGCGTCTGGATCCGGTCCCACAACGCCTGTACCACTCTCGACGACTCCATACGACCCACCCTGCCACGCACCTACGACAGCGTCGTGCTCCGCGGCCGTGGAAAGCAACTCCTCAGGGGAAGCCCACGACGCCCGGGGTGCAAGCTGGTTCCCGGCCCGGCCCGGCCCGGCCCGGCGCGTGACGCTGGGCCGGCGCGTGCGGCCAGGGGCGACCAGCCGTAGCCACGGCGCGTCCCGCCTCAACGCCGGCTCGTTGCGCGCGGTGGGCGGACGATCGAGGAGTCGGCGGAGGGCTCCGGTGGCTTGCCCGGCGCCGCTGTCCACGCCCACATGCGGCCCGCCCCGCTCAGTGGAATAGTGGGGAGCGGATGGGCCCATTGGGGGTGTGGATGAGCCACCCCCACGTGTCGTGAGCGAATCCCCGCTTCTTTGGGGCGAGGCCGAAGACGTCCGCCCCGATCTCTCAGCCGCAACCGGCAGGAACCTGCCCCGAGCACTACCCGTCGGCTCTGAGACCTGCCGCTGACCAGATACGTTCGCCGCCGACACCCGTCCCCGAGGCAGGGGAGGAGAGGTGCGCGCGCGGGGCCCTCGTCGAGCGAAGTGACTGCTTTCAGCCGAGGGAAGGGACATCTCATGCGAAGAAGGACCCTGTCCACCGCGGTCGTGGCTGCTGTGGCGTTCAGCGGGTGGACCGCCGTTACTTCAAGCACTGCCCACGCAGCGCAACGGGCCGTCCCTGCTGCCACCTGTTTCCTTTCGGAAGGCCCCAACAACACGTTCGGTGTGTCGGGCGAAGGGTTCAGGCCGGGCGAACGTGTCACCGTGAAGGACTCACGAGGCACTACCGTGCGCACGACCGCAGCGATCACAGGAGGCTTTTTCGAGGTCACCGGCCTGCCGAACGACACATACAGCGCCGCGGGACGTCGGGCCAGGGCCATCTGCCCGAAGTGGGTGTCGGACGAAGAGGCCGCGATCAAGTGCACCGTGACCAAGGGCCCGGGAAAGACCTACGGTGTGTCCGGCAGAGGATTCCCGGTGGCGGAGACGGTCACGTTGAAGAACTCCTCCGGCGTCGCCGTGAACACCACCCAAACCATCCAGGACGGCTTCTTCGAATTCACCGGTGTCCCTAACGGCACGTACACCGTCACCTCGAAGTTCGCGAAGGTGACCTGTGCCAGAGCCGCCGAGTAGCGGCACCCACCCTGACCGAAAGGAGCGTGCAGGAGCATTCTTGCGGGGCTCGTTGACCGTGGGCCCTGTTCAGGGATCCGTAAGAGGCCCTTGGGGGTCGTCACCTACCTCTCGCACGTGCCCGCCGCCTGGGAGCGCGGCCGGGGCACGCCGACGGGGTCGCACCAGGACCTCTGGGCCAACTTCAAGCAGCGGAGGGCCTGATCGACTTGCGCGACGAGTACTTCGATCACCTCGCCGCCGGGGCCGAGGAACCGTTCGACCGATGACCGCGGGTCAGGGCACCGACAGCCCGATCGGGGTGGCCGCCCCCCTGGTCGACCATGGATCGAAACGGCCGGCTATCGCCTGTCGCCACAGGTGCTGTGACTCTGTTTCGTAGTCGAGCGTGAGGGCGTCGGAGCCGAGATCTGCTGCTCCGGTCGTCCGCTTCGACGGGTATTGACAGTCCTCTCAGCGGAAGTCCGCTGCGTGGTCCACCGCCCACTCCCGGAAGGACCGGGCCGGGGTACCCGTGATGCGCTCCACCTCATCGTTGACCGGCTCCGGATTGTCGAGCATCGCAGCCTGGGCCGGCAGGACGGTCTCCACCAGCTCCGGCGGGTAGCCTTCGGCCTTCATCTGCTCGACCGCCTCGTCCAGCGCGATCTCCTCGAACCGAACCGGCCGCCCGATGGCCTCACCGATCAGTGCCACCTGCCGTTCCTGGGTGATCAATTCGAGGCCGGTGATCAGGGGCCTGGCGCCGAGCAGGGCGTCGGTCGTCAGCGCCTTGACGGCGACCGCAGCCATGTCCGCCTCGTGGATCAGCGGACGGGCAAGCCTTGCCAGCGGCGCCCGTACCGCACCGGTAGTGCGGATCTGCCGCGCCCAGCCCAGCGTGTTGCTCGCGAACCCGGTGGGCCGCAGCCCCGTCCACTCCAGGCCCGACGCCTCGATCTGCCGCTCCAGCTCTGTGTGGAACATGGTGATCACCTCCCCGGGCTTCTCCTCACTCCCGACCCCGGCGGATGACAGGTACACCACCCGCCGGGCCTGCTTCCTGATCGCCTCGATCACGTCCGACGCGCCCTCGGCGCTCAGGAACGGCCACACCAGGAAGACCGAATCGATGCCTTCCAGAGCCGCGTCCAGCGACGCGGGATCACCGAGATCACCGCGTACCGCGTGCACCCCCTCGGGGAAGTCCGCCTCCCCCCTCACCAGCGCCCGCACGGGCACACCCGCCGCGTGCAGTTGGCTCACCACCGCGCCGCCGACCCTTCCGGTTGCGCCGGTCACCAGGATCCTGGGCTGTGTCATCGGAACCTCCTCGTCTCGCTGTTCGATGACACGACTCTCATACATCAACCAAAGTTCAGGTCAAGCGCCGGCGGGCGAGCGATGCGGGAGAGCGGCTTCGGGCCTGGTAGCGGCCGCCGATGTTCCCAGCGTGTCCAGGCCCGGGGGCCCCGGGGCGTATTCCAGCAGCCCGCCGTCTTCCGGGCTGCTGGGTGCTTCCAGGAAGAGGGCGAGGGCGTAGGGGTGGTCGTCGGTGCGGCCGCCGTGGGTGTCGCCCTCCTGGTGGAGGATGCTGAGGACGCGGCGCTCCACCGGGTCCGGCACGGGAGCCACTGCCTGCCCGGTGAGACGGCCCAACAGAGCGACGAGTTCCTCGTCGGCGTACAGGCGGGGGAGGAGGTCCGACTCCCCGGCGATCACCTGGCCGCCCGGGGTGGTCATGTGGCGGGGCGAGTTGTCCATGCCGGCCATGGAGAAGTCCCGGCGCAGGAGTGAACACGCGCCCCACGCCCGCGCCGACTGCGCTGCTCCGGTCGGCCCCACTCCACCAGGAGTACAAGGAGCGAGGGCGGAGCCCGTACTGGGCCGGGCAGGGCGTCGGCGCCGCCCCGGCACGACCGCAGAGAGGACAGGGTCTCGGCGTCCTTCTGGCCCAAGGGGCGTCCTCCGTTCGAAGGCGGATGGTCGCTTCTTGCGGTTGGGCCTCTGCTACGCCGGGCTTCGCGATCACCAAGCTCCACGCGGCTGTTGACCTGGATGCCGCGTTCGCCACGTTTGCCGCGCAGACCCGGCCGGGCGGGGCACTGGTCGGGGAGAGCACCGATCCGGCGCGCCCGGAGAGGGTCCCCCGCGACTTCCTTCTCGAAGCCGGGCCGCCTGTCGGCGGCATGCTTGCGCCGAGTACGTGCACGATGCGGGTGCTCGCGCTGTCGAGCGGCGCCCGGACCTGGCCCACCGCAGACGGGCACGCCCACCGTGCGTGCCTGAACGGCGCCGCCCGCTGACCGGGCACCGGCTGGAGTGTCTGCGGGAATTGGCTGGCAGGTGCATGACGAGTTGATGGGGTCCGGGGCTACCTTCTTAGGGCTCCGGAGAGGCGGCTGTCCGAACCCGCGGGCCACAGGCGGGCGGTGGCGGCGTCTCCAGTGCCCCGGCTCCGCCGAGGGGCCGGTCCCCCCACGCATGAAAGAAGACGACCATGTCTCTGGGCACCTGGTTGAAAGTCGGCACCTCCGCCGCCGCGCTGGTCCTCGCCGCGGCAACCGCCGCGACCGCGGCACCCGCACCCGCACCGGACGCCACCGCAGCCGTAGTGACACTCCGATACGACGACAGCCGGGCCGGTGGCTGGGAAGCGGCCATCGCGGCCGGGGTCGCTTCCTGGAACGCGAACGTCAGTAACGTACGGCTGGTGGAAGCCGCGCCCGGGGCCCGGGCCGAGATCGTCATCGTGGCCACCACCGGCTGGCCGCAAGCCACCCTCGGTCCGGTCCGTCCGGGGCGACAGGTCCGAGTCGAACTCGGCGCGCAGGCCGTGAGCCAGGGGTACGACAAGACGCGCATCGCTGCGCACGAGCTGGGCCACAGCCTGGGCCTCCCGGACACCAAGCCGGGGCCGTGCTCCCAGCTGATGTCCGGGTCCAGCGCGGGTACGGCCTGCACCAACGCCGTGCCGAACGCGACGGAGCGGTCCCGCGTGCAGAACGCGTACGCGAGCGGGCTCGTGGCAACCGTGCCGACCGATGGCCGGGTACTCGTCGACGCCCCCTGACCGACGGTGCGGCGGGTGGGCCGGTGCGGAGCCCCGACGGGGAGGGACGCCCCGAGTCGGCCGTGCCGGTCCACTGCCGCGCCTTCCAGGGGAAGTAGCTCCACGTGCTGGTTGACCGTGCTCTCCGCCAACCCGGACACGCCGCGAATGATGCTCCCTGGCCCCGTCGACGCCAGCAGCTGACCCGGCTCGGTGGTTGCGTCGAATCGCGGTGTGCGGGACAAGTACCCGTACCCAGGGACGCGTTCGCCAGTGGAGAGGTCGCACGGGAGAGCACAGCACTGTGGGACATGGGGGTTCCGCGCCTTCGTCGAGCAGGCGGGGACCGGGCCCCACCCACCCCCTGTCAGGCGCCGCGTGGGGAGAGGGACGGCAGGGGTTCGCCGGGGTTGGCCGGACGGCCTTCGGACAGCCAGAAGAGGTAGTGGCGGAGGTCTTCCGCGAGGCCTGCGTCGATGTACGCGACGTACTCCCGGCCCCCGCCGGCCGCCTCGCGTTCCTCCGCCCGGCCGGAGACGGACCACTTACGGTCCAGGGCCGCGGCCCACTCCCGCACCCGGCCCCGCTCCCTCCACCAGTCGCGGACGAGTTCCGGGGTCCAGTGGTCGTCGCCGTCGCAGGCGTACCCGACCATCGGGTCCTGCGCGACCGCGCCCAGCAGCGCCAGCGCCTGCGTCGCGTCGCGGGGCTGCCGGTAGACGAACTCGGCGCCCCACTCGTCGTCGTAGAGCACGTGCGCGGGGGCGATCAGCCGACCCATCCAGCAGGTGTCGGTCCCGGCGCCGTAGAACGGCCCCGGTACGTTGCGCCAGTCGCGCTCTGCCCAGCGATCGGGGCGTTGGTTCCACCAGAGGCCTCGGAAGTCCGGGGAGGGCAGCCACGTGCCGCCGTCCGGCGCGGGCAGCCGCCCGCTCTCCGCGGCCCGGACGGACGGCAGAGGGTCCCAGTAGCTCATGGTCGGCATCCTGTCAGACGGCACGAGTGCCAAGGGGTGCCGCCCAGATCGATACCGGCCGTCGGGCGCAGCATCGGGCAGGCTGTGCATCACAAGGCGCGGCGTGTGTCGCGCTCATCGCCGCGACCGCAGGGGGAAGCCATGTCGTTTGCAGAGAGTGGACGACGTACGGAGAGCGTTGCGGTGAACGAGACGAGGACGATGACCCGGCAGCGGCCCCGGAGCGCCGCTCAACAGATGGGCTCCGCCGCGTGCGCCGTCCTCCTGACCCTGGGCAACCTGTTGACGGGCTACCTCCTGCTGCTCGCCCATGCCGCGGAACCCGCCGGCCCCTGGGACGGCGAGGCCGTCGCCCACGCCGACATCACCGCAGCCCTGGCCTTGGCCCTTGCCGTCTCGATGGCACTCCTCACGTGGGTGTTCCTGAGGGCCGAGTGGCTGCGCAGATGGTGGCTCGTCCCGCCGGCACTCTTCGCGTTCGACGCGGTCCTGCGCCTGACCCTCCTCGCTCCGGAGCTCTGACGCCGAGCAGAGGATTCCGGCGGCCGCGGGCGGAAGGCGGGGGTCCGGTCCTGGGCCGCAGTGGCGCCCGTGCGGACACGGGGACCGGCCCCGCACACCTCGGTCTCGCGCCCGCTCACATCGGCGGCTCGCCCCGCAGGCGAGCCGCCGGCCGACATCCTCCCGGGCCCCGGCCGCCCCGAACCACAGCGGCGGCCTGTCCGCCGGATCCGTACGCGGGCCCGTGCCCCCCCGCAGGTCGGGAGCCGGCGGCGGTGACCTGACGGGGCGGCAGGATCACGACTCCGTATCCGATTGGAAAACGGAAGGGAAGAGTCCCTTTTGGGTGTCGGGGAGCCGGTAACGTACGCGCGTTCGATCATGTACACGTCCCCAAGGAACCCTCATGGCCACGCCTCCCGCGCCGCAGACCCCCGAGCAGCCCGCCGCTCCCGGCCCGTTCGACGCCTCCGTGGCGCCGTCCGAGCCCCCGAAGAAGAAGAGCGGCCTGGGGAAGAAGATCCTCGGCGTCCTCGTGGCGATCGCGATCGCACTGTTCTGGCGCCTGGGCCTTCCCCACCTGACGGGCGAGGCCCCGGTTCACGCGGAGGCCGGCGACTGTGTCGTCGTCACGGGCCCGGAGAACGACCCCGAGGTCGAGAGTACGGGCTGCACCGAGAAGGTGCCCGACCTCTACAAGGTCGTCAAGGTCTTCGACAACACCTTCGACATCGACAAGTGCGAGGGCGTGGCCGAAGTCGCTCTCGCGCAGCAGCTCGAGACGGACAAGTTCGTCCTCTGCATGGAGCCCGTCAAGAACTGACGTCCCCACGCTGCTGCAGGGGCCGGACCTGTCGGGTCCGGCCCCTGCGGCGTTCCGGCAAGGCCGTCGGGCGGTGTGCCGGTCTGTGGACGGCGGGCCGGATTCGCACCGGCGTCCTCCCCTCCTGGGAAGGGGGCGCGTCCACCGCTGCGCTACAGCGCCCCGCCGCGGCAGGTGCACCCTGTGCGTCCCTGCCTGGACCCGCGCAACGGGTTCTCGCGACAGCCGTTCGCAGCCGAACGGCGGACGGCCCTGCGCGACCACGGGCTGCCCGCCCGCACAAGAGACCGGCCCTGCCGGGCCGCAGAATGCCCGTCAGCCCGCCTTCTTCATGAGTTCCACCAGGCCCGAGAAGCTCTCCGTGGCCCCGCCGGCCTCCATGCCGCGCCGGAACAGGGTGGCGACTGCGGCGGGCAGGACGGTGTCGACGCCCGCGTCGGCATGGGTGTGCAGGACGTGTTCGACGCTGGCCGCGCCCATGGCGAGCCGGTCGACGTCACCGTCGTGCGTGCCGGCGTCGATGCGGTCGGCGTAGAAGGCGAAGAAGCCGGGCAGGGAGTTCGCGGTGTCGACCGCGTGCCCGAGGATGTCGGAGGCGGTCAGTCCGTTGGCCGCGGCCAGGGCGGTCGCTTGCCAGTAGCTCAGCATGGACGTCCAGAACATCGTCATGCCGATCTGGTAGAGGAGCGCGGCCAGTCCCGGGTCCTCGCCGCGGTAGTCGGTCGTGCCGGTGACCGCTTCGAGCACCCGGCGGTGCCGTTCGAAGGCGTCCTGCGGGCCGCTGTAGAAGGTGGAGGACTCGGGCTTGCCGATGCCGGAGGGCGGGACGGTGACGCCGCCGGTCAGCTGCACGGCGCCCCGGTCGGACGCCCAACGTGCGGCCTTGCGGGCCTCCTCCGGGGTGTCGGAGCTGAGGTTGACCAGAACCCTGCCGGAGAGGGCGGCCTCGGCGGGGCCGAGCAGGTCGTACATCGCGGCATAGTCCGTGAGGCTCAGGAGCACCAGCTCGTTGGCGGCGAGAGCCTCCCGGACGGTCGGTGCGAGGCGGGCGCCGCGGGGCACGAGCCCGTCGGCGCGGGAGGCGGTGCGGTTCCACAGAGTGACGTCGTATCCGCGGTCCAGGAGGGCGGCGGCCATCGCCCGGCCCATGGGACCCAGACCGATCACGGTGACGGAGCGGCTGTCCCCGTTGCCGTTCCCGGTGTCGGTATCGCTGCCGTTGTTCTTTCCCATGATGGATCCCCCAGTTCTGGAACGAGCGCTCTATCTAGCGCGCGGAGGAAACGTAGCACAGGACTAGAACGAACGCTCTACTCAATGGGTTTGGGGCGGGTGGCCCACGCGGACCTCCGGCGCCACCCGCACCCGGCCCCGTCAACAGACGGCCGAGATGTCATCCCCCGGAACCGAAAGGCCCTCCGGCGACCGGATGACGCGCGGATCCCAGTGCGGGCGGGGGCGCGCAGGGAGTGCGCCCCCGCCTGAGCGCCGGTACAGGCGCTGCAGCGCGCCGGCGGCGCCCCCGTTCGATGTCACCATGCGTCCCGAACAGCGGGTCAGCGACGAGAGGTTTGCCACGTGATGCCTCAGGCGACCGGGAACCCCACCCGGCAGCTCTCCGACGGGCAGCGGAAGAACACCCCCCGCAATCCCGATGTCCCCGAAAGCCTCGACGTACCCGGCCCCGCGGACGGCGGCATCACGGACGACGGCCCCGCGGACCACGTCCCTGCGGGACGGCCCCCGATCACCGCCACCCCCACTGCCACCCGCACCGACACCGAACTCCTCATCGCCGCCTCCGTCCTGCTCGCCGACGCCGCCCTCGCCGCACGCAAGGCCGGAGCCGACCTCACCGGAGCGCTGACCGGAGGGCGCTTCGCCCTGCAAGCCCTGCGCCGCCCCGCCTGGGCCCTCGGCACGGCGCTGTCCTGCGCACGCGCCCTGACCAGCCCGACCGGCCTCGGCTTCGGACCCAACGGCGGCGTCATCGGCGAACTCGCCCGCATCGCGGGCAACGTGACCCGCCGACGCCCCGCCGCGGTCGCCATGGCGGTGGACGCCTTCGCCCTGCGCATCGAAGCGGCGACCCTGACCCACCCCAACCTGGACTCCGCCCACGCCCGCCGCCTCACCGGCGCCGTCGTCTCCGGGAACAGGGTGGAGACCGTCCGCGCCCTGTACGCCCTCGTGGAACGGCTGGGCGTCACCCGCGCCCTCACCACCGTCAGCCCCGTGATCATGGAACTCCTCGCGCTGACCGGCCTGCTGGACGAGAACCCCGTCAACGACGACTTCTCCTGGGTGACCCTCTCGGGCGGCATCCCCACCACGGACCCGTTCCTCGGTCTGCCCAGCTCCCTGCTCAAGTACCTCAACCCGGGCCCCGGCCGCGCCGAACGCGCCGACGCCGACCCGATCCTCGCCAAGGTCCTCGGCACCTCGCGCAACGACATCGTCAGCTACATCAACGACATCGGCGCCCTCGGCAACCACGGCCTGGTCCTCCTGCGCCGCGTCGCCTGCGAGGACGGCACGGTACGGCACGTGCTGCTCCTGCCCGGCACCAGCTTCGCCCTGCTCAGCAACAGCACCCCGCAGGACCTGGTCGGCGCCTTCGACGGCTGTCTGCGCACCGACACCACCTACACCCGGGCGGCGAGGAAGCTCCTGCGCCGGGCCGGTGTGCCGGCGGGATCGGAGCTGATGCTGGTCGGACACAGCCTCGGTGGCCTGACCGCGATGAACCTGGCCGCCGACGCGGACGTCGCCTCCGAATACAGGATCACCCACGTGGTCACGCTCGGCTCCCCGATCGACGCCAAGCGGCCCGCCGACCACACCACCCGCGTCATCAGCCTGGTCAACAAGCACGATGTCATCCCGATGCTGGACGGCCGCGGCCCGGCCTCGCCCCACGACATCCCCGCCGGCTGGGTCGAACTGGCCTGGCTCGACGAGTCGTACGACTACCCGCTCTCCCACGCCCCGCAGGCCTACTCCGACAGCCTGCGCGGAGAGCTGGCCCACTACCGCGAACAGGTCAACGGGCTCATCCGGTGCTACGACGGCGACATCACCGGCAACCAGCCGTACATGCTCCGCGACCACTGACCCCCGTCCCGAGCCCCGGGGTGCCCCGAGCCCCGTGCCCCTGGCCGCGCACGTGCCCGTGGCCCGTCCCCTGCCCGTCCCCTGCCCGTGCCTCCGTGTGACCAGAGGGAGAACGCCCCCCGATGACCACCCCCGCCACCGCCTGGCCGCTGGAGAACGCGGTGTTCAGCGCCGCCATGCTCGCCCACCGCCTGCCCTGGGCGGACGCACCCGCCCGCGCCCTGGGCCTGGACTCCCTCACCCGCGAGGGCGCGGCCCGCAAGGTCCTCGCCCACCTGCGCCACAGCCGCTGCGGACGCCCCGTCCGGCTGCGCACCCCGTTCGGCTCGTTCCTCGTCCCTCTGGGTGCGGACGACACCGCCGGACTTCTCGCCGAGGGCGCCGCGTCGGACGCCCTCGCCCCTGCGGTCCGACTCGACGGAGCCGGCCGCCGGCACGGCCTGCACCCCCACGCCCCTCTCCCGCCCGACGCCGCCCCGTCCGCGGCCCTGCTCCGGGGGCCCCTGGCGGAGGAGTTGGAGAAGGTTGTCGCCGCACGCCGCGACGACCACGTGCTGCCCTGGGAAGCCTGGCGGCCCGGTCTGCTGCGTGCGGCCCGCCGGGTGGTGGTGGGCGAGGCCGCGGCGGACGACACCCTGCTGACCGAGGTGCTGTTCCGGACGGCCGGGGCCGCGGGCGGTCACGCGTACGAGGGCCGGGCGGCCGCCCTGAACCGGCGGCTCGCCCCGTACCTGAGCGACCCGGACCCCCGCTCCGTGGCCGCCGGCCTGGATCGCGGCCTGAATCGCAACCAGGCCGCCGGGCCCGTGGTACCCACCGCCCGTGCGCAGGGCGCACCCCACTCCGCGGCGAGCCGGCCCGGGGAAGCGCTGGCCCACACCCTGGCCGTGGTCTCCGAGGCGGCCGTCACGACCGCTCTCCAGGCACTCGCCCTCGCTGCGGCGGGCGTGCCGGGCGCTGCGGACGGCCCGGCCGGAGCCGTGGCGCTCGCGCTCGACCACTTCCCGCCCGTCGAAGCCGCCGTGCACCCGGTCCGCACGCGATTCGTGTGGGACGGACTCGCCGTCGACGCGGGCACCGAGATCCTGGCCGCCCCCGGGTGGCTCCGGGACGCCGCTGCCCCCGCGGACGCCGTGGCTCGCGAGGGCTCCGGTGAGGGCCGGGGCGCCTTCCGGTACGACGGGCCGTCGCCGCTGTGCGGATCGGCGACCGGCTGTTCGGTCACCGCCTTCGCCGTCGAGGTGGCCGAGGAGATCGTCCGGTTCTTCACCGAGGCCGCCCGGCCCGCCCTGCTGTCCCCGGCCCTCAGGCCGGACCGCATGCCGTTCACCCTCCCCCCGCACACCGTGCGGATCGCTCTCCTCGGAGCCGGAGCCGGAGCCGGAGTGGGGGCCGGAGTCGGACTCGGCGCCGTCCCGCCGGCCGTGCGCGTCGGCAGCCCGGCCTCGTCCGCGGCGCTGGCCCGCGCCGATGCGGACCGCCTCGACCGGCACGCCCGCAGCCTCGTCGCCTGCGCCGCCGAAACGGGCTGGAACGGCGACGAGGCGGGCGAGCGATTTCGGATGCAGCTGCTGGAGCACGCGGAGCGGTGCACACGCGCCGCCTCCGACGTCCGCGCCGCCGCCCGCCGTCTCGGCGACTGAGGCGAAGACCGGAACGGTCCGGCGGCGCGCCCCGCCGGACCGTACGGGCGGCCGCGGCGGCTACCGCACGAGCGCGTCGCGTCGTTCACGCTCCCGATCGACCATGTCCTGCACGGTGCCCTGGACTTCGGCGCAGAGCCACCGGGCTGCCGCCGAGCGGGCGCCGAAGCCCCTCGGCCGTTCGGGCGGCGCGACAGGTTCACCGATGGTGATCAGCCACTTCGCGGGCAGCGGGAAGGGCGAGGTCAGGGGGAAGTAGGGAAGGTCCAGGAGCTTCGCCAGCGCGGGCACTTCCCCGATCTTCGGCGAGGACTCCTCCGCCCCGATGACACTGACCGGAACGATCGGAGCCCCGGTGTGCAGGGCCGCCACCGCGAACCCGGGGTTGAAAGGCTGGAGTCGGTACCGCTCACGGAACGGCTTCTCCAGTCCGGAGACCCCCTCCGGGAACACCGCGACCAGTTCGCCGGCGCTCAGGCGTTGCATGGCCGACCTCGGGTCGATGGGTACGGCGCCCTTCCTGGCGGCGTACGAACCCAGTACGGGAAGACGCAGGACGAAGGGCGCGGCCAGCACGGACAAGGAGCGCCGCAACGAGCGGTGCAGGGCCTTCTGCAGCACGAAGGCGTCCAGCCCCCAGGCTCCGGAGTGGTTGGCGACGAGCACCGCCGGCCCGTCGGCGGGAATGTTCTCCAGCCCCAGCACGTCCAGCCCGAACCAGTCGTCGATCAACCATTCCAGCAGCCGTTCCCAGGCATCCTCGCCGGCATTCCCCAGGAGCCTCCGCAGGAAGCGGAGTTCGCCCCCCGCAGCCCCGATGACATCGGCCAAGCTCTCGGACACCGACGAGCCTCCTGTCTCCTGCCGTTCCACAACCCCTGACGCGGGGTCCTCCACCACCAACGGAGACGGAGGCCGAATGATCACGGAGGGCCCCGGATCCGGGAATTCGCTTCTTGGTTCGGTCGGGTCGCCGGACACAGCGTCGGGCCACCGCCACCGCCACCGCCACCGCCACCGCCACGGCAGCGGCCGCCTCGCCGAGAACTCTGCGTGGAGGAGGCGTTACCGGCCGTCTTGCAGGAGGTGACGGCTCATCACAGACCCGGGCCGGGCAGCGGGCCGACGCGGGTTCGACGGGGGAGTGGCGAATACCTTGCGCTCCTCCCGGGGGGCCGGCGGCGCGTCGGACCGCACCTGCGCACGCACGGGCGGAACTGCCGCGCCCGCACCGCCCCCGGCGCATGAGGCTCCCCGGCCCGGCCGACAGCCCCGCCACAGACCGTTCCACGGGACTTTTGAAGCAGCCTGCACCGCTCGCGCCGCGCATCGTGCGGCAGAAGAAATGCGAATACCGCCGCTGCACGCACCGCGTGGGGCAGGTTCGCTCCGCCTGACCGAATACAGCCCCATCGGGCGGCTGGCCGATTCTGGAGCCGCAGTGTTGTCGGGGACCCGACACCCCGGACATGATCACTTCTCGCTCCACCTGACCGTTCATTCGGGAGCCGAAGGTTTCGCGTTCCCCCATGCCGATTTTCACCGCAAAGGAAGTTCGGGCTTTCATGTACAAACGATCGGGACTTCTTGCCCTCACCACAGCGGGCATTGTGCTGTGCACCGCCGGGATCACACCGTCGGTCGGCCGGGCCGCCGACGGTATCGGCGACGCGAAGGGCTCCTATGCCGAAAGGAACGGCCTGACGACGGAGGACATCAGGCTTATCAACGCACTGAACGAGAAAGCTCTGAATCTGGGCCGGCCGGACAAGACCCCGGGTGGGGACCTGCCGAGCGGCACCGAGTCCTGGAGGCCCTCCGCCGCGGCCGGTGACAGGGTCACGCCGCCCGCCGAGCCACTGGACCGCATGCCCGACGCCTACCGGGCCCGCGGAGACAGGGCCACGACCGGCATCAGCAACTACATACGCAAGTGGCAGCAGGCCTACAGCCACCGCGACGGACAAGTGCAGCAGATGACCGAACGGCAGCGGGAGCAGCTGTCCTACGGGTGCGTCGGCGTCACCTGGGTCAATTCAGGGCCGTACCCGACGAACAAGCTGGCCTTCGCGTCCTTCGACGAGGACAAGCACAGGGATGCCCTGGAGAACACCGGCCCCCGGCCCGGCGAGACACGGGCGGAGTTCGAGGGACGCGTCGCCAAGCAGAGCTTCGACGAGGCAAAGGGATTCGACCGGGCCCGTGACGTGGCATCCGTCATGAACAAGGCCCTGGACAACGCCCACGACGAGGGCACCTATCTGAGCAACCTCAAGGCAGAGCTCACGAAGAACAACGACGCTCTCGCCGGCGAAGGCAGCCGCTCGAACTTCTACTCCGCTCTACGGAACACGCCGTCCTTCAAGGACCGGAACGGGGGCAACTCCGACCCGTCCAAAATGAAGGCGGTCATTTACTCCAAGCACTTCTGGAGCGGGCAGGACCCCCGGAGCGCCTCCGACAAGAGGACGTACGGAGACCCCGACGCCTTCCGCCCCGACCGGAACACCGGCCTTGTCGACATGTCCAACGACAGGAACACCTCACGCAGCCCCGCCAAGCCCGGCGAGAGCTACGTCAACTTCGACTACGGCTGGTTCGGGGACCAGAAGGAAACCGACCCCGACAACACCATCTGGACCCACGCCAACCACTACCACTCGCCGGAAGGCGGAATGGGTCCCATGCAGGTGTACGAGAGCAAGTTCCGCAACTGGTCCTCCGGATACACCGACTTCGACCGCGGAACCTACATCATCACCTTCATACCCAAGAGCTGGAACACCGCTCCCGCCAAGGTGAAGCAGGGCTGGCCGTAAAGAGCCGTACGAAACCGTACGAAGCCGCAAGAAGCTACTCCTCCACCGGGGCGCCCTGCCCACGCCCTTGGGGACCCGGTCGAGTCACCCGGTCGGACGCCGCCGGCCGGCCCCGGCCGCCCGCGCCCCGTCGGCCGCGGACCGCGCCGGTACGCAGGCCCACAGTGCGACACCGATGAAGAGCACCTGTTCGGGAATCCTGAACCACAGCGGCGTCGCCGGCTCCCCACCCAACGGGACCTCTTCCAGGGCCGCGTGGATGTTGGCCGGGAGCATCAGGACGAACAGCACGGCCAGGCCGAGCCCCGCGACGGGCCGGGCCGCCTCCCGGACGAGCCCGGCGGCGCCGAGGAGTTCCAGGACGCCCGTCGCGTAGACCACGAGGCGGGGGAGGGGCACGAACGGCGGGACCATCGCGACCAGGTCGTGGTGCCCGGGCATGGGGCCGGGGCCGGAGGGCGCGAAGTGTGCGCTCGCCGTGAACACCAGCATGACCGCGAGGCCGTGCAGGACGGACACCCGCCAGGTCGCGAACCGTTCGACGCCGAGCGCACCGAGCAGCCTGAACAGCACGGCGGGAACGGCCAGAAGCATGAGTGTGCCGAACACGGCAGGACTGTCCCTTCAGTCGGTGAACGGGTGGGTGGGGCGCGAGACCATGCTCGTCGCCCCTCCGCCCCGATCCCAGAGTCAGGATCGACGTGGGGAGGTACTTTTCTGCCATGAGCCTTCACCGCGTGGTGTGCCTTCTCCTGCCGCCGCAGTCCACCTTCGAGTTGGCCTGTGCGGCGGAGGTCTTCGGCCTGAACAGGCCCGGCCTGCCCGCCCGTTACACCTTCGAGGTCTGCACCGAGCGGCCCGGGCCCGTGCCGACCCTGGCCGGCTACGACATGGCCGTCACGCACGGGTTGTCGGCCCTGGAGCGCGCGCAGACCGTGCTCGTCCCCGGCTGGGTGCGGCGTACGACCGCCCCCTCGCCCGGCATCGTCGACGCGCTGCGGCGGGCACACCGACGCGGCGCCCGGGTCGTCGCGCTGTGCTCCGCGGCCTTCCTGCTCGCCGAGGCCGGACTGCTGGAGGGCCGCAGGGCGACCACCCACTGGCGCCTGGCCGAGGAGCTCGCCGCACGGCATCCCGGCGTCCGGGTCGAGCCGGACGTCCTCTACACCGACCTGGGTGACGTCGCCACGAGCGCGGGCACGGCCGCGGGCATCGACCTGTGCCTGCACCTGATCCGCACCGACCACGGCGCCGCCTACGCGAACCAGGTCGCCCGGCACATGGTCATGCCGCCCCACCGCGAGGGCGGGCAGCTGCAGTACGCCACGGCCCCCCTGACCGACCGCACCCCGGACTCCCTGGCCCCCGTCCTGGACTGGGCCGTCGAGCGGCTCCACGAACCGCTGACCGTCGACGACCTCGCCTCGTTCGGGGCGGTCTCCGCGCGCACGCTCGCCCGCAGGTTCTCCGAGCAACTCGGCACCAGCCCCGGCAACTGGCTGCTCCGCCAGCGGGTCATGGCGGCCCGGACCCTCCTGGAGGAGACGGACCTGGCCGTCGAGACGATCGCGGCCAGGACCGGCCTGTCCTCGGCCGCCAACCTCCGCCGCCGCTTCCACGCCCTGGTGCACACCACACCCGCCGCCTACCGCCGCTCCTTCCGGCACGACGCGGCTTCCGGCCTGCCGGCTCAGGTGTAGATGAGCAGGTGGTCGCAGGTGTCCGTCCCGGAGTGGAGGGAGGAGTCGCTGTTGAGGGCGTAGAAGGTCCCCGTGTAGCCGGCGGCCGTCCGCTTCGGCACGACGATCAGGGTCTGGCCCGCCATGTCCAGACCGAACCTGCGCACCACGTTGACGTCCAGCAGCTCGAAGAGGTTCTGCGTGAGCGTGTCGAGCCGCAGGATCCGGTACGTGCGGTCGCCCGATCCCGGTTTTCCCGTCACCAGTGCCTGGTACTGCGCGTCCCCCCACTGCGACGGCTGCAGGGCGACGCGCCCCGCCGCCTCCAGGTCCTGCAGCCGCCGTTGCGTGCTGCCCTGGACGCCGGCCATGTGGATGTGCAGCTGCTGGAACCGGCGGGCGGCCCGCGAGTTGATGCCCAGACCGATGTCGCGGAACCGGACGGGCACGTCTCCGCCAGGGCGGCCGGTCTCCCACGCCTCGTGCCAGTAGTTCGCGACGTTCGGCGTCACGATGAACGGGCACTCGATCCCCGTGATCCGGCAGCTGGGCAGGAGGAGGTAGTTGTTCGGGGACTGAGGTTGGCCGTGCAGCACCACGTAGTTGGGCATCGTCTTCAGGCAGAGGGGACGGTGGCCGGACGGCGGGACGATCCCTTGCGTGCAGTACTGCACGTCCTGCCACAGAGGGTCGGTGTCGGTGGGGCTGCCGCAGAGTGGCTGGAGTTGCGAGGGAGGGCACGCGGCCGGACCGGATCCGGGTGGCGGAGGATTCGGGTCCGCGGGGCAGGGGCTGGGGCAGCAGGGCGCTGTGCCGGCGGCGGAGCCCGGGTGCGCCGCGGCGGCCGCGCTGCCGGCCGCCCCGGCCAGAAGCGCTCCTGCCCCCAGGACGCCGGAAAGGGCCACGAAGTGACGCCGGGGCATGCCGTCCGTAGGGGCGGTACCGGCGGTATGGGCGGTGTCCTTCACAGGTGCGCTCCGAGGGTCGACGACCGCTGATCCCGCCACAAAATAGGCGGAGGCCGGCCCTTTTCCCGGCAGGGAAATGGCGGAGGAGCGGCCATTACGCCGTACGGCGGCGGCGGGAGCCGCTCCCGGCCCGCAGGTCGGCCGCCCCCGGGGGCCCTCCAGGGGTCAGCGGGTGGTGTAGCCCCCGTTGGCGAAGACGGTCTGGCCGGTGACCCACCAGCCGTCGGTCGCCAGGAAGGTCACCAGCGGCACGATGTCCTCGATCCTGGTGAGGTCGTTGCCCAGCGCCTGCGACTTGTGGAACGCCACGCGCTCCGGGGTCTCCTGGCCGTAGAAGAAGGGGGTGTCCATCGGCCCGGGGGCGATGTTGTTGACGGAGATGCCGCGGTCCGCGAACTCCTTGGCGGCGGCCCGGGTGAAGTGCTCCACAGGGGCCTTGGCACCGGCGTAGGTCGAGTAGCCGTCGGTGAACGCCGCGAGCAGCGACGTGACGATCGTGATCACCTTGCCGTTGTCGTTGAGGTGCCGGCCGGCCTCGCGGATGAAGAAGTACGCGGCCTTGGAGTTGACCGCGAACATCCGGTCGTACTCCTCCTCGGAGGTCTCCACGATCGGCTTGCGCAGCACCATGCCCGCGGTGTTGACGGCCACGTCGATGCCGCCGAAGTGGTCCTTGGCGGTGGCGAAGAGCCGCTCCACCTCACTCACCCGCGACAGGTCGCCCTGGACGGTCAGAGCCTTGCCGCCGACCGCTTCGACCGCCTCGGCGGTCTTCTGCGCGTCCGCGGCGGTGGCGTCGGAGTGGTAGTGGATCACGACGTTGGCGCCGTCCTGCGCCACGGTGGTGCTGATCAGACCGCCGAGGTTCTTCGCGCCGGCTCCGACGAGAACGGTCTTGCCGGACAGCGAGTGGTTCGAGCTCATGGTGGGTTCCTTCCGGTGTCAGCACGAGATGCGCCACCAATGTCGCCCGCCCGGCCCCGGCCGCTCTTGAACGATCCGGCTGCCCTGGAACAAACGGATCACGGAAAACGCCCCGGCCACGCGTACCGCACCCGCCGCCGGGCCCGACCTCTGCAATCAAGGACCCGCCCACGGATAATGGGGACGTGTCCAGTTCCACGAAGACATCCCTGATCAAGCCCCACCTCGTCCATCTGTCGGGCAGCGGACCCGACCTGGACCACGCCGTCGTGGAGCGCGACACGGAGCTGGCCGCCGGGAAGCATCCCGGCGCCCAGCCGCCCATCGGCCCGAGTTCGCACGTTCTCGTGGTGCACACGGGCACGTCGACCAATCTGCGCTGGAGCGCCGACGGGCACGCCCGCAGGGAGCGCTTCCACCACGGGCAGTTGCTGATCAACCCGGCCGGCTGGGCATCCCGCCCCCGCTGGGAGGACGACGTGGAGCTGATGCTCGTCGCCCTCGACCCGGCCTGGCTGGAGAAGCTCGCGGACGAGGGCGGCTTCAGCGGCACCTTGGAGATCACCCCCGACTACCACCGCAACGACGCGTTCCTCGCCATGATGGTGGAGCGCCTGGTCCTCGAATACGAGCAGAAGAGCCCCGCCGACACCCTCTACGCCCAGTCACTGGTGCAGGCTGTCGCCGCGCACGTCATCAAGACCACGGCTTCCCGGGGAGTCGGCCTCGCGCCCGCTTCCTCCGCGCTGCTGCCGCGCCGGCTGGCGCAGGTCACCGACTACATCCACACCCATCTCGCCGAGCGCGTCGCCCTGGACGACCTCGCACGGGTCGCCGGGGTGAGCCCGTCCCACTTCACCCGGGTCTTCCGAGCCTCCACCGGGCAGTCCCCGCACCAGTACGTGCTCGGCCAGCGGCTCGAACAGGCCCGCCGGGCCCTGCTCACGACGGACACCGCCATCGCGGCCGTCGCCGACGCGTGCGGCTTCGCCGACCAGAGCCACCTCACGCGCACCATGCGCCGCCATCTCGGCCTGACCCCCAGCGCCCTGCGCACGGACCGCACACAGGCCGCCACCCCCGGCAACGGCGACCTCCCCGGGAGCTGAGCGGGCCGGCGCGGCCGGACTACTGCTGCCCGGGGCGCTGGAACCGCCGGCCGCCCTGCTCGTCGACCACCGTGAGGAACCCGGCGGCCGTCAGCCTCTGTGCGATCTTCCTTCGGCGGACTTCACCCACCGTGAACGCCACGGTGAAGAGCAGCGCGACCGCCGCGCCGGAGGCGACCGCCTCGACCGGCGACCTGTCGATGAGCAGGATGACGGTCAGGACCGCGCAGGCGAGGTAGGCCATCACTTTCTGGCCCCGGTCGGCGATGTACTGGGCCATGACGTCGAAGGTGATGAGGTCCTTCAGCACGGCCGCGGCACCGACCGCCTCGGGGAGCGGCTTCAGCGAGCCCTGCACCAGCCCGGGAACCGTCCCGCCGTTGCCCGCCTGCGGGTGGGCGGTGATGGCGGCCGCCTCGCGCACGCGCGCGTCCGGCCGCGGGTCCCGGTACATCCGGACCTGCACGAGCGAGTTCTTGAACCCGGTCCTGTACGCCATGCCGTACGTGTAGCCGTACTGCTCCGCCACGTGTGCCAGAGCGGCCGCCTTCGGGGTGGAGCCCTGGGGGGCGATCTCGACGATGTCCTGCTGACGGGCGATCTGCTGGAGCAGCCCCGTTATGTGACGTTCTACGGACATCCTGTTACCCACCCCCTGGGACCCCGCGCCCGGGGCCGGCCGGTGCACAGCCTAGGCGCTGCGCGGCGGGGTGACCCTCCTCCACCGGTGGGCCGGACGGGACGCATCCGGGCCCCGTCGCCGCGCCATGACCGCCCCCGCCGCCCCGTCCTGAACCGCCCGTACGGGACCGCCCCGCACCCTGTGCAGCCGGATCTCCACCCCGTTCTCCACCCGCGGGTCCAGGCGCGGCGACCGGCGTCGCAGCAGCCTGGGGGACATGACAGCAACCGAGTGGATCACCGATATCGCCCTCGTCCTGATCGTCTTCCGGCAACTGCGGGAAGGCCGTCTCGACCGCAAGACCTTCCTGCTCCCGCTGGCGATCGTGGCCTTCGTGGCGTACTCGTACCTGGACTCCGTCCCCACCGCCGGCAACGACCTCGTCCTGATCGCCACCCTGACGGCAGCGGGCGCCGCCCTGGGCATCGCCGGGGGGATCTACACCCGGATCCGCGCCCTCGACGGAGACCTCCTCATCAAGGCGGGCGCCGTCTCCGCGGTCCTCTGGATCGCGGGCATGGGAGCCCGGATGGGCTTCCAGACGTGGGTGGAGCACGGCGGCGCCGACGACGTCGCACGCTTCAGCCTCACGCACCACATCACCGGCCAGCAGGCGTGGGTCACGGCCTTCGTCCTGATGGCGCTCACCGAGGTCGTCACCCGGGTGGCCACGATCTACGTACGCAGCCGATCCGTGCGGACGGGGGCAGCGCGTACCCTGCCCGTGCTCGGTACCACGGTCTGACCGTGCCGTATCTTCGGCGTGTGCCCGCAGACCCGAGCGCCCCGCACCCCGGCGACGACACCGGCCGGCGTGCGGGCGCGCGCTCCGTCCCCGGGCACGACCCGCGCGTGCAGTGGGTCGTGTCCCTCGCGGTCGTCGTCGCGGGCCTCCTGACGATCCGGCCCATGGGCCTGAGCGGCCGGGGCCTGGCGGTGGCCGTCCTGTTCGTGCTCAACTCCGCCGCGCTGCTCGCCCGTCGGCTGCCCGAACACAAGGTCCCGCCGCGCCTCGCCCTGGTATGGCTCACGCTCGGCATCGTCGCCGCGGCCGCTCTGATCGGCCTCAGCAGCAGCGGCACGGCCTACCTCTTCGCCTTCTTCCTCTCCGGCCACATCGGATACCGGCTGCAGACCAGGCCCGCCCTCCTCCTGGCCGGGTTCTGCAGCCTGCTCTGCAGCGCCGTGCTGTTCCTGCGCCTCGGGCCGGGGCACGAGGCGCTGCCGTGGGTGCTCGGCCTCGCCACCGGGGCCCCGGTCCTGATCGGCATCGTCAACCGCACCCAGCGGCAGGCCGTCCGGGCGGCGCTCGACGCGGCCGAGTCGGCCGAACGCGCCGCGCGTGCCGAGGCGCGTACCGCCGTGCTGACGGAACGGGGCCGGATCGCCCGGGACGTGCACGACGTCCTGGCCCATTCCCTCGCCGGGATCAACATGCAGTTGGAGCTGGCCGACGCGCTGATCGACACGGGGGACCTGGAGAAGGTCCGGGAGGCCAACGCCAGGGCTCACGGACTGGTCAAGGAGAGCCTGAAGCAGGCGCAGTGGACCGTGCACGCCCTGCGTGAGGACGTGCTGCCGCTGCGGGAGACCCTGGCCTCGATGCTCGCGTCATCGGGCCACCACGACGCCCTCACCGTCACAGGGACGGTGCGCGACGTGTCCCCTCAAGCGGTCCAGAACCTGCTGAGGATCGCCCAGGAGGCCCTCACCAACGCGGCCCGGCACGCTCCCGGGGGAGCCGTCGGGGTGGATCTGGAGTTCGCCCCGGCATCGACCGTGCTGAGGGTGCGCAACCGCCCCGCCACCCGCCGGGCCGCCCCGGGCGCGGGCAGCGGGATGGGACTGATCGGCATGCGCGAACGCGTCGCCCTGCTGGGGGGAACGCTCACCGCGGGCCCGGTCACCGAAGGCCCGCACCAGGGCGACTGGCAAGTGGAGGCAGTGATCCCGCAATGACCGGACCTGTGGCGCAGCAGCAGCCCTTGCGGGTGGTCGTCGCCGACGACCAGGCCGCCGTGCGCGAACCCCTCGCCGCGGTACTCGCGCTGGCCGAGGGCATCGAGGTCGTCGCGGCCGCGGCGAACGGCACCGAGGTGCTGGCGGCCGTCGCCGCCGGCCCGGTGGACGTGGTGCTGATGGACCTGAGGATGCCGGTCATGGACGGGATCGAGACGACGCGCCTGCTGGCCGGCGAGCACCCGGAGGTCGCGGTGGTCGTCCTGACCACCTTCGCCGACGACGACTCGATCCTCGGCGCGCTCGGCGCGGGAGCCCGCGGCTACCTGACCAAGAACGCCGGACGCCAGGACATCACCCGCGCGATCCGGGCCGCGGCCGCCGGCCAGTCCGTACTCGACCGCGAGGTCCAGGACCGGCTCCTCGCCACCGTCAGGACCAGGACGCCCCCGCCGGACCGGCCCCTGCCCGAGGACCTCACCCGCCGCGAACGCGAAGTGCTTGCGCTGATCGGCCAGGGCCTGTCCAACCGTGGCATCGCCGAGCGGCTCTTCATCAGCGAGGCCACGGTCAAGACGCACATCAACAACCTGTTCGCCAAAGCCGGGATCCGCGACCGCGCGGACGCCGTCCGCCGGGCCATCGCCTCGGGCCTGGCCTGACCTCACCCGGGCGTGGGCGACGTACACGGCCAATGTCGGTGGCCGGTGCGACGATCCCCGGAGGACCGCGCGAGGAGAGACATGGGTACCTGGGACATCGGCCCGGACCACCTGATCACCCCCGACGCCGAGCGAGCGGTCGCCGCAGCAGCCGTTGTGGTCGCACAGCACCCTGACGGCGAGCCGGCGTGCGCGAACTACGGCCCATCGCAGCCGCTGCCGGAGTTGCCCGCCGACCTTCGGGCGCTCGCCGACGGCGTCCTGGACCGAGTGGTCGACGAGCGGTCCGAAATCGCCGAGCTGTGGGACGAGGCCGTGAGCGGGCCGCAATGGCGCCAGGACATCACCCGGCTCCGCGACGTCCTCGACCCACCGATCCCACCACAGGAGGAAGCCCTCTTCGCGATGTGACCGGTGGTGAGCGCAGCCTGTCCGGCGGCCGGCCCCGCTGGGCCGCCCACGTGCGGTGTTCAGCGGGGGCGGCGCCGCACCTCACGAGCGGATGCCCTGGTGGAGCAGTTCCAGCCGCACACACAGGCGCGCTTGTCGCTGCCGGCCGACCGGCCGGCGCCGGGACGCAGTTCCAGAGCGAGCAGGTCCTGACGTGCCGGGTCGGTGCGGGTGAGGGAGGTCATGGCTGGCTCCTTGCCGTGTGGCGGAAGGACGTCCGGTCGGACGTCTGCATCGAACCTAGGAGCGCCGGACCTCCCGCCCGCTCCTCCGAACGGTCCCTTCCCCGGATGAACGCCGACGCCGTTCCCGGCCCGTCGAGGTGGCCGCCCGGACCGGCTTCCGGACCTGTGAACGGGGAACGCTGCGGGACTTCGAGTACACGCCCTCCGGGCTCGCCCGGCGCCGCGCCGGGGAAGCAGGGAGGGCGCCCGGCGGCACGCCCCGCCCCTGCGGCGGACCGCGGCCGCGCTGCCGCACCGGCGTACCGGCGTACCGGCGTCCGGCGCGGACGGGCGCGACCGCCGGGGATCATTCGGAGCCGCGGACCGGTGCCCTCACGCCCGGCTCGTCACCACACCTCGGCGTGCCGCAGGGCTGATCACCGGCCCGCGCCCCGGCTCACGCAGGCGAGCGCCCTGCGGATCTCACTGGCCGGGTCGCCCTCGTGGTACGGCCGCTCGCTGGCCTCGATGTGGTCGAGGAACTCCTGGTACCGCACCGCGTACGAGAGGTGGAACAGCGGCTCGACCAGCTCCAGCGCCCGTTCCGGCGCCGAGCCGGGCACGTGTTCCCGCCACGCTCGCGCCCACACCTCGGCGACCTGCGACCAGCGCTCCCCGTCCACGTACTGACACGGGCGCAGCCCGTCCAGGGCCGGGTGACCGAACGCGGAGTCGGCGTAGTCCACGATCACCGCCAGGGTCCCGTCGGAACGCCAGTTGCCGGGGTGGAAGTCGCCGTGGATCAGGGTGTTCGGCAGTCCGCAGGCCGTCAGCTCCTCGACCAGCGCGGGCAGCCGCGCGGCGAGCGCCCGGGCGGCCGCCAGCTCCTCGGCCGTCAGCCGGTCCTCGGGCCGCTCCCCAGGCCCGTCGGCCCCTGGCCCGGGCGACGTCGCCCGCTCGGCCACGAGCCGGTCGAGCAGCGCGTTCACGTGGGTGACCAGCGTGGGCAGGGTGCGGTCCCGAAGCCCGGCCGCGGCGGCCCGGCCGTCGGCGGCCAGGGCCACCTGTGCGGCGACCAACCGGGGCACCACGGCGACGACGTCCTCGGCGGACGGGTGCCAGAGGTCCTCGCCGCGCACATGGTCGAGCAGCAGCCGGCCGTGTTCCGGGTCGGAGCCGAGGACGGTCGGCACCAGCGTGGGGTCGACGGAGCCGAGCAGCCCGATGACCGAGCCCTCAGGTGCGTTGAAGGAGGGGTTGACCGTCTTCAGCCAGGCTTCGCCGCCGTCGGCGGTGCGGAAGCGGAAGAGGCCGGACAGGTTCCACGTCCGGACCTGTTCGGGTCGGCCGGTGGCAGCCCGGCCCGCTGCGTCCAGTGTCTCCTCCGCCCAGGCGAGTGCCTCCCGCAGCCCTGCGGTCGTGGCCCAGCCGGCCCGGCGCTCGGCCGGTCCGAGCAAGGCGGCGACCTCCGGCGCCATCTGATGCGGCGTCCGGCCGGCCGGCCGCTCCAGCGCCTCGACGTGGTAGACCACGTGCCCGCCGTGCCCACTGCTGCCGTTGTTCGGCGCGTGGGCGAGCCGGAGCACCACCACGGGCACCCCCAGCTCCTGCGTGGCCCGCTCGACAACCGGCGCGGCGGACGACCACCAGCCCCCGTTCACCTCGTACGGGCCCAGCAGGCCGAAGTATTCGCCCCCGTGGGTGAGGTGGATGCCTACCGTACGACCGCTCGCTTGTTGCATCCGGGCAAGCTCTCTCATTCCACCCCGTCCGCGCGACCCATTTTCCGCAACTCCCGTTCGGGGACGGCCTCAACCGCTGCGGCGATGCCCGCGACCGTGGGCCCGTCGTTGCGGCCCGGGCGGACACGGCGAACAGCCCCGCGCTCCGGCAACGTTCGTCGCGGGCATGTCACCGGCATGCGACAGCGTTGTCAGGGAACGCGTACATCGCTTCGGAACGGCCCGCGGCCCCCGCATAGTGATCTTGCAGCGCCGGGCCGGACCGCCCCGGCCGCGACCACCAACCGCAAGGGGATTCACCTCATGTCAGGCAACCACCGCAAGACCTCCCTCGTCGCCACGGTCCTCGTGGGCGGAGCAATGCTGCTGACGGCCTGCCAGGACACGGACGCGGGCGCGGACGCCGGCGCCCCCCAGACCTCTGCCTCCGCCAGTGCGGGCGCCGGCACGGCCACGCCGTCCGGCTCACCCGCGGCCACCGCCGAGGCCTCCGGGGGCACGGGCAAGGACGGCAAGAACGGCGGCGCCGACGGCGGGCAGAAGCCGGTCGGGCAGGTCTGCGGCGCCAACGACATCGCCTTGAGCACCAAGTCCGAGACCCAGGCCGGCGGATACATCCTCGTCGTCGCGAAGGCGAAGCCGAACATCACCTGTACCCTCCCCGCCGTTCATCCGACCATCGCGTTCGGATCCGACGGCACGGAGGCCGGCCCCGCCGAGCAGTCCACCGGCAAGCCGATCACGCTGTCGGGGAACACCACCGCCTACGCAGGAGTGAACCCGAAGACCACCAGCGCGAACGGCGGCAAGGAACTGGACAGCATCATCGTCGCCATCGGCAACGACGACCCCGACCCCGTATCCCTCCCGGTCGGCACCATCACCGTCGACAAGCCGATCGTCACCAACTGGCACACCTCCCCGAAGGACGCCGTCCCCTCCCAGTGAGCAGGGCCGAGCCACCACGGCGGTGCCCGGCGGCCCGCGGCCGCGACCGACGCAGGCCCGGGCGCGTGAGGTGAGCTGCCGGGGATCAGTCGCCGCCGCCACCGCCACCGCAGGATGAGCCGCCCGCACCGCTGACAGACGATGTCGACGAGCCGTCGGTGGGGGGAAGAGGATGCCGGCACGACCCTTCTGCCGGGGAGCCGACCGAGGAGGAACGGGTCGCTGTGGCCTCCTCGATGGTGCGGTGCGCCGAGAGCTTCGAGGAGTTCGCTCCCCGCCTCCGGGAGTACGCCGACCACTACGCGTCCGCCGCCTCCTGACCCCGGCGGGCCCGCCCGCCGCCGGAGGCGGGGCCGAACCGCGGGCCTGAACCGGAATGCTCAGGACCAGTCAAGCGTGCGCCACGGGCTGGCCGGGTCCGTGGTCAGGGCACGGTGGGTCGCGAGGACCGTCTCGTACCACTCGCCGAACTCCTCCTCGTCGAAGTGGAGGCAGCGGCCCAGGACGTAGGCGGCCGAGAAGTCCTCCCACGAGCGGTAGTTGAACTGGACGAGACGGCCGGCGCGCACCACGGCCGCCTCCGCCTCCTGCAGGGAGCAGAGACGGGCGGCGAGTCCCCAGCGGGCCATGGCGGAGGCCCGGCCGTAGTCCCAGGCCTCGACGCTCCGGACGAAGCCCCCCTCGGGCAGCAGGCCGTCGGCCCGGAACCGCGCCTCGTAGCGGGCGATCCGGCCGATCAGCCGCTGGACGCCGCTCACTTGGCCCTCCAGCTCCGCGGCGGTGACCGTGCCGCCCGGGGCGACGCCGTTCGCGCTCAGGCGGGGTTCGGCGGTGGCCTCGGCGCGCCGGCGCACCACGTTCCCCGCGGCCTGGCGCCAATGGTCGACGTCGACGGGGCCCGCGAAGTCCAGGGCCATGGAGCGGCGAAGTTGCAGGACGAACTCCCAGACCCCGCTGGCCATTCCGGCACGCAGCAGCTGTTCCTGCGTCTCCTGCCATTCCTCCCGCGTGGTGACCCCCTACCAGCGTTCCAGCGTGCGCTTCTCGTCGCGGTAGCCGCAGCCGTGGTAGGCCATCGAGTTCCAGTAGCGCCCGTTGCGCACGTTGATGTGCGCGCCGGCCGCGAGACCGAAGGCGACGGGGCCGGTGCGGGGGCCGCCCACCTCCAGGGTGTGGACGACGTCCCGCGCCAGACCGGGCCGTTCGACCGGGGCGGAGTGGCGCTGCCACAGGGCACGACCCTCCGGCCCGGCCGGCAGGACGCCCTCGCAGGGGCTGCCGGGATTGACGACGAGGTAGGGCGGATCGTTGTCGTTCCAGACTTCCGCGAACCAGCCCAGGTCGTAGCAGTTGTAGACCGGGTCGGCGACGGGCGGCGGCAGCATGCCGCCGGTGTAGACGGCCAGGCACACGGTCTGGGTCTGCGGGTTCCAGTAGGGGTGGAAGCGGGTGTTGCCGGCGTTCGCGTCGGCGTACGCCCGCGACTGCATCATGTACAGGTCGGCCCGTGCGACGAGGTCGTAGTACGCGGGCCAGTCGCCGCGGGCCTTCGCCTCGTACAGCCCGCGCTCGACTGCGCTCGGCGCCTGCCAGCCCGGCACCGGTGCCGTCGGACCGGGCAGGGCTCCTTCCCCGTGACCTGCTGTCAAACTCATGGGTAAACCCTAAGGGCCGGTCCGGAGCGGTCGGCGTGCCGGTCCCGCCCGGGCGCAGGCCAGAGAGGGCCCGGCGAGGGGCCGGATCACCACCACCGGCGGACGGCCGTCCCGGCCCGCGTCGGCCCGTGCAGCCGCACCCTCCGCGCCGCGCTCCGGCACAAGCGCTCCGACACGAGCGGGCCAACAGCACAGCCCTTACGCCATCGCTGACGAAGACTCCGGTCACAGCACTAGGTGTTCGTCGCGGCGATCGACCTCGACAGGCCGTCGGTGAGCCATCGATGTGCCACGGTCATGTTCAGGACGCGCCCGGCCGTGGCGGTGCTGACCAGGGCCCAGTACCGCTGCAGTCGGGGGTCGAAGCCGGATGACCGCGACACCAGCCCGTGCAGGTGGGCGCGGAAGGCCGGGGTGTCCGACTCCCGTCGGGCTCGCACGTGGGCGGAGACGAACGCGTCCACTGCGTCGCCGCCCGGCGGAAGGCCTTGGGCCAGCGCGGCGGCCGTCAGTGCGGCGGCTTCGTCTATCTCCGCGTAGAAGGCCGGGCCGTCCCTCATCTCTTCGTCGTGGTCCTGGGTCCAGGAGGTGAAACCGGGTGTGGAAATGAGCAGGTGCAACTCGGCGTAGGCCAGGGCCGTCGCGGGGACGGGGTCCTGCGGTGGGGCGGGCGCCAGCATGGCGACCATGATGTCGAGTCGAGGTTTGGGCATGGTCCCGGACAGCTCGCGGTACCAGTGATCAGTGAGCGTGCGGTGCGCCTGCGGGAGCCGTTGGACGCGGGAGAGTATCTCCAGGCGCCGGAGGCGTTCCTCGCCCGGGCAGTCGTCCAGCGACTTGAGCGTGGCCTCGCGCCACCGCAGTTCGACCAGTCGTTCCTGCACCGCTTCGAGCTCGGCTGCCACCAGTTCCCCCAGCGTGCGCTCCCCGGTGACGACCTGGGTGATCGTCGCGATCGGGGTGTCCAGCGCACGCAGACGTCTGATGAGCCGGATCCGCTCCCACGCCTCGGGGCCGTAGCGCCGATGACCTCCGGTGCTGCGAGCGGCCACCGGCAGCAGACCGCTGTCGGAGTAGTAGCGGAGAGTCTTGACGGGAAGGCCCGTTCCGGCAGCGAGTTCACCGATGCTCCACGTGTCTTGGGTCACAGTCTCTTGAACCTCCAGTGCGCGGGAGGTTCTAGCGTATTGATCGCTGAGGGGCGGCCCAGCCCCCGTTCCCACAGCTCAGAGCTCCTTCAGGCCCGGCCGGACCGGTGCGGCCGCCTACGGCCGCGTGCCACCGAGTCCCGCACCGAGCCGTCCCCGACCGAAGAACGGTGGTACGTATGCCCCCGACCATGACAGCGCCGCGTCCGCACGGAAGAGCCGGACTTCGCCTGCCGCTCCTCACCTTGCTGTGCACGGTGGCACTGCTGTCGGCCACCGCCGTGCCCGCGGCCGGCGCGGGCCCCGGGTCCCCCGACTCCGAGAAGCAGGGACGTACGGTCGTACGGACACAGCAGGGCCTGGTGCGCGGCGTGTCCCACGACTCGTACACCGCCTTCGACGGCATCCCCTATGCCGCGCCGCCGACCGGACCACTGCGCTGGCGTGCCCCCGTGCCCGCCGCCGCGTGGCAGGGTGTCCGGGACGCCACGAGGCCCGCTGAACGCTGTGTGCAGATGCCGACACCAGGTGCGGGCACGGTCATCGGCTCGGAGGACTGCCTCTACCTCAACGTCACGGTCCCGGCGGCGAAGCGGGCAGCGAAGAAGCGGCCCGTGCTGGTGTGGATGCACGGCGGTGCGTTCCTGGGCGGTTCCGGCAGTGACTACAGCGCCGAACGGCTGGCGGTCCAGGGTGACGCCATCGTCGTCACGGTCAACTACCGCTTGGGGATCTTCGGTTACTTCGGCCACTCCGGCCTGGGCGCCGCCCCGCCGTTCGGTTTGGCGGACCAGCAGGCCGCCCTGCGCTGGGTGCGGGCGAACGCCGCGCGCTTCGGCGGCGATCCGGGCAGTGTCACGCTGTTCGGCGAGTCCGCAGGCGCCCTCAGCATCTGTGCCCACCTCACCTCGCCGACGGCCGCCGGACTCTTCCAACGGGCCGTCCTCCAGAGCGGTTCCTGCCACACGTCCTTCCCGCGCGGTGCGCTCGCCCCCGGAACACCGGCGTACGAGCCGTTCGCCTCACAGGCCGACGTCCAGACGGCCGGTGCGGAAGCCGCCCGCCAACTGGGCTGTACCGAGGGCAGCAGGGACGAAGTCCTGGCGTGCCTGCGCGGACAGAGCACGGATCGTCTCGCCACCGCGCAGCTGATGCAGTCATTCAACCGGCCCGCCTTCGGCAACGGACTGCTGCCCGTGGCGCCTGCCCAGGCGCTGGCATCCGGGCGCTTCCACCGCATGCCGGTCATCCTGGGCACCAACCACGATGAGATGCGCATGTTCGTCGGCCTGTCGCTCGCCGCCTTCCCGATCCACACCGAGGCCGACTACCGAGCCCGCCTGGCGGAGGCCTTCGGGGCCGCGGCCCCGGCCGTCGAGGCACGGTATCCGGCAGCACACCATCCCTCTCCCGCGCTGGCCTGGGCGGCGGTGCTGACCGATCGGTCCTTCACGTGCACCACGCTGGCAGCCGCCCGGGCCATCGCGGCGCACGCCCCCGGCGTCCCGCTCTACGGCTACGAGTTCAACGATCAGGACGCTCCCGCCCTCGCCGGCCTGCCGGCGAACCAGGGCTTCCCGTACGGTGCGGCGCACGGCTTCGAGATGCCCTACCTGTTCACCGCGTTCCCCACCGAACGACCGCTGGACGACGGCCAGCGCGCCCTGTCGGACCGCATGGCCGGGTACTGGACGAACTTCGCGCGCACCGGTAACCCGAACACCCCCGACGCCCCGTTCTGGCCCGTCCTCCGCGCTTCTTCACCGCACGCGGCATCGGTGCAGTCGCTGGCTCCGGGACCGGGGGGAATCCACCCCGTCGACGCCCATTCCGCACACGGATGCTCGTTCTGGGACGGCCTGTCCTCGTGAGACGCCCGTGAGACGCCCGCGCGATTCCGGGCGGGCAGGAGTGCAGGCGCGCCCACGACGGAGAGGCTTGCATGTGCCATAGCGGCATGTGGTCCAGTAGGCGGCGAGCACGAGATCGAGAGGTTCCCTCGCATGCCCCTTCCTGCGATTCCCCGCCGGGTCAAGATCGGTGATGCCGCCGCGTTCGCCGGGACCACACCCCGCGCCATCCGCCATTACCACGCCATCGGGCTCCTCCCCGAACCGGAACGCGGGAGAGATGACCGCCGGCGCTACGGATACGACGACATGACCCGCCTGCTGTGGATCCGCAGGATGGCCGATGCGGGTATCCCCCTGGATGACATCCACGCCGCCTTCAGGGGGGCCACCGACATCGAGCAGTCCCTGGTACGCCTGGAGGAGTCCCTCGCGTCCAAGGCGGCCGCCATCGAGGCCCAGCGGGCCGCCGTGAACCGTCTCCGCGAGGTGGGCAGCCCCCTGGGCCTGCTCTCACCGCTGGTCACTGGCCGCCTGCACGGTCTACCGCCCGGAGCCCTGCGCTCCGCCGACCTGGACACCCTCCTGGTCACGGAGCGCATCTTCGGCCCGCTGGGCGCCGCCATCCAGGCCGGCCGGTTCATCGTCCTGGCCACCCACCCCGAGCTGCGGGCCGAGGAGGACCGGCTGGCCGAGGCCGAGGCGGCCCTGGACGACGGCATGTCCACCGACGACCCCCGCATCGAAGACCTGGCCGTGCAGCGATGTGTTCACGAGGCCGCCCTGGCAGCCGCCGGCGAAAGTTCCGGCCTGGAAGAGGCCCTCAATGTCCTCCTGGACCGGGAGGACGACCACGCCGGCGAGGAAGGGGACGGGGCGGTGCGGATGAGCGCGATGGAGGCCATCGGCAAGATGCCGTACGACTTCTCCCCGGCCCGCGTCCGGTACGAGGAACGTGTCCTCGAACTGCTTCACTCGGCCGATCAGGACGGCGACACGGCCCCACGAACCTGCTGACTGGCGTCGGCGCGCACCGGCCTGGTGGCCACCTGCTCCGACTGCCGGCCCAGTCGTCAGGGACCCGTTCGAGAGGGGTGGGCGCAGCGGCCTCAGGCCTGGCGGACGATGGCCGCAGGCACATCACCAGGGCACTGCGCCGGCGTCGTCGAAGAACTGTCCGGTCGGGCCGTCGTCGGGCAGGGTCGCGAGCCGGATGGCGATCGCCGCGCCCTCTTCGGGGGTGCGCACGCCGCGGAAGCCGTTGAGGTCGGTGGCGACGTAGCCGGGGCAGCCGGTGTTGATCAGGATGTTCGTGCGGCCCAGCTCCCGGGCGTACTGGAGCGTGACCGCGTTCAGGAACGTCTTCGACGGCGCGTACGCCGCGGACACCGGACCTGCCGTCTGCTCGGCGGCGGGTCCTGACTGCCGGGTGAGGGAGCCGACGCTGCTGGACATGTTCACGATCCGCGGTGAGGCGGAGCGGCGCAGCAGCGGCAGCATCGCGTTGGTGACGCGGATGACGCCGATCACGTTGGTGTCCACGACCGTGTGGAGGGTGGCGGGGTCGATCCGAGTGGGCTCCTGTGGCATGGCGCCTGTGATGGCGGCGTTGTTGACGAGGACGTCGAGGCGTCCTGCGTGTTCGTCGATCAGCTGTGCGGCGGCGGTCGCGCTCGCGTCGTCGGTCACGTCCAGCGGTACGGCGAACGCGTCGATGCCGGCGGCGCGCAGTTTCTCCACCGCGGCGCCTCGGCGCTGCTCGTCGCGGGCGCCGACGCCGACGCTCCAACCGAGGGCGCCCAGGCCTGCGGCGATCTCGTAGCCGATTCCCTTGTTCGCGCCGGTGACCAGCGCGATCGTTCGTTCAGTCATGGGGACGATGCTGCCCTCGTGCCTCGGCCGGGGTCCAAGACCGATCGGGTACCCGGCGATACCGTCAGGGTATTGATCCGGGATAGCGTGGCCGGATGGAGACCCGGGAACTGCGGTATTTCGTCGCTGTCGCTGAAGAGCTGCACTTCGGGCGTGCCGCGCAGCGGCTTGGGATCGCGCAGCCACCGCTGTCACGGGCGATCCAGCGGCTCGAACGCCGACTCGGGGCAGTGCTGTTGGATCGGACCAGTCGCGCGGTCACGCTGACCGAGGCAGGCTCGGTGCTGTTGGTCGAAGGCCGGGCGGCACTCGACGCGGTCGAGGCCGCCGAGCGCCGGACCCGCCGCGCCGCCCGTTCTACGACCGGCCGCCCCGGCCTGGTCCTGGTCACGAAGGCCAGCGCGTCCAGGGACCTGCTGGCGAGACTGCTCGACGCGTATGCCGCCGCACCCGGCGCGGTCCCCGTCGACGTCATCCTGTGCGGTCCGGGCGAGCAGCAGCGACTCCTGCGCGAGGGCCGGGCCGACGTCGCGCTGCTGCACCGGCCGTTCGACTCGACGGCCGGATTCCACACCGAAGAGCTCAGCACGGAGGGCCAGGTCGTGGTCCTGCCGGCCGGGCACCCGCTCACCGCGCGGGCCCATGTCCACATGGCCGACATCACCGGGCTACCGGGCCTGCCCCTCCCGCGATGGCCCGACTCCGACGGCGCCTACCCGCCCGGCCCCGGCCCGCGGGTCCGCGACCACGCGCAGCTGTTGCAGCTCGTCGCGCTCGGCCGAGCCTGTGCGGTCTCACCGGAGTCGTGCCGGGCCCAACTGCACGAAGACCTCGTCGCCGTGCCCGTGCTGGACGCGCCGACAGTCACCACCCTGATCGCCTGGCCACCGCACAGCCGGTCCCTGGCCGTCGCCGATCTCATCCGGACTGCGACACGTCTCCAGTAGCCTCCACGCGCCCGACCAGGCCCCGCCCATCGCGGCCCGGCCCAGGCGCCGGATCCCGGTGGGCGCACGCGGTTGGTGCCCGTCCGTGCGACGAGGCGGCATCCATTCCCGACCCACGCCCCGGACCGTCCACGTCATGTCCTAGCCGGCGTCGAGGGACACAAGTGTGGTGCCGTCATCGGCGTGGCGCGCCGTCAGTGCGATGTCCGCAGCGCCTTCGTTGGAGCGGTCCATGCGGTCTCGCATCACGTCCACGCAGAGGTCGTCCTCGCAGGAACCCCGGAGGAAAGCGAGCTGTGGGACGGTGCGGGCGCAGCCGGGGGCGGGCGAGCTGCCGGTGCCTCCGCCCGGCAGACCGGTGGGGGTTCTGCTCGGCTGCGGGGCGGGGGTGTTCGGGGCCGGGGTGCCCGGGTGGGGGGTGCTCGGCGGGACCGGCGTGGGGCGGGTGGTGGCCGGGGCGGACGGTCCCACGGTGGGTGAGGTAGTGGGGGAGGGGACGGGGCCGGGGGCGTCGTCGGCGTTGACGGGCCCGGCGAATAAGGCGAGGACGGCGGCGGCACAGGTGGCGACGGCGGCGGCCGGTATCAGCTTGCGGTTCATGGTTCCCTCTCGGGTCGGCATGCCCCCGCCCCAGCGGGACGGGGGAAGTCACTCAGGACATCAGGACCTGCGGCTCATCCTGGCATCCGAAGATCCACAGTGGCGTCGTGCCCACGGCACGCAGGCGGACAGGGCGACAGGCGCCCGCCGCTCGTGATCGCCGCTTCGCCGGTTCCGCCGATGGCATAAGCTGCCGAACGGGGGCGCGATCCGCGCAGGAAGCCGAGAGACCGATGGCGGGGGTCGATGACGCATCCGGACAAGGCCGGTCGGCTGGCTGTCAGCGCCGGAGGCAGGGCGACGCCGCGGTCGGGCGCCACCTGGGACTCGGCGCTGTCGAGCGAGGAGTTCGCCGCGATCGGCGGTGTCGGGTTCGAGCCGGTCGGGCAGGTGCTCGGTACGGCCGTCTTCAACATCGGGTACACGGGTGTCTGGGGCTGCCCGGGTAATTGGGCGGTCACCGACGACAACAACCCGGTGCCGTCATCGAGATGGGCGTCTTCCCTGTCGCAGCAGGTGAAGACCCTGTACGCGGCGCGCCGGACGGCTCTGGCCCGCGCGGTGGCCGAATGCGCGGCGCTCGGCGGCGACGGCATCGTCGGCGTGGAACTGCAGGTCGGCGCATTCCCGGCCGGTGGCTTGGAGTTCACGGTGCGGGGCACCGCGGTCCGGGCCCGCTCGCGCATCCGGCCGCGCGCGCCCTTCACGTCGCACCTCGACGGCCAGGACTTCGCCAGGCTCGTGCACGCCGGGTGGGTTCCCGTCGCACTCGCCTTCGGTGTCGCCTTCGCGATCCGGCACGACGACTGGCGCACCTCCTTCCGGATCCCGTTCGCCGCCCGGAACCAAGAGGTCGACTGCTACACCCAACTGATCGGCCACGTCCGCCGGGAGGCCCGCAAGCAGCTGGTCCTCGACACGGAGAAGCACGGCGGCGACGGGGTGGTGGTCGACGACCTGGAGTTGCGCGTGGGCGAGAGCGAGTGCCCCTCCTACGGGTCGACGCGCGACCTGACCGCCGAGGCGGTCTTCGTCGGCACCTCCATCGCCCGGTTCGGCCGCTCCGAGCGGCCCGCCGGCACCAGACCACCGCTGACCATCATGAGACTGGAGCGAGAGAGCTGAGATGACCGAACGTACGGGGCGGGACGTGATCGGGGAAGCCGCGCAGCCGGCGGCACAGGACGCGGCCGAGGGCGCCATGCGCCGGCTCGCGCGACTCCAGCCGGGGGAGAAGGGCTCGCTCTTCACCTCGGACCTGACGGTGAACGAGTTCCTGCTGGTGCGCGAGGCCGGTTTCCGCCCGCTCGGCCTGGTCCTCGGTGCCTCCGTCCACCACGTCGGCCTGCAGCTCGGCCGGTGGTCGAAGAACCAGGAACTGACCAAGCTGTCCCAGGCCATGTACCACGCACGCGAGCTCGCGATGAGCCGGATGGAGGCCGAGGCGAGCGCCCTGGGGGCGGACGGGATCGTGGGCGTGCGGCTGGACGTCGAGTTCAAGGAGTTCGGGTCGGACATCGCGGAGTTCATCGCGGTCGGCACGGCCGTGAAGGCGGACGGTGCGGACCCGGGAGCGGGCGGGACCTGGCTCAACAACAAGGGCAAGCCGTTCACCTCCGACCTGTCCGGCCAGGAGTTCTGGACGCTGATCCGGGCCGGCTACGCGCCGCTGGACCTGGTCATGGGGTCGTGCGTCTACCACGTGGCACACCAGCGCCTCACGCAGGTACTGGGCAACGCGGGTCGCAACGTCGAGATCGAGCCGTTCACCCAGGCGCTCTACGACGCGCGCGAACTGGCCATGAGCCGTATGCGGGCGGAGGGCGAGGCCCTGGAGGCCGAAGGCATCGTCGCCGTGCAGCTCAAGCAGCACACACACGGCTGGGGAGGCCACACCACGGAGTTCTTCGCCATCGGGACAGCGGTGCGTCCGCTGCGCGACGACCACGTCATCGACCGGCCGACCGTGGTGGTGAGCCTCGATGGCTGAGACGGACGTGGAACTGCTGGCCGCGGCGTTGCGGCGGGACAGCGCGGACCTGAACCTGTACGCGCAGGTGCTGTCGGCGAACCTGGCGGATTCGCTGCCGACCGGCGCCGTGCGGGTCCGGCGCAGGCGTTCCCTCGCGGAACGGGTGGCCGGGCGCGAGGGTTCCGTCGTGGAGCTGGACGTCGCACTCGGGGAGCAGCGGCTCGCACTGCGCCTGGATCGCGGGCGAGTGGTCGGGGAGGTACTGCACGAGGTCCGGGGCATCGTGCTCTCCCGGCGCGAAGTGGAACTGGACGAGTGGGTCGACGCCCTGGCCCGGTCCCTGGCGAACGCCGCGGCCTCGAATGCCCGCGCCCGCGAGGCCCTGGAGCGCTTTCTGGCCTGAGCGCCGTCCCGTACGGGTCCGTACCCCCTGGGGAGAGCCCCTTCTAGGGAGTCCTATGGTCAGGGCACCCCAACTCCCGGGTCGCGTGCGCGCTCCCGGCCCTCACCGGCCCCTGCCCGCCGAGCAGAAACGGAACCCGTATGAGACCCGAGTCCACTTCCCTCGTCCCCGCGCGCGCGGACATGCATGACCGAGACCGTTGAAGGCTTCGGCACGGTCCGGTTCACCCCGGTCGATCCCGCCGCGGACTCCGCCGTGCTGCACTCCTGAGTCGTCGAGGAGCGCGCACAGTTCTGGGGCATGAACGGCGCCGGCCGGGAACTGGTCCAGGAGATCTACGAGGACGTGGACCGGCGCGACACGCACCACGCGTACATGGTCCGGCTGGACGACGAGCCGGTGGCGCTCTTCCAGACGTACGAGCCCACCGAGGACCGGGTCAGCCACTGCTGCGAGGTGCGGGAGGGCGACATCGGCGTCCACCTGATGCTGGCCCCGGCGGCGGGCGGCCGCGGCCCGGATTCAGCAGGACCCTGATCGGGTCGCTCACCCGGTTCGCCTTCCGCGACCCGGCCGTGCTGCGCGCGGTGGCCGAGCCCGACGCCTCCAGCGCCAAGGCGCTCGCGCTCCTGAACCGGCTCGGCTTCGTGCGGCACAGCGAGATCACCCTCCCGGAGATCGACCTGCTCGAGGTGTACCTCCCGGAGAAGCGGGCCGTGCTCGCGTTCCTCGACCACCCCGCCGTACTCCCGCCTGCCGTCGGCCACGCCTGACCGCCTGGGCGGCGCCGCGCCGCGCTCCGTCGCACAGATGGCGCGCGGCGCCCGCGGACGCCCCTTCAGCCGTTGAACTGCAGGCCCGGAGGCTGCCCGGAGCCGCGGAACGGCGCTGTTGCGCGTTACGCGTTCGGGTCCCATTCTGCGAGCTGCTCCATCGGCTCGGTGTCGCCGGTGTTCTCCAAGGCGTCGAGCGGGACGCGCGCGTACAAGTAGAGGACCAGTTCGCTCGCTGTGCCCCGCGTCGCCATGTCGCCCGGCTCCGCGTGGGCGGCGAGGTCGTCGCAGCGGACGCCGTCGGCGTCGAGGGTCAGGCGCCAGGAGCGGCCCTCGGTCGCGTGCAGGTCGATGGTCGCCGGCTTGAACGGCCAGGGGACGGTCGTCGCGGCGACCGTCGTCAGGAACTCGTCGACACCCTCGACCGCGACGTCCGCCGGCAGCGGCTGTGCGGCTCCCTGGGTGAGCTGGACGTCGTAGGTGTGGACGGCGAGCTCCTGGATCTGGTGCCGGGCCACGGCTCCGCTGGTCTCCGGGGCCTGCGAGAGGCCCCACCAGGTCCAGCAACCGCGGTCAGGGCCGGCCTCGCGAATCGCGTCGAGCATGAGCTCGGTCGACTCGGCGAGCCAGGCGTCCAGGGCTTCGCGGTCGCGGGGCGCGGTCGGGGCGCCCTTCGGGTCCGTCCTCGCCGGGGGTTCGGCGCCCGGGCCGGCCGCGACGATGGCGGCCTGGCGGCGGCGGCCGTCACCGAGGTGCTGCGCCAGTTCGCGCAAGGTCCAGTCGGGGCAGGTCGGGACCTGGACGTCAAGGGCGGGGGCGGACGCGATCGCCGCGCGGAAGGCGGCCGAGCGGTCTTCGATCAGCCGCAGGACCTGGGGGAACTTCACGGTGTTCTGCACCTCGGTTGTGTATCACGGTGCTCCGGCCGCCCGGTAGCGGATTTGTCGCGTGGCGCTGCACCACTGACCGGGGCCGTGCAGCGCTTGCCATAGGGGGCGTTGGGGGACGTCATGCGACAACTGCCTCTATTTCAGACGGTGTTCATAACGGACGGAATGTGTGCCTCCGCAGGCGCACGGTTACGGATGAACCTTTTCGGTCAGGGTGGAACCGGTTACTCAGGGTAAGTGGGATCGCCCGCCGCCTCGCCGTGTCCCCTGTTCCCCCTTGCCCCGTCTGCCGCGCGCCGTGTGCGGAAACGACGGGAATTCACGCTGCCTTACCCCGAGTAGTGCGAAAAATTTCCCGATCCATGACCGAAGGGCCGCAAAACAAGTCCGAAAGTGACAGGTTTGCTTTGACTCTTGATCGATGGATCCGTGAATGTCGTTCACATGTCCGACACATCCGGAGCCGCCAGAGGTGGCCCCATGCGCTTGCGCGACTTCCGACTGTTGCTCGCCGGAGCCGCCACGGGACAGTTCGGTGCCCAGGTGACGCTGGTGGCGCTGCCGCTCGTGGCCGTTCTCGTACTCGACGCCCCCGCCTTCCAGGTGGGCCTCCTGACCGCCGCCGAGACCGCCGCCTTCCTGCTCGTCGGGCTGCCCGCCGGGGCGCTCACCGACCGCATGCGCAAACGGCCCCTGATGATCCGCGCCGACCTGGTGCGCGCCGGGGCCATGGCGAGCATCCCCGCCGCCGCGCTCGGCGGCGTCCTGACCATGGCCCAGCTGTACGTCGTCGCGCTCGTGACCGGCGTGGCGACCGTGTTCTTCGACGTAGCCCATCAGAGCTACCTGCCGCAGATCCTGCCCCGTGAGCAGCTCGTGGCCGGCAACGGCGCGCTGGAGACGGTCCGTTCCACCGCGCACGTGACCGGCCCCGGCATCGGCGGCGGACTGGTCCAGCTCGTCGGTGCGCAGTTCGCGGTCATCGTCGACGCCGTCGGCTACGTACTCTCCGCCCTGTTCCTGCTCCGCATCGACGAGACCGAGGAAGCACCCGAGCGCACCGCCGGGGGCTCCCTGCGCAAGGAGATCGGCGAGGGCGTCCGCTTCATCCTCGGCCACCCGCTGCTGAGGCTCATCGCCCTCACCACCGGCCTCGCCAACTTCTGCACGGCCGTCCTCATGGCGACCCAGACCGTGCACCTCGTCCGCGTCGTCGGCCTGGAGGCCGGCGGACTCGGCCTGGTGCTGTCCGCGTCGGCCGTGGGAGGCCTCCTCGGCGCCCTGGCCGCCGGACGCATCGCCGCCCGGCTGGGGCAGGCCCGGGTCATCCTCCTGTCCCTCCTCGTGACCGGCCCGTTCGCACTGCTGTGGCCCCTGTCCGGACACGGTGTCGCCGGGGCGGTCCTCTTCGCCGCCGGTTCGGCGGTCGTCTCCTTCGGCGCCGTCGTCTACAACATCGCCCAGGTCAGCTTCCGCCAGGGCATGTGCCCGCCACGCCTGCTCGGCCGGATGAACGCCACCCTGCGCTTCCTCATGTGGGGCACCCTGCCGCTCGGCGCGCTCCTCGGTGGAGCCCTCGCCCAGTCGTACGGGTCGCGCACGGCGCTCGCCTGGTGCGCCGTCGGCATCCTCGCCGTACCCCTGCCGCTGCTGCTCTCCCCGCTGCGCCGGATGCGGGACCTGCCCGCCCCGCAGGACGACGACGGCGCCGAAGCCGCCGCCGCCGGGACACCCCGGGACACCGCCTCCGCCGAAAGCGACGAACGGCCGGCTCCCACACCCGCCGGCTGACCACCGCACCACGGCGCCCGGGGGAGCGCCGCCACAGCCGCCGCAGCGTTCCGCGCGACGCGGCCACGACGAAGAGGACCACGTGCTCAGCATCACCAGTCAGTACCTGGCCCGTTACCGGCGTCTCGCCGGCGACCGGTCCGACACCCTCCTCCCGGTCACCGGGGCACAGCGCCGCTTCGTGCTGGTGCGTGCGCTGGACCCGACGGGACGCCCCGACCTGGTGCCGATGTTCTTCGCGTTCCCGTCCGGAACCATCGACCCCGAACGCCTGCGGGCCGCCGTCCGCAGGCTCGCCGCCCGGCACACCGCCCTGCGCTCCCGCCCCACCGTCGTCCGCGGCACTCCCGTCCTGAGCGTCGCCGCCGATCCGGACGTCAGCATGACCCGGCCGGCCGCCGCCGCACCGGGGGAGTCGCCCGCCGACGCGCTCCGGCGCGTCCTGTCCTCCTGGGATGCGCAGGGCCCCGCCCTGCGCCTCTTCCTGGTGCACGACGAGGAGCGCGAGGAGGACGTCCTCGCCGTCGTCCTGGACCACGCCGTCTGCGACGGCCGCTCACTGGCGCGGATCGTCGACGAACTCGGTGCCGCCTACGCCGAGGAGGCCGCCGGATCGCGCTCCGCACCGGGGGAGACGGAAGCCGAGCTCACCGCCTACCGGGAGGCGGTCCTCGGCCAACTCGCCGCCGAGGAAAAGGCGGAGACACCCGAAGCGGCCGCCTACTGGGCGGACCGACTGCGCACGCTGCACACCCACGCTCCGCAGCCCCGTCCGGCACGCGTACCCGAGGGCGCGAAGCCCAGCGGCGCCGCCCAGGCCCGGCTGCCCGCCCACGACGGCGGCGTGTCCTTCCCCGGGCTGCTCGACGCCTGCCGCTCCGCCGCCCGCGAGCTGTACGGCCCCGACCGGGCCGTCCCGCTCGGCTACCCGTGGGGCGGCCGCCCCACGGGAGCGGAGCCGGTCGTCGGCTGCTTCCTCAACACCCTCGTCTTCCCGGTCGACACCGGCAACGGCCCGGGTGAGGGCCACGGCCCCGGCCCCGAGGCGACGGCCGACGCCTGGTGGGACGACCTCGACCGGGCCGACGTACCCTTCGACGCGGTCGTGGCCGCCGTACGGTCCGCCGGCTCGGGCTGGACCGGGGGCCTCGACGGCCTGCTCACCGTCGACGACGATACGCGCCGCCCGCCGCTCGTGCTGGACGGTGTCGAGGGACGGGAGGTCCACGTCGACGGCAGGCCGGTCCGCGGCCCCTTCGCCGTCTCCGTCACCCAAGGAGCCGAGATCCGGCTGCGGATGGTGTGGGACCGGGCGGTACTCGACGACGAGACCGCGCACCGGGCGTTCGACGCGCTCACCCGGGCTCTGCGCCCCTCGGACCACACCGGCCGGTGAAGCCGGTGCCCCGGGCGGCCCACCCCGCCGCCCGGAAGCCCGCCCGCCGCCGAACGCCCACCCCGCCGCCTGACGCCCGAACGCCCGAACACCCGAACGGCCAAGCGCCGCAGTGGCACGGACGACGCGCGTGCGTCCGCTCCCGCCACCCGATCCGACCGCCGCGACGCAGGAGCCCCGGGCCACCCCCCGGCGCCCCGCCCCACCGCGGCCACCGCGCGGAACCGAAACCGGCACCCGCGAGCGCCGACGCGGCCGCCTGCCGGCCCGCAGCGCCCCATGCCGGGCGCGCCCGCCGCCGCGCACCCCGAGCCTCCCCCCACGGCAATCCCCCCACGCAGAAAACGGCTTCGCGCGACCCGCGAAGCCGCCCCGCACGACCGCCGGACACGACCGTGACCGGTACCGGAGACCGACCCACAACCTCAGGGATCGCCCATGCTTCCCCTCTCCTCCTCGCAGGAGATCGTCTGGCTGCACGAGCAGATGCAGCCCGGCAGTCGCGCCTACAACTTCACCGCATCACTCGACCTGTGGGGCACGCTCGACACCGAGGCCCTGCACAAGGGACTCACCGCCACCCTGGCGCGCCACCCCGGCCTGCGCCTGGAACTCGTCGCCTCCACCGGCTCCGTACCGGCACAGCGGGTCGCGCCGAGTTGCGTACCGAGGCTGCACACGACCGACCTCAGCACGGAGGAGGACCCCGAGGCGGCCTTCGCCCGACTCCTGCGCACCGAGGCCGAGACCCCCCTCGACACCTTCGAGGCACCGCTGATCCGCTGGACCCTCGTCCGGCTGGCCGAGCACCACCACCGACTGGTCCACGTCGAGCACCACCTGATCCACGACGGGCACTCCTTCGCGATCCTGCTCGACGACGTCTTCCGCGTCTACCGCGCCCACGTCCTCGGCGAGACCCTGGAGCTCCCGCCCGCCTCCTCGTACGCGGACCACGTCCGGGACCGCGCCGAAACCGGGTACGCCCCCGAGTCGCTCGACTTCTGGCGGGCCGAACTGCTCGACCAGCAGCACGACATGCCGCTGCCGGGCCTGACCCGCCCCGGTGCACGCCGCCGGCACCACGGCGGACAGCTGCGCCAGACGATCGGCGCCGACCTCGCCGAACGCCTGCGCGGGCACGCCCGGTCCCGCGGCCTCACCCCCTTCGCCACGCTCCTCGGGCTGTTCGCCGAGCTCCTGCGCCGGCACAGCGGCCGCTCCCGGATGGTCATCGGCACCGCCGTCGGCAACCGCCCCCTCGGATACGAGGACGCCGTGGGCATGTTCGTGAACACCATCCCGCTGTCGCTCTCCCTGGACGCCGCCGTCCCCGCCCAGGACACCATGGACGAGGTTACCGACACCCTCATCCGGGCCCTGCCGCACCAGGACGTGCCCGTCCAGGAGCTGACCCGGGCGCTCGGCATGCACACCTCCGGCGCCGACAACCCGCTCTTCTCCGTGATGTTCAGCGCCCACGACGCACCGCTGCCCGAGATCGACGTACCCGGCCTCGACATCACCCTCTTCGAGGGCTTCAACACCGGCACCACCCGCTTCGACCTCGACGTGGTCCTGCTCCCGGACGACCGCCGCGGTGTCACCACGCGCCACGGCGCGCCCGGCATGACACTGGTATGGGACTACGACATGGACCTCTTCGGCGAAGACGTCGCCCGTCTGGTCTCCGGCCGCTTCCTGGACCTGCTGCGCGCCTATCTCGACAGCCCCGGGACGCCGCTGGCCGACCTGGTCCCGACCGCCGTCGAGCCGGCCGCCGAGGCACCGACCGTCCCGGCCGACCGCGATCCGCTGGACCCGGTGGCCGCGCACCACCCGTCGCTGCCCGCCCTGCTGTGCGGCGCCCGCCGCCTCACCTACGGCGAACTCGACGAACGCGTCGGCTCGCTGGCCGAGCGGCTGAAGACCGCCGGCGTGACCCCCGGCCGGCCCGTGGCCGCGGTCCTGCCCAGGGGGACCGACTCGGTCGTCGCCCTGCTCGCCTGCCTGCGGACCGGCGCCGTCTACTGCCCGCTGTCCCCGTCCGACCCGCCGGCCCGCCTCGGCCTGCTGCTGGAACGGCTCGCCCCGGCGCTCGTCCTCACCGGTGACGGCACCCCGGACCTGCCCGAAGGACTGCCGACCGCCCGGATCGACGCCCCGGTGCTGCCGCCCGTGCACGGAACCGCCGAACTGCCCGGTACCGCGTACGTCATCCACACCTCCGGCTCCACCGGTACGCCCAAGCCGGTCGCCGTCGGCCACGCGGCGCTCGTGCACCATCTGACGGCCACCGCCGACCGGTTCGGCCTCACCACCTCGGACCGGGTCCTGATGTTCGCCCAGCCGTCCTTCGACGTGGCTCTGGAAGAGGTGCTGCCGACCCTGCACGCCGGTGCGTGCCTGGTCCTGCCCGAGTACGAGGTGCCCACGGGCGGCGAGCTCGCCGAACTGCTCGGATCGGCCCGGGTGACCGTCGCCAACCTGCCCACCAGCTACTTCCTCGCCACCCGCGAGGACCTGCGCCCCGCGCTGCGCGACGAGAGCTGGACGCCCAGGCTGCTGGTCCTCGGTGGCGAGCGTCTTCCTGCGGAGGCGCTGCGCGGCGTCCTCGCCGACACCGGGGCCACCGTGCTCAACGTGTACGGGGTCACCGAGGCGGCCATCAGCTCGACCGTCCACGAGATCTCCCGCGACGCCCTCGCCGACGGTACCGAGATCCCCCTGGGCACCGAGCTCCCGGGCGAGCGGGTCCACGTACTGGACGCCCACCACCGGCCGCTGCCGTCCGGCGCGGTCGGCGAACTCGCCGTCGCCGGGCCCGGTCTCGCCGAGGGCTACGCGGGCAACGCGGAGGCGACGGCAGCCCGGTTCGTCACCGTCGACGCACTCGACGGGCAGCGCGTCTACCTCACCGGCGACCTCGGCTACCGCGGCCTGGACGGACTGCTGTACTTCCTCGGGCGGCGCGACCACCAGATCAAGCTGCGCGGTCACCGCATCGAGCTGGAGGAGATCGAGGCGGCCGCGTCCGCCGTGCTGGGCGGCCGCTCCTGCGCCGTCGTACTGGACCGGGAGGGCTCCGGCGGGCCCCGGCTCGTCGGCTTCCTCGAGAACGGAGCCGGTGGAACCGACGGCTCCGGCTCGGACTTCGACGAGAAGGCGCTGCACGCCGAGCTGAGCCGCCGCCTGCCCGGCCCCCTCGTGCCGGCCCGTTGGGCACGGCTCGACAGCATGCCGACCCTCGCCGGCGGCAAGCCGGACCGTACGGCCCTGTCCCGCCGCGCGGCGGCCCTCGACCCCGACGGCACCGCGACGCCCGACACCGGGACCACCACCGAGCCCGAGCCGACGGCCACCGCGACGACCGCCGCCACGTCCGACGACCCGATGACGGCTCTGCTCACCGAAGGCTGGCGCAAGGTCCTCGGCCACAGCCGCTTCGACGCCCGCTCCCACTTCTTCCACATCGGGGGCCATTCCCTGCTGGCCGCCGAGCTGGCTGCCTGGCTGGAGCCCCGGCTGGGCGAGCGCCCGCCGCTGAAGGTGCTCTTCCGCAACCCCGTGCTCGCCGACCAGGCCGCCGCCCTCGCCACCACCGCCCTTTCCACGGAGTCGTGATGATCCAGTCCTCGACCGCAGTCGCCCTTCCCACCACGCCCCACGACACCGGGCTCGACACCGGCCCCGACACCGCGCTGAGCATCGCCCACGGCCCGGCCGCCGAACCGAGCAGCGTGCTCGCCCGCTTCGAGGAATGGGCCCGGCGCGCCCCGCAGGCCCCGGCCGTGATCGACTCCACCCGCACCTGGACGTACCAGGACCTCGACGCGGCCGCCTCGAACGCCGCGGCCGCCCTGGGCGACCGCGTCCGGCCGGGTGACCTCGTCGGCGTCTGTCTCGACCGTTCCGCCGCCCTCGTCGTGGCCGCCGTGGCCCTCGCCCGGATCGGCGCCGTCTACCTGCCGCTCGGCCCCCGCCCCGGTGAACGCCGCATCCAGGCCGTCACCGAGGACCTCGACGTCGCCTGCCTCATCGGCGACCCCGGTGTCCTGCCCGCGGACCACCGCGGCGGGCAGCACACCCCGCTGCCGCTGCCCACCGACGGGGTCAACGCCCCCGCCACCGCCGTGGCCGCCTTCGCCGACGCCGTCCGCGGCACCCGGCGCGCACCCGAGGGCGCCCTGTACGCCGTCCTCACCTCCGGTTCCACCGGCCGCCCCAAGGCGGTGGCCGTGGCCGAGACCTCGCTCTCCGTCGCCCTGGACTGGTACCGGTCCGAGACCGGCCTCGCACCGGGCGACCGCCAGTCCCTGCTGATCGGTGTCGCCTTCGACCCGCACCTGCTGGAACTGTGGGCCGCCCTGACCTCGGGAGCCGCCCTCGTCCCGGCCCCGGACGACACCCGCTGGGACAGCCGCGTCCTCACCGACTGGTGGCGTGACAGCGGCCTCACCCACGCCGTGGCGGCCACCCCCACCGTCGAACCGCTCCTGGACCGGCCCTGGCCGCAAGGTCTGGAGCTGCGTCACCTCGTCGTCGGCGGCGACCGCATGCGCCGCCGCCCCGGCGCCGACGTCACCGCCACCGTCCACAACGCCTACGGCCCCGCCGAAGCCACCGTCCTCGCCACCGCGCACACCATGCGCGGCACCGACCCGGAGGCCGGCGACCAGGTCCCGCCCCCCATCGGCACCGCCCTGCCGGGCGTCACCCTCGTCGTCACGGACGACGAAGGCCGCCCGCTCGCCCGCGGGCAGGAAGGCGAACTGCGCGTCGGCGGCCACTGCCTGGCGCTCGGCTACCTCGACCCCGAACTCACCGCCCGCCGGTTCACCCCGCCCCCGGGCGAGCCGGCGCTTGCCGGGATCGACCGCCTCTACCGGACCGGCGACCGGGTACGGATGAACGCCGACGGCGGCCTGGACTTCCTCGGCCGCCTCGACGACCAGGTGAAGATCAGCGGAGTGCGGATCGAACCGGTCGAGGTGGAAGCCGCCTTCGAGCAGGACGCCCGCGTGCGAACCGCCGTCGTCAGCGTGCTGCGCGACGGCTCCGGCCACGGCCGCCTCGTCGCCCACGTACGGCTCGCCGACGGCGTCGACCCGGCGCCCGCGGAACTCCTCGACGCGGTCCGGCCCTGGCTCCCCGAGCAGGCCGTCCCCGCCGCGGTCCGGATCGTCGACGGCTTCCCGCTCGACGCCAACGGCAAGGTGGACCGACCCGCCCTGGCCGCCGAGGCCACCGCCGCGCAGACGCCCGGGACCGACACCGCGGGAGCCCCGGCCGACGCCGATGCCGCCGACGACGCCGACGATGCCACCGCCACCGAGCTGCTGGTCCTGACGACCGTGCGCGACCTCCTCGGCCGTCCCGGCACCGGCCTCGGAGACAACTTCACCGACGCCGGCGGCACCTCGATCATCGCCGCCCGGCTGCTGGCCACCCTCGAACGCGAGACCGGAGTGCGCCTGCGCGCCCCCGAGCTGCTGCGGAGCACCGACCTGCGCGCCTTCGCCGCCCTCATCGACCACCGCCGGACCCCGCGCCCGGAAGGAGCCTGACATGACGAAGCCCGACATGCCCCCGGTGAACCCGCGTCCGGCGACCACGCTGCCGGCACTCGTCGCGCGGCACGCCGCGCTCACCCCCGACGCCCTCGCCGTCGTGGACGGCGACACCACCCTCACCTACGGCCGCCTCCTCCAGGCCGGCCACGCCCTCGCCGCACGCCTGCGCGAGCACGCAGTGGCCCGCGGCGACCGCGTGGCGCTGCTGACGGCGCGTTCCCACCGCACGGTCGTTGCGCAGCTCGGCCTCTGGCTCGCCGGAGCCGTCTGCGTACCCCTCGACCCGGCCCAGCCCCGGCCGCGCACGGAAGCGATGATCGCCGACGCCGAGGTGATGCTCACCGTCGGCGACGCCAAGCTGCTGGACGCGGCAGCCTTCCCCGGCCCCGTCCTGCGCCTGCCCGAGGAGCCGCTCACGAGCGGCCGCCCCGTCGACGGGTCCGACCCGGACAGCCCGGCGTTCATCATGTTCACCTCCGGCTCGACCGGCCGCCCCAAGGGCGTCCTCGTACCGCACGGCGCCATCGCCGAGCTGGTCACCGCCCCCGACTACGTCACGCTCACCGGCCGCGACCGCGTCCTGTTCCACTCACCCATGACCTTCGACGCCTCGACGTTCGAAGTCTGGGTCGCGCTCGCGAACGGCGCCGCGGTCGTCGTCTGCACCGAGCAGCGGCCCTCCCTGGAGGATCTCGCCCGGCACGTCGAACGGCACGGCGTGACGGTGGCGTTCTTCACCACGGCCCTCTTCCACCAGCTCGCCGCGCGCCGCTCCCGCGTCTTCGCCCAACTCCGCTCGGTCGTCGTGGGCGGTGAGGCGATGGCCGCGGCGCAGGCCCGCGAGGTGCTCACCGCCTTCCCCTGGCTGGAGCTCGTCAACGGCTACGGGCCGACCGAGACCACCACCTTCGCGACCGCCCACCGGGTCACCGTGCAGGACTGCGAGGGTCCGATACCGATCGGCAGGCCCATCTGCGGGGCCACGGCGCACGTCCTGGACGCCGCGGGTCAGCCGGTGGCCGAAGGCGAACGCGGCGAACTGTGGATCGGCGGAAGCAGGCTCGCCCACGGCTACACGGGCCTGCCCGAACTCACCGCCGAAAGGTTCGTCGAGCACGCCACCGCGGGCGGCCGGCTCTACCGCACCGGCGACATCGCCTCCCTCCGCCCCGACGGCATCCTGCAGTTCCACGGCCGCAACGACGACCAGGTGAAGGTCCGCGGCTTCCGCATCGAACCCGCGGAGGTCGAACACGCCCTCCGTGAACAGCCGGACGTGGACGACGCCGCCGTCACCGTCGACGGCGCCGGCACTCCCGAGGCGCGCCTCGTCGCGTTCGTCGTCGCCGCGCCCGGCCCCGTGCCCGCCGGCGGGGCGCTGCGCGAGCGGCTCACCGCCGTCCTGCCCGCCCACCTGGTTCCCGACGCCGTCACGGTGCTGGAGCGGCTGCCCCTCACCCCGGCCGGCAAGGTCGACCGGCGCGCCCTCACCGCACGCGCGCACACCGCGGACAACGGGCCCGCCGACGAGCCGGCGGTGCCGATGACACCGCTGGAGCAGGCCGTCGCCGACGTGTGGGGCCAGGCCCTGGGCATCGAGGTCACCGGCGCCGACGACGAGTTCCTCCTCCTCGGCGGCCATTCCCTGCTCGCCCTCGTCGTCACCGAGGACCTGCGCGAGGAACTCGGCGTGGAGATCCCCCTCGCCGACTTCTTCGCCGCCCCGACCGTCGCCGCACAGGCCGCGCTGGTCGAACGCGCCCTCCTGGCCGCCCACCGAGACCTCCACCCCGAGACCCCGGAGCACAGCGATGCCCACTGACGCCGACCCCGCGGCCCGCGACCGGCAGCAACTCCAGCGGGAACTGCTGCGCCGGGCCCGCGCCGGAACGGCCCGGCGCACGAAGGCCGAACCCGCCGCCGCCCCCGCCCCCGCCGACACCGCCGCCGGCGCCGCGGGCGCGGGCCGGGACGGCCACGCCCCGCAGACCGCAGAGGTCCCGCTCTCCCGCGCCCAGCGCCGCATGTGGCTGATGGAGCGGCTCGGCGGCACGGGCGACTCGTACCACGTACCGTTCGCCACCCGTGTGCGCGGTCCGTTCGACGTGGCCGCGTTCGCCACGGCCCTCACCTCACTGGTGGCCCGGCACGCCATCCTCCGCACCCGCTACGCGGAGCACGAGGGCGAGCCCTACCAGGAGGTGCTTCCGACACCGCACACGGTCCCCGTCCACGTCGTCGACACCGACGCCGCGCACACCGCGACGCTGCTGCGGCGCGAGACGGCCCGGCCGTTCGACCTCGCTGCAGGTGACGCCGTACGGGCGCTCGTCCTGCGCCACGGCCCGCAGGACCACACCCTGCTGCTGACGTTCCACCACATCGCCATGGACGGCGCATCGCTGGAGACCGTGGCCGCCGAACTCGCGTCCCTCTACACGGCGGCCGCCGACGGAACGAGCCCGCAGCCGCTCGCGGCAGCCCCGCAGTACGCCGACCACGCCCGCCGCGAACACGAAGACCTGCCCGGCTTCGAGACGGAACTCAAGCACTGGGCAGACCTGCTGGCCGATGCCGAACCACCGCGCCTCCCCCGGCCGGCGCCGGCGGAGCCGCACGCTGCCGCGCGCCCCGCGGCCGCGCGCAGCGTGCCCCTCGCGCCCACCGTGCCCGAGGCCCTGCGGGCGCTGGGCGCACAGCGGCAGGCCACGCTCTTCGCGGTGTCCCTCACCGCGGCCTTCGCCGCACTGCACCGCCTCACCGGCGACGACGACCTCGTCATCGGCGTGGCCGGCACCCACCGCACCGGAACCGCCATGCGCGGCCTCGTCGGCCTGTGCGTCAACACCCTGCCCGTACGGGTGGACGTCTCCGGCGCCCCGTCCTTCGCCCAACTGCTGCGCCGCGTGAACGACGCGCTCCTCGAGGCCCAGCGCCACCGGCACATCCCCTTCGACCTGGTCCTCGAACGCCTCGGCGCCGGGGCACGCGGCGCCGACGGCACCGCGCTGGTCCGCGTCACCTCGGACGTCCTCGGCGAGCCGACGGTCCTGAGGCTGCCGGGCACGTCGGCCGAGTACGTCGACGTACCCTCCGACGGCGCGAAGTTCACCCTGTCGTACGGCCTGGGGCTGGGCGACGCCGATCGGCCCGAAGCCCTCGTCCAGTACGACGCGAACACCCTGGACGACACCGTGGCGGAGGCGGCCGTACGGGACTTCGCGGCCCTCCTCCACGCGGTGGCGGCGGACCCGGAACTCGCCCTGGGCGAGCTGCCCGTCCCCGACGCGGAACACTTCACCGCCACCCCGGACGGCGATCCGGACCCCGGAGCCCGGGCCGACTCCGCCCCGGAAGGCGACCGGCACCCGGCCGCGCAGGCCCTGCGCGCCCACCCGAAGGTCGCCGACGCCGTGGTGGTCCGGCCCGCGCAGGGGCCGCCCGTGGCCTACGCCGTCCTCCACGACAGCACCGGCCCGTCCGGTCACGAACTGCTGGGCCTGCTGCGCCGGTCGCTGGCCCCCGAGGCCGTTCCCGCGGCGGTCACGATGCTCGACGCGCTGCCGCGCACGGCCGCCGGGCCGCTCGACCCCGCACGGCTGCCCGCGCCGTCCGTGCCGAGCGCCCCGGCCGGCCCCCGGGCCGAGGCGGTCACGGAGACCTTCACCGCCGTACTCGGTGTCCGGCCGTCGCCGGACGACGACTTCTTCGCCCTCGGCGGGCACTCCCTCAAGGCCGTCCAGCTCGCCGAACGGCTGCGTACGGACCTCGGGCTGCCGCTCACGGGCCTCGACGTCCTCCAGGCCCGCACCCCCCGGGCGCTGACCGCCCTCCTCGACGAACGGGCGGCACGGCAGAGCGCGGCGAAGACCGCGAGCAGGCCGGCCCCCCGCTCCCGGGACCTCCGACCGGGCACGGTGCTGGTCACCGGTGCCACGGGCGGCGTGGGCGCGTACGTGGTACGGGAACTCGCCGCCCGGGGGCGCCCCGTGCTGGCGCTGGCCCGGCCCGAGTCCGCCCATCTGATCGCCACCGAGGGCGTCGACGTCTTCGAGGGCGACCTCTGCGACCTCGCCGGACTGCGGGACGCCGTCGCACAGGCGGACGCGGTCGTCCACGCCGCCTGCACTTTCACCCGCCACGACGTGGACCTGGCGGCGATGGAGGCGATGGTCGACGCCTGGCGGCGCGGACCGTTCGTCTTCGTCAGCAGCGTCGACGCCTACGGGCACCCCGGCACGGACCGGGTCGCCGAGGAGGCGCCGCCCCTGGAGCCGGTCAGCCCGTACGGGCAGGCCAAGCTGGACTGCGAGGCCCTGGTGCTGCGCGCCGCGGGGACGGAGGGACGCGGGGGCGCGAGCGCCGTGCGGTCACCGATCGTCTGGGGCGCGCACGACCGGCTGCGCGAGCAGCTGCGCTGGGGAGCCATCGGCACCCTGTACCAGTCCGCCCGCCAGGGCCTGCCGATCGAACTGCCGCGTCCCGGCACCGGCGGACACGACTGGTACGGAGCCGCCTGGGTGCACGCGGCAGCCCTGGCACGGGCGGTGACCGAGTGCCTGGACCGGCCCGTGCACGGAGTCGCCAACGCGTGCAGCGGCCACGTCTCGTGGCGTGATCTCGCCCAGGACCTCACGGAACTGCTCGGCACCCGACCGGCCTTCCACGAGAGCGCAACCGTCCCCCGCGACCTGGACCACCGCTGGCACTACGACAGCGCCCGCCTGGCCCGCGCTCTGCGCCCCCGCCAGGGCGAGGACCGCCGGACGGTACTGGCGGAGATGATCGCCCCCATGGCCGCGGACAAGGCCTGACACGCCGCCGCGCCCGGAGCCCCGTACGAGGCTCCGGGCGCGGCAGGGCCGCCCCTCCGTCCCCGGCGCGGTCGCCGGGTGCTGCGGTCAGGACAGGATCTCGACGTACCCGTCGGTGCCGTGCACACGGATCCGCTGCCCGTCCCGGATCGTCCGGGTCGCCCGCTCCACGCCCACGACGGCCGGCAGACCGTATTCACGGGCGATCACCGCACCGTGGGTCATCAGGCCGCCCACCTCCGTCACCAGACCCGCGACCCCGACGAACAGCGGCGACCAGCTGGGGTCCGTGAAGGCCGTCACCAGGATGTCGCCCGCTTCGAGGTCGGCCTCCGACAGGTCCAGGATGACGCGCGCCCTCCCCTCGACGGTCCCGGCGGAGACCGGTACGCCGACCAGGGCGCCGTCCGGCACGTCGTCGCGCCGGTACGCCCCCGTGAGGGCCTCGCCGTCCGAGGTGAGCACGCGGGGCGGTGTGAGCGCGTGGTACGCCGTGAACTCCTCCTTGCGCCGCCGGATCAGCTCCGGGTCCGCCGCCCGCCCGGCGCGCACCACGTCGTGGAGTTCCTGGAAGGTGAGGTGGAAGACGTCCTCGGCCTCGGCGACCGCACCCGCGCGCACGAGGCGTTCCGCCTCCTCCAGCAGGGCCCGCTTGTAGACGAAGTAGCGGCTGATGATGTCGTACTTGGGATACTCCCGGTACCCGATGAAGGTCCGGACCCGGTCGATCATCCGCTGGGTCTCGTCGGCCTTGAGGTCCCCCTCCGGCAGGTCCCGCAAGCGGGACAGCACGTCCTGTTCCTTCTGCCGCGCCTTCTGCCGGCCCTGCTCGAACCGCCGCCGGGCGGCACCCGGTTCGAAGTTCCGCACGTTGTCGAGGAGCACGGGCACCAGCGTGGCGGGGCGCTCGCGCCAGCGCGGCCTGGTGATGTCGATCTCGCCGACGCAGCGCATGCCGTAGCGGTCGAGGTAGGCCTCGATGGCGTCGCGCGCCTCGATCCCGCCCGCAAGCTTCGCCAGCTCGTCCAGGAAGCCGTCGTCCTCGACGCCCTGCAGGAACGCCACCACCTCCGGGTGGGGGCGGATCACGTCCGCGACGTCGAGCAGCGCCAGGCCCATCTCCGAGGTGATGTTGTCGGGTGCGGACAGCGTGAGCGTGTCGGCGGCGTTCTTCTCACCCAGCCACTCCTGCAGCTTGTCGTTCAGCCACCACGTGGCGTCCATCCCCGCCATGACCGCCTGCATGCTCAGCCGATCACCGAGGACCCGCTTGTGCTCCTCGAAGGCCTCCAGCAGGTGGTCGAAGAGAGCCGGTCCGGACTTCGTCCCGATGCCGCGCTCCAGTGCGGCGATCGACTCCCGGCTGCGCTCGATCAGACCGGTGACGATGCCCGGGTCGGTCTCGATCGGGTCGGGCAGCGGCGCAGCGCCGGCCGGCGGCACGACGGGACCGGGGTCCGGGAGCGACGGGACGAAGCCGTCGCGGCCGAGGACCGTCTCCAGGGCATCCCTCACCAGCGGATCGCCCTTCCCGAGGGCCTCCAGGAGGCCGTCGCGGGTCGCGGGCGAGGCCAAGCGCCCGGTGACGTCGACGAACAGCCTTCCGCCGGCCTCGTGCATCGGCACCATGGCGGTCAGCTGCCACATCGAGAAGCCCAGCGCCCTCATGGGGTCGGTCATCATCTGCCCGTGACCGACGGAGACGTAGACGTGGTTGTCCCGGTCGCCGGTCTCGGGAACGGGGAACAGCGTCGTGATCGGCCTGCTCTGAACGATCCGGAAGCCGTCGTCGACCAGGCACCACTCGATGTCCTGCGGACGGCCGAAGTGCGCTTCGATGCGCCGCCCGAGCTGCACGAGCCGTACGGCCTGCGCATCCGTCAGCGCAGGCTGCTCCTGCCGGCCCGCCTCGACCGGCACCTCCTGCGTACCACCGTCCGGCAGGGCCTGCACGGCGAGCCTCTTGGCGGAGATCGCCCTGGCCACGACCTCCCCGTCCCGCACCGTGAACACGTCCGGGTTCACCAGCCCGGAGACCAGGGCCTCACCGAGGCCGAAGCCGGCATCCACGGTGGCGGTCCTGCGGTCGCCCGTGACCGGGTGGGCCGTGAACAGGATGCCGGACGCGTGCGAGAAGGCCATCTGCTGCACGACCACGGCCATGTCGACCGCGTGGTGGCCGATCCCGTTCCGGCTGCGGTACGTCACGGCCCGCTCCGTGAACAGAGAGGCCCAGCACCGGCTGACGTGCCGCAGGACCGCCTCAGGACCCACGACATTGAGGTACGTGTCCTGCTGGCCGGCGAACGAGGCCGTCGGCAGGTCCTCGGCCGTCGCGCTGGACCGGACGGCGTAGGCCGCCTGCTCGCCGTGCCGGGCGAGCGCGCCGGTGATCGCCGCCGCGAGAGCGTCCGGCACGGGGATCGCCTCGATGGTCCGGCGGATCCGGGCGCTGAGGGCGCGGACCGCCTCCCGGTCCTCCGGGTCCACCTGTGACAACCGGTCGAGCAGAGCGTCGAGCTCCGGAGCCCCCGCCATGACCCGACGGAAGGCTTCAGTGGTCACGCAGAAGCCGGGCGGCACCCGGACGCCCTCGATCCGTGACAGCCCGCCCAGGTGCGCCCCCTTGCCGCCGACGACCGAGACCTGTGTCTCGTCGACCTCCTGGAGGTCCAGCACGTACGGCCCGTGCTCCGCGGCCCCTTCGACGCGCATGTACTCATCCCGCTCGTCCCGCACTGAGAGTCCCCGTTTCCGCAGGTTGTGGGTTTCGATCGGTGATTCTGCGTCATGCCGGGGGCCTTGCGGCAAGCCCCCCGGCGCGCTATAAGTTGAGAGTGGCAAGGAGAGCCTTCTCCTTGCCTTCGTCGTTTCCGGCGACGGCTCGTGCGTTCGTGCGCCGGGGCCGTACCCCGTCACAGGGCGAAGGTCCGCCGCCGCAGACCGTCCGCCGCCAGCCCCGCCGCTGCCCGGCGCGCGGCCGCGGCATGGTGGGGGGCGTTCCTCCGCCGAGATCATGACCACCCTGCTCGACGCCCGCGCGACGCCGGCCCCCAGCGGCCCCGCGGCGGCGGCCGCCCATCTGGCGGGGCATCGCGACTGGGCCGGCGGCCATCCTGCCCAGCCCCCGGCCCTCCACCGCTTCCTGGTCTTCTGGACCCGGCTGCACGGCGTTCTGTCCCTGGAACTCGCCGGCCACTTCGCTGCCATGGGCTTCGACCCGGCGCTGCTCTTCGCCGCCGAACTCGACGAGCTCTGTGACGGGCAATCACTTCGCTGACCTGGGGCGGCCGGTGGGGCGGCGTGCGGCGCCGTGGCCGCGCTCCCTCGTTCGCGCCGGGAAGAGACCCCCGTACCATCGCCCTCCCGGGCGAACCCGGCGGACTATTCGCGCGGCATAGGTGGAGGGGCGTGTTTCAGTCGAGTTCAACCGGATCGAATCTGCACCGAATGAACGGGAATGCAAGATTCCTGCTATTGAATGATCGTATCTCGGCCGCGTTCAGCATCATGCGTCCCACGGGTTCGCCGGTCCTTCCCGCGTTGCACGGCCGAAGAGGGTCCACCCGGAACAAAAGTAGGCGGCATTGTTTCCTTACGCCTGCCTGCCGGATATTTCCATCCTCTTTTCTGCCATTTCTGCAAGATCTCTCTCTAGCTTTGTGATTGCGCCGGAGTAGTCGCTTCCGGCGAAACCTATCTCCTCGGAGGAAAAGATGAAGGGATCCCTGCGCGCCCGCATCGCGAGCGTGGCCGTCGGTGCTCTGGCCCTCGGTGGCTTCGCCGTCGTCTCGGCCCCGGCCGCCCAGGCCGCGCCGAGCGACTGCACCACCTACCTCGCCGCTTTCGGCTTCTCCAGCACCGACATCAACCTCGCCTGCACGATCGGTGGTTCCGGCCTGCCGGCGGACTCGGCGCTGTGTCGGCTGCTCCTCACGAGCGTCTCGGCGGTCCCGCCGGCGCTGGCACAGACGGCGTGCTCGCTCGCCAAGGTGTGACCCGCGACTGACCTGAGCTGAACAGTCGCAATCCCGGCGCTCCGGGAAGACGCCCGAAACGTCTTCCCGGAGCGTCTTTTGATGCTCCCCCTCGGGGGGTCCTCTGTGCAACCTTCCTGCGGCCGCGTCTCACGCTGCATTACGGTTGTCTGTTGCCGTGGTGCCAGAGGACGTGGACGACGCGGATCACCGCGAGAACTCCGGCCGTCACGACCCCGGCGACCACGAGGAACTTCTCGACCGCCCGGGGCAGGTGCCAGACCGCAGCCGGTCCGGCGATCGTCGCGAAGATGACGGCGCCGAGGAAGAACGCGCTCAGCAGCGCGTATCCGATCTCCACCGTCATGTCGTCCCGGTCGGCCTGGCTCCGTCGTCTCCTCGTCATGGCCCAAGGATCGCACCTGGGTCCGGATGGGCGGCGGTCGGTCCGGCGGGCGGTGTCGCATCCGTGTCCGGCTGATACGCGGAACACAGTGAAGGAGCGGCACGCGCCGCACCGACATGTGAGAGAGGTGGTCGAATGTCCTCAGCCCTGGACGCGACGGACGTGCTGGTCGTCGGGGCCGGAGCCGCCGGGCTGGCGTGCGCCCGGGATCTGCAGGCGGCCGGCGTGAGCGTACGGGTGGTGGAGGCGGGCGACGCGGTCGGCGGCCGCATGCGTTCGGACCGGATCGGGGGCTACGTCGTGGACCGGGGGTTCCAGGTGTTCAACACCGCCTACCCCCAGGTCCGGCGCAGGTTCGACCTGAAGGGCCTCCGACTGCGGCCCTTCACGCCGGGCTTCCTCGTCCACACCCCGACCGGCAGGCTCACCTTCAGCGATCCCACCCGCCGGCCGCGCACGCTTCCCGAACTGCTGTCGGGCCGCCTCGCCGGCCCGCGCGACCTGGCCGCCCTCGGCCTGCTGTCAGCCCGGGACATGCTGCTGCCCCCAGGCCTGCTCAAACGACGACCGGACACCACCGCCCGCACCGCGTTCGCCGACGCGGGGATCTCCGAGGAGTTCGTCGAGACGTTCTTCCGCCCCTTCGTGTCGGGGGTCTTCCTGGAGGACGAACTGGAGACTTCCGCCCGGGTGTTCCACCTGGTGTGGCGGAGCATGCTGCGCGGAACCATCTGCCTGCCGACCGAGGGCATCGGGGCGGTCCCGCGGGCCCTCGCGGCCGGCCTCCCCGAGGGCGCCGTACGGCTGGAGACCCCGGCGGCAGGGCTCACGGACGACGGCGTGCTCACCGCCGGGGGACAGGAGATCCCGGCGCGCGCCGTCGTGGTCGCCACCGGTCCCGGGGCGGTGCCGGCACTCCTGCCCGGGGTGGACCTGCCCGACTACCGGATCGTGACGACGTACTACCACGTCGCTCCACGCTCCCCCCTCCGGGAGCCCACGCTGCTCGTGGACAGCCGCCGCCGCTTCCTCAACACCTGTGTCCTCAGCGAGGTCGTGCCCTCCTACGCCCCGCCCGGCCGCACCCTCGTCGCCACCTCGGTCCTCGGCCGCGACGGGCAGGGCCGTGAAGGCGAGCTCCGGGCCGCGCTCGACGAGGCGTACGGAACCGGCACGGACGACTGGGACCTCCTCACCGTCCGCACCATCGAGGACGCACTGCCCGCCATGCCCCCGCCGCAGCCGCTGACCCGCACGACACGGGTGGCCCCGGGCCGGTACGTGTGCGGCGACCACCGCGCCACCGCCTCCGTCCAGGGCGCGCTGGCCTCCGGCGCGCGGGCCGCCCGCGAAGTACTGCGCGACCTGCACGGCTGAGTGGCGTGGCGGGGCCGGGGTCAGCCGGTGCAGGTGATGGAGAAGGGGACCGGGTTGGAGAGGGTACGGGTGGGGCTCTGGAGTTCCACGGCCATCCCCGTGGTCAGGGTCCCCGTCTTCGCGTAGGTCGCCAGGCGTATGGTGTCGCGTCCGGTGGGGTCGGCCTTGTCCCCGATCGACAGGGTGCGCCACTGGGGATCCACCACCGAGCCGTCGCCGGACACCCAGCGGTAGGAGATCAGCGTCGGCTCGGGCGCGGTGAACGTCGCGGTGAACGCCGGGGCCCGGCCCTCGGGGGTCGGGCAGCTGCCGCTGTAGGTCGTGTTCGTGCCCGTCACCGACACCCGTACGCCCGAACCGGCCGCGGAGTCCCCGTCGCCGGTGAGTGCGTAGGCGAGTCCGCCGGCGGCCACCAGGCAGGCGGCGGCGCCGGCGGCGACGAGCGCCGCCGTCCGGCGCCTGCGCGGCGGGCCTGAGGCCACCGGGGACTCGACCGGAGGCGCGGGCGAGGGCTTCGTCGGGGCGTCGGCGGCCTTCTCGGGCACATGGGTCGCGGCGGTGGCCGTCCCCGTCGGTGTCCCCGCGGTCGTCCCCTTCGTCGCCGTGGTCGTCTCCGCGGTCGTATCGGTCGTCGTCTCCACGGTCGTCGCCGTCGCCGTCGCCGTCGCCGTCGCCGTCCGCGCTCGCGTCGGGAGGACACGGGAGGCGGCCGTGGTGGCATCCGGCTCGTGCGCGATGTCCCGCAGCGCTTCGGCGACTTCGGCGGCGGGAGTCCGCTCCGCCGGCTCCTTGCGCAGCAGCCCCGCGATGACCGGGGCGAGCGGGCCGGCCCGGGTCGGCGCCGGCGGCTCATCGTCCACCACGGCCCGCAGGGTGCTCAGCGCGGTGTCCATCCGGAACGGCGAGACCCCCTCCACGGCCGCGTACAGCATCACGCCGAGGGACCACAGGTCGGACTCGGGGCCCGACGGGCGGCCCAGCGCCCGCTCCGGCGGCAGGTACTCGGGGGAGCCGACCACCTCGCCGGTCATGGTCAGGGCGGTGCTGCCCTCGACCGTCGCGATGCCGAAGTCGCTGAGCACCACCCGTCCGTCCTCGGCGAGCAGCACGTTCGCGGGCTTCACGTCCCGGTGCTCCACCCCGACGGCGTGCGCGGCGCGCAGTGCGCTGAGCACCTCCGCACCGATGCGGGCGGCGTGCCGCGGGGTGAGCGGTCCCTCGGACCGCAGCAGATCGGCCAGCGACTGACCGCGGATCAGCTCCATCACGATCCAGGGCCGCTCGTCCTCCATGACCACGTCGTGAACCGTGACCACGTTGCGGTCGGGTATGCGGGCTGCCGCCCACGCCTCCCGCTCCAGCCGGCTGTACATCCGCGCGATGTCACCGGCCCGCAGACCGGCCGGGGCCCGTACCTCCTTGACGGCGACCTCCCGGTGCAGGGTCTCGTCGCGGGCCCGCCACACGGTGCCCATGCCGCCTTCGCCGAGCCGGGACAGCAGCCGGTAGCGGTTGGCGATCAGCACGTCCCCGCCCGCCGCCGTACCGGCTGTCGTCACCGCGGTGGCGGCGGCGGTACCCGTGCTGGTCACCGCCGTGGTGGCCGCGAGTGCGGTCTCCGTCAGGGTCTCGGACTCTTCGTTGTGCATGGGGGCGGTTCTCCCTCGTATCGCCGGCCGACGCGAACATCACGTACGGCCACGGCTCCCGGTTCAGCGGTACTCAAAAGATTCTCGAAATTGGTTGAACCGAACACGTTCTCGGGGGCGTGTTGACGGCGTACGAGGAATCAGCGGCATCGTTTTCAAGGGGTGTGGAGTGGCATCGGTCATCGTTGGGCGCACGGGTCCGTTCACCGGGCAGAGCGTGGTCCTGGGCGGCGAGCCCCTCAGCTTCGGGCGCAAGAGCGACAACGGCGTGGTGATCGTCAGCCCCAGTGCCTCCCGGCTGCACGCCGAGATCCTCGACGAGGACGCCGGGTTCGTGCTCTACGACCGGGACAGCCGGAACGGCACCTTCGTCAACGACCAGCGCGTCACCCGGCACGTGCTGCGCCCGAACGACTGCATACGGATCGGTGACGAAACGTTCCTCTATGAGGGGCAGGACTCCATGGAGACGGTCATGGACCTCTCCCTCATGGACGTCCCGCGGACGGGCTCCGCCGACCCCGGCACCCTGCGGGTCACCATCACCGGCGGCGGCCCGGTCGGCCTCGCCTTCGCCCTGGCGCTCGACGAGATGCTGCCCGGCCGGACCGCCATCACGCTCTACGACGGGCGTTGGACCAGGAAGGGCTCCACGGTCGTCTGGAAGGACGAGACCCAGGGCAACTTCCGCCGCCAGCAGGTCGTCACCGTCCAGAGTCGGCAGTACCTCGCCCTCTCGGAGGAGGTCCGCGGCGCGCTGTTCGACGACGCGGGCGCCTACAGCGAGATGTGGCCCGTCGGTCCGGACTCGGTCGACGGCCATCCGCCCCGCAACATCAGGATCGCCCACATCGAGGACCGGCTCCTGGAGCTGGCGAACCGCAGGCCGGCGATCCGGCTCGTCGCCAAGCGCTTCGACGTGGCGGAGCAGCAGAACAGGATCACCCAGGAACACGTCCTGGTCGTCGCCGAAGGCGGCCGATCCCGCACCCGCGAGCACTACGCCGACCGCTTCGGCGCGGCCGACGCCTCGATCTACTCCCTCGACGGCGAGCACCTTCAGGACATCGTGCTGGGACTGCGGGTCAAGTCGAAACTGCCCGACCCGATGAGCGTGCTGCTCACGGTGTCGCAGAACCGCTTCCTGCTCAACTCGCTGCGCGGCGAGGGCTTCCTGAACATGCGGCTCACCCGGGAGGAGGCCAAGAACGTCATCGGCATCGACCCGGTCCGCCACGTCTTCGAGGAATGCATCGCCTCACGACCCTGCCTGATGAGCCGACAGGAGGAGGACAACGAGTTCCGCTGCCCCACCCACGGCACGCTCTTCCTCCCCGCCCTGCTGCGCAGCTCCCCGCTCTGGAAGGAGATCCGACAGGGCCTCAGCCTGTTCGGCGTGGCCGAGGAGGACCTGTCGGCGATCACCTCGTTCCGGCTCGACATGGTGCAGCGCCCGCGGTTCACCGCGCAGCTGCACCGGCCCACCGCGACCACCCCCGGCACGTACGGCTTCCTACTGGGCGACGCGGCCAACGCCATCCACTTCTGGCCGGGCCGCGGCCTCAACAGCGGCCTCGCCTCGGCCACTTCGCTGGCGCGCTCGCTCAGCCGGTCCTGGCAGGGCAGACCACTGCGGGACGCCGACTTCATCCGGCACGAGGCCGCCATGTCCATGCTCCAGTACCGGCACAAGAGCCGGGCCTGGAACGCCATGGTCACCACCGACGAACAGGGCATCACCCGCGCCATCAGGGACATCATCGCGCGCAGCGCGGAGCCCGGCGGGGGCGCCGGCGCCGGTGCAGGCGCCGGTGCCGGTAACGATGCCGCGGGCGGGAGCGACCTGGACGTGCTGCTGGACCGGATGGCCGAGATCCGCGACCGGCTGGCATCCCGGCTCCCCGGCCTGCCCACCGACGGGGAACTCCGCGCCCACCTCGCCCCGATCGCCCCGGTCACCCTCCGCACCCTGCGGGAGAGCGGCGCCTGGGACACCCTGATCGTCGGGGGAGAGGAGGCCGACATCGACCTCTTCTACCAGTCGGACTCCCCGGTCTACGTACCCCGCCCCGCCGACCCCCGCAGCCTTCTGCAGCCGCAGGCCTAGGCCGTCTCGCCGATCACCGCCGGGCCGGGCCGTACGCCGAACGGCCGGGCCCGCGCCGGGGCGTGCGGGAGAGTGCGCGTGCTCCCGTACGCCCGGCGCACACCACCGGAGGGCTGTGGGACCGGCCGCGGGTCCTGGTGTCACCGGGCAGGCACACTCATGCCTATTGTCACTCTATTCCCGCCTTCGGATGGCTTGGGTAGGTCCGGCGATCTTCACGTGCTTATGCTTCACCCGCTATGACGGAAAGTCACAACTCTCACACGTTATGTGAATCGGCCGACGTGGTCGTCCTCGGCGCAGGTCCCGCCGGGCTGGTCCTCGGAGTCCTGTTGCAGGCCGCCGGTATCGACTGCGTCATCCTGGAACGCGCCTCCCGCACCCATGTGCAGACCCGGGCCCGCGCCGGGTTCCTCGCACCGAACACCGTGCGGATCCTGGACCGCCACGGCCTCGCCGACGGTCTGCACCTGGGCGGCCACCGCCACGGCACGTGCGAGTTCCGCACGGAGGACGGCCGGTTCCGCCTCGACTACGGGGCCCTCGGCCAGGGCGGGCAGCACCACGTCTACCCGCAGCAGAACCTGGTCACGGACCTCCTGACCCACTACCTCGCCATCGGCGGACGCATCCGCTTCCACACCGAGGCGCTCGCCGTAGGCGACGCCGACAGCGCCCGCCCGTCCGTCGCGACCCGCGAACCCGACGGCCGTACCACCCGGTGGACCGCCCGGTACGTCGCCGGCTGTGACGGCCGGCACGGAGCGGCCCGCCGCTCACTGCCGCCGGGTGCCGTCCGCCACCACCATCACGACCACGGCGTGACCTGGCTCGGCCTGATCGCCGAGACCCCGCCGAGCCTCGACGCCGTCGGATACGCCGTCCACGGCCGCGGCTTCGCCGGACACATGGCCCGCACCGCGGACGTCACCCGCTACTACCTCCAGTGGCAGCGCGGCACGCCCGCCGACGCCTGGTCCGAGCAGAGCATCTGGGACGAGCTCGACGTCCGCATGCGCGCAGCGGACCACGGCCCGCTGCAACGGGGCAGACTTCTGGAACGCGGGGTCTTCGACCTGACCTGCGACGTCGTCGAACCGCTGCGCCACGGCTCGCTCTTCCTGGCGGGCGACGCGGCGAGTCTGCTCGCGCCGGCCGCCGCGAAGGGCGCGAACCTCGCCGTCCTGGAGGCCGAGATCCTGGCGGAAGCCCTGTCCGATGCCCTCACCCGCGGGGACACCGCAGGGCTCGACGGGTACTCGGACCGCTGCCTGGCACACATCTGGCGGGCCCAGGAGTTCACCGGGTGGATGACCCGCCTCCTGCACGAAGCACCCGAACAGGATCGGGGTTCCCGTGCCGGATCGTTCTTCCACGCCGCCCTGCAGCGTTCCCGGCTCAACTCGCTCCGCACCTCACGCATCCACCAGGAGTGGTTCGCCGAGAACTACGTCGGCGTGTAGAACACCGCGGCGCACCGGCCCCCCCGGACCACGGCTCCTCCGTACCGCTCGCTGCCCCCCTCCACCGGCTCCACCCTGCCCAGCCCTGCCCAGCCCAGCTCCGCACCGGCCCGAGGACACCCCCACGATGACGACGACCCTCCCCGACAAAACGTTGCTCCTGGACGACATCGCCGGCCTGCGCGCGGCGGCCCAGTTCGTCCGCGAGCACGACAGCGTCGCCCTGCTCCCCCTCCTCCTGCCGGGCCTCGACGGGCCGGACCTGCAGGCGCTGGCCGGGCATTGCCGTTTCGCCCATGCGGGGTTGCTGCTCTTTCCGCCGGACGCGGACAGCCTCCGGGCCCAACTCGACGCCTGCGGACTGGATGTCGACACTCCCTCGCACCCCAGCGTGGTGGTCCGGGACCGGCTCGCCCGGCGCCACGGGCGTGACCCGGCAGAGCTCGATGTCCGGATCCTGCGCCCCCAGGTGTACGGCTCTGCCGGGCAGCGGCGCGCGGTCGAGGTGTTCGCCCTGACCGTGCCACCGCATTCGGGTCTGGAACCGATCGCCGCGTACGAACGCACGCGCCGGCACGAGGCCCACCTCGCTTTCGAGATCGAGCACCCGGAGCCACTGGCGCTGCGCGGCCTGTGCGCGATCCTCGCCCGCCACGGCGCGCGGCCGGACGGCGGCGGCTACAACCCGCACGAGGACGGCACGGTCCTCTACTTCACCCTTCCCGCCGACGCCGCCTGCGACTACGGGCGGCTGGAACTCTACGCACGCGGCGACCACCGCGACACCCTCGCCGCCCATCTGGACCACCGCGACCCGCTCGACCGCCCCCGCCCCGAAGCGGGTTCCGGCACGCGGCGAAGCGCCGAAACGCTCCTCCACCTCCTCACCGGCGCGTGGACGACGCAGGCACTCGCCGCCTTCGCCCGGCTGGGCCTGCCCGACGCCATGGACACCCGTACCGCGCAGCGCAGCGAGGACCTCGCCCGACCGACCGGCACCCACCCCCGAAGCCTCGCCACGCTCCTGCGCTACCTGGCCATGCTCGGAGCCGTTGCCGAGGAGCAGGAAGGATTCCGCCTGACGGAGGTCGGCGCCCTGCTGCGCGCGGACGCGCCCGGGTCGATGCGGCCGCTGGCCCTGATGTACGGCGGCCCGTTCTACCGCTCCTTCGGCGGCCTCGACCACGCCGTGCGGACCGGCCAGCCGGCCTTCGACCAGATCTTCGGCGAGAACCACTTCGACCACTTCGCCCGCGACCCCCGACTCGCCGAGCTCTTCGACCAGTCCATGGCCGCGAGCTCGCGCATGTTCCAGCCCCTCCCCACCCACCCGGTCATCACCGCCGCCGCCCAGGCGCCCGCGACCGCGCCGGCGACCGTCGTCGACGTCGCGGGCGGCAACGGAGAGCTCCTCGGCCTGATCCTCACCGCACACCCGCACCTGCGCGGCGTCCTGCTCGAACGTCCGCACGCCGTCGAAGCCGCCCGGCTCCGGCTCGACGCCGCGGGCTGCGGGACGCGCTGCGCGTACCACCCGGGGGACTTCGCCGACGTGCCGTCCGGCGGCGACGTCTACGTCCTCTCGCGCGTCCTGCACGACTGGGACGACGACCGCTGCCGGGAGATCCTGCGTCACTGCGCCCGTGCGATGCCCGCCCACGCGGACCTGCTCGTCGTGGAACGCCTCCTGCCCGTAGACGGTTCCCCCTCGCTGGCCACCGCGTGGGACCTGCACATGCTGTGCAACGTAGGAGGCCGCGAACGCAGCGCCGACCACTACGCAGGCCTGCTTGCCGACGCGGGCCTCGAACTCGTCGGCCAGAGCCCCCTGCCGCTGGACGCGCACGTGCTGCACGCACGCAGGGCGGCCGTACCGGGGCCCGTCACCCGACGGAGCTGAGGCGGCGGCGCCGTCCGCACGACCGCTACGAGGACCGGCCCGGCCCCGGACCGCCGCGCGGCCCGGGGCGAGGGGCCGGCTGCACCGGCTCGTCGACCGGCTCGGCGCGGAACTCCGCCTCGTTCACGAGCGCTACGGACTCGGCGAAGGGGAGTTCGACGTCCAGTGCGCGCTGCGCCGCGCGGGCGAGCCGTTCGAACGCGCGCCGGGCGAGCTCGCCGCGCACACCATGGTCACCACCGGTGCGATGACGAAGCGGATCGACCGCCTGGAACGCTCCGGGCTCGTCACCCGCCGCCGCTCCGGGGACGATCAGCGCGGCCGGATCGTCGCCCTCACCACGGCCGGCCGCGACCTCGTCGACCGCGCCTTCGCCGACCACATGAGCAACGAACGCCGGCTGCTCGACCTCGTTACCCCCGAGGAGGCGGCGGCGCGCGAAGCCCTGCTCGCCACGTGGCTCCACCGGCTGGAGGACTGAGCCGGGGGGCGAGGGTCGGGCCGCGCTCCGGCGATCGGGCGGATCGGCGCCGGGTCAGTCGAGGACGGCCGTGGCTTCGACCTCGACCAGGTGCTCGGGCACGTCCAGGGTCGCCACGCCCAGGAGGGTGGCCGGCGCGACCGGAGTGACCCCCAGCTTCTCGGCCGCGCGGGTGATTCCCTCCATCAGCAGCGGCATCTTGTCGGGGGTCCAGCCGACGACGTGGACGTTCAGTTTCGCCACGTCGTCGAAGGAAGCGCCGGCCTCGGCCAGGGCGATGCCGACGTTGAGGTAGCACTGCTCGACCTGCGCGGCGAGGTCGCCCTCGCCGACCACGACGCCATCGGCGTCCCAGGACACCTGCCCGGCGACGAAGACGAGCTTCGACCCGGTCGCCACCGACACCTGCCGGTAGGCATCGATCCTGGGCAGTCCGCTGGGGTTCATCAGGGTGATGGCCATGCTGTCCGTCTCCTCTGGCTCTCTTGTGGTTACTCAGGAACCGTAGGAGAGTGAACGCTGACGTGGAAGAACGCACTTATTAGTGACTGAGGAACCTCAAGGTGACCAAGCAGTTCACCGGCTCGCCGGACGACGCGGATCTGCGCCGCGCGGACTCTCTCGCACGCGAGATCTTTTCGGACGTCGCCAACAAATGGGCGCTCCTGATCATCGAGGCCCTGGGGGAGCGGACCCTCCGCTTCAGCGAGCTGCGCGACGAGGTCGAGGGCATCAGCCACAAGATGCTCACCCAGAACCTGCGCATGCTGGAGCGCAACGGGCTGATCGAGCGGACGGTGTACCCCGTGGTGCCGCCACGGGTGGAGTACGCACTCACCGAACCGGGGCAGGCCCTGCGGGTGACGATCGACGGCCTGTGCGACTGGACCCACCGCTACCTCGGCCACATCGAGGCCGCCCGCCACCGCACGGATACCGCAGAAGCCGGTCCGTGAGCACGGCGGGCAGCGGCCCGGGACGGCCCGGACGGCCCGGGACGGTCAAAGATCGACTTCCCGACCGACGGCCGCGCCGCGAAAATGGGGAGGGGTGAGCCACCAGGAGGCTGAGGCGTGTGATGGCGGATTCCGAGGACGCACTGACCATCCGCGCCGTCGCCGAGCGGCTGATGAAGGCACACCCGCAGGTCGACGCCCGCCTGGTGCACAGCTCGGTGCAGACCGCGTACGAGGAGCTCAGGTACGCGCGAGTACGCACCTACCTGCCGGTCCTGATGGAACGCAGGGCGCAGGACCTGTTGCCTTCCGACGAGTAGCAGCCGCGGAAGACCGCCCGCCTGAAAGAAGGAATCCCGTGACCAAACCGCACGCGTCGGCCACGCCGTGGTGGTCCCACGACAGGTCCTGCCTCTCCCTCTGGTCCAAGGATTCGATCCTGTCGATCGGGTCCGCCGACTCGGTCCTGTCGATCGGATCGGTCGGCTCGGTGCTGTCCGTCGGGTCCGTGGGCTCCGCCCTCTCCGCCGCGTCCATCGGCTCCTCCCTCTCGCTGCTCTCCGCCGGGTCCTGGCTCAGCCTGGGTTCGGTGCTGTCCGCGCAGTCCCGCTGGTCGGTGCTCTCCTGGCGCTCACGCGACGGCCTCATGGCCGCAGGAATCGTCGCCGCGGCCACCGCCGCCGTCGCCCTGCACACCACGTACCGCAGCGGCCGCGGGGGCGGCGGCGCCGGACGCGCGGCCGGCTGAGGTCCGGCGGGCGAGAGGGGTCCCGGGGCCGCGTCCAAGACCCGTCGGCCTGTGCGGCGGTGTCCCGGCAGGCCTCGCCGTCCCGGCTCCCCCCGATCACTTCGCCTTGAGCAGTTGGTCGACCCGCGGCACGGAGAGCCCGGTCAGTTCCGCGACCTGCTTGAGGGTGCGGCCCTCCTTCAACTCGCCCATGGCGGCGCTGCGTATGAGCTTGGCCTGTTTGGCGCCGGTGAGCATGTCGTCGGTGACCAGCCGGGCGCCGCGCTCACGCGTGAGCGGGGACTCGATCTCGGCGAGGCGTGCACGGACGGCCCGCATGTACTGGTCCGTCAGGGCGCGCAGGTCGGCGTACACCTGCTCGTCGTGTGTGCTGGTATCGGTCATGCGGGTCAGCGTACTTCGCGGACGAGCCGCTTCCGGCCCCACTTCCGGCCCCGCCGTGACGTGGCCCGCTGCGCGGCCGATTCCCCACGGTGCGCGGCCGATTGGGGTGCGCCGGTCCGTGCGCAGGTAGCCTTGTGATCATGACCGAGACATCCCCCGCCGTCGATGCGATCCGCTCCGTGATCGCCGATCTCGCGGCCGTACCGGACCCGGCGGACCGCGCCCGCGCAGTGGGGATCGTCCTCGATGCCGTCCCCGATCTGCAGGCCGAACTCCGCGCTGCGCGGCAGGCCGCCGTCATCGAGCTGAGGGAGACTCGGACCCTGGCCGAGGTGGCCGACATCCTCGGCGTCTCCGTGCCGCGCGTGTCCCAGATCGCGTCGGGCATCAGCCGCAACACGAAGAAGTGACACGGGCGCGAACGGCTCACCCGTCAGTAATGGTCCACCGGTAACGGCCCGCCAGGCGAGCGGAGTCGAGCCCCGGCGGCCGCCGACGGTCGCCGGGGCGGGTACAGGACGTCACATGGAGGCGGTGGGCCTCGTCAGCCGATCCTCCGGCCGGTTCCGTCGGGCAGGATGCAGGTGTCACCGCCGTAGCCCGCGCCCTGTGTGTCCGTGGTGCCTACCCGAAGAGGCGGTCACCCGGAGCGGCCATGCGATGGGTGCCGCTGTGCCGGCTGACCCAGTCGCGGATCAGGCCGATGGAGTTGGCGCACTGCCAGCTGTCGTCGTACTCGCGCACCCCGGTGAAGGCGCCGTAGCCCGCGATGATGCCGTCAACGCGGCCTTCGCCCAGCAACTTGTCGACGTACCAGGGGTCGTTGTACGTGGTCGTCCAGGACAGGGTGGCCGCGAGTCGCCCGGCGTCACGGTCGGCGGCGCCCTTCTTCAGCTCGGCGCACGTGTAGTAGGTGGCTTCCGTGCAGTTGCCGAAGCCCTTGGTGATGTCGCTGTCGCCGTAGTCCATCACGCGGCGACCCGCCGGGAATCCGGAACCGGACCGGTTGAAGGCCGCCAGGGCCCGGTCGCGGGTTCCGGTCGTCGTGATCCCCTCCAGGCTCCCGAGCCTGCCTTCCAGGCTCTTCCAGCCCCTGCCGCCGACGTCCGGGTTGCTGCCGCCGTGGTACTCGTAGAACCCGTAGAGCACCGGGACGCCGGCCGCCGTCAGCCGCTGGGCCTTGTCGCGCAGTCCGGCGACGCTGCAGCCGCGGTTCTCCTTCTCCCCGCAGTAGTTGGGGTCCTTGATGTCCAGCCAGACGAGCGCCAGCCGGCGTCCCGCCTCGGCGTGGGAGACGATGCGGTCGATCATGCTGTCGAAGCTGGGGCCGAGCCGGTTGTCACCGGCCGAGGAACAGTCGTGATAGGCGCGCCATTCGTTCGGGTTCCACCAGGCGCAGACGTCTATCTCGATGCTGTTGGCACCGTGCTTGAGGGCGTCGTCCACGCCGCTTAAGGTGTTGACGCGGTGCGCGATGGCGTAGATGGCGTGACGCTGGTCGGCTGCTGCGGCCGAGGCCGTACCGGCCGCCGTGGTACTGAAGATCGCACACAGAGCCGCGACCAGCGCCAGGAGCATCCGCGGGCGGGCGCCATGCTTGAGGTGAGTCGTCAAGAACCTACTCCGTCATGTCGGTTCGGAAGCGGGCGATCGATCTCGCCCGCCACATGCTGACATGCGGTGAATGCGTCATGAATGAAATCGTCTGGGAGCGCTCTCATCAGTGGCGGGAAACCACCGCTGCCCCCGCCCGCCTTGATCGCGGGCACGACGAAGGCGGCGCTGTCCCCGAGGAACTCGGCGCGGGCGGACGATCATTGACCCTCGTCGTGTGCCGTCTGGTGGTGCCGGTGCCGGTGCCGGTGCCGGTGCGGGTTCAGGGCGTCCGGATGCCGTCGCAGCCGATCGGCAGGTGCCGGGGGCCGCGGAGCACGGCGTTCTGGCGGTACGGGGGCGGGTCCTCCAACAGGCGGGGGTTCTCCAGCCGGCGGGCCAGTTCGCTCAGCGCCAGCGCAGCCTCCAGGCGGGCCAGGGGGGCGCCGAAGCAGCTGTGGATGCCGCTGCCGAGACCGAGGTGCTGGATGTCCTTGCGGTCCGGGTCGAAGCGGTCGGGGTCCTCGAACCGCTTGGGGTCGCGGTTGCCGGAGGCCAGGATCAGCGAAACCGTGGCGCCCTTGGGGATGTGCACCCCGCCCACCTCGATGTCGGCGAGCGTACTGCGCCGGGGCAGCATCTGTACCGGGGGCTCGTACCGCAGCAGCTCCTCCACGATCGGGACGGACAGCCCGGGGTCCTCGCGCAGCCGCTGGAGGACGTCCGGATGGCGCAGCAGCGTCAGCATCCCGTTGGTGATCAGGTTGACCGTGGTCTCGTGGCCGGCGATCAGCAGCAGCGCCGCGGTGCTGACGATCTCCAGCGTGCTCAGGGCGCCGTCCGGTTCCTCGTCGACTGCTGCCAGATGGGACAGCATGTCCTCGCCCGGGTTGCTGCGGCGGTCCTCGATCAGCCCGCCCAGGTACATGCCGAGTTCCATCTGCGCGGCGGACGCGTCCTTCTGCCGTTCGGCGGGGTCGGCGTCCGGGGCGGGGTCGAGGCTGGCGGCGATCGTGTCGGCCCAGCCGTGGAAGCGCGACTCGTCCTCGTGCGGTATGCCGAGCAGTCGGCAGATCACCGTCACGGGGAAGGGGTAGGAGAACTGCTCGACCAGGTCGACCCGGTCCAGGTTCCCCGCATGGGCGATGCCGTCGATGAGGCCGGCGACGATGCCGTCGAGCTCGCCGCGCATGTCGTGGACCCTGTGCGGGGAGTGCGGGGGCCCGAAGGGGCGGTTCGTGATGCGGCGCAGCCGGTCGTGGTCCGGCGGATCGAGCTTGAGGAAGACCGGCGGCAGGGCCGAATCGTCTGCTTCGTCCTGCGCCAGCGGATCGCTCGACGACAAGGTCAGGTTGCGGGGGTCGGAGCTGATGCGCGGGTCGTGCAACAGGCCGTGTATCTCGTGGTAGGTGCTCACGAGGTACGGCCCGTCCTCGTCGTGGAACACCGGCGTCCTGCGCAGCTCCTCGTACAGCGGGTACGGGTCGGCGCGGGTGGAGTAGTCGACGATCTGCCGGAGCATGGCTTTGCCCATGGCGTGTCCTCGTACGGCTCGCGGAGGTGGGGCGGGGAGAGGGGGCGCGGGCCGGTGCCGCACTGCCTGCTCGGGGTCCGGCCTTACCCAGCATGCACGGAGGTGTCCGGTAGCGCCTGCCGGACGGTGGAGCCGCAGGTCACGCCCCTTGTTCAGGCGGATCGCGGCGCGGTCCGGAGGCCGCCCAGGAGCGTGGCGAGGTAGCGGCGTGCGGTGTCGACGCGGCCGGCGGGGGCGGGCCCGCGGACATCGACGGCGTGGGCGATGCCGCACATGAGGGGGGCGAGGTCGCCTTCCTCCAGGTCGGGGCGGACCGCTCCGGCCGAGCGGGCGCGGTCGAGGAGTGCGGCGCCGGTCGACCGGAGCAGGTTCTTGAGCTCCGTGGTCCGCGCCAGGGCGTCCGCGTCCGCGGCCGTCACCGGTGCCAGGGACGGGTCGGTGACCTGCGTTTCGAGCGTGCGCATCAGGAAGCTCTCGAACCCGCGCCAGGGGTCGGTGTTCGCCAGCGCCTCCTCGCCGTACGCGACCAGGGCTTCGAGGGAGGGGGCGGCGACGGTCTCCAGCAGTGCCTCGGCGGTGGGGAAGTGCCGGTAGACGGTGCCCACCCCCACGCCCACGCGCCGGGCCACGTCGTTGAGCTGCAGGGGTGTGCCCTCGTCGACCAGGCCGCGGGCGGCGGCCACGATCAGCTCCCGATTGCGCGCCGCGTCCTTGCGCAGGGGTGTCGTCATGGCGGCCATGCTAATCGGATGGCCCATCCGAATGGCTCGGGCTCTCAGCCGGCCAGCGGGGCGTGACGCTCGCTGAGCCGGCGTACGGCCTCTGCGAGGCGCGTGTCGGTCGCCGGGCGGAAGGGGGGCACCGGGTGCGCACGGGCACCGATGACGATGCCGGTCCGCCCCGCCAGACCCTCGTCGGTGGCGGCGGCGATGGACGGCCGGGCGGCCGCCGAAGCGGGGCCGGACGTGGAGCGCTCGAACTTCCGGCGCACCAGTGGCCACAGCAGCCGCAGTGCGGGGGCGACGATCCGCGGGTCGCGCAGGGTGCCGTCGGTCATGTCGGTCGCTGCGCCGCCGGGGTCGGCGGCGAAGACCTGCACGCCCGTACCCTTCAGCCGCTCGGCCAGGTCCAGGGTGTAGGCCAGGTTGGCGAGCTTGGCGCGCCCGTACCAGTGGAACCCGTAGTAGGCCCCCGGCGGCTCGACGGCGTCGAACGCCCGCTTGGCGACGCCGACCGCCCCGGAGGTCACGTTCACGATCCGGCTCGGAGCTCCCGCCGTCAGGCTGGGCAGCAGGAGTTCGGTCAGGAGGTACGGCGAGAGGTGGTTGACGAGGAACGACGCCTCGACGCCGCCCCTGTCCCGGCGGCGGGGGAACATCGCCCCGACATTGTTGACCAGGACCGTCAACGCTTCCCCCGGCGCCGCGTGCGCGGAGGCGATCCGCCCGGCGAGGGAGCGGACTTCGTCCAGAGAGGCCAGGTCCGCGGAGAGGAACCTGCTGGGGCGTCGCGGGTTCGCGCTGTTCAGCAGGTCGACGGCCCGGGCCCCGCGTGCGGCGTCGCGCCCCACCACCGTGACCGCGAATCCGGCTGCTGCCAGGCCCAGTGCGGTCTCCAGCCCGATGCCTCCGGTTCCGGCCGTGACCACGGCTGTCTTTCCCATGCACCCCTCCGATCCCCATGCGGATAGGTCATCCGCTTCATGGGGACGGTAGCACAAGCGGATGACCTATCCGATTCAGCTTCGGGGCTAACGGGTCCGCGACTCCCAGGTCCGCACGAGGGCCGGGGAGGCGCTCCCGGCCGTGGCGCGCAGGGCCGAGCGGCCCTCGGACCAGGCCGCGAGGACATGGGCGCCGAGGCGGTCCTCCAGCAGGACCGTCGCGGCGCAGCCGAAGGCGACGTCGGACTCCAGCTCCGGCTCCTCGGCGAGGAGACCGCCGACCACCTCCCGCCGTACCACCTGCTCGTGCACCGCGTCGGCCTCGACGTGCTCCGCGTAGAAGTGCTCGGCCGCGGGTCCGGCGCCGCAGCGGCGCATCGCCGCGGCCAGCCGGCGCGATCCGGGCGATGAAGTGATCTCGACACAGGCGAAGTGACCCACCAGGGCCCCGCGCAGGGCGCGGTGCAGGCCGAAGAGGGACATCAGGTTGACGGTGGCCAGCAGGACGGCCGGGGCCCGGTCGAGGTGGGCGCCGTACGACGTGTCCAGGTCCAGGTCCGCCATGAGCGCGGCGAACAGCCGCGCGTGGATGCGTTCGGCCCTTCCGGCGCCGAACTCGTCGTACTCGATCGCGACCATGCCCGCCTTGGCACGGCCGGTCAGCCGGGGGACGACCCAGAGGTGGGGGTCGGCCTCCTTCAGGTGGTAGAGGGAGCGCAGGGCCGCGTACTCGCGCAGCTGCCACAGTTCGCCGTCGGTCTCGAGGTGGCGGCTCACGCTGCCCGAGAGGTCGACGGGTTCGACGAGGAGGGGTGCGAAAGCCTCCTCGGCGGAGCGCGGCACGTCGTGGAGCTCGCTCCGCAGGGCGTGCAGGAAGCGGGTCTCCAGCGCCCGGCGCAGCCGGAGCAGGTCCGGATCCCACTCCCGGTCGTCGTCGACGCCCGCGAAGCCCCGGTAGTGGAGCTCGTAGAGCAGGTGGAGGGCGAGCTGCAGGTCCTCGCCCCACGGGTCGGCCTTCAGGAGCGCGGCGGGACCGTGCGCCGGCGGCCGTCCGGTGCGCAGTGAGGCGACCACGGCGGCCGAGACCTCACCGCGGCCCTCGACGAGTGCCGGCGCGGAGTCGGTCGCGGCGGGAGCGGTTGCGTTCACGGGCGGTCTCCTTCCGCAGGGGTGCGTTCCTCCGGGCCGCGGTGTTCCCGCCGCCGGTGGCTGGTGTCGCACCACGGGTAGGTGCGGCTGCGGCGGCAGGTGCACAGCGCGACCGCGAAGCGGTCGGAGCGGGCCACCGTGCCGTCGTCGAGCACGACCTCCACCGGGCCTTCCACCAGCACGGGCCCGCCCCGTTCCAGGCAGACGCGCCGGACCTCAGCGTCCGGAGCGTGCGGGTCGTTCGGCACGGACGATCACCAGCCCTTCCCGGTCCTCGCCGGCGGCCACCAGCCCCTGCTCCTCGAGCCAGGCCCTGCGGGAGCGCAGCACGGGCCCCCAGGGCACGACCGCCCGCATCGTGATCTCCGCCGACAGGCCCGCCCGGCGCAGGTGCTCCACCGTGGTCCGGGATCCGCACAGGGCGGAATGCACCATCAGCAGTACGCCGCCCGGGCGCAGCAGTGCCGCGGCCCGCACGCAGATCCTGTCGATGACCTCGCGCCCGGCCTCGCCGCCCTCCCAGGCGCGCCCGGGGCCGCGCCCGGGCAGGCGGGCTCTGGGCGAAGGAACGTACGGGGGGTTGGCCAGGACGATGTCGAAGCGCCGGCCGCGGCTCACGGCGGCGAAGTCCCCGTGGAGGACACTCAGGGGCAGCCCGAGCCGGGTGCTGTTCAGGCGGGCGGCCGTGACGGCCTTCCGGGACACGTCGACCGCCGTGACACGGGCCCCTCTGGACGCGGCGAGGAGCGCGAGGGCGCCCGAGCCGGTGCCGATGTCCATGACGTCCGTGCCGGGGCCGATGCCCTCGTGCAGCAGGGCCCGCGCGAGCAGCCCGGTATCCGCCTGCGGGCGGTAGACCCCGGGTGGGACGTAGAGGCCGGTGGGCGGGGCCGGGGCTGCTGCCATCAGTGCGGACGCCATGGACGATCTCCCGGGTCGGCCGTGCGCCACCGGAGCCGGCGGGCACGGTGTGGCTGGTGTGTTCGTTGTGGCGGCTACCCGCAGACCGACGTGCTACCCGTGGCGGCCGGGCGACGTCCCGCGCCGCCCGAGCGCTCGGGCGACGCACCGGCCGCCCCCGCGACCCCGAGGTCAGGCCTACCGCCGAGTCCCCATGGCCGCAGGTGAGAGGAGCCGGCGGCGCTCATGGGCCGTGAGGCCGCCCCAGACGCCATGGGGCTCGTGCGTGGCGAGGGCATGGCGCAGACAGGCCTCGACCACGGGGCAGGATCCGCACAGTGACTTCGCCTGCCGGTCGAGTTCCTTCCGGCCCGTGCGTCCCTCCTCCTCCGCAGGACCGAAGAACGGCTCCGACCCCACCTCACGGCAGACCGCTTCGGCCTGCCAGGCCCAGTTCTGCAGCAGGGGGGCCGGGAGGCGGGAGGGAATCGGCATCGCTGGCTCCTTGTCGTCGGTGTCCTGCGGCCCGTCTGTTCGCATTCGCGCGGATCAAACCCCCCCTGCACGCCGCTGTGGACGCCGTCGTCGACGCGTACGGCGACAGTGACGCGGGCCCGCGAATGGAAGGCGGGGGCGGGGACAGAAGCGCGGCGTGCTGACGCTACTTCCCCTGCTGCTGGTCATCGGCGCCGCCGCAGTCGCCGCGGTCACCGCCGCCCTCACCGTGTCGTCCTGGTGGTGGGCCGCTGCCGCGCCCCTGCTGCTGCTCCTGTTCACGGCACTCCACGACGTCCTGCAGCGCCGCCACTCCCTCCTGCGCAACTATCCGGTCCTCGGGCACCTGCGCTTCGCGCTGGAGGCACTGCGCCCCGAGATCCAGCAGTACTTCATCGAACGGAACTTCGACGGCCGCCCCTTCGACCGCGACACCCGGAGCCTCGTCTACGAGCGGGCCAAGGGGACCGACGCCGAGGAACCGTTCGGCAGCGAACGAGACCTCTACGAGGCCGGCAGTGAGTACCTCACCCCGTCCATGGCGCCGCGCCCCCTGCCCACCGGGACACCCCGTGTCCGCGTGGGCGGCCCCGACTGCACCCAGCCCTACGACATGGCCCTGCTCAACATCTCCGCGATGAGCTTCGGCTCCCTGTCGGCCAACGCGATCCTGGCGCTCAACACCGGTGCGCAGCTGGGGGGCTTCGCCCACGACACCGGCGAGGGCGGCCTGTCGGACCACCACCTGCGGCCCGGCGGGGACCTCGTCTGGGAGATCGGTACCGGCTACTTCGGATGCCGCACCGACGACGGCGGTTTCGACGAGCGGCAGTTCGCCCGGAAGGCCGCGCACCCGCACGTCAAAGCGGTCTCCCTGAAGATCAGCCAGGGCGCCAAGCCGGGTGTGGGCGGCGTCCTGCCCGGTGCCAAGGTGAACGCGGAGATCGCCAGGGTACGAGGGGTGCCGCAGGGCCGCACCGTCGTCTCCCCGCCCTACCACCGCGTGTACTCCACACCGCGCGAGCTGGTGCGCTTCCTGGCCCGGATGCGGGAGCTGGCCGGCGGCAAGCCCGTCGGCTTCAAACTCTGCGTCGGCTCGCGCCGCGAGTTCCTCGCCGTGTGCCGGGCCGCCCTGGAGGAGAACACGGCCCCGGACTTCATTGTGGTCGACGGCGCCGAAGGCGGTACGGGCGCGGCCCCCCTGGAATTCGCCGACATCGTCGGACTGCCGCTCGGCGAGGGGCTGATGACCGTCCACAACGCGCTGGTGGGCACCGGCCTGCGCGACCGCATCCGCATCGGGGCCGCCGGCAAGGTCGCGACCGGCGGCGACCTCGTCAAGCGACTGCTCCAGGGAGCCGACTACACCAACGCCGCACGCGCCATGATGTTCGCCGTCGGCTGCATACAGGCCCAGCGCTGCCACACCAACACCTGCCCGGTGGGCGTCGCCACCCAGAGCGAGCGGCGCGCCCGCGCCCTCGACGTCGGCGACAAGGCGCAGCGGGTCCGCCGGTACCAGGAAGCCACCGTCAAGAGCGCCCGCGAAATCATGGCCGCGATGGGTGTCGAAGACCCCCACGGCCTGCGCCCCCACATGCTGCTGCAGCGCGTAGACCCGCACACCGTCCGCTCCTACGCCGAACTCCACGAGTGGCTCTCGCCGGGACAGCTCCTGGCATCCCCGCCCGAATCGTGGGCAGCCGACTGGTCGGCGGCCGATCCCGACCGCTTCACCCACTGAACCCGCACCGGAGGTCCACCATGGCACGCACCGTCGCCCGGGTCATCATCGACGCACTCCAGGAACTGGGCGTCGGGCACGTCTTCGGCGTCGTCGGGGACGCGCTGAACCCGCTGACCGAGGCCATCCGCACCACCGACGGCCTGGAGTGGGTCGGCTGCCGGCACGAGGAGGCCGCGGCCTTCGCGGCGGGCGCCCGGGCTCAGCTCTCCGGCACCCTCGGGGTGTGCATGGGCACGGTCGGACCGGGCTCCGTACACCTGCTCAACGGTCTGTACGACGCCGCCAAGAGCCGCGCACCCGTCCTCGCGATCTGCGGGCAGGTTCCCCTCGCCGAGATCGGCAGCGACTACTTCCAGGAGGTCGACAACGACCTGCTCTTCCGCGACGTGGCCGTCCACCGGGCCACGATCACCTCACCCGACCAGATGCCGCGCGCGCTCGAAACCGCCGTCCGGGCCGCCGTCACCCGCGGCGGGGTCGCCGTGCTGACCGTTCCCGGCGACATCGGCGACCAGGAGCTGCCCGAGGACCGACCCGTCCGCTTCGCCCTCGACCGTGCCGTCACCCGTCCCGACGACGCCTCCCTCGCCCGCGCCGCCGACCTGCTCAACGCCGCCTCCCGGGTGAGCCTGCTGGTCGGCCAGGGAGCGCGCGGCGCCCGTGCCGATGTCCTGCGGGCCGCCGAAGCACTGGCCGCGCCCATGGTCCTGACGCTGAAGGCCAAGGAGGGCTTCGAGGGCGACAACCCCTTCCAGGTCGGGCAGACGGGCCTCATCGGCAATCCCGCGGCCGCCCACGCCTTCGACGGCGCCGACGCCCTGCTGATGCTGGGTACGGACTTCCCCTACCGCGACTGGTACCCGGAAGACGCCAAGGTCGTCCAGGTGGACACCCGCGAGGAGCACCTGGGACGCCGCACGCCCGTGGACGTGGGTCTGGCCGGCGACGTCGGCGCCACACTGCAGGCACTCCTCCCGCTCCTCAAGACGGACCGGGACCGCACGCACCTGGACGACGCCGTCGACCGGTTCACCGGCTGGCAGCAGGGACAGCAGCGGCTGGCCGACCCGGTCCGGGAAAATCGGCCGGCCAGGAAGCTGCGGGCAGCCCTGGACAACCGCGACCACGACATCCGCCCCGAGGCCCTGGCCGCCGCGCTGGACGCCCACGCCGACGACGACGCCGTCTTCACCTCCGACACCGGAATGGCCACCGTATGGCTCTCCCGTTTCGTCACCATGCACGCGGACCGGCGCCTGCTCGGCTCCTACAACCTCGGCTCGATGGCCAATGCCATGCCCCAGGCCCTCGGCGCCCAGCTCTGGGCACGCGACCGCCAGGTCGTCGCCCTCTGCGGGGACGGCGGACTGAGCATGCTGCTCGGCGACCTCATGACCATCAAGACCTACCGGCTCCCCGTGAAGCTCGTGGTCTTCGACAACCGCCGCCTCGGCATGGTCAAACTGGAGCAGGAGCAGGTGGGGCTGCCCGAATTCGGAACCGAACTCGACAACCCCGACTTCGCGGCCGTGGCCACCGCCCTGGGCATCACCGGCATCCGCCTCACCGACCCCGCAGACCTCGACGAGACCGTACGCCGTGCCCTGGCCACCCCCGGACCGGTCCTCCTGGACGTCCTGACCAACCCCGAAGAAGTCGCCGTCCCCGGCAAGCCCACCCTGGCCCAGGGCTGGGGCTTCGCCGTCGCCAAGGCCAAGGAGATCCTTCCGGGCCGGTAGCGCGCCGCAGCACGGCCGGGCGCGGCGGAGGGGAACCACCCCCCCCTGCTCGAACGGCGACGCCGACCGGCTGCTCGCGGCCCGGCCGTGTTTCCCCCACGGGTGCGCGGGCAGACGCCGCTGGCAGCCGCAACACCGTCAGAAAGGCGGGAAGCACCATGACGGACCCCTCCTCCCTCCACCACTCCCTCCAGCTCTCCGCCGGCGCAGCCGGCACGGGACTCCTGGCCGTGGGCATCGTGGTCGCCCTGCTCCTCGTCGCGGCCGTCTGGTGGGGCATCCGGCGACGCGCCGCAGAGCCGCCCCCGGGCGCGCCCACCCGGCCCACGGCCCGGCGGCCCCACCACGTCGAGGAACACCGAGAGCCCGACCCGGAGTCGTTCCCCGGCGGCGGCGAAAGGCTGTCGCCGCACGAGATGAAGGGCTACGGGAACCTCGGCTCCCGGCGTGAGGGCGGCGACGACCCCGGGAAGCCGAGCCCGTGACGACGAGCGCCCGCCGGAAGGAGACCACGGGCCGGCACTTGGAGCAGGCCATTCTGACGCTGCTCCAGGACCGCGGGCCGACCGCGACGATCTGCCCCTCCGACGCCGCGCGAGCGGTGTACGCGGGGGACGGCGACGGCTGGCGCGACCTCATGGAACCGGCCCGCCGCGCCGCCCGACGGCTGGTCACGGCCGGCGAGGTCGAGATCACCCAGGGCGGTCGCACGGTCGATCCGGCCGCAGCGCGCGGTCCCATCCGCATACGGCGAGCCCGCCCGGCGGCGACTCCCGCCGACGGGGCATCGGCGTAGGAGGGCTTGGCCCATGCGCCACCACGATCTCGTCGTCATCGGTGCCGGATCCGGCAACGCGGTCGTCGACGACTCGTTCGCGGACCTGGACGTGGCCATCGTCGAGGAGCGCTGGTTCGGCGGAACCTGCCTCAATGCCGGTTGCATCCCGAGCAAGATGCTCGCCCACACCGCCCAAGTGGCCCGTACGGTCCGGGAAGCCGGAACCCACGACGTGGACGCCGGGCCGGGCGAGGTGCGCTGGCGCGCCGCGCGCGACCGGGTCTTCGGGCGGCTGGACGCCGAACGGGACAAGGGCCGCAAGGGCCGCGAGGGCGAAGGCTTCACCACTGTGTACGAGGGCCGGGCCCGGTTCACGGGCCCCAGAACCCTCCGGATCGACCGGTCCGACGGCGGCGCCCTCGACATCGGCGCCGCCCAGGTCGTCCTCGCCGCGGGCGGCCGGCCGCTGATCCCCCCGCCCGTGGCGGACTCCGGGCTGCCGTACGAAACCTCCGACACCGTCATGCGCCTCGACGCCCCGCCCCGGCGCCTGGCCATCCTCGGCGGCGGCTACATCGCCGCGGAGCTGGCCGAGGTGTTCGCCGCGACGGGCAGCTCCGTCACCATCGTGGAGAAGGAGCGGCGCCTGCTCGGCCCGCAGGACGAAACCGTCGCCGAGCGGTTCACCGAGCTGGTTCGCTCCCGCTACGACCTCAGGCTCGGCCGGGAGCTCACGCGGGTCGACGGCCGCCCGGGCGCGCTGCGGCTGACCCTCGACGACGGGTCGACGGCCGAGGCGGACCTGCTGCTCGTCGCGGTGGGGCGGATTCCCAACAGCGACCGCCTGGATCTCGAGGCCGCCGGCGTCGCCACCCACGACGACGGCCGGGTGATCGTCGACCGCTTCCAGCGCACGAGCGCGGAAGGCGTCTTCGCCCTGGGGGACATCTGCTCGCCGGTGCCGCTCAAGCACGTCGCCAACCGTGAGGCGGAGGTCGTCGCACACAACCTCCGCCACCCGGACGACCTGGTCACCTGTGACCACGAGCGGGTGCCCGCGGCGGTCTTCACCCGGCCGCAGATCGCCTCGGTCGGTCTCACCGAACAGGAGTGCCGCGACCGGCAGCCGGACTACGCGGTGGGCATGGCCGGTTACGCCGACACCGCCTACGGCTGGGCCATGGAGGACACCACCGGCTTCTGCAAGGTGCTCGCCGAGCCCGACTCCGGCCGCCTCCTGGGCGCCCACCTCATGGGCGCCCAGGCCCCCACCCTCATCCAGCCGCTCGTCCTGGCCGTGACCTTGGGCATCGACGCCGCCACCCTCGCCGGCCGCCCGTACTGGATCCACCCCGCGCTGACCGAGGTCGTGGAGAACGCCCTCCTCGACCTCGACCTCCACCTCGACCGGGGCCGGGGCGGCGGGGGCCGGTGAGCGTTTCGGGGGCTCGGGAGCGGTAAGGCGCACCATATGGTGCACATCGGATACACAATGATGACCGAGCAAGCCGGCCCCAGGGAACTGGTCGGCCACGTGGTGGGGGCGGAGCGGGCGGGATTCGACTTCTCCGTCATCTCCGACCACTCCTTCCCCTGGCTGGAGGCCCAAGGGCACGCCCCGTACGCGTGGAGCGTCCTGGGCGCCGCCGCGCAGGCCACCTCGCGGATCCCCCTGATGACCTATGTGACCTGCCCGACCTTCCGCTACCACCCCGCGGTGATCGCCCAGAAGGCGGCCACGATGCAGCTCCTGTCCGAGGGACGCTTCCGGCTGGGCCTCGGATCGGGCGAGAACCTCAACGAGCACATCGTCGGCGCGGGCTGGCCCGCCGCCCACGTCCGCCTCGACATGCTCGAAGAGGCCGTGGAGATCATCCGCTCGCTCTTCGCCGGAGGGTACGTCAGCCACCACGGCACCCACTTCGACGTCGAGAACGCCCGGCTGTGGGACCTCCCCGACGAGCCGCCCCCGATCGGCATTGCCGTATCCGGAGACCGGTCCTGCGAGGTCGCGGGCACACACGCGGACCTGCTGATCGCCACCGAGCCGAAGCAGGAGCTGCTGGCCGCGTTCGACGCGCACGGCGGCACGGGCAAGCCGCGCGTGGGCCAGCTCCCGGTCTCCTACGATCCGGACCCCGACGCCGCGGTGGCCCGGGCCCACGGGCAGTTCCGCTGGGCGCTCGGCGGCTGGAAGGTCAACGCGGAACTCCCCGGCCCCGCGGGGTTCGCCCAGGCGTCGCAGTACACCAGGCCCGAGGACGTCGCCGATGCCATCCCCTGCGGTGACGACGTGGAGGCCTTCGTCGAGGCCGTACGCCCCTACGTCGACGCCGGATTCGACGAGGTCGCCCTCGTCCAGATCGGCGGTGACCAGCAGGAATCCTTCCTGGCCTGGTCCGAGGCCAAGCTGCTGCCGGCGTTGGCGCAGCTGTGACGGCCCAGAGCGGCGGTGCGCGGCGTCAGAACGCGTACACCGGGTTCCCGTTCAGGGTCGAGGACATCACGCACGTGTTGGAGAAGGTGTGCTTCCAGGCGACGCGCCTGCCGTGCAGTACGCCGTCCGCGGTGACCGTGACCGGGTCGAAGTACATGGGGCAGGCCCGCGATGTGTCCGGTGCCGCCAGCAGGCGGTTGAGTTCGCCGTCGGTGGCGTTGAGGGCGTCGCACGCGGCCCGCGGGTCGGGGTGGGTGCCCTCGGCGGTGTAGGCGCAGCTGAGGGTGGCCGCGCGTAAGACGGTGCCCGTGTCCGCGTCCGCGGAGGAGTCCTGGACAACGGTGAAGACCATGGCGGACGGGCCGTGCCCACTGGCGGGTTGGGCTTCCGCGAGCCCCGTGGTGCCTGCAATGCAGAGAAGACTGAGGGCGGATACGGCGGTGATGTGGCGGCGCATGACAAGTTTCCCCTTCGATTCAAGGCTGTTTGCGATTCGGCGCCTGTGATCTGACGCTCACCTGAAGACGAGCCTGGCAGGTCTGAAGGAGGGTCGCCAATGGGTGGTCGATTTACGGACAGATCCTCCGCATAGCGGATGACCGGCAGGTGTTCACGCAGCTGGCGAGGCACGTTCCGGGCGTTCGCGCGGCTCCGGAGCGGAGTGCGCGGCCGCCCGCGCCACACGCCTGCCTGGTGGCGGCGGTGCGCGGTTCGCCGAAGTGGCCCCCAGGGTGACGGGATGAGTGCGGTCGCGGGGGGCCGGTGGCCCGAAGGACTCGAAGGGGGCGGCACCCGACGGTGCCGCCCCCTTCGTACGAGGAGGGGGTGCTACTCCTCGCCGGCCGGGAGGTTGAGCAGGTGGTCGACGAAGCCCTTGTAGGCGTCGGCATTGCGATAGTCCGACGTGAGCTGCTCTTCCCTGCGCTGCAGCTCGGAGGCGAGCTCGGTCTTCATCAGGAAGTCCCGCAGGTGTTGTCCGCCGATCCAGCGGCCGAGGTCCTTCGTGGCGGAGGCCCGGTCGCTGAAGGCGCCCATCCTGCCTTCCTGCTGCATGTTCTGCAGGGCTGCCGCCGCGGCCTTGAACTCGGGCTGGCCGGGGCCCCGGGTACCCCGCTGGTCGTAGTCCCGGCTGACGGCGGCGAGGCGCTCGATGTCCGCCGCCTTGACCCCGGCGCCCGCGTACAGCGATTGCCGGAAGTCCTTGCTCTGCGTCATGCCGATGCTCTCGTACAGCATGGTCTTGCCGGCCGACAGCGCCTCGGAGGTGCTCTGGTTGCCGGTCGTCATCACGATCGGCTCGCTCGCCTTGATCAGCGTCAGCATGTCGTCGTGCGGGACCCGGTCGGTCGTGATCCAGTGCATCGTCTTCCCGGAGCCGCCGGTGTCCTGGACCGTGATGGTCGGGGTCTGCTTCTGGGAGGACACCTCCACCAGCCGAACCTTGCCCACCCCGAGCCCGGCGAGATCGTGCTTCACGGTGGCGTCGAGCTCCGGCATCTGCGTGGGCGAGGACTGGACGACGTGCACGTCGTTGCCGTTGCCGTTCTCGACCTCCGCCACGGTGAGAGCGAACCGCATGGCGCTCTTGTTGGAGTAGGCGAAGTACAGCCGGGAAGTGGCAGCGGCGGCGTACTCCTTGGCCGCCCGCTCCTGGTCTTCCGGGAAGAGCGCGGTCAGGAGGTCCTTGGACTTCAGCGCCTGGAGGTTCTCCAACCGGGCGGCGCGCTTGTTCTCCTCGCCCTCGATGCTGTCCTGGTGCTGTTTGTAGGCCCGCAGGCCGGCGTCGAAGGTGATGCCGACCTCTCCCGCACCGAGCCCGGTGGTGTGACCGGTCCCGGAGGCGCCCGGCGGCAGTGACTCCTTCTTGGAGTACTCGGTCATCGCGGAGACGGTGCTGCCCCATGCGCCGACGCTCTTCTGGAAGTTCTTGGTGGCGGCCAACTGCGGGGCGACGATCGCGTGGGTGGGAGCCTGGCCGGCACCGAGGTGCGGAGCGGTGGGAGTGGCGCCGCCGAGCACCGTGAACGGGTGGCCGGAGTCCTCGAAGACGCCCGGCTGCTTCTTGTGCGCCGCCTCGGCGGTCAGCAGCGCGATGTCGTTCTTGTTCGCCTCGGTCCGCGGGAAGTTCTCGCGCAATGCGTCGGCTGTCTTGACGCCGAGCATCAGGTCCCCCTTGCCCTGGGCCTCATGGGTGAAGACCGCGATGGGTGCGCGGCCGGTCCACTCCAAGCAGCTGTAGAGCTGGTCGATGAGGTGCGGCATGGCTTGGGCCTTGTTGCTGACCTTCACCGATCCGGCCATTTGCCGGAACACGGCCTCGTCCAGCCGGCTTGCGGCCCGTCGGCGCAGGTACGTGCGCGGAGCGGCTCGCTCCGCCTCCAGTTGGTCCCGGGCCTGCGCGGAGTTCGCCGCGAAGTCCTCCACCGAGACCTGCTCGGCGACCCCCGGCTTCCGCTCCTCGACCGGCGCCTGCGCCGGTACCGGCACCGGCGGAGCGGTGGCGTGGGCAGCGGCGGTGGCGGGGGTGTGGCTCTGGGTGTGCGGTGCGGCGGTCGGCGTCGAGGGGACCTGCTGCCGGGCGGCTGCGGAGCCCGGCTGCTGCGCGGCACTGGTGAGCTTGGCCGGTTTGGGCTTGGGAGCCGGTCGAGGGGGGCGGGCCGGGGTGGTCGTGGCCGAGGCGGAGGACGCCGAGGCCGTGGGCGCCGGAGCAGGCGCCGGAGCGGACGTGGTTCCGGCATGCTGCGGTGCCTGGAGTCCCAGCGCCGACGCGAGGTCGCCGAGGCTGTCGTAGGCCGTCGCGCCGGTGCGTGCGGCGTCGACCACACTCCACTTCGGTGCCGACCCCGGGATCTGCCCCTTGAGCTCCTTGATCGCCTGAGCGGTGCTGTATCCGCCCAGGTCGCCCTGGAAGACCCGCTGCACGGGGAGCGACGACGCGGAGCGCCCACCGCCCGATGCCGGGGGCGCGTCGGGGCCCGAGAGGCCGGCCTGCGGGGCGGGACCGCTCATCACCCGACGCGCGTTGGCCTCCGCCTCCCGCTCGAACCGGTCGGATGGGTCCGACACCCGCAGGCCCGCTCCGTTGTCGGCGCCGGCCACCGGCCCCTGCCGCTGCTGGACGACGTGCGTCAACTCGTGCGCCAGGGTGTGCTTGTCGGCGCCGCCCTCGCCGACGACCACGTGGCTGCCGGAGGTGTAGGCGCGGGCACCTACCTCGGCCGCGGAGGCCTTCGCGGCGCCGCCGGTGTGGATGCGGACGTCGGAGAAGTCCGCCCCGAGGCGGGATTCCATGTCCGTGCGGGTGGCGTCGTCCAGGGGCCGGCCGGGGGAGCGGAGGACGTCGTGGACGGCGGTGCGCTGCATGTCGGGCCGTCCGGTGCTCTGGTGGCCGCAACGGTCACTGTGCCGGTGCGTCTCGCGAGCCTGATGATCACCGGCCCGCCTGAGCATCTGGACCACGGCTTCGTTGCCCACTGCGCTCTGCAGCGCGAGGAGCCCCTGCGGCGTCGCCACGTCCTGTCGCTGCGCGGCGGACGCCTCCCCTCTCATCGACGCGGGGGCCTGTTCCGGCTTCCTCTCGTCGCCCGACCTGTCGTTGCGTTGCGTCCGCACTGAGCACCATCCCCACACTTGGCGTTGCCAACTTCCTTGATACATGCGGGTGACGGTGGACGGCGAAGGCCGCGGGGGCAGACCTTGGCGCCCCATCGGGCAGCGGCCCGGAGCCCCTTGGCCGCGGGCCGGGCAGGGACCGGGGGATCAGGGGGGAGCCGGGGGAGGGAGGGCGCCTGCCGGGTTCCGGCGGCATATCGGAGGTTGGCGGGAATTCGTCTTGCCAGGGTTCGGGGTCCCCCTCTTGGTCTATCGGTTAGGTTAGGCTAACCTTCGGGTCGTGCAAGCCGGTGAAGAGAGATCCGCGGTAGGACGCCCCCGCGGCCATGAACTGTCGGCCACGGGAGTCACCGTGGCGTACGACGGCGTCGACGTCGTCCACGACGCGTCATTGGTGCTGCGGCCCGGAGAGGTCACCGTACTGGTCGGCCCGAACGGCAGCGGCAAGTCGACGCTGCTGCGCACCGTATCGCGGCTCCAGCGACCCCGGACCGCGAAACTGGTCATCGACGCCGACACCGACGGCCTCGCCCTGTCCCCCCGTGAGTTCTCCCGCCGCGTGGCCCTGTTGACCCAGGGCCGGCCCACCCCCAGCGGGCTGAGCGTACGGGACGTCGTCGAGTTCGGCCGGTACCCGTACCGAGGCCGCTGGGGCAAGGCCGACCCGGACGGCACTGCCGCCGTGGACCGTGCGCTCGCCCTCACCGGCGTCGCGGAGTTCGCCGAACGCGGAGCCGAGCACCTGTCGGGCGGACAGCTCCAGCGCGTCTGGCTGGCCGGCTGCCTCGCCCAGGAGACCGGCGTGCTCCTCCTCGACGAGCCCACCACCTACCTGGACCTGCGCTACCAGGTCGAACTCCTCGACCTCGTACGCGACCTGGCGGACGAGCACGGCATCGCCGTCGGCGCCGTCCTGCACGACCTCGACCAGGCCGCGGCCGTCGCCGACCGGATCGTCCTCCTCCGCGCCGGCCGGGTCGTCGCCGAAGGCCTCCCCGAGGAGGTCCTCACCGGCGAACGGCTGACAGACACCTACGGCATCCGTATCGAAGTGGACACCGACCCCCTGACCGGCCTCCTGCGCACCCGTGCGATCGGACGCCACCACACGCGAAGCGAAAGGCTCAGTACCACCTCATGAGACGACTCCTCATCACCGCGGCGGCCGCCACCGTCGCGGCCCTCACCCTGACCGCCTGCGGGACCACCGAGCCCGCCGCCGACGACAAGGCCAAGGGCGCGGGCGAGAAGATCTCCCTCACCGACGGCACCGGTACCAAGGTCGAGCTCGACGGCCCGGCCAAGACGATCGTCGCCACCGAGTGGAACGTCGTCGAGAGCCTCATCTCGCTGGGCGTCGACCCCGCCGCCGTCTCCGACGTCAAGGGCTACAAGGCCTGGGACACCGCCGTTCCGCTGAAGAACGAGCCCAAGGACGTCGGCACCCGCGGCGAGCCGAGCATGGACGCCATCGCGGCCGTCAAGCCGGACCTCATCGTGGCCACCACCGACCTCCCGGCGGCAGCCGTCGACCAGCTGAAGAAGGTCGCGCCCGTCATCAACCTGAAGGCCGCGGACGCCGCCGACCCGGTCGGCCAGATGACCAAGAACCTGGACATCCTCGCCCAGGCCACCGGTACCACCGCCAAGGCCGACACGCTCAAGAAGGCCTTCGAGGCGAAGATCGCAGAGGGCAGGAAGGCCCTCGCCGACAAGGGCCTCGCAGGCAAGCCCTACGCCTTCGCCGACGGCTACGTCGTCTCCAACCAGGTCTCGATCCGCCCTTACACCAGCGGTTCGCTGATCGGCGGAGTCAACGAGAAGCTCGGCCTGAAGAACGCCTGGACGGTCGAGGGCGACCCGGCCTACGGGCTGGGCACCACCGACGTCGAGGGCCTCACCAAGCTCGGTGACGTCGAGTTCGCCTACATCGGCAACGACACCGACAAGGACAGCAACCCGTTCACCGGCCAGCTGGCCCAGGACAAGGTGTGGACCTCGCTGCCCTTCGTCCAGAACAACAACGTCCACCGTCTGCCCGACGGCATCTGGATGTTCGGCGGGCCCGAGTCGATGGGCAAGTACATCGACGCCGTCGTCGCCGCACTGACGAAGTAGCAGCATGGCCGTCACCGCAACCGCTCCCGCCACCCGTCCGTCGGCGGCCACGTCCCGGACCGGCGCTGCCGCGGTGACTGCCGCCCTGTGCCTGCTCGTCGCTGCCCTCGCGATCGCCGACCTGACCCAGGGCACCGCCAACGCCGGTGCCCCCGAGGTCTGGAGGGCGCTCACCGGCCGGGGGGACGCCGCCGACGCCTCCGTCGTCATCGCCTCCCGGCTCCCGAGGGCCGCCGCCGGACTGCTCGTCGGCGCCGTGCTCGGCATGGCCGGCGCCGCCCTGCAGTCCGTCACCCGCAACGTCATCGCCTCCCCGGACACCCTCGCGGTCAACTCCGGCGCCTACCTGGCCCTCGGCCTGACCGCCGTCACCGGGGTCTCGCTGCCGCTGCTCGCCTCCTCCGGCATCGCCTTCCTCGGCGGACTCGCCGCGGCGGCCGTCGTCCTCGGCCTGTCCGGCCTCGGCGCCGGCACCGTACGGCTCGTCCTCGCCGGCAGCGCCCTCACCCTCGGCCTCACCGCCGCCACCGAGGGCATGCTCATGCTCTTCCCGCAGGAGACCACCGGCATCTACCGCTGGAACCAGGGCAGCATCTCCCAGAACGGCTTCGGCGGCATCCTCCAGGTGCTGCCGATCGCCCTCGTCGGCCTCGTCGGGCTGCTCCTCGTGGCCCGCCGGATCGACGCCCTCGCCCTCGGCGACGCCGCCGCCCGCGGACTCGGCGTCCCGGTCCGCGCCACCCGCGTCACCGTGGTCGTGTTCGCCGCCCTGCTGTCCACCGCCGCCGTCACCCTCGCCGGCCCCATCGGCTTCGTCGGCCTCTGCGCACCCGCGCTCGTGCGGCCGCTCGCCCGCCGGTTCCGCGCCTACACCAGGACCCGCGGCGCCCTGCCGGCCACCGCGCTCGTCGGCGCCGCGCTGGTCCTCGGCTCGGACGTGCTCCTGCGCAGCCTCATTCCCGCCGACGTGGCCGTCGCCGTCCCCACCGGGGTCGTCACCAGCCTCGTCGGCGCCGTCTTCCTGATCGTCATGGCCACCAAGGCCCGCGACACCGCCGGCACCACCGACACCGAGCGGCTGCGCATCCGGAGCCGTACCGCCTTCCTCACCGCCACCGGCATCCTGGCGGCCGCGCTCGTCGGCGTCGCCATCGCCGGCGTCCTGCTGGGCGACAGCAAGCTGCTGCTCGGCGACGTCGTCAACTGGGCCCAGGGCAACGCCGGCCGGACCATCACCTTCGTGCTCGACACCCGGGTGCCCCGCGTCCTCGCCGCGCTCCTCGCCGGCGCCGCCCTCGCCCTCGCCGGAACCCTCGTCCAGGCCGTCACCCGCAACCCCCTCGCGGAGCCGGGCGTCCTGGGCGTCTCCGGCGGCGCGGCGCTCGGCGCCGTACTCCTCGTGACCACCGTCCCCGCAGCCGGCTCGTGGGGCATGGCCGGCGCCGCCTTCGCGGGCGCCGCCGTCAGCGGAGCGATCGTCTTCGGCCTCGCCGCGCGGGGCGGCTTCCAGCAGAACCGGCTCGTCCTCGTCGGCTTCGGCGTGGCCACCGGGTCGGCGGCCCTGATCAGCATGCTGATCATCCTCACCGACCCGTTCAACGCCACCAAGGCGCTGACCTGGCTGTCGGGTTCCACGTACGGGCGCAGCTTCCCCGACGTGGTGCCGCTCGCCGTGGTGCTCGCCGTGGGCGTGTTCCTCGCCGTCCAGCGGCGCGCCGACCTCGACCTCGTCTCGCTCGACGAGGACACCCCCCGGCTCCTCGGCCTCGACCCGGCCCGCGGCCGCCTGGCCTTCCTGCTGCTCGCCGTGCTGCTCAGCGCCACCGCGGTGGCCGCCGCCGGCACGATCGGCTTCGTCGGCCTCGTCGCCCCGCACGCCGCCCGGGCCCTGGTGGGCCGCCGGCACGTCAGGGTGGTCCCCGTCGCGGTTCTCCTCGGCGCCGTACTGGTCTGCACCGCGGACCTGGTGGGCCGGACCGTGATCGCCCCGACCCAGATCGGCGCCGGCCTGATGACGGCCCTGATCGGTACGCCGTACTTCCTCCACCTCCTGGTCCGCAGCCGCAGCCACTAGGGCTTCGTACCGGGGGGTGGGCGCCCATCGGCACGGTCAGCGGCTGCTGGGCGGGCCGTAGGGCTGGAGGAGCTGGTCGACGGGTGCGTGGTCGTCGGTGAGGAGCCGGGCATCGCCGATCCAGGAGGCGAGGTCGTCGCCGGCGGCGATCTTCCAGCCGTTCTGCCGGGCATCCAGCGCCGCCTGGGTCGCGCGGAGGTCGATCGGCCGGTCGGAGGCGAGCGCGACCAGATTGCCCCCCTCGGACGGGGCGTTCGGGTCGAGGCCGATGTCGGAGGGCTTGCCGACGACCGCAACGTGCTCGAAGGCCGTGCCGAGGGTGGCCACTTCGGCACGTGCGAAGGCCAGACCACCGTGGTCGATGAGGTTGGCTACGTACAGGCCGTCTTCCTTGAGCACCCGCCGTACGTCGGTCATCGCTTCGACCGTGGTGAGGTGCCACGGCACACTCACGCCCCCGAAGGCGTCGCCGACGACGAGGTCACGGCTTCCGGTCTCCAGTCGCCGCAGGCCGAGCCTGCCGTCCTCCACGCGTACGCCGATACCGCCTTCCCGGCTCAGGCCCAGTCGGTCGCGGTCGATGCGCACGACCCCGCCGTCGATCTCGGACACCAGGCTCCGCGTCCCGGGCCGCGTGGCCGCGAGATAGCGGGGGAAGGTGAGCCCGCCGCCGCCCAGGTGGTGGGCAGCCAGTGGCTCACCTGCGGGGAACGCGGCATCGACCACCGATGCGATGGCGCGCACGTACGCGAACTGCAGGTGGGTCGGGTCGTCGACGTCGACGTACGAGTGCCGTACGCCGTCCAGAACGAGGGTGCGGCCACCGGCCCGTTCGGGGTCCGCGACGACCCTCGCGCAGTGGTACCTGGTCTCCGTGTCGCACTCACCGGGCGCGACGGTGGTGGCGAGGCCGCCGGCCACGACCGCGAGTACCAGGGCCGGGGTGCCGCTCCACCCGCGCGTTCGCCACTCCACCAGCGCCGAGCCGACCACCAGCAGGGTGCCGAGGCCGATCAGGATGCCGCTGACCGGAAACCGCGCGATGAGGACGAAGCCGGTGAGGACCGTACCGACGATGGCACCGACGGTGCCGACGCCCGACAGCCGGCCGACGACCGTGCCGGTCTCGGCGAGGTCGGTGAGACGCAGCTTCGTCACGATCGGCGTCACCGCGGAGAGCAGGGCGCCCGGTACGAGGATGGTCAGGGACGCGATCAGCAGGAGCACCACCGGTGCCCACTCCGCGGTGGTGCGCAGCACGGCAGGGGTGAGCGCCACGGCCGCTCCCGACACCCCGAGCGAGGGGCCGATGAGCCTGCGCGGATCCACCTGGTCGGCGATGCGCCCACCCAGCCAGGATCCGGCGGCGATCGCGGTGAGGGCGATGCCGATCACCATGGTGCTGGTTTCGAGGGTGAGGCCGAGGTAGGGAGCCAGTAGCCGCAGAGCGACGATCTCCACCACCAGGACCGCGGCCGAAGACCCGAAGACGAGCACGGCAGCGGTACGGGGACCCAGCCCGCGATCGCGAGGCGTGTTCTCGGCGACGGGCGAGGAGGACGATCCGGTCACGGGCGACATCCTTGCACGCGGCTCATCGACAGCACGGCGAAAACCCCCAATGCGCAGTGTGATCGGCGCTGAGCGGGCCGACCACCGAACGCTGCGGCGGAGCTCATGTCCGCCGGGGGGCCAACCACCGTTCCGCGCGGGCCTGCTTGTCGGAGTCCCCGGAGCGCCGCGCGTGGGCCAGCAGGCGGACGCGCAGCGCTTCGGGCAGGCGGGCGACATCCCGCTTCTGGCGCGGGCGGGTCTTCCAGCCCACCAGATGCCGTACGGCCCCGGCGTCGTGCCGGTCCCCGGCCCGCGGGTCGGCCAGGGCGGCGAGCAGGTCGGCGAACGGCACCCTGCCGAGCAGTTCGCCCGGCACGCCCTCGTGGAGGGGGTGTCCGGAGCAGCGTCCGCTGCCGGAGCCGTGCCAGTCGAGCAGGGCCAGTGCCCGCTCCACCGGGTCGGGGAAGGCCAGTTGCAGTCGGTCGGTGAGTTCCGCGAGCAACTCGGGGGAGGGCATGGCGCCGGTCCGGGAGAGGCCGAGGATCCGGTTCGCGGTCCCGTCCAGTCCCGCGGGCATCGCGGTCAGCCAGTCGCGCTTCGCGTCGGCGCTCTTCTGCGCCCGCAGCCGGTTGGTTTCGAACTCCTGCAGGGGGCCGGACATGCCGTGCCCGTCCAGCCACGCCAGGAGGAGGCGGCCGTCGGCGAGAAAGGCATCGCTCTCCCAGTGCCCCCACCGCAACGTCGCACCGTGGTGCAGGACGACGACCGCAAGCCGCCCTCCGGTCCGGTCGAACACCTCGAAGCGGACGTCCCCGAGGCACATGCAGTGGACACCGGGGAGCGACTCCACGGCCATGGCCGTCCTGAGCCGGGCCGACTCCACCGGATCGGAGAGGTCGACACGGATCGCCCCATCGGCCCCGTCCGCCCCATCGGCCCCGTCCACTCCGGACCCGCCCACCGCGCCCACCGTGCTCACCCGGACCAGCTGTGCCTGCTGCAGCACGCCGTCCAATGCTGTCGTACCGTCCATGAACCGGCCCCTTCCCCGTCCGGACCGCAGGTGCACGGGCCCGCCCGATTCCATCGCAGCTCCGACCGCCTGGCAACACAGTTCCTCCGCGCCCGCCCCAGCGGGGACAGCGGGGCAGCGGGGGCGTGCACCGGCTTCGTGCGGGACCGCTCGGTTCTCCGCCGGGGTTGCCCTCCGCGACGTCATCGTGTCCTGATCTCCGCCAGAGCTTGACCTTCCGCCTGCCGTTGCCCTTTCGAGACGCGTTCGCAACACCCTCGTCGGTTCCAACTCCCCTTCGCGAACGTCACATTCGCAGACACCGATCGTCCGAAGGGGGACACCATGACGTTGCGAACGCCCAGCCGCGACCGCGGCCGTGGCCGCAACCGCCGCCCGGTGGGACCGGCCCTGCTCGCCGTGCTCGCCGCCGGGGCGGTGCTGCTCTCCGGGTGCAGCGCCTCCGACAGCGGCCACGACCGCAGCAGCGGCACCGCCCAGGAGGGCGGGCGGCAGAACAAGGGCGGCAACCCCGCCCCGGCCCCCGCCCAGGGCTCGCCCGGCACCGCCGACCGGGCCGACGGAGCGGCGGAGGGGGAGGACGACGGCCGCCGCACCGCGGCACCGCCCGCGGACTACCTCTCCACCTTCGCACTCGACGTGGACACCGCGAGCTGGGGCTACGCCCGCCGGACCCTGGCCGACGGCAACCTCCCCGACCCTGCGACCGTCCGCCCGGAGGAGTTCGTCAACAGCTTCCGCCAGGACTACCGGCAGCCTGACGGCAACGGCTTCTCCGTGACCGTCGACGGCGCCCGCACCGACGCCGCGGACTGGTCCCTGATGCGGGTCGGGCTCGCCACCCGGAGCGGCCTCGGCCACGACCGCCGCCCGCCCGCCGCCCTCACCTTCGTCGTCGACATCTCCGGTTCGATGGCCGAACCCGGCCGACTCGACCTGGTCCGCACCTCCCTGGACCTGATGACCGACCGGCTCCGCGGCGACGACTCGCTCGCCATCGTCGCCTTCAGCAACAAGGCCGAGACCCGGCTCCCGATGACCCGTCTGGACGGCAACCGCAAGCGGGTGCACGAGGTCGTCGACCGGCTGCGCCCCACCGACTCCACCAACGTCGAGGCCGGTGTCACCCGCGGCTACGACATCGCCGTCGAGGGCCGTCGGGCCGGCGCCACCAACCGCGTCGTCCTGCTCTCCGACGCCCTCGCCAACACCGGCACCACGTCCGCCGACGCCCTGTTGGAGCGGATCGACGGCGCCCGCCGCGACCACGGCATCACCCTCTTCGGGGTCGGCGTGGGCAGCGACTACAACGACGCGTTCATGGAGCGGCTGGTCGACAAGGGCGACGGGCACACCGTCTACGTCTCCGACGAGGAGGAGGCCCGCCGGGTCTTCTGCGACGAGCTGCCCGCACAGGTGGAGCTGCGAGCCCGCGACGCCAAGGCGCAGGTCTCCTTCGACCCGCGCAACGTCGAGCGGTTCCGGCTGATCGGCTACGACAACCGGCGCGTGGCCGACGACTCCTTCCGCGACGACTCCGTGGACGGCGGCGAGGTCGGTCCGGGCCACACGGTGACCGCGCTGTACGCGGTGCAGCTGCGGCCGGGGGCGTCCGGACACGTGGCCACCGCCACCGTCCGGTGGCTCGACCCCGACGGCAGGGCCCCGCACGAGGAGTCCGGCCGGGTGGAGGCCTCCGCGCTGACCGGCGGCGGCTGGGAGCAGGCCGCGCCCCGCTTCCAGGTCACGGTCGCGGCGGCGTACCTGGCGTCGTCGCTGCGCGAGCGGGGAGGCGGCTGGGAGCCGCTTCCGGGCTCGGTCGGCCTGACCAGGCTGTCGGACGTCACCGCCCGGCTGGCCGAGCGGACCGAGGACCCCGAGGTCCGGCAGCTGTCCGACGCGGTGCGGCAGGCCCGCCGACTGCTGGGCTGACCGGCGGCCCACCCCGGCGGTCGGCGGCGGAGGACCGACGGCCGGGGTGGGCACCCCGAGCGGGCACCCCGAGCGGGCACCCCGAGCGGGCGCCCCGAGCGGGTGTCCGGAGCGTGGGTCCGGGGCCTGTGTCCGCGCCGGGCCCGCGGCGTAGGTTGGGGCGCATGAAGACCACCGCACCGCAGGAGGCATTCCTGCAGGCGTTCCACGCCGAGCACCCGGCCGTGACCGCAGAGGCGTTCGCCGGTGGCCGTGCTCCCGACGGCCGCTCCAGTTACGAGATCTTGTGCGACCAGGTATCCGGAAGCACACGCGTGCTGGACCTCGGCTGCGGCGACGGCCTCCTGCTCGAATTGCTGGCCCGGACGCCCGGGAGACAACTCGCCGGACTGGACCTGTCCTCGCACTCTCTGGCACTGGCACGAAGCCGACCGGCGCTTTCCGAAGCGAGGCTGGAGGCGGGCCGAGCTCAGGAACTCCCCTTCCCCGACAACGGTTTCGACGCCTGCGTCTCCCACATGGCGCTGATGCTGATGGGCGAGATCGAGCACGTCGCGGCCGAGGTCGCCCGCGTGCTGGCTCCCGGAGGCGTCCTGGCATGCGTCCTGGGAGGCGGGGCCGTCGGCGGCGAAGCCTATGAACGGTTCCTCACCCTCTTGCGGCACACGATGGAGGCGGCGCCGGCCGCACAGCGCATCCCGGCCCTGGGGGACAGACGGACGCGCAGCCGCGAGGGGCTCGACGAAGTCCTCGGACCGGCGGGCTTCGCAGCGGTGGACTGGGAGACCGTTCCCATCGACCTGAGCGGCCCGGTGGAGCAGGTATGGGCTGCGGTTTCCGGTCTCTACGACCTCGGCCCGCTCGACCGCACGACCGTGGAAGGGTTGCGCAAGGCCTTCTTCGCCGAGGTGAGGGACATGACCACGTCGGACGGTCGGGTTCCCTGTGCCTTCAGGATCCGAGTGGCAACGACCCGACTGGCGTAGCCCGTCGGCCTCGGTGTCACCATGGCGGGTGTGAAACCCTCCGATGCACTACTCAATGCCGACCTGGTGCAGAACCGCTGGCGCGCCCGAGAGGCGCCCTACGGGGACTTCATCATGTTCGGCGACGGATCCCTGTCGGTGATGAGCCTCATGAGATTCTCCCCCGCGGACCGGCCCGATGACATGCGGGCCGAGGACTGGCAGTGGTGGCACCTCATGCAGGCCACCGCGTGGACCCCGACCGACTGGCTGGACATCGACACGACGTTCGCCTCATGCGCCTACGCCGGAAGCCGGGCCCTGGCAGGTGAGTCAGCGGCCCACGGCAGCATCGGCTGGGTCGCCCTCACCCGGGACGATGACCACCTCACCCTCGAATGGGTCGCGGTCTCCTGCTCGTCCAATCCCTTCACCGAAGTCACCGTGGACGCGACCACGGTGACCGCCACCAGCACCCTGGGACGCATCTGGTCCTTCCCCCGAAACGCCCCGCAGCACGTGAAGATCACCGAGGACCCGGCCTACCCCTGGACCTCTTGAGCTCCTGCGGCCGATCCGGCCGGAGGGAGTGCGGAGCGCCGCACACTGCGCCCTGTCGAGGCTCACCCCGCGCCGGCGAATCGGTCGAGAGCCCTGAGCACATGGGCACGGGTCGTGTCGCTGCCCAGATGGCCTGCATCGCCGACCACGGTCAGCTCGGCATCGGGCCAGGCGCGGGCGAGCTCCCATGCGGTGTCGAGCGGGCCGGCCAGGTCGAGCCGGCCGTGGACCAGCACACCCGGGATTCCGGCCAGGCGATGCGCATCGCGCAGGAGTGCGCCCTCCTCCAGCCAGGCCCCGTGGGAGAAGTAGTACGAGCAGATGCGGACCAGGGCCAGTCGAGCGGCCGGCGGGCGGTCGCCGTACGGGTTGGAGGCGCCGTTCGTCTCCCCGGACAGGACCGCGTCCTCCCAGGCGCACCAGTCGGCCGTCGCTTTCTCCCGTACCGCGGGGTCCGGATGTTCCATCAGGCGTGCATAGGCCGCGACGACGTCACCGTCCCGCGGTGTGCCGCCGGCTCCTTCGAGGAAGCGTTCCCACTGCTCGGGGAAGAACCGCCCCGCGCCCCGGTAGAGCCAGTCGATCTCGGAGCGCCGAGTGGTGGTGACGGCGGCCATGACGATCTCCGACACCCGCTCCGGGTAGGTCTCGGCGTAGGCCAGGATCAGCGTGGAGCCCCACGAGCCGCCGTGGAGCAGCCAGCGGTCGATGCCCAGGTGACCGCGGAGCCGCTCCATGTCGGCGATCAGGTGCCGGGTGGTGTTGTGGCGCATGTCGGCCGTGGGTTCGCTCGCGTGGGGGGTGCTGCGGCCGCAGCCGCGCTGGTCGAAGAGGACGATCCGGTAGCGGTCCGGGTCGAAGTACCGGCGTACCCCGGTCCCGCATCCTGATCCCGGCCCGCCGTGGACGACAAGTGCCGGCTTGCCGACCGGATTTCCGCAGACCTCCCAGTAGACGAGGTTGCCGTCGCCGACGTCGAGCATCCCCTTCTCGTACGGCTCGACCGGCGGGTACAGCTCGCCCATTCCCCAGACCTCCTGGCAGCCCGTATGCAACATGAACAAGGCCGTGCAGTGCACCACATGGCCGCGGTGACGCACGTTCCGTCCCACCCTCTCAGGCGGCCGGGGCGTTTCCGTCGAGGAGGGCGGACAGGGGCACGGTGACGCCTTGTCGGCCGGGGCCCGGCAGAATGCGGAGGATGGACTATCTGGCGGCCTGGCTGGCCGAGAGCTGGTGGTATCCCGTGGGCGTCGCGGCGATGGCCCTGGGGGCGTCGGCCCGCATGCACTGGGCGGTGAGGCGGGCCCTCGCCCTACCCGGCGGCCGCACCCAGCCGCTCGGCTTCGCCGAGGTACTCGCCGTGGTGATACCCCTGCCGACCGCCCTCCCCCTGCTGTACGCGCCCGTGCTGTACGGCTGGATGGCCGGCACGCCGGTGGTCCTGGGCAGCACGGGTACGGCCGTGGCGTGGTTGCTGGGAGTCCTGGCGGCAGCGGGCATGCTCGCCGCCGGCACCCGCACCCACAGCCCTGGCTGACTCCGACTGACCCGGTCCCGGGCGGGGGAGCGTCCGACTACCGACTACCGACTACCGACTGTCGGCTGCCGACTGTCGGCTGCCGGGCAAGTCCCGTGCACGACTGCGGTGTTCGCCGACAGTGGGCCATCGGAGGTGTTCACGTGCCGTCCGGGGCGCCGAGCGGCGCGGTGAGGCGCGGCCGCCAGCCTTCCTCCGTCAGAGCCACCAGCTGGACCGCCGTCGCGCGGGTGCGGAGGGGCAGAAGGTTCCCGGCCTCGGAGCGGACACAGGCGGCGGCTGCGGGGTCGACCGCGCCCATGGCGACCGTGACATGGGCGGCGGGCCGCGCCCCGAAGCGGCCCCCGTGCGGGCGCAATCCTGTCCACCGGGCGTGGAACGCATCGACGATCGGCTGGAGTTCCGGCACGGAGACGGCGACGAAGCCGGGCGCCGTCACCACGTCCTCCAGGAGCAGATCGACCGCCGGGAAACTCGCCGCCAGGGAACGCACGTTCTTCTCGTCCTGATCCGTCAGCGCCGATTCCGGTACGAACGGGTAGAGGAGCGAGACGTGCGCCGGTACCCCATGACGGACCAGGGCCGGGTCGATACGCCACGCCGCATCGAGGAGCGGGGCGGCGTCGGGCAGAACGATCACGACGGCGGTGGTCCCTGGATCAGGCATTCCGTCATCATCGCAGGCCAAGCAGCCTTGCTGCTCGGCACCGACGTGCACTTCCCTCGTACGGTGGTGGACCTCTCGGCAGGCGGCACCGCACACATCTCGCACCAGCCCGAGGGCATGCGGGGCGCGTCCCGGAGGCCGAAATGGCGGTGGCCGAGGAGCACCTCTGGACGGCCCGCCCCGGCTCCGACGACTGGCCGGCGCTCCCGGTCGCCGGCCCGCTCCCGGACTGGGTCGCCGCACGACTGGGTGACCTGGCGTCCGGCTGGCGCCGGGAGCCTTCCCGGCTGCTCGGATCCACCGACTTCGACCGGCTCTTCCGCCCCGGCACCCGCCTTTCGGGGCTCACGGTCCGCGAGCCGGTTCCGTGCGGCGGTCTGCGCGTGCCGAGAGGAGTGCTGGCGGTCGACTGCCCGCACAGCTGCGACGAGGCGCCTAGCATCACGGTGGCCGTGCCGCCGGGCACGTACCCGGTGAGGGCGACCCTGGTCGAGGTCGCGGACAGGGGCTACGGGTCCTACGAGCAGGTCGCGGTGGCCCGCTGCAGATCTGCGACGCCCCCGCGGCAGCCTGGTTCCCCGGAGGCCGATCGGCTCACCGGATCCGTGGCCGGCGTGCATCTCGACGGCGGCAGCCTGGGCGCGGACCTGGCGGTCTTCCACACCGGCGGCGACGGCGTCCACCCGGTGTGGGTGGGCCGGTCCGCCTCCGGAGAGGTGATCTGCGCCGACGCCCCGACGGCGTTCGACCTGAATCTCGACGCCTGACGCGTCATCAACCGGCCCTGCAACCTCCCCCCGGGAGTCATCCCTGCTCGTCATCACCGTCCCGCCTGTGGGCGCGTAGTGGGTGCGACACGGGCCCTGCGGTTCGTCGGAGTACGACGCCGACGACGCGCGGTACGCCACCGGGTACGGCTCGCACCCGCCGCTGGCCGCGGGCGAACTGGCGGGCCTCGCGGACGACCACGACATGGGTTCGCCCGAAAAGACCGCGGAGTGCTACGACGAGGGATCCGTCCGGCAGGCCGTGGTGCTCCACTTCCACGACACCGGTCAGACCAAGCACATCAACGTCCGGGTCATCGGCGGCGGCAACAGGGAGAGATGGTGCGTCGTCATGGTGGAACCGGACCCGAAGAAGCCGTCACCGCGCCTCCGACGGGCAGGGTGCGTCTGACCAGCGGAAATCGTGTGGACTCCGGCACGGGACCGGCATATCTTCACCGGGGCCCCCGCCCGCCGGGCGGGCCGTCCGTATGTCGTCCGTTCCCGTGGGGGGTTCCACCGTCATGTCCTTCAGCGCGCCCGGCACGCCGCCGCCTCCGCTGCCTCCGTCGCCTTCGCAGCCCGGCCCGGTCTCGTACCAGGCCCCGTACCCGGCTCCCCAGCAGGGCCACCCCTACCCCGGCGGGCCCGTCCGCATGGCTCCGCCGGGGCCCCCGAGCGTGCTGCGCTCCCCGAAGGGCCTCGCCACGGCCCTGACCTGGCTGCTCGGCGCCGCCGCCGCGGTACGCCTCTTCTCCGCCGGCGTCGGCGCGTACGAGCAGTCGTGGCTTCAGGGGTTCGCGGCCGACACCCACTTCGACGACCTCGAACTCGGCGTGGCCCCCGGGCTCACCATCCTCGCAGGGCTGCTGCAGGTGCTCACGGTGCTGCCCGCGGTCGTCGTCTTCATCGTCTGGTTCCACCGGGTGCGCAGCAACGGCGGAATCTTCCGCCCCGATGCCTTCACCCTGGGCCGCGGCTGGGCCATCGGCGCATGGTTCGTCCCCGTGGCGAACCTGTTCCTGCCGTGCCGGGTCGCCCTGCAGACCTGGCGGGCCAGTACCCAGCGCGGCCCCGACGGCTCCGACCGCACGGCTTCCGCCGCGCTGTTGATGTCCTGGTGGGTGGTCTGGGTCCTCGCCGCGACCGGGGACCGCGTCTTCAGCCGCATCTACATGGCGGCCGAGACCGTGGACGAGCTGCTTGCGGCAGGGAGGCTCGGGATCGCCGCGGACCTGGTCATGACGGTCGCCGGCGTCCTCGCGCTCCTCTTCGTCCGCCGACTGACGGCGATGCAGAACACGATGGCGACCGAGGGCCCGTACGCGCGGGTCTGACGGGACGGACGGACGGGCGGACCGTCGGTGTGCGCCGACGCCGTACAGGGCCGCCTGCCGGCCCCGGCTCCCGCCCCGACCGCCGCCCTCTTTTCGTCCCCTTGACGATATGGGAGGGCTCCTTTATCGTCGTACTGACGAAATGAAGGGGGTCCGTCATGGCCGACATCACCCGGCGCTTCGGCTGGCGTCATCTGCGCTCCGCGCCCACCACGCACATCCGCCACCACCGGCGCGGCCGACTCGTCCACGACGGGCGGGGGCTCAGTTTCTGGTACCGCTCGCTGTCGGCGGCGCTGTCCGAAGTGCCGGTCGACGACCGGGAACTGGCCATGGCGTTCCACGCCCGTACGTCCGACTTCCAGGACGTCGCCGTGCAGGCCACCGTCACCTACCGGATCAGCGACCCGGCCGAAGCCGCGGCCCGACTCGACTTCTCCGTCGACCCGGACACCGGAAGCTGGCGCGGGGCCCCCTTGGAGCAGATCGCCACGCTCCTCACCGAGACCGCGCAGCAGCACGCCCTGGACGTGCTGGCCCGCACCTCGCTGGCCGTCGCCCTGGTGGACGGCGTCGCCTCCGTGCGGACCAGCGTCGCCGCCGGCCTCGCCGACGAGCCCAGGCTCCCGGCCACCGGCATCGACGTGGTGGCCGTGCGGGTCGTGGCGATCCGCCCCGAGGCCGAGGTGGAGCGCGCCCTGCGCACCCCGGCCCGCGAGCAGATCCAGCAGGAGGCGGACCGGGCCACCTACGAGCGGCGGGCCGTCGCCGTCGAGCGCGAGCGCGCCATCGCCGAGAACGAACTGGCCAGCCAGATCGAACTGGCCCGGCGCGAGGAGCAGCTGATCGACCAGCGGGGCACCAACGCCCGCCGCGAGGCCGAGGAGAAGGCGGCGGCGGACGGCATCCGCACCGAGACCGAGGCGGCCCGCAAGGTCCGCCTGGCCCGAGCGGACGCCGAGGCGGAGCGTGAGACGGGCGCAGCGCGTGCCGAGACCCAGGCCGCCTGGCTGCGGGTGCACGGCGAGGTCGGACCGGGCACGCTGCACGCCCTGGCGGCGACCCGGCTGGCGGAGAACCTGCCGCGGATCGAGAGCATCACGCTCTCGCCCGACGTCCTCACCGGGCTCCTCGGCAGGCTCGGACGTCCGGACGGCGGCTCGGGCGCGTGAGCCTCGCCCCACGGGCGGTACTCGTGCACCGCAGGACCGAGTACGAGGAACTGCTCGCCCGGCACGGAACGCACGGGCAGGCGGCGTTCTTCCTCTCCAGCCGGGGCCGGACCATCGACGAGGTACTCCGCCGCCACCAGCGCACGCAGCACGCGCTGCGGGAAGTGGCGGCGGCGGTACCGCTCACCTGGCGCAGCTCCCGGGTGGAGCGTTCGGACCTGGACCGCTTCCTGTTCGCCCCGGAGGACGTGGTGGTCGTGGTCGGCCAGGACGGACTGGTCGCCAACACCGCGAAGTACCTGCGAGGACAGCCGGTGGTGGGCATCGACACCGACCCGGGGCGCAATCCGGGCGTGCTGGTCCGCCACCGCTGCACCGACGCGGCCGCCCTGCTGCGTGCGGCGACCACCGCCGGTGGCCGGGCAGAGGAACTGACCATGGTCGAGGCCGTCGCCGACGACACCCAGCGCCTGCTCGCCCTGAACGAGATCTACCTCGGCCCACCGGGTCACCAGACGGCCCGCTACCGCCTGGGCTCCGACGGCGACGGCGACGGCGACGACGGACCGGGCGAGGCCCAGGCATCCTCCGGGGTGCTGGTGGGCACCGGAACGGGCGCCACCGGCTGGCTGCGTTCCCTGTGGCTGGAGCGCGGCAGCCGCGCCGAGCTGCCCGCGCCCTGCGAGCCGCGGCTCCTGTGGTTCGTACGGGAGGCCTGGCCCTCTCCGACGTCCGGCACGACGAGGGTCGCCGGTGAGCTCGGGCGGGGGCAGGGGCTGCGGCTCACCGTGGAGTCGGACCGCATCGTGGTGTTCGGCGACGGGATGGAAGGCGACGCCCTGGAACTGACCTGGGGCCAGAGCGTACGCCTGGGCATCGCGGGAACGTCGCTGCACCTGGTGACGTAGCACCCCCTGGCTCGACCGGGTGCCGCTGCACGCCCGAGCGCACCGCGACCGGTGTTCCGCTCACCGGCGGCTCTCCGACGACGGGTACCAGGCGGCGGGAGTGGCGGGCATGCCCGAACCGCCGTCGCGGGTGGGGCGTACCGCGAGGAGCTGGTCGACGCCCATGCGTCGTTCGGCGAAGGCCAGCGAGGCGCCGGCCAGGTAGAGGCGCCACACCCGGCCGGTGGTCTCGCCGACGAGGTCTTCGACCTCGGACCAGCGGTCTTCGAGACGGGTGCGCCAGGCGTCGATGGTGGCCGCGTAGTGCTCGCGCAGGGATTCGACGCCGCGGACCTCCAACCCGGCGGCCTCCAGCATGTCGGCGGTGCGGCCCACGGGCCGCATGTGCATGTCGGGCGCGATGTACGACTCGATGAAGGGTCCTCCGCCGGGTGCGTCGGCGCCGCGTGACATCTGCTGGATCAGCAGCCGGCCCTCGGGGCGCAGTGCGTCGTGCAGTGTGGCGGCGAAGGCGGGGTACTCGGCGTCGCCGACGTGTTCGCCCATCTCGACGGCGTCGGCAGCGTCGTACCCTCCGCCGTCGATGTGGCGCCAGTGCCTCAGCTGGACCTCCACCAGTCCGGCCACGCCCTCGCGGACGGCCCGCTCGGCGACGAAGTCCCGTTGCTGCCGGGAGAGGGTGACCGCGGTGACGCGCACCTTGTGTTCCCGGGCGGCGTACACGGCCAGGGAGCCCCAGCCGCACCCGACGTCCAGGAGCCGATCACCGGCCCGCAGTCCGAGTTTGCGGCAGATCAGCTCCAGCTTGTCCCGCTGGGCTTCGGCCAAGCCGTACGCGGCGTCGGCGGGCCGGGCCCAGTAGGCGCACGAGTACGCCATCGACTCGTCGAGCAGCAGCGCGTAGAAGTCGTTGGACACGTCGTAGTGGTGACTGATCGCGGCCCGGTCCCGGGAAGAGCTGTGCAGACGGCCGGTGAGCCGTGCGCGCCCGTCCGGCCTGCGCGGAGGCAAGGAGGCCGCGCCCAGTCCGACGGCGAGGGCTGCGGCCGCCGCCAGTCGGGCCGGACGCGGACGTGCGATCCCCTGCTCCCGAACGGCCCGGCCGGCCCGGGAGAGGACGCCGGCGAGGTCGCCCTCCACGTCGAGGTCGCCGCTGATGTAGGCCTCGGCGAGGCCAAGCTCGCCGGGCTGCCAGAGCAGGCGGCGCAGGGCGTCGGGGGAGCGCAGCACGATCAGGGGGGCGTCGGCGGGCCCGGCCTCACCGCCGTCCCAGTCGCGCAGTCGTACGGGGAGGGGACCGGTGAGGAAATGGCTCAGCAGAGCGGCGAGACGTGCCGCCGCGGGCTTCATCGGCCGTCCCCTTCCACTTCGCCGTCGGCGACCGCCGTCTTCCGGTGTTCTGCCACAACCGCTCCCGCCACTCGACACGCCGCTGGTGCGCGGCCATCCACCCGTGCTTCGCAGCCGGGGGCCGGACGGATTGCCGGTGACGGGTGACGGGTGACGGGTGATGGGTGACGGTGGCGGTCACGGGCCGGCGGGGCTCAGACGGGCAGGCCGGCGAGCTGCGAGGCCAGGGCCGCGGCCGGCGGGAAGGTGGCGCCCACGGCCGTGACGTGCTTCCAGTGCAGGCGGCCGCCCGCGTCGATGATGAACACCGAACGCCTCAGCCCGATCAGGGGTGCGGTGATACCGAAGGACCGCGCCACGGCCCGGTCCGGATCGGACAGGAGCGGCATCCGCAGCTGCCTGGCCCGCGCGAACCGCTCGTGGCTGTCGATGCCTTGGGCGCTGATCCCCCACACCACTGCCCCGGCGGACTGCAACTGCTCCAGCCCGTCGGAGTAGGAGCACAGCTGCGCGGTGCAGACGGGCGTGTCGTCGCCGGGGTAGAAGGCGAGGACCACGGGGTTTCCGCGCTGCTCGTGGAGGCTGTAGTCGCCGATGTGAAAGGTCTCTCCGCGCAGTTGTCCACCGGACAGGCGGAACTCACCGGGGACGTCTCCGATCTTCGGGGTGCTGGGCATGGCTCTCCTTCTGTGATGCGGCTGCGGTGAGGGTCTGGACGTCGGTGTGGTGCAGGTCCATGTGGTCACCTCCATGCAGGTCGCGGAGTCGGTCGGCCCGTCGCGCACGCGTGTCCTGATGGTCGGAAACGGCGTGCGCAGGGCTCGGGCGACCTCACGGTAGGTCAGGCCAGGGTGCTGGACCAGGGGCAGGGCCAAGGTCCGGGCAGGGTCACGGCCCGGTCGGCCGGGGATCCCCTTCCCTGTGGAGGCAATGCAGTGGTTGGTGTCCAGAAGAGCCTGGCGGTAGCGGCTGTGACCGGTCCGGCGTACTCGCCCGGCGTGGGCTCGGGCAGACGGGGCCGGTGGGGACCGGGGACTCATTCGTTCGGGTGACGGGCCAATCCGCCCGATGGGTGCCGACGAATGCCGGGTGTGAGCAGCTTCCACACCACCCTCTCCCGGGCCGGCCTCGGGGCCCTGTCCGGCCTGCTGGCCGGTTGCACCGCGCTGGCGGTGGCCCGGCTGACGGCAGCCCTGGTGCGGCCCGCGGCCGGACCGGTGACGGTGGTCGGAGGCGCGGTCGTCGACCGGACACCGGCCCCGGTGAAGGACTTCGCCATCCGGACGTTCGGAGAGAACGACAAGCTCGTCCTCCAACTCGGCATCCTGGTCCTGCTGGGCCTGTTCGCGACCGCCCTGGGCATCCTCGCCCTCCGGTACCGGCGGGCGGGGGCGGCCGGGGTGCTGGCGTTCGGGATCATCGGCGCGGCCGCCGCCCTGAGCCGGCCCGACAGCGCCGGAGCCGCGGACGCCCTGCCGTCCGTGGCGGGCGCGGTGGCAGGCGCCGCGGTGCTCCACCTTCTGGCGGGCAGGGCCGACGCCACCGGCCCGCCGCACCGGGCCGACCGCAGCGGCGCCGGTTGGAGCCGGCGGGGGTTCCTCAACGCCGCTGCCGCCACCGCGGCCGCGGCAGCCACCGCCGGAGCGCTGGGCCAAGTACTGTCCGGGCAGCGGGGGCAGGGGGCCGTCACCTCGCGCAACGCCCTCCGCCTGCCCGCCCCCGCGGCTCCCGCTCCCGCGGTCCCGGCCGGCACACAGCTCAAGGTGGACGGCGTCAGCCCGTTCACCACGCCCGTCCGGGACTTCTACCGCGTCGACACCGCACTCTCCGTCCCCATGGTCGACGCGGGCACCTGGCGGCTGCGCATCCACGGCAAGGGCGTCGACAGGCCCCGCACCTACACCCTCGACGAACTCCTGGCCCGCCCGCTGATCGAACGGGACATCACCCTGACCTGCGTCTCGAACGAGGTCGGCGGCCCCTACCTCGGCACCGCCCGCTGGCTCGGCGTACGACTGACCGAGCTGCTGGTCGAGTGCGGGGTGAAACCGCCCTCGAAGGGCGGCGACGCCGATCAGCTGGTGGCCCGTTCCGTGGACGGCATGACGCTCGGCTCACCCGTCGAGGACGTCATGGACGGCCGCGACGCGATGCTCGCGGTCGGGATGAACGGCGAACCGCTCCCGTTCGACCACGGCTTCCCGGTCCGCATGCTCGTCCCGGGCCTGTACGGGTACGTGTCGGCGTGCAAGTGGATCACCGACATCGAGCTCACCACCTTCGCCGCCTACGACCCGTACTGGGTGAAGCGGAAGTGGGCCCGCCGCGCGCCCGTCAAGACCCAGTCCCGCATCGACACCCCCAAACCCTTCGCGCGCCCCGGCGCAGGCACGGTCATGGTCGCCGGTGTCGCATGGGCCCAGGGCCGCGGCATCACCCGCGTCGAGGTACGGATCGACGACGGGCCCTGGCAGGAGGCCGACCTCGCTGTCCAGGCGGGCGTCGACACCTGGCGGCAGTGGTCGTACCCGTGGCAGGCCGGCCCGGGCGGACACACGATCACCGTCCGCGCCACCGACGGCACCGGTCGGGTCCAGACCGAGGAACGGGCGCGGACGATCCCCGACGGGGCGAGCGGCTGGCACAGCGTGTTCGTCACCGTCCCCTAGACCCCCGGCCCGGCCCGCTTCAGGGCCGGCCCGGCATCACCCCCTCACTCAACCGACAGACGCTCAAGGGGAGCAACTGATCATGAACAGCCTGAAGTTCCGCCGTACCGCCCTTGCCGCGGCCGCAGCCGCCGTACTGCCCTTCTCCCTCGCCGCCTGCTCCGACTCCGGCGACACCAAGGCCGCCCCCGCCGCAGCCGCCGGTGACGAGGCCAAGACCGGGACAAGCAGCCCGATGGACGACTCGATGACAGGCGGCGAGCCCTTCGGTGCGGCCTGCGCCGGCGTCCCGAAGGAGGGCGCGGGCTCGTTCGACGGCATGGCCAAGGACCCGGTCGCCACCGCCGCCTCGAACAACCCGGCCCTGTCCACCCTGGTCGCCGCCGTCAAGCAGGCCGGTCTCGTCGACACCCTCAACAACGCGAAGGACATCACCGTCTTCGCCCCGACGAACGACGCCTTCGCCAAGATCCCGAAGGCCGACCTCGACAAGGTGCTGGCGGACAAGGCCACTCTCACCAAGATCCTCACCTACCACGTGGTCGGCCAGAAGCTCACCCCGAAGCAACTGGAGAACGGCTCCTTCGAGACCCTGCAGAAGGGAATGGTCAACACCGCCGGCTCAGGCGTGTCCTACAAGGTCAACGACACCTCGAACGTGGTCTGCGGCAACGTGAAGACCGCCAACGCCAACGTCTACATCGTCGACACCGTCCTGATGCCCCAGTAGCCCAGTGACCCAGCAGCCCGTGCGGGAGTGCGCGCAACTCCCGCCGGGCCGAGGCCGCCACCTGCTGGTCCGGGCCGCCCACACGGCCGGGCCCGGCCACCGCGAAGGTGACGTCGGGATTCGCCGACCCGATACCGACCGGAGGGCCTGGCCTGGCCGCCGTGGCGGCGCCCCACTACGGTGCCGGTGTGGACCTCTTCACCCGCTCCTGGACGGCGTTGCGCACTGCGGTCGCCGAGACCCCGGACCCGGACTTCGCGCGCCCGTCGGGCTGCGCCGGCTGGCTCGTACGGGACCTCGTGTGCCACCTGGTCATCGATGCCCAGGACATTCTGATCACCCTCGCCACCCCTGCCGCGACGGACCCGACCGCCGACGCGGTGACCTACTGGCATGTCGAGGACCGGCCCCCGACCGGCGAGGATCCGCTCGACGCCCTCACCGTCCGGCTGGCCGCGGCGTACGGGGACCCGCACCTGCTCCGGTTCCACTTGGACGACGTCGGCTCCGCGGCCGGCCGCGCCGCCGAACTCGCCGATCCGAAAGGCCTGGTGGGCACCCGCGACGAGGTCCTGACCGTGGCGGACTACCTCGGCGCGTACGTCCTGGAGTGGACGCTGCACCACCTCGACCTGATCGCCCACCTCCCGCACGCGCGGACCCGGCCGCCCCAGGAGAGCATGGCCCGATCCCGCGCCATGCTGGAGCGGATCGCCGGGGCGGCGTTCCCCACCTCGTTCACCGACCGGGACGCCCTCCTGGTCGGCACCGGCCGCAGCACGCCCACCGACGCACAGCGCGCCGAACTGCGCGACGCGGCAGTGAGGTTCCCTCTGTTCCTCGGGTGACCCAAGGCCGCAAGGCCCTCGCCGGGCGCGGCTCGCCGCAGGCCACTCCCGGCTGCCGGGCGGCGCGTTCGCCCCCGGGCTCACGTCACGACGCTGCTTCGATCCAGCGGTTGAGTGTTCCGCTCCTGCCGTCGTACGTCAGCCAGCTGCCGTCTCCGAGCGGGCGCACACAGCCGTCCACAGGGCCGGTGGGATAGGAGATTGCGCCCCGCACCTGCAAGGTGCGGGCGTCGAGCATCCAGTGCCGGGCCCGGTCCGGGTCCTCATCGGCGTCGACCGTGGAGGCGATCACGGTGTCGGCGTCGACGAAGCCGCAGCCGTAGTCCCAGCCGGCAGGGTCCTCGTCGTCGCACGACTCGGGCGTCCGCTCGGCGAGCACGGCGCCGTCCAGGGCGTGCAGTCTCAGGTCGGATCCGTAGTGCTCGACCGTCAGGAACCCCGCGAGCCCGGTGTGGACGTCCACCAGGATGCGGTCCAGACCCTCGTTGAGGTCCCAGTCGGTCAGCTTCTCGCCGTCCCAGCGCGCCCAGTGCAGCAGGATGCCGTCCTGGCCCATGCCGATGCACAGGCCCATGTGGAGGCCGTCCGGATGCGATACGTGGTGCGATCCGGAAGCCGCGCTGTCCAGCGGCAGCCGGGCCAGTTCCCGTCCGTGCCGGGCGTCGAGGACGACCCAGAACTCCTGGCAGTCCTGTTCGTCCCACCCGAGCACGACATGCGCCCAGACGAGCCGGCCGTCGTCGGAGACGCGGCAGGAGCCATGTTCCAGCCCGCGGCACACCTCCTGCTCGTCCCCGGTGTGCGCGTGGCCGAGCTCGGGTCCCCAGCAGCCGTGCCGGTACTCCCACAGCAGCTCCCCTCCCGGGCCGACGGCCCGGACCGCGCGCTGGCCCGAGAAGACCGCGAACGTGGCGTCCGGGCTCACCGAGTGGACGCCGCGGTCCCACCCGGGCCAGGGGAGCGGGAAGACCGCGGTCGGCGCCCGCTCCCCGGCGAAGACCTCGTACAGGTCGTAGACCTCCAGCTCGTGCCCGTTCTGGAGCAGGGCACGGCGCGTGGCCTCTCCGCGACTCTCGAAGGCGAAGCCGTTGACCAGTGCAGCCCCTCCCGGCAGCTCCACCGAATCGCTCAGTTGTGCGGTGATCGACATGGGGCGAAGGTAGCGAACCCCACTGACAGCCCCGCTCACGCCGCAGGTGAGTCCGGCGAGTCCGGCGGGACAGTCGGGATGGCCGGCTCAGGGCCAGGCGCCTGCGAAGTCGATCTCCTCGGCCCACTCCGGGTGGTCTATCAGGGGATTGCGGTTGCCTTGCATCTCGGCTATCGCCGCGTTGCGGTGCTGCTCGTAGACGCCCACCGGATGCTGCGCGTGCCAGTTCAGCAGCATCTCCAGTCCGGTCCGCTGCAGCTCGCGCGCCTCGTCGCCGATCCTGCCGGGGTAGCGGAGCAGGAAGTAGAGCGTCGCCCTGGCGACCGGCCCCTTGCCTGCCGAGGGTTCGAACTTTCCCGGATCCCGGCGCCCGCATGCATGCCGGATGACCTCGTCGAAGTCCGGGAAGTCGAAGTAGGGGATGTTCCCGCGGAAGCTGTTGCACGTCGACTCGCAGGCGAAGAGATGATGCAGGTCTCCACGCATCGGCTCCTTCTTGGCGAACCACGACTGGGGTACGACGTGTTCACAGTTGAAGGGCAGCGACGCCTCCAGGAGGTCGAGCTCCGCTTCGATCGCCTCGCGCCCCGGTGCGCTCTCGTGGAGCATGAACTCCTGCCAGCGTCCGATGCGGGCGGCCTCCACCGCCGCGTCGGCCTCGATGAGCTCCTGTGGAGTGAAGCCCTTGTCCGAGTAGATGCCGTGGAGCGTCTCGTCGGGATGCAGGTCCACCCAGGGGTAGAGCAGGCGCATCGGCTTGTACGCCGGCCGACGCTCGTGCGTGGACTCCAGGTGCTCGGTGAGCGCGAGGCGCAGGCTGGTGGGATTGCCGACGTGAAGGCCCGCGTAGTAGGCCTCGCGCGCCGTCCGGTCCGCGGCCTCGTCGTAGTAGGGGCGGGCCCGGAAGGCCGCGAGGGTGACCATGGCGGCTGCCAGGTCCCGCTCGGCGGGCGACTGACCGTCGATACGTCCGATCCCGTCCGGCAGTCCCACGTACGCGGGGGTGGTTGCACGGTGCACCGCTCCCGGAGCCGGTGATCCGTCCCGGGGCCGCAGGGCCACGCCATCGGCGGCGGTAGAGGTGTCGACATCGGCGTCGAGGCTCACGCTGATGTGCAGCGGGACGGTCCAGCGGACCTTCGGCGCGGCGCCGTTCATGCGGTCCGTCAGGACCGTCGGTGGCGACACCTCCACGGGATGCAGCGACGAGCCGGCCGCGAACAGCTCCGCGCGGAGCGCTGCCGCCGTGCCGGACAGGGGAAACTGCTGGATCATGCCGAGGATGCGGCTGACCCGCACGCCCTCATTGGCCATCCAGTCCACCCGGTGCTCGCCCATGCTCGGATGCCAGCGGCTTCCGTCGACGGCCAGTACGTTGCCGTCGCGATCCTTGCGGGGAGCACCGGCGTGGTGCAGGGCCACGACCTCCCACTGGTCGTTGAACACCGGAGCGCCCGAGGAGCCGGGGGCCGTATCGGCCGAGTAGTGCACGAAGTCGTCCAGCACGTCCACGATCTGGTTGTCCCGGAGGGCAAGTTGCTTGGGCTCGCCGTTGGGGTGCTGGATGATGTTGACGAGTTCCCCGATGACGGCCTTGCCCTGAGCTTCCTTGAGGGGCAGTCTCCCGAAGGTCGCCAGCGCCTGACCGTCGCGTGAGCGGCCGGAGACGGCCACCACGGTGAAGTCGAGGTCACGGTGAGTGATGAAGAAGCTCTGTGGATCGAGCGGGAACACGACCGGAACGAGCGGCTGCCCGTCCAGGCCCGACTGGAAGTTGAACTCGATCACTCCGGCGGCCGCTTCCTCCGCGGAGCCCAGCACGTGGTTGTTCGTCATCAGCAGTGAGGGGGACACCAGGAAACCGGTTCCGTGGTGGGACGAACCGGGACTCCGGACGGTTATTCGGCCGATCGAGCGGGCGGCGAGGAAGCCGCCTTCGAGGTAGTCGATTCCGATGAGATCGTTGCGGCCCATGAACCGTTCAAGCGTCAACAGGCCGGTGCTGACCAGCTCGCGGTCCAGGTCCAGGCTGGTACCGGTCGTGGCGGTCGCCGGTGTCCGCTCGATCGCCGTGGCCATCGCCCAGTCGACGCCCAGACGGTTCAGTCTGCTGTTGACCCGTTCCCGGGTGTCGGCATGGAGGATGCCGTGCTCCTGGAGGGCCTCCCGATGGCCGTCGCGTTCCCCGGTACGGCTTGCGTAGCGCCGACCGGCATCCTCCATCTGCTCCAGGAGACCCTTGTCGGCTTGTGACAACTGCTCCACTGTCATTTCGGCTCGCCTCCTCGGCGGCACTCTTCATGATCAGATGTCGGAGTTCCTCCCCCCCTCATTCCAGTATGGGCACACGGCCTGACTGCCGCTGAGCCGAACAGGGGGGCGTTCCGGAGTGGTTGCTGCGTCAATTTCTCGCCACAGCCGGTCCGCGCGAGCGGGTGCGGGCCCTTTCGGGCGGTCCCGCCTTCCTGCGCGGGCCGCCGGGGACCCCCTGGCCGAGCCGACGCGCTCGAACTCATGCTCGCCAAGCAGGTGGAGTAGCGCGTGCGCCGAGTGGTGGAGGACCGGCTTGCCGGGGTGCGGGCGCTGGTGAAGCATCAGGTCACGGGACGTGCCGCCTGCGCATCGTGATGCCGGGATTCGCGGCGCGTCGTCCTTCTGCCTGCCTGCTCGACTTCATGAGGAGTGGCCATGGAAGACAGCCCGCTTACCCGACGCCGGCTGCTGTGGGGTGCTGCCGGCGCGGCGGGCACTGCTCTGGCCGCTGTCGGGCTGCCTCGGCTGATGGGGCCCGAGGAGAAGGTGAAACCTGCGCTGCCGAGTCCCGGACACAAGGCCCCTGTCGCCGCAGGGCCGCCTGCGGCACTGCGAACGGACTCCTCGGTGGACTACGCCCCCGCCGTCTGGGTCGAAGCCTCCGAGTCCAACTACACGGTCTCCGACCGTCCCGAGGCGTATCCCATCGAATACGTCGTCATTCATCTGACAACGGACATCTTGCCGGTCATGTTCGCGAAGTTCAAGGACGCCGCCGAGAGGGTGTCCGCGCACTACATGATCAGCGCAACCGGCACGCGGATCGCCCAGTGCGTGCGTGAGCGCGACGTGGCGTGGCACTCCGGCAGCGTCTGGTACAACCACCGGAGCATCGGCATCGAGCACGAAGGCTGGACCGACCAGCCTGTCTACAACGACAAGATGTACGAGACGTCCGCCGTGCTCACGGCCACGATCTGCGCGAAGTACGACGTGCCGGTCGACCGGGAGCACATTCTGGGCCACGTGGAGGTCCCCCTGTCCACTCACGACGACCCCGGGACCGTGTGGGACTGGGACAAGTACATGAATCTCGTCGGGACCGCGCGCCGGCGCATCAGGACCTGACACCGCGTCGGGCCCGTCACGAGGAGGGCTTTCCGTCGCCGTAGAGCCAGGAGTCCCAGATCGCGTCGAGGTCCCGCCCGGCCTTGGCCTCCACGTACGAGGTGAAGTCCTCCGTGGAGGCGTGGCCGTGGCGGCGGCTCAGGGTCCAGCCCCGCACCAGTGCCTTGAAGCCCTCGTCCCCCACGGCCTGGCGGATCTTGTGGACCACCATCGCGCCGCGCACGTACACCGGCTGCCGGGAGATGTCCGAGGCGCTGGGCGGTTCGGCCGGCGGGAAGTCCCACTCGTCATCGTCCGCGGCCTTGGCATGGTTGCGGTCGAAGTGGTCCTGGGCACTGGCCCCGCCGTGGTCTTCGGTCCACAGCCACTCCGCGTAGGTCGCGAAGCCCTCGTTGAGCCACATGTCCCGCCAGGTTCGCGGGGTGACGGAGTTGCCGAACCACTGGTGGGCCATTTCGTGCACCACGTTGGTGGTGTGGAAGATGCCGGCCGGAATGGTCGGCCTGGTCTGGGTCTCCAGGGCGTAGGGCACATCGGCCGCCTGATCGACGATCACCCCGGCGGAGGAGAAGGGGTAGGGGCCGAACCTCCCCTCGGCCCATTCCATGACCTCGGGGAACCGGCCGAGGACCGCTCCGTCCTCGTCCACGCCCGCGGTCGTGTCGATCGCCGACACGACCGGGATGCCCGACCGGGTCCGGGAGGTCTTGATGTCGTAGCTGCCGATGGCCACGGTCGCCACATGGCTCGCCATGGGCTCGGCCTGGTGCCAGTGGAAGGTGGCGCGGCCACCGCTGGTGTGCCGGGCGCGAAGCTGCCCGTTGGAGATCGCCTGAACCCCCTTGGGGACCGTGACGGTGATGTCGTACGAGGCCTTGTCCGAGGGGTGGTGGTTGCCCGGGAACCAGGACATCGAGCCCGTCGGCTCACCGAACGCGACCGCTCCGTTGTCCGTCCTCAGCCAGCCTTCGCGCCACCCGTGGTCATGGGTGATCGACTCCGGCGTGCCCGCGTAGCGCACGACGCTGCGGAAGGCGGAGCCCTTCCTCAGGTGGTCGCTCGGCCGCACGGTCAGCTCCTGCCCGTCCTGGCGGACCTGCGCCGTGCGGCCGTCGACGGTGGCGCTCCGCACCTCCAGGCCGAGGAGGTCGAGATTGAAGGAGCTGAGGTCCGCGGTGGCCTTCGCGGTGATCTCCGCGGTGCCCTTGAGACGACCGCTGCCGGGGTCGTAGTCCAGGGTCAGTGCGTAGTGGCTGACGTCGTAGCCCCCGTTGCCGAGCTCCGGGAAGTACGGGTCACGGGCGCCTGCGGCGCCGGGATGCCCGCCCCGGAACACCGCGCCGGGCGCCTTCGTCCGCGCCGTGTCCGTGCCCGTACGAGTGCCCGCCCCGCCGCCGCTGCGGCCGTCGGACTCCGAGCACGCCGGGAGGGCGGCGAGCAGGCCCGCGACCGCGACGGCGGCCAGACGTCCGGAAGTCTTCACGCAGCCGATCATGACCCAGGCTCCGGGCCGCCCGCCCTCGCCACGCCGTGCCCGCGGCCCCTCCGGCGGGCACCGCCCCGGACGGCGCCGGCCGCGCGGTGGGCGACTCGGTCCGGGTGCCGACGGCTCGGTCGGTCAACGCGACCGGGCGAAGGCCGCGACCTCGTCCACCCCCGGCCGGTAGCCGTCGGACGTGTCCACCAGGAGGGTGGGGGCGTCGAGGGAGATGTCGTCGAACCGCTCAGGGTCGTAGGCCCCGACCGCGATGTCGGCAAGGAGCTCGTGGTCGCCGTGGGCGGCGCGGTGTCGGTCACGGTGAACGCGTTGGGTCATGCGGTCGATGACGACGGGTGTCAGGGTGGTGCAGCGGATGATCCTGAGGTTGGCGATTTTCGCGAGGGGCTCGAGGCCCGGGCGCCAGAGGCGGTCCTGAAAGGCGGCCTCGGCGACCACGCTCACGCCTGCGCGGAGGAGCACGCCGAGGGTCTCGAAGAATGCGTGCAGGGTCGGGACGTTGAGGAGGTCGTGCCCGTCGCTCTGGCGGGCCGCGGTGCTCAGGACCATGCCCTGCTTGATCTCGTCGCGGATGATCGCGGGGCACCCGAGGTCCTGGGCCAGGAGGCGCGCGAGGGTGGTCTTCCCGGTACCGGGTGGACCGCTGACCACCACGAGGGTCGGTGTCGGCATGCGCTGGGCTCCTGAGGATGCGATGGGTCGGCGCTCGACGAGCCGGGAGGCGATGGATCCCGGTCGGCGCCTCAGTTTCTCGTACGGGGCCGGGTGCTGGTGAGGCATCGAATCGGCGGGTCGAGGGGCGCCCGGCGCCCGGCGCCGCCGGGCGGGGTGGTCATGGTGGCCGCGGAGCTTGCCGCGGTGCCCGCCCAGGGGGCGCCTGCCTCGGCGGCGGTGAGATCCTGAACGGATGCACGAGACATCCGCAGCCACGGCGGCCGCCCGGTGGCCGCTGACCACGGCCGGGGAGACCGATTGGCTGCGGGAGCTGGCCGACGACGACGGGCTCACCGGCTTCATGCCGCCGGCGCTGCCCGACGCCGCCTGGGTGCTCCACTCCATGTACGAGCACGAACTCGGGCCGACCGCCATGTCCTACGTCGCGTATCAACGAGCCGTGCTGAACGGCGGCGGGCCCGAGATCATCCCGGGCCTCGACCCCGCGGACGTGTTCGCGGGGACGGTGGGCGAGCCCCGCGGCCCGCGCTGGCGCCGGCTGCTCTGGGCGGAGCTCTCGCGACGGACCGGGGATCCCGTGGCGCCCGAAGGGCATCTGCCCTGCCACCGCTCCTTCCCTTCGCTCCGGGAGCCGAGCGGCTGGCCGGTCGGCATCGCGGGGCCGTCCGAGGGCACCCTGGAACGGACCGACTGGAACCGCCTGGTCGACATCCTGACCGAGCACAGCCCGCAGGGTGCGCAAACCCGCTGCCTGGCCTACTACAACCCGCTGTTGCAGGGGGCCGAGGAGTTCGACAACCTGCACGTCCGGGCCGGCACGCTCATGGACGCCAAGGCGTTGTACGACCACCCCGAAGAGGACGGTTGGACTCCTTCCAACCTCTGGGCCCAGGACCGGTCCTGGATCCTTTGCACGGACTACGACCTGTGGGCCACCAAGGTGGCGGGGCCCGCCGCGCTCGTCGAGGCCCTGCTCGACGACACCGAAATCGAGGCCGTACGACTGCCCTGGGCCCCCTGATCCGACCGACCGCCCGCCCTGCCGGAGTCCCGCCGGACGAGTGCGGGGCGACGGCAGGGACCGGGTCCGGGTCCGGTCCGCGGAGTGGGGCAACAGGTGCGGAAACGGTAGGCCTTGGTGCCGGGGGCCGTCACGTCCAGGTCGCGCTGGACGATGGAGAGCTTGGGGCCCCAGGAGGAGCAGGCCTTGCTGTAGCCGGAGTTCTGGTACTCGATGACGAACACACGGTTCGCACAGGCCTTGGCGAAGTCACCGCACTCGTCGTACTGGCCGCACTCCTCGGCGACGGCGAAGTCGAAGCCGATCTTCGCCCGGTCGGGGAGCAGCTCGGCGGTGTTCTTCTGGCCGATGGCGAGGCCCGCTGCGTGGGCGCGGTCGGCGAGCAGCTTCGCGAAGGCGGCGTTGTGCGCCTTCGTCAGCCGGCCACCGGACCGGGAGAAGGAGTCCAGGTTGTCCGGTTCGACGGCCTGGTAGCCGCTGCGGGCACAGCCGGTGATCCAGTCGCCGACGACCTTGGCGAGCCGGGTGCGCTTGTCGGCCGTCGAGGTGTCGATCAGGGCTTCGCCCCAGTCCTCGTCGACGACCGGGCGCCGGGAGGAGTCGCGCAGCACGAGGTCGGGGTGGGTCTTCTGCCACCAGTCCAGGGCGTCGGGCTGGGCCTGGAAGGCGTTGACGTAGCAGACGTTGTACAGCCCGGCGGCGGGCGGGGCGGAGCGGTCGCGGGAGACCGCGCGCACGCCCTTGGGCGGGGTGTAGGGGGCGCCGATCTGGTAGTCGAAGGACATGTTCGCCGCGGGCAGGCGCGGGGCGGCGGCCTGGCCGGCGGAGGCCTGGGAGAGCATCAGGCCCGCTCCGACGGCGACGGTGACGCCCGCGGCGTCCGCGGCCAGAGTGGCCTTGCGGCGCAGAAGGGGGGTCGTGGAATGCTTCGGCACGCGTTCTCCTGTGCGAGGTGCGACGAGGTGTTCGCATCTTGCGCGAGGGATCGTGAGGAATCGATGAGGCGAGGGCGGGACACGACCCGGGGGGGGGCATGTCGGGCCGCCCGTGTGGGTGCCGTCCGCCTGGGCCGTCTCTTTCGGATCTTGCCGGGCCCGCGCCGCCCGGCACCGCACCCGATCCCCCAGACTCCGTCCGGGGGGGACCCCCAGGTTGTCGGGGCACCCGAGTACGTCCAGTACACGGGCGCCCCTCCGCCTTGCCGGCCACGGCACCGGACGACGCTGGCCCGACCTACAAGATCCGAAAGAGAGGCCTAGCCGGGGCCCAGCGAGAGGCGGACCAGGGTGCCCCCGCCGGGGCGGAGGTCCGCCGTGAGACTGCCGCCGTGAGCGGCGGCGATCTCGCGGACCAGGGACAGGCCGATGCCGGTGCCGCCGCCCGGCGAGCGGAAGCGTTCCGTCAGGCCGGGCAGGTCTGCGGCCGCGATGCCCGGGCCCCGGTCGGCCACGGCCACCGTCGCACCGCGCACCATGACGTGCACCTCCGCGCGGGCGGCGGATGCGGGGGCTGGGGTGCGGCCGTGGCGCAGCGCGTTGTCGAGGAGGTTGCGGACGGCGATGCGGACGAGCGCGGGGTCCGCGGTGACGACGGAAGCGTCGAGGGAGGTGGTCACCACGTGCGGGCCGGCCGCAAGGTCCTCGAGTCCTCGCAGGCCTGCTCGACCAGCTGGTCGAGCCGCAGGGGAACGGCGCGCAGGTCCGGTCCGGCAGCCTGGAGGCGGCCACGGGTGAGGACGTTCTCGACGACGTCCGTCAGGCGCCGGGTGGCCCGGCGGATGCGCGGCAGATGCGGGTCGAGGCCTCGCGGGTCGGTGCCCGCGATGTCGAGGTCGGGTTCGTCCTCGACCAGGAGTACGCGCATGTGCAGTCCATCCTGATGTTGTGCCCGCCGTCCGCATGACGACGAATCCCGCTGCACAGACGGGGCAGCGGGGACGGGCGCGGGGACGGGCGCGGGGACGGGCTCGCTTAGGGTGACCGTATGACTGTGCTCGTGTACGAAGACTTCGGCGCCGGACGACACCGTGAAGCCTCCCTGATCCGGCATGCCACGGGTGGCATCCACGACGAGGAGCTTGTCGCCGGCCTGGCCGGGGGAATCGGCTTCATGTACTTCGTCTTCGAGTACACGGGTCGACCGCCCCTCGTCAGGATCGTGGCCCAGGCCTACCCCGAGCCGTGGGTGCAGGTCGCGCTCGGTCGCCTGGGGATCCCGTACGAGGCCACGCGTGCGATGAAGCCCCGCTGGGGCCGGGTCCGTGCCGCGCTCGACGAGGGGCAGCCCGCCTTCTGCGTGGTCGACCGTTCCTCGCTGCCGTGGCACCAGGCCGAACCGGACGCCGAACTGACGGGCGCCGACCCGTACACCGTCGTCATCGCCGGGTACGACGGGGACGACCTGCTGATCGAGGACGGTGCCACGACTCCGTACCGGATCGACCGTGAAGAGTTCGCCGTTGCCTGGACCGCCCACCGCAAGGGCCGCCACCAGCTGATCGTGCCCACGGGACCGCCCGAGGGGGAGCCGGACGTGGCAGGGGCGATCGCCTCCACGGTCGCGCACCTGACCGGTCCGGTGCTGGGCAACGAGTTCGACGTGAACTTCGGCTTCTCCGGAATGGAGAGGCTCGCGGCACAGCTGCGCGACACCACCACCGGGGCGGGCTGGGAGCGCCGGTTCGGCGGCTCGCCCGCGGCCTTCCGCTCCGCCACCGGGCGGCTGTACTCCTGCCTGGAGGAGGAGTGGACCGCTCCGGGCGCGACGCGGCCGTTGTACGCCGACTTCCTCGACCTCGTCGGGCACCCGGAGGCCGCCGCCATCTTCAGGGAGTCCGCCCGTCACTGGTCGGAGCTGGCCGCGCTCGCCCGGAACGCCGCTCCGGAGGCCGGCGCCGAGGAGCGGCGAGCACTCCTCCACGCGTGCGCGGAGCGCGTGGACAGCTGCCTGGACCTGGAGCGGCAGGCAGTGCGGGCACTCGGCAAGTAACGTCCGCCCGGTGGTGTGGTCCGCCTACGTCGAGGCGTGACCACGACCATCCGCCGAGGCGGACCCAACGCCCCCTCTGGATTTGTACGGGCTGCTGGGGCAGGCGGAGCCATGCGGCCTGAGAGGTCAAGCGTTCTCGTCTCCGCAGGCACACCCCTTGGACCGCACCACCAGGAGGAACCCGTGTCATACCCGCAGCTGCTCACTCCCGAGGAGAAGCTCGCCGACGCGAAGAAGCTGTTGAGCCTCCCGCGCATCGTCGCGATCTGCGGCTCCACCCGCTTCATGACGGAGATGGCCGAGGCCGATCTGCGGGAGACCAAAGCCGGAAGGATCGTCGTCAAACCGGGCTGCGACATGAAGTCGCCGCACGAACTCGGGTCCGATCCTGTCGGGGCCGAGGCGCTGAAGGTTCGACTCGACGATCTGCACCGAGCGAAGATCCGGCTCGCTGATGAAGTGCTCGTGGTCGGCGACTACGTCGGGGACAGCACCCGAGCCGAGATCGCCTACGCCCGGTCGCTGGGAAAGCCCGTGCGGTTCACGCACCCCGAAGTCGCCCCCGACGCCTGACCTTTAAGCAGCCCACCGCCCGCCCCACACCCACCGCAGGCTTTCCCCAGGAATTGATCATCCAGTCCTTCTTCCCGTCCGTCCGCTCACCACCCGGTTCTGTGAGCCGGTTGCCCGGTCCACGCGTGGACGCGGCTGTCGCCCCGTGCGCCGGTTGCTCCCGCGAGGGTCGTCCGCCGTTTCGTCCACTCGGAGGACTGCAGGGAAACGGCGGGTTGGTGAGATGGAGGGGACCGACTTCGCTTCCGTCCGTCCTCAGGAGGTTTTCATGCTTACCGCTGCCACTTCCCCCACCGGCCTTCGCGAGCCGGAGCCCGAATTCCTCGAACTGCTGCGGCTTCCGATGGATTTCCGTAGGGATGGCCAGGAACAGGAACTCTGTGTGGCCGCTTGCGGTGCCTTCTGCTTCCACAGCGGGAGCAAGAGGCGGTCGCCGAAGGCGCGAGCCCGATAGGAGATGCCGCCCCTCGACCGACGGGCCGGGGCCACCCGCCGCAGGTGATCGGGACGACCGGTCCGGCCACGGCCTGCGGGACGCAGCCGGACCTCCTGGCGCGGCCCGGCCCGGCGCAGCGCAGGCGCGGCCGCTCAGCCCGTGCGGCGGCCCAGCGCGGTCAGTACGCGGTCCGGTGTCAGGGGCAGTTCGCGCAGGCGGTGACCTGTGGCGTGACAGAACGCGTTCCCGATCGCGGCCGCCGTTCCGACGATGCCGATCTCGCCGATCCCCTTGCTGCCCATGGGGTTGAGGTGCTTGTCGTGCTCGTCGATCCAGTGGGCCTCGATGGCGGGTACGTCGGCGTGCGCCGGTATGTGGTAGGTGCCCAGGTCCTTCTCGGTGAAGTCGCCGAACTCGGCGTCCATCGTGCTGTGTTCGGTCAGTGCCATGCCGACTCCCATGACCATGCCGCCCTTGAGCTGCGATCGCGCGGTCAGCGGGTTGAGGATGCGGCCGGCGGCGAAGACGCCCAGCAGGCGCCGTACGCGGACCTCCCCGGTGATCGTGTCGACCCGTACCTCGGCGAAGTGCGCGCCGAAGGCGTGCCGCGAGTACGGGGACTTTTGCTTGGCGGACTGGGTGGTGTCGGCGGACGCCGACAGGCCCTCCGCCGGCAGCGGCCCGTGGTGGCGCTCCAGGCGCGCGGCGAGGGCGGCGCAGGCATCGTGGACGGCCCATCCCCAGGAAGCGGTGCCCGAGGAGCCTCCGGCGAGTGAAGCCGCGGGCAGCCCGGTGTGTCCGATGGCGACGGACACGGAGTCGAGGGGGACGCCCAGGGCATCCGCCGCCACCTGGGCCAGGACGGTGCGGGCCCCCGTACCGATGTCGGTGGCGTTGATCTCGACGAGGTGGCTGCCGTCGGGGCGGGCGTGTGCGCGGGCGGTGGAGGGCGCGACCAGGACGGGGTAGGTGGCGGCGGCCACCCCGCTCCCGATGAGGTACGGGCCCCGCCGGCGGGGCTCGCGGCAGTCGGCCCACCCGAACCGCTGGGCGCCCTCGCGCATGCATTCGACGAGGTGGCGGCTGCTGAACGGGCGGCCGGAGTCGGGCTCGGTGCGGGGCTCATTGCGTAGGCGCAGCTCGATCGGGTCCATGCCGAGGGCGCCGGCGAGTTCGTCCATCGCCGATTCCAGCGCGTACATGCCCGGCGCCTCGCCGGGGGCGCGCATCCAGGACGGAGTCGGTACGTCGAGGGCGACGACCCGGTGGGTGGTGCGGATGTCGGGAACGGCGTACATGACACGGGCCGGCACCGCCGCCTGTTCGACGAACTCGCGGATGCGGGACGTGTGGGTGGTGACCTCGTGGGTCAAGGCGGTCAGGGTGCCGTCGGTTCGGGCGCCGAGCCGGATGCGGTGCAGGGTGGGTGCGCGGTGGCCGACGGTGGCGGGCAGGTGGGCACGCGGGAGAGAGATCTTGACGGGCCTTCCGTAGTGGCGCGCGGCCATGGCCGCCAGGACCACGTGCGGGCGCGGTGTGCCCTTGCAGCCGAAACCGCCTCCGACGTGCTCGGAGACGACGGTGACCTCCTCCTCCGCCAGCTTGAGCAGCGCGGCCAGCGCCGCACGCACGGGACCGGCGCCCTGGCTGGAGTCGTGCACGGTGAGACGGTGGCGTTCTTCGTCCCAGTCGGCGACGGCGGAATGCGGCTCCATGGGGTGGTTGTGCAGGGGAGCCACCGTGTACGCGCAGTCGATCCGAACGGGGGCGGCGGCCAGTGCCGCGCCCGGATCTCCTTGCTCGCGCTGCGCGGGGTGGCCTCCGTTGGCCTCCTCGGGGGTGTAGGCGCGCGGGTGGTCGACGCTGAGCGTGACGTCGTGCGGGGCGCTCTCGTAGGTGATGCGGACCGCGTCCGCGGCTGCCCGCGCACCCTCCGGGGTGTCGGCGACGGCCAGCGCCACGTACCAGCCGCGGTGGGGCACGTGCAGGTCCTGGAGGAGGTGCAGGGTGGGGTCGTCGGCCGCCCCGAGGCGGGGCGCGTCGTACGGGGTCAGTACGCCGATCACACCGGGCACGACCGTGGCGGCCGCGGTGTCGACGGCGGTGACGCGGCCGCGGGCGATCGTGGCGGGCACCGGCCAGGCGTAGGCGCAGCCGGGGGGTGTGTGCTCGGCGGCGTAGCGGGCGGTTCCGGTGACCTTCTCGCGTCCCTCGCTGCGCCGGGCCGGGGCGCCGAGGGCGGACGGGCTGCTGTCGGGCAGGGTCGGCATCGCGGATCCCCATTCCGTTCGGGGGCCGGTGTGGGGGGTCGGAGCGGTCATGGCCGGTGGTGGGCGGGAGGGGCGCCGGAAGCTGAAGCGGAGGCGGAGGCGGAGCGGACCAGCGTGGCCAGGACGTCGCAGGCGAGGTTGCGGGCCAGGTCGACCTTGAAGGCGTTGCCGGGAAGGGGCCGGGCCGCGGCCAGCTCGGCGTCGACGGCTTCCCGTACGGCCTCGCCGGTGGGTGCGGCGCCGGTGAGCCGTTCCTCGGCGGTGGCGGCACGCCAGGGCCGGTGGGCGAGGCCGCCGAAGGCGAGGGCGACGTGGCGTACGCGGCCGTCGTCGAGCACGAGCACGGCCGCGACCGAGGCGAGCGCGAAGGCGTACGAGGCGCGGTCGCGGGCCTTGCGGTAGAGGGAGACGGATCCCGGCGCGGGCGGGGGCAGGAGCACGGCGGTGACGATCTCGCCCGGGCGGATGACGGTGTCCCGTTCGGGGTGGTCGCCGGGAAGCCGGTGGAAGTCGGCCGCGGCCACCCGGCGGGTGCCGTGCTCGCCGTCGTAGAGCTCGATCTCGGCGTCCAGGGCGGCGAGGGCCACCGCCATGTCCGAGGGGTGGGTGGCGATGCAGTGCGCGGAGTGTCCGAGGACGGCGTGGTCGCGGTGCACTCCGTCGCGGGCCGCGCAACCGCTACCGGGCTCCCGCTTGTTGCAGGGCTTGGAGACGTCCTGGAAGTACGGGCAACGGGTGCGCTGGAGCAGGTTGCCGCCGGTGGTGGCGACATTGCGCAGCTGTCCGGACGCGCCGGCCAGGAGGGCCTGGGACAGGGCGGGGTAGCGGCTCCGGACCAGGGGGTGCACGGCCAGGTCGGTGTTGGACGCGCCGGCTCCGACCCGGAGTGATCCCGTGTCCAGCTCCTCGATGTCGTGGAGGGGCAGGCGGGTGAGGTCGATGAGGGTCTCGGGGGTCTCCACGCCGTGCTTCATGAGGTCGACCAGGTTGGTGCCTCCGCCGATGTAGCGGGAGCCGGGGTGGCTTGCGTAGGCGGCCGCCGCTTCCTGGAGGGTGGCGGCCCGTACGTAGGCGAAGGGCTTCACGCGATCACGTCCGGGGTCGGGGACGCAGGCGGGGGCGGGGGTTCGGCCCGGTCGGCGGCTTGGGCGGCCTCGGCGGCCTCGGCGTCGGCGCAGGCCGCTACGGCGTCGGCGATCCCGTTGTAGGCGCCGCAGCGGCAGAGGTTGCCGCTGAGCCGCTCCCCGATCTCCTCGGCGCTCAGGACGACCGGGCGGGAGGTGTCGGCCGCGGTGGCCGCGCCGGTCACGTGCGACGGGTGTCCGGCGGCGGCTTCCCGCAGCACTCCCACGGCGGAGCAGAGCTGGCCCGGAGTGCAGTAGCCGCACTGGAAGGCGTCGTGGTCGAGGAAGGCCTGCTGGAGGGGGGAGAGGGCGCCGTCGGGGGCGGCGAGCCCCTCGACGGTGGTGATCTCACATTCGTCCAGGGTCACGGCCAGCAGCAGGCAGCTGTTGGCGCGCCTGCCGTCGACGAGGACGGTGCAGGCTCCGCACTGCCCGTGGTCGCATCCCTTCTTCGAACCGGTCAGGTCGAGCTGCTCCCGTAGGGCATCGAGGAGGGTGACACGGTTGTCCAGGTCGAGGACGTGGGCCCGCCCGTTCACGCGGAGCGCGACGCGTGAGCGGACCTGGCCGGCGGCGGCCGGGGCGGCCTGCCGCTGTTGCAGGGGATTGCGTGTACGTGCAGCCACGATCGCCCTCCATGTCCGGGTACGGGAGGTACGCCCTGGCGCCTTCCCCGCCCCGGCCGTGCCATACCTCGCGGGCAGATCGACCTCCGGGCCCCTCGTCGCGTGCCGGCGAGGGGCGGGGTCATCGTGTCCGTGCCCGTGTCAGAACGGTGGGGACGGGGGTAGACGCGTCAGGAGGAAGGCGGGCGGCCCGCCGCCCGGGGGCGTTGACCGGTACGAGCGCTGAAGGAGACGGACATGAGCGGTGACGAGCAGCGGAACGAGGCGGCCGGGGCCATGCGGCAGAAGGCCGAGCAGTTGGAGCTGCGGGCGCAGCGGGCCGCCGATCAGGGGGAGCGGGAGCGCCTCATGGAGAAGGCCGTCCACCTGCGCGCGAAGTGTGAGGAGGTCGGCGGCGCGGAGAGCGCCACCATGGACCCCATGTAGGAGTGACAGGTACGGCGCGGGCACGCGGCGGTGAACGCCGGCGCTGCGGACCCCGGGGCGATGGCGTCACCAGCCGGACCCGGCGGCCTGCGCGCCGCATCCCGAGGGTGTGCCTTCACCGGCAGTCTGCCTGGCTGCTAGAAGCATGATCATGACAGCAAAACAGACCGTCTACCATGTGTCACCCTCCGGGGAGCGGGCGGCGGCTGCGGGCGTGCGGTGGCAGGTCGAGGGCAGGGAAGGACGCCGACTGCTCCACGAGCCGCACCGGACGCAGAAGGACGCGATCGACTCCGCGCGCCGTCACGCCCAGCAGCACCAGCCCGCGCAAGTGATCGTCCACGCCGTCGACGGGCACATCCGTAGCGCCTACACCTACGGGGAGACCCCCGCGGCGCCTCCCGGCGAGCGCGGCCGCAAGGCGGGAGAGCGCGGGGGTGTCTTCTAGGGCACGCCACCCAGGAACCGCAGGCCTGCCGGTTACGGCCGCGCGCCCCGACGGGTGGGGGCACCAGCGAACGCTGGTGCCCCCACCCGTCGCATCGGATGTCAGACCTGGCCGCGCCAGCCGCCGGTGGCGGAGCCGCGGTCCTCGATGAAGTGCTTGAAGCGCTTCAGGTCGCCCTTGACCTGCCGGTCGACGAAGCCGAGCTTGTCGCCGATGTTCTCCGCCATCCCCTCGGGGTCGAAGTCCATCATCAGCGTGACCTGTGTATGGGACGGGTCGATGGGCTGGAAGGTCACCAGGCCCGACTGCTCGGTGTCGCTGCCGACGGAGACCCAGGCGACCTTGGTGTCGGGGATCTGCTCGGTGATCTCCGCATCGAACTCGCGCTCCACACCGGCGATCTTCGTCACCCAGTGCGTGAGGGTGTCGGTGCGTTGCTCGATCCGCTCGACTCCGTCCATGAACTGCGGGAACGATTCGAACTGTGTCCACTGGTCGTACGCGGTGCGGACCGGGACGTCGACCTCGATGGACTCCTTGACCTGCGACATGCTCAGCCTCCTCGATGGGTGGGACTGCGGGGCCCGGGCCCGGCGCTCGGTGTCGGGCGGCTTCGGGATGGGCACTCCATCGCTGCCCCGCCCCGGCGCGCCTGCCCCGCCTTGCGCAGGGCACACACCGAACGGACCGTCCTGCTGAGCCACACAGCCCGGCCCGCTTGCCCGCGGGGCGAGGAACGGCGATACGGCAGACGTGGGCGGCGACCCGCACGGCGCCGCTCGTGGAACGCCCCTCGTCAGAGCTCCGCACGGGTGGCGGACTGGGCTGCCCGGGCCGCGACGTTCGCCGCGTCGTGTACGAGAGGCGCGGAGGAGCGCCCGTCGCCGGTCAGCGTCCAACCGCACAGCGCCCCCCACACCAGAGCGACCGAGGCGGCCTTGGCGCGCTCCGAGCTGCGGGCCAGGAAGGTGCCGAAGAGGAGGGCGTCCCCCGCGTCGGCCGCGACCCGGCACAGGACGGCGGTACGGAGCGCCGTGCCGGCGGGGGCCAGCACCATCGCGGCGCCCAGGGCCGCGTCGCGCACGCCCAGCGCCCTGATCAGGAGCGCGGAGGAGCCCTCGGCGGACAGGCCGCAGGGCCGTGCCAACACCGCGGGACGCCAGGCGACCGCCATGCCGTAGCCGAGGGTGGCCGCGCCCATGATCCTTGCCGCTGCGGTTCGCATGTGCATCACTCCGTTCGCTTCGCCGGACGACCGGCTGGTGCCGGCCCAGGGTTGGACTCCCGTCCTGCGATGCCCGCCCGGGCGGGGACCCTGGAGCGGCCCTCGCTCTGCGACTGCTGAGGCTGGTCCGGTAGGTCGGCTCTTCGAGAGCGCGTGCTCTGTTGCTTCGCAGGTGCCCCACATTCGGGGATCGATGCCGCTCGTGAGCGCGGCCGGGGAGCCGCTGACCGCCGAGCACGGCTTCCCGCTGCGGCCGGTCGTTCCCCACCTCTCCGGCTACAAGGGCCCGAAGTGGCTGCGCGGGATCGAGTACATGACCCAGGACCGGCGCGGATTCTGGGAGGAACGCGGCTACCGCAACATGGCCGACCTCTGGACGGGGCAGCGCCACTCCCACCAGGAGCCTCGCCCGCCAGGTGGCCGGCGTGCCAGCGGCCGAGGCTCCAGCCCGCCTTGCCGGCGAGAGCCACGAGTTCGGCGTACAGTCGGCGGCCGCCGGGATACCGGGAGCCAGGGGGATGGGCCCGCGCCGCCCGCGGTTGTGCCGCGGGGCACGGGTCGAAAGGGTGGGCGGCGGGCTCAGGACCAGAGAAGGATGCGTTCCCAGCCGTTGTGGCCCTGCTCGTAGCGCAGTCGGGTGTGGACGCGGGTCTTCGCCGCCTGCCAGAACTCCACCCCCACCGGATCCAGGGTGTAGAGCGTCCAGGCGGAGTCGACGAGGGAGGGATCCTGTTCGACCATGGTCAGAGTCTTCCCCAGGGCTCGGTCGCGTTCGGACGTGCCCGCGAGGTACTGGCTCTGGCAGGCCGGCAACGCCTCGGCGCGGGCCGTGCATGACCGGGCGAGGAAGTCCTCCGCGTTGTCCTGCGCGGACCCCGGCCTCTCCGGCCCGCGCAGGCGGACCTGGGGGCCGTGCTCGGGCCAGTGGAAGACCGCCCGTGAAGCACGCGGTGTTTCCGGGGGATGGGGGATCCGTCATGAGCGAAACGGAGGTCAGCCTCCACGGCGGCGTCCCGCGGGCGAGGCGGGCGAGCTTCCCGCATGCAGGCCCCGGTGGACGGCCGACACTTGTGACGACCTCCCGTACCCGGCCCCTTCGCCTGTGTACGTCGTCCGGATCGTGACGCGGACGATCTGTGAGGGCCCGTCCGGGCCCGTCCGCCTTCCTCCCGCGAAGCGGTCCGCGTCCAAGGGCCCGAGGCGCATTCGACTGACTGTCGACGCGGACGCGCTCGCCGCGGTGGCTCTCGTGTGCGCCGTGGCGCGGCAAGGGTGAGGGCGTGTCCACGGTCGGGAAGCCGGGTGACCGGCGGCGGGGGAAGCCGCCGCCCGCCACGTCGGCACGCAGGGCCGGGGTTGACGTTCTGGGCTGCGGCTACTGCGCGGTGTCGGCAGCCGTGCGGTGGAGAACGCGCTGGTCGAGGACGAGGGTGTTGCTGCTCCGGACGGTGCCGTGGAGGTCCGAGAGGTTGCCGTCGAGGTGGATGGTCCTCCCCGACATACGGTAGGTGCCCGTGTTGACGCCGATCTTGAACGCGGGGCAGTTGTCCAGATTGCAGATCACGTTGCTGATCTGCTCGAAACGGCCGTCCGCGGTGAAGGTCAGCTTCTCGGTGTAGAGGGTGATTCCCGGGCGGTTCCTGTCGACGGACTCGGTCCACTGCCCTGCCACCCGAGCCCGCTCCGCGGCCGGGGCACCGGCCTCCGCCCCCTGGGCGGCGGCAGAGCCGGTGGTGGCCGTCATGGCGGCCAGGAGCAGCAGTGTGGTGCCCAGTGCCGACTGGATCGTCGTCTTCATCCGTGCGCTCATTCCTTGTTCGTCGGTCCGTGGTCCGTGGTCCGCGGCCCGGGAAGGATGCGGCAGGGGCGACTTGCACGACTGGGGTGACAACACCCCTGCTTGGGCCCGTGTCTTCCTTCCGGACGCGGCGGGCGAGACCATATCGGTTCAAATACGGTCCTGTTCCGCTGCGAAAGGGGCCGCGTCTCGTTTCGGTTCCTCCGTGGAAGCGGTGAACACTCCACGCCGCCCGCAGGGGACAAAGGGACGTTGCCCCAGCCGCTGTCCGCTACGGGTCACACCGGCGAACGCCGATTGGCCGAGATCCACCACGCCCGGTCGAATGCCGGGCCTCCCATGCGGTCCGGGAACGCGCCTGGGCATAGTCTTGCGACCGTGATCGTTTTCGTGGAGTGGAGTTGAGCAGCGGTGATGCCCCCGTTCTGTGCGGTCTGCCACGCATCCGACAGAGATTTCGCCTACGAGACCTTCACGCTCGTGCGCTTCCGTCCGACAGCGCCACCGCTCGATCACGAGGGGCATCCCGAGAACGCCGTCTGGTTCTGCAAGGACCACGTCCGCCACACCGAGGGCAAGACCCACATGAGCGCCGTCCTGGCCATGGTCCACATACGGGCCGCGGTCCGGCGCGCGGGGCCGAACCCCTGGCCGCTCACCAGCATCCCGTGAGCACTGCGTCTGCGTCTGCTCAAGCGCCGGGAGCGGCATCCGCGCCGCCGGCCTCCGGGCGGAGGGTGCGTTCCCGGTGGAGCTGCTCGGCGACTTCGTGCGCCCGTCCCGGGTGGTAGGCCGTCACCGTGTCCGTCGCAGTGCCCCGCGGTGTGTACCGGTAGGTGCGGATGCCGTGGCGGTCGGCCAGTCCGTGCACTGCGCTGACGGGCACCTGCCACAGGGCAGCAAGCGCCGACGGTGTCCACCACTCCTCCGGGCAGGAGAAGTTCTGGTCGGTCTCCTTCCGGTACTCGACCGCTGCTCGGGCTGAGCCGAGTCGGCCGGTCAGCCAGGCGAGCAGGTCCTCTGTGCGGGCCAGGGACACCGGGGCGCGGAAGGCCGGCTCGCAGGCAGTCTCCCCTCCGCGTCCCGTCTGCAGTACGACTTTGATCGACTTTCGTTGCCCCAGCCTGAACCGCTCGACGACGACGATGCGCTCCAGGTCGGCCGCGGCGACGGTCGACGACCGCAGGAAACGCGCGATGACGAGGTGCGTCGCGTGTTCGTGCGGGCGGAATTCGATCCAGCGGACCATCGTGGCGGGCACCACCCACATCATGCCCACCATGAGACCGGCCACGGCCAGGACCGTCAGCCCGAGGACGATCCAGAAGAGGGCCCAGGCGACCGCGGAGTCCGTGAGCAGGACGACGAACAGGAACGCCAGAAGGAGGGGGGCCGCGATCCACAACGGGACCAGGACGCTCGAGCCGAGCGCGACACCCAGCTCGCGCAGGCGACTTGGTACGAACACCAGCCGCGCGCCGGCTGCTGTCGCCGCCGCAACTCCCGCCAGCGGGTCCGGGTCACGAGTGGCCATGGGACGAATATAGGCACCGGCGGCGGAACGGGTAAGGGTGCGGACAGTGCGTCAGCTCCCGCTGGTGGGGGCATTGCCGGCCGGGCCGGGCCGGGGCCGCGGAGCCGGGACGGGCGCTGCCGCCGGGCGGCCGGTGAGGGCGGCAGACCGCCGCGCGCCCTCGCGGCTCCGGAGTGCAGCGCATCGCAGGGGTGCTTTTCCGGACGCGGCTGTGCCCCCGCCGCTGCCTGATACTCCGACAGTCGTTTAACACCGCAGGGCGCCCTTGCACACCCATTCCGACCGCGGCCGAGGCCGAGAGTGGGGCGCCCCGGCGCGGCCGCAGCGCACTCCTCGTGTGCGGGCGGCCGGTCGGGACCCGGTGATCTTTCCGACGTATCAGGAGCCGTAGTGACCTTTCAACGCATCGACGTGATTCGCCCCGCCGAGCTGACCCCGGCCGACCTTGAGCTGTGGAGCGAACTGCGGGCCACTACGGCGCCGCAGGCCAACCCCTTCATGAGCCCGGAGTTCTGCCGGGCCGTCGGCCGTGTCCGGCCGGGTGCCAGGGTCGCGGTCGTGCGCCAGGACGGCGAGACGGCCGGCTTCTTTCCCTTCGAGCGCGGCCGGTGGGGCCGCGGCCGTGCCATCGGCCTGGGCGTGTCCGACTGTCAGGGGGCCGTCCTGCGCCCCGGTGCGGTCGTGGAGCCGCACGATCTGCTGCGTGCCGGCTCCCTGTCCGTCTGGGAGTTCAACCACCTCGAAAGCGGCCAGGACCTGTTCCTGCCGTTCATCACAGGGCGGTTCGCCTCGCCCGTCATCGACCTCACGGACGGATACGCCGACTACGAGATCCAGCTCCGGGCCGGATCCCGCACCTTCCTGAAGGCGACCCGGGCACAGGAACGCCGCCTGGCCCGGCAGGCCGGGCCACTGCGCTTCGAGTTCGACGAGCGCAGTCCGGCGGTGCTGCGGACGCTGATGGCCTGGAAGTCCGCCCAGTACCGCCGAACCGGTCGGCGCGACCGGTTCGCCCAGCACTGGATCAACAACCTGGTGACGACCCTCGCCACGACGCGGACACCGTCCTGCTCGGGCCTGCTGTCGGTCCTGTACGCGGGCGGTCGGCCCGTCGCCGCCCACTTCGGGCTGCGCTCGCGCACCGTGCTGTCGTGCTGGTTCCCCGCCTACGACCGGGACTTCGCCACGTTCAGTCCCGGACGCGTCCTGTACCTCCGGATGATCGAGGCGGCCGCCGCCGCCGGGATCGACATGCTCGATCTCGGCAGGGGAGACGCCCCCTACAAGGACTCCCTCAAGACACGCGAGTTGATCGTGCACGAGGGCGCCGTGCTCCGGGCCGGAGCCGGGGCGGCCCTGTACTGGCTCAGCCACGAACCGCCGCGCGCCGCACGGGGTTTCGTGCGCGAGCGGCCGCACCTCAAAGCCGCGGCGCTGCGCACCCTGGCCGCAGTCGGCAGGATGCGTGACCGCCGCCCGTGATCAGATCCGCCGGTCTCGGCCCAGCGGGCGGTGGACCGAGGGCGGTGTGGTGGCGCCGACGGTGTCGGGTCGGCCGACTGTGGTGGTCAGCCACATACGCGGCTGACCGGAGTGTTCCTAGGGTGTGGCCACATCGAACGTCCCCGTAGACCCCCGGAAGTGGTGCACATGACCTCCCCAGCCCCGGCCGCCGCACCGGCCCCATCCGGCATCCGGAGAATCGTCGCAGCGAGCCTGATCGGCACCACCATCGAGTGGTACGACTTCTTCCTCTACGGCTCCGCCGCCGCGCTGGTCTTCAACGAGCTGTTCTTCCCCGACAGCGAACCGCTGGTCGGCACCCTCCTCGCCTTCCTCACCTACGCGATCGGCTTCGCCGCCCGCCCCCTCGGCGGCCTCGTCTTCGGCCACTACGGCGACAGGATCGGCCGCAAGCGACTCCTCGTCCTCAGCCTGCTCCTGATGGGCGGCGCCACCTTCGCCATGGGTCTGCTGCCCACCCACGCGAGCGTCGGCGTCGGCGCGCCCGTGCTCCTCACCCTCCTGCGGCTGGTCCAGGGGTTCGCGCTCGGCGGCGAGTGGGGCGGTGCGGTGCTGCTCGTCTCCGAGCACGGCGACGACGAGAACCGCGGGTTCTGGGCGTCCTGGCCCCAGGCGGGGGCGCCCGGCGGGAACCTGCTGGCCACCGGTGTGCTCGCGCTCCTCGCCGCCGTGCAGTCCGACGAGGCGTTCCTCGCCTGGGGCTGGCGCATCCCGTTCCTGCTCTCCGGCGTGCTCGTGATGCTCGGCCTGTGGATCCGGATATCCGTCTCCGAGTCCCCGGTCTTCCTGGAGGCGCAGGCCAAGGCCGCGCAGCGGGCCGCCGCCGGGGTCGCGGCGAAGCCGCCCGTGACGGAGGTGTTCCGTACGAACTGGCGCGGCGTCCTGACCGCGATCGGCACCCGCCTCGGCGAGAACATCTCCTACTACGTCATCACCGCCTTCCTCCTCGTCTACGTCACCAGCCACCTCGGCCTCCCCAATAGCGACGGCCTGAACGCCGTCCTGATCGGCTCCGCCGTCCACTTCGCGGCCATCCCGGCGTGGGGAGCGCTCTCCGACCGTGTCGGCCGCCGCGCCGTCACCCTCATCGGCTCGGTCGGCATGATCGGCTGGGCGTTCGCGTTCTTCGCCCTGCTGGACTCCAAGTCCTTCCCCGTGATCGTCACCGCCGTGACCGTCGGGCTGCTCCTGCACGGCGCGATGTACGGACCGCAGGCCGCCTTCATCTCCGAGATGTTCGCCACCGAGGTCCGCTACTCCGGTGCCTCGATGGGCTCCCAGCTCGCCTCCGTCATCGGCGGCGCCCTCGCGCCGATCGTCGCCGTGGCCCTGCTGAACGACTACGACTCCTCCGTACCCGTCTCGATCTACCTGGGCGCTGCGGCAGCGGTCACCACGCTGACCGTCCTGGTCGCCCAGGAGACCCGCGGGCGTAGCCTGACCCGCGAACACGCCCCGGCGGGCGGCACGGTTCCCGCCCCGCGCACGCCCGGGCACGAACCGGTGCCGGCCGACAACTGAACCGGAACAGGCTCCGGCCGGGCACCGCCGTCACCGGCGCCCGGTCCGGACCGGTCCACCACCACGACGGAGAGCGCCCGATGCCCACCACCGGAAACACCGCGAGCACCGGCACCGGCACGGGCGCGGGGGAAGGGGCAGTGGCGGGCGCAGGGGAGTCCTGGACCGCGCTGCGGCACCTGCGCCATCTGCTGGACCTGCTCGACCAGGGCGCCCCGGCCGAGCAGTTCGCGCCGCCGGCCGCACCGGCCGGCGGCCCCCACCTCGACGAACCCGATGCGGCCGTGGTGGCGGATGCCACCCGGGTCGCGCTCCGCATCCGCCGCACGCTCGGCCAGCACCGCCGCCGCGAAGCCGAACTCGCCGCGCTCTTCGACACCGCCGGCGACCTGGCCCGGCTCAGGGACCTGGACGCCGTACTGAAGGCGATCGTCCGCCGCGCCAAACTGCTCCTCGGCACCGACGTGACGTACCTGTCCCTCAACGACGACGAGGCGGGCGACACCTACATGCGGGTCACCGACGGCTCGGTCTCCGCCGCGTTCCAGCAGGTCCGCCTCGGCATGGGGGAGGGCCTCGGCGGTCTGGTCGCGGAGACGGCCCGGCCCTACTCCACCGGCGACTACCGCGACGACCAGCGCTTCCGGCACACCACGACGATCGACGGCGCCGTCACGGAAGAGGGGCTGCGGGCCATCCTGGGCGTACCGCTGCGCCTGGGCACCCGGGTGATCGGCGTCCTGTACGCGGCGGACCGGACCGCCCGCGCCTTCCCACCCGACGAGGTGGCCCTCCTGTCCTCCCTCGCCGACCACGCCGCCATCGCCATCGACAGCGCCCGCCTGCTCGACGAGACCCGCAGCGCACTCGTCGACCTCAACGAGGCGTCGCGGACCATCGAGGCGCACAGCGACGCCATGCGGCGGGCCGAGGAGGCCCACGACAGGCTGACCGACCTGGTGCTGCGCGGCGCGGACATCACCGACGTCGCCACCGCCATCGGCACCGTCCTGCAGGGCGGCACCCTGATCCACGATGCCGACGGCACCGAACTCGCCCGGTCCGGCAACGATTCCGGACGGCCGTCCGCCCGGGCTGTCGCCGCCTCTCGGACCGGAGGGCGCGCCGTGTCGGCCGACGGCACCTGGGTGTGCGCCGTCCTCGCGGGCTCCGAGCTGCTCGGCAGCATCGCGTTGACCGGCCGGCCCGACCTCGGCGACGCCGACCGCCGGCTCTTCGAGCGCGCCGGAGTCGTCACGGCCCTGCTGCTGCTCCAGCGCCGGTCGGTCGCCGAGGCCGAGGACCGAGTACGGGGCGAACTCCTCGGCGACCTCCTCACCGGTGCCGCCGACCCGGCGAGCCTGCCGGCCCGCGCCCGCCGGGTCGGCGTGAACCTGGACCATCCGCACGCGGTGTTCGTCCTGCACTCCGCCACCGCACCCCGGCAGCGCCTGCTGGCGGCCGGCGCCCGCGTCGCGCACTGCCGCAAGGGCCTGGCGGGGCTGCACCACGACGACGTGGTCCTGGTCCTCCCCGCTGAGCGCCCCGGCTCCGGCGGCAGCCCCGGCAGCCCCGGCAGCCCCGGCGGCGCCGCCGCGGGCCTCGCGGACGAGCTGGGCCAGGCGCTCGCCGGCCCCGTCACGGTCGGCGCCGCCGGGCCGGTCACCGGTCCGGGACGGTTCCCCGACGCCCATGCCGAAGCCCTCCGCTGCCGGACGGCCCTGCGCGCGCTGGGCCGGGAGGGCACCGGGGCCGCCCTCGGCGACCTGGGGTTCCTCGGCGTCCTGCTCGGCGACCATACGGACCTCATCGGCTACGTGCGCCGGACCCTGGGCCCCGTGCTCGACTACGACGCGAGGCGCGGCACCGAACTCGTCCACACCCTCCGGACCTACTTCGACGAGGGCACGAGCCAGTCGAGGGCTGCCGAGACCCTCCATGTGCACGTCAATACGGTGGTGCAGCGCCTGGACCGGATAGGCCGTCTCCTCGGCCGCGACTGGCAGCGGCCGGAACGGGCCCTGGAACTCCAGCTCGCGCTGCGCGTCCACCAGGTGCGGCATCCGGACGACTCAGCCGCTCGGCCGCCCGCGTAGCGCCCGCTCGGCCACCCGCGCAGCGCGCGTTCCCACCCCCGCACGGCCCCGGTTCGCGGCGCAACCGGCCGAAGGCGTCGGCAGGTGGCACTGTGGACGGCATGTGCGGCCGATACGTCTCCACCCGTGGTCCCGAGGACCTCTCCGGCCTGTTCCAGGCCGCGCCCCCCGCCCCGGGGGACGCTCTGGAGCCCAGCTGGAACGTCGCCCCCACCGACGCGGTCTGGGCGGTGCTGGAGCGTGCCGACCGGGAGAGCGGGCTGCTGGAGCGCAGGCTGCGGCCCCTGCGGTGGGGTCTGGTGCCGTCGTGGTCGAAGAGCACGTCCGGCGGCGCGAAGATGATCAACGCGCGGGTGGAGACGGTGCACGAGAAGCCCGCGTACCGGCGTGCCTTCGCCAAGCGCCGCTGCCTGCTGCCGGCGGACGGGTTCTACGAGTGGCAGGCCGTCCCCGCCTCCGCCGGGGTGAAGGCGTACAAGCAGCCGTACTTCATCCGCCCCGAGGACGGCGCCGTGATGGCGATGGCGGGCCTCTACGAGTTCTGGCGCGACCCCGGGGTCGCCGACGACGACGATCCGGCGGCGTGGTGGGCGACCTGCACGATCATCACCACCGAGGCGACCGACGCGGCCGGCCGCGTCCACCCCCGCATGCCGCTCGCGCTCGCCCCGGCCGACTACGAGGCCTGGCTCGACCCGTCCCACCAGGACGCGGACGAACTGCGCGCCCTGCTCGCCGCCCCCGGGGGCGGCCGGCTGGACGTCCGCGCCGTGTCGACGGCGGTCAACAACGTGCGCAACAACGGGCCCGAGCTCCTCGACGAGCCCGCGGACCCCGCGCCGCCGACCGCGGGGAAGTAAAGAAACATTGACACCATGTACTGCCTGCTTGACACTTCGAGTGTCAGGTTTTCTTTACATGGGGAGTGGGCGTGGCGGTCGAGGAGAAACGCGCGTGGATCATGATCGTGGTCGCGGTGCTGTCGTACGGGACGTATTTGGCCGTCGTCCTCGGGCGCTCGGACGGCGGGCCGCTGGCCCAGCAGCCGTACGCAGCGGCGCTGCTGTGGACGGTCGGCGCGGCGATCGCCGCCTCGATCGCACTCCACATCACGGTCTCCCTCCTCTCGCCCGAGGAAGGCAGGGTCAAGGACCAGCGGGACCGGGAGATCCACCGGTTCGGTGACCACATCGGGCAGTCGTTCGTGGTGATCGGCGCCGTCGCGGGACTTGTGCTGGCGATGGCGGAGGCCGACCAGTTCTGGATCGCCAACGCCATTTACCTGGGGTTCGTCCTGTCGGCGCTGCTCGCGTCCACGGCGAAGATCGTCTCCTACCGGCTCGGCTTCCACCCGTGGTGAGGCCCACCCGGGTGACCAACAGCATCCGGACCCTGCGCTTCACCCACGGCGAGATGACGCAGGCCGAGCTGGCCCGCCGGATCGGTGTGACGCGCCAGACCGTCATTGCCATCGAACAGGGCCGCTACTCGCCCTCGTTGGAGAAGGCGTTCGAGATCGCCCGCGTCTTCTCGGTGCCCCTCGACTCCGTGTTCCAGTACAACGTCCCCGAAGGAGACGACGCATGAAGGCCATCGTCCAGGATGTCTACGGACCGCCCGAGGTCCTGCGGATCGAAGAAGTGGACCGGCCCGTGCCGGGTCGGGGCGAGGTGCTCATACGGGTGCGCGCGGCCGCCGTCGACCAGGGTGTCTGGCACCTGATGGCGGGCATGCCCTACGCGGTCCGGGCCGTGACCGGCCTGCGCAGACCCCGCACGCGGGTCCGCGGCATGGACGTCGCGGGGGTGGTGGAGGCGGTCGGCCAGGACGTCAGCCGCTTCCGGCCGGGCGACGAGGTGTACGGCAACTGCCACGGTTCCTTCGCCGAGTACGCCCGCGCCAAGGAGGGCACCCTCGCGCCCAAGCCGCGCGGCATCGGTTTCGAAGAGGCCGCGACCGTACCCGTCTCCGGGTGCACGGCGCTCAATGCCGTACGGGACAGCGGCCAGGTCACGGCGGGTCAGCGGGTGCTGGTCCTCGGCGCCTCGGGCGGCGTGGGCAGCTTCGCCGTGCAGGTGGCCAAGGCCTACGGGGCCCACGTCACGGGGGTGTGCAGCGGGGCCAAGGCGGACCTGGTCCGCTCCCTCGGCGCCGACGAGGTCGTCGACTACGCGCAGGAGGACCCCGTCGACGGCAGCCGCCGCTACGACGTCATCCTGGACATCGCCGGCAACCGGCCCCTCTCCCGGCTGCGCCGCGCCCTCACCCCTCGCGGGATCCTCGTCATCGTCGGCGGCGAAGGAGGCGGGAACTGGATCGGCGGCAACCAGCGGCAGCTCGGCGCCCTCCTGCTGTCGCCGTTCGTCGGCCACCGGCTCCGTCCGCTCGGCACCCTGGTGCGCCGCCGCGACCTCGAAGCCCTCACGGAGCTCATCGAGGCAGGTTCGGTGGCCCCCGCCGTCGACCGGACCTACCCGCTGGCCGAGGTTCCCGACGCCATCCGCCGTCTCCGGGACGGCCGGGTGCGCGGCAAGATCGCCATCGGGCTATGAGCCGGCCGCGGCGCCCCAGGTGATGCGGGCGGCCACCGGCAGGTGGTCGCTGCCGGTGGCGGGCAGCGTCCGGATCCCGCCGACGGTGCCCGAGCGCGCCAGGACCTGGTCGATCCGCGACACCGGGAAAGCCGCGGGCCAGCTGAGGGCGAACCCCCGCCGGGGCGCCGCCATCCGCGACGTCAACGGAGCGAGACCGCGGTCGTCCACGGTGCCGTTCAGGTCGCCGAGCAGGACCACCCGGTCCACCGGCTCGGCGGCGACGGCCGCGCCCAGCAGACGCGCGCTCTCGTCCCGCAGCTGCGAGGCGAAGCCGGACGGCCCGATGCGGACCGAGGGCAGGTGGGCGACGTACACCGCGACCTCGCCCTCCGGGGTGCTCACCCCGGCCCGCATGCCGCGGCTCCAGCCCTCCCCGATCCCGGCGGGTTTGATGTCCACGCGCCGGACGCCGGTCAGCGGGTACTTCGACCAGAGCCCGACCGTGCCCTCGACCGCGTGGTGCGGATACCGCGACTCAAGGGCCGCCGCGTAGGCCGGCAGCGCGGAGGGGGTCACCTCCTCCAGGGCGACGAGCTCAGGTGCGGCGGCCGCCAGGGCGGAGGCGGTGCCCGCCGGGTCCGGGTTCTCGTCGCTGACGTTGTGCTGGACCACCGTGAGGTGGTGGGCGCCGTGTTCGGCGGGCAGGAGCAGCCCGCCGAACTGGCCCAGCCATGCGAGGGCGGGCAGCAGGAGGGCCACCACGGCCACGGCCGACCGGCGTACCAGCGCCGCCGTGAGCAGCAGCGCAACCACCAGGCCGAGCCAGGGCAGGAAGGCTTCCACCAGGCTGCCGAGGCGGCCGACCGTGTTGGGCACGGCGGAGTGGAACATCAGCACGGCGGCGGTCAGCAGGGCGAGTGGGGTGAGAACGCGCCCGCGCGCACCCCCGGTCGCCCGCCACCGGGCACGGCGGTGCACGCTGCCGGCCGCACCGCCGCCCGTCTGCTCGGCCACAGTCCTGCCCCTTTCGTTCGGGACCCGTTCCCGTCGCCGTCCGTGTCCCGTCCTGACCCGTCCCGCAGGGACGAGCAGCAGCACGATGCCGCACGCTACGACGCATGATCCGCCGCCGGGGTTCCCGCCCGTCACCGGCGCATACGTCGCTGCCGAGGTGAGCGGACCTGCCTGTGCGAGAGTGACCGCGGGGGTCCGGCCGCAGGGGCCGGCCCGGGGCGGGAGGACGGGAGAGCCGCATGGGTGCAGCGAGGGTCGCGGTCGTGACGAGCGACACCGGACGCGGCCAGGACACCGATCTGCCGCTGTTGCTGGATGCCCTGCGCGCGGCGGGCCTGTCCGCGGAGCCGGTGGCCTGGGACGCTGCCCCGGGGCCCTGGGGCGGCTTCGACCTGGCCGTCATCCGCTCGACCTGGGACTACGTCGGACGGCTTGAGGAATTCCTGGCCTGGGCCGATGCGACGGCCCGCGTGACCCGCCTGTTGAATCCGGCACCGATGGTGCGCTGGAACAGCGACAAGCGCTATCTGCTCGACCTCGCCGGAGCCGGGGTCCCCGTGGTGCCGACCCGCTGCGTCGCCCCGGGCGAACAGTGCGCCGAGGAGGACTTCGACGGCCCGCACGGGGTGGTGGTCAAGCCCTCCGTCTCAGCGGGTGCGCGGGACACCGCGCGCTACGCACCGGGCCGTGCGGCCGACGCCCTACTGCACGCCCGCATGCTGCTTGAGCAGGGCCGCACCGCGATGGTCCAGCCGTACCTGCCGCTGGTGGAGGAGGGCGAACGCGCCCTCGTCTTCTTCGCCGGGACCTTCAGCCACGCGATTCGCAAGCAGGCCCTGCTGACCGAGCCCGGGCAGATGGACAACTCCCGCGTGGCGCACCCCGGGGCGCAGCTCCACGCCCCGACCGAGGCGGAGCTCCGTACGGCGCGCGCGGCGCTGGCCGCGGCGCCCGGCCCGGGGGAGCCGCTGTTCGCCCGGGTGGACCTGGTGCTGGACGGGGCCAGGGAGCCGGTGGTCATGGAACTGGAGCTCATCGAGCCGAACCTGTTCCTCGGACTCTCCCCGCAGGGAGCGGACCGGCTCGCCCGGGTCGTGGCGGCCGCGGCCCGGGAAGCGAAGGCATAGGGGATTGCTTCGGGGCCGGGCCGGCTCGTGCCGCCCGGCCCGACCGGCCGAGGACCGGCTACGACGTCCTGCACGCGCCGCGCATCCGGCGGCGGCGCAGCAGCAGGCCGACGCCCGCTCCGGCCAGGGCGGTGACCGCCACCCCCGCCGTGGTCCACCAGACGGCGTCCCCGTCGCCGCCGGACGCCGCCCGAGTCCCGGAGGGTGCCGGAGCGGGGGACGAAGCGTCCGCGGCGGTCGCCGCGGCAGAACCGGAACCGGAACCGGACGCCGAAGCGGCGTCGGGAGTCGGGGCCGAGACGGCCGGAGTTCCGCCGGTCGCGGCACCTGTGGTCCCCGCGCCGGTGGTCGGAGCCGGGTCCACCACGGGCACACCGACTTCGAGTTCACCCTTGCCGAGTGCGGGGAACCCCACCTCGACCGTGACCTTCCACGAACCGGGCGGCAGCGTCTCGGCCGTGGTCCAGCCGGCGGGCGCCGCCGCCGGGTCGCGCACGAGGGGCCAGGGGCCCATCGTGCGCGTGCCGTCGACGCTGACCGCGTTCACGGTGGCGGCGACGGTCTCGTCGATGGCGTCGCCGTCGTTCTCCCAGGTGATGTCGGTGGTGACGTGTCCGGCGCGTTGCCCGGTCACCACCACCTTCAGGGTGTCTCCGTGGGCATGGGCGGCAGCGGGGATCAGGAACATGAGACCGAGTGCGGTCAGGGTGGCCGAGAGAACGATTCGTATGCGCATCGTCGGGGTGCTCCGGTCGAGATGAGGGGTACCGGCGGACGGCCGCACGGGGGCGGCCGTCCGCCGGGGGTGGGATCACGGCGTCACGGGGTGGTCCCGGTGCCGGGGCGTGGGAGCGCCTGGGCCTCCGGGCGTGGCGGCAGTGCTCAGCCGGACTTCTGGAGGGTCCAGGCCTGCGCCGCGCGGCCGTCCGCACGCTGGAGGTCGAGCAGCCAGTTCCCGTAGTAGGGGCGGTTGCTGACGGTGAGGGCGAAGCCGCCGCTCGGATCCGTGACGGTCACCGCGCCACCGCGGGTCGTCAGCTTCCAGGCCTGCGCGCCGTTGTTCTTGTCGCAGGGCTGCTGCGAGACCCACATGCCCTGGGCGGGTGCTCCGCCCGGCTGGAGGCACTTGCCGGAGACGGCGGACCGGATGCGGACCTGGCCGCTGCCCGCGTCGTCGAAGTACCACTGCTGCTGGGCGTAGCCGTTGGCGCGGCCGCCGACGAGCACGGTGCCGTCGGCGGTGCGGCCGCCCCAGACCTCGGCCGCCATGCCGGTGCTGCCGTTGCCGAGCGTGTAGCGGCTGTTCGGGGTGGTGGCCCCGCCGCCGGCACCGGTCGTACGGAAGCTCGCGGCCTTGCCGGGACCGCTGTCGCGGCCGGAGCCGTCACGGGCGGAAACGGTCACCTTGTACTCGGTGTTGGGCTGGAGGTTGTAGATGCGCAGCACCTGCGACTGGACCCACGCCAGGTGCTTGCCGTTCAGCATGACCTGGTACCAGGAGGTGCCATCGACCTTGGGCCAGCTCACCACGACGGAGTTGGACTGGATCTGGGCCGCTGTCGCGGTCGGTCCGCCCGTGGGCTGCTTGGTCGGCGTCGGGCTGGGCTTCTTCGTGGGCGTCGGGTCCGGGTTGGGACCGGGGTCCGTGCCGCCGCCACCGCCCTTGTTCTTCATCAGGAACTGGTTGTCGGCGATGTTCCAGTGCGTGGCCAGGTAACTCCCCGGCTTGGGACTGGTGTGGAAGTAGTCGTCGTGGTTGCAGTCCAGGATGTTCTCGGACGCCTGGTTGGTGCAGATGTTGCGCATCTGCGGGTAGTACGGGGTATCCGAGTAGCACATGACGTCGTACTCGTCGGTGCAGTGCGCGCCGCGGCTGGTGTTCGGGGCGCTGTTGTTGACGGCGCCCAGGTTGTGGCCGAGCTCGTGCGCGGCGGTGTGACCGCCCCAGCAGCCGGAGTCCGTGCGTCCGTAGGACGGGCCGAAGTTGCTCTGGTTCGCCTGGCCGGGGCGCTCGTCGCCCGCGAAGGTGCCGATACCGCAGTAGACCTGGCTGTCGGCGAAGATCATGTACTTGCGGTCGCGGCGGTCGAGGCCCTTGGCGGCGAGCGCGTTGTTCGTCGCGCTGAACTCGGCGAGGGCGTTGGCCGGGAGCTCGATGTTGAGCACGGTCGGAGTACAGTCGGCGGCGGTGACGTAGCGGATGTGCCGTACGCCGCCGGTCTCCTTGGCGCTCGCCGAGTAGATGAGGTCGGCGTCGGCCGCCCACTTGCGGAACGAGGCCACGTACTCGGAGTAGCGGTCCTTGCCGGGGGCGTGGACGTACACGACCTGCACGCGGTTGCCGGTGCTGCCGTCGCCTTCGCACTGGACGGTCTGGCCGGCCGGGCCCGCGGCGACGGCCTGGCCGCCCTCGGCGGCGGCCGGCTGGGGCGCACTGTCCTTGGTGGCCGCGGCGTCGGCAGCGGGCGCGTCCTGAGGACGCCCGCCGCCTTCCTTGGTGGCCGGGTCGTCGGCGGAGGGCTTCGCCGGATCGGCCGCCGGGGCACTCTCCTTGACGGCCGGCGGGATGTCCTTCGTGATGTCGACGCCCTTGGGCGGGGCGTCGGGTCCGTGGGTGCAGTGTCCGTCCCCGGTGCGGTAGACACCGACGCAGCGGTCGCCCTTGGGCGCGGGCTGGAGGCCGTCGTAGACCATGCCGCGCGCGTTCTCGTTGGAGGGCGCCGCGGAGAGGGGCTCCGGCTCCTGGTCGCGGGCGGGGGCGGCGGCCGGAGCGGAGGCGGCGGCCTCGACGGATCCGGCGGCCTGGGCACCGTCGCCGAGCCCGGAGTAGGCAACGCCCGCGGCGATCACCGCTCCTGCTGCCAGGGCGGCGGTGGCGAGTATCAACCGCCGGGGTTTGCGGCGGTGGTCGGTGGACCGGCGTCTGCGACGTCCTGTCATGGGCACCTCAAATCATTGTCGGACTAGTGGGTGCGCGGAAGCCTGCCAGACGAATGCCGCGGAGAATTCGGACAAACGGGGGCGTGGCCCAGGAAATCATTCCGTTACCTGTCGGCATAATTTGACGAACACTCAACTCGCAATAGACAAAGGCGAGTTACGCGCGTCACGCGCCAAAGGTCCAGTCCTTTGAGGGTGGGTTGTTATCAAATCGAGATATGATGCGGAAGCTTATTGACGGGAATTCAGTCAGGAATTCACCTAATTACTACCTGCCGAATTCCCTCCGTCACGAGCGGTGAGGGCCCACCCCTCGACTTCCGCCCGGCGGCCCGTCGGCTCCCGTACGGAGCCCGCCAGTTGCCGAAACCCGTCCCCGCCTCCGGCCCATGTGCGGGCACCGGCCCGGAGGACGTGCGCGACCGGAGCCGCCCCGCACCTGAAAGGAGCGGGGCGGCAGGGCGGTTCCGGGCCGGATGTCAGTCGTCGACGACGCTCAGGTCGATGCGGGCGAGGCGCTCGGGGTCGGTGAGGATGTCGAGCGCGACGATCCGGCCGTCCCGGACGGTGAACGCCATGACCGACATCGCGCGGCCCTCCGCCAGCGCGACCACGCCGGGAAGCCCGTTGACCAGCACCGGACGCGAGGCCTCGGCGAATCGGGCGAAGGTGATCGCCTGCGAGGCGACCTCGGCCGCGCCCCGGCGCACCAGCGAGGGGCGCAGCGCACCGCCGTCCGAGCGCGCCACGACCTCGGGGTCGAGGACGTCGACCAGGGCGTCGAAGTCCCCGCCGCGCGAGGCGGCGAGGAAGGCGTCGACGACCGCCCGCAGTCGGGCCGGGTCCGGATCCGGAGGGGGTACGACGCCCTGCACCCGGCGGCGGCCGCGGCTGGCGAGCTGCCGTGTCGCGGCCGGGCTGCGCCCGAGGACCGGGGCGATCTCGTCGAAGGGCACCGCGAACAGGTCGTGGAGTACGAAGGCCAGGCGCTCGGCGGGTGCGAGCGTCTCCAGAACGACCATCAGGGCGATGCCGACCGAGTCCGCCAGGAGGATCTCCTGCTCCGGGTCGAGGCCGTCCGCCCGGCTGACGATCGGGTCGGGAATCCGGACCTGCCCGTCCTGGTCGTGCAGTGGATCCTCGCGCCGGGTCGTGCGCGAGCGCAGCATGTCCAGGCACACCCGCCCGACCACGGTGGTCAGCCAGCCGCCCAGGTTCTCCACCGCGTCGGCGTCGGAGCGGTTCAGCTTGAGCCACGCCTCCTGCACGGCGTCCTCCGCCTCGCTGAGCGAGCCCAGCATCCGGTAGGCCACCGCCCGCAGGTGGGGCCGGTGCTCCTCGAACCGCCGCGCCAGCAACTCTTTCCCGCTCACCCGTCACATCCCCGTGTCAGAAGGCCAGTCCGGGATCGGACGATAACCGAGCTCCCAACGGGGCGCGCGTGCATATGAGTTGGCGCACGGCTTCCGCGAGCCCCGCCAGGGGCGGGGGAGGAGCGGGAAGAGCTGGAGGAGCGGCACACCGTCACTCCACGGCTCGGCCTACGCCCGGGCCGCCGCCTTGCGCAGGTGGCGGTAGAGGCGGTCGCGGTCGTCGTAGAGCCCGCGGCTGTCGGTCGGCACCAGGGCGCCGTTGACCGCCATGGTCGGGGTTCCCTCGGCCGGCGAATTGCTCATCGCCTCGTCCGCGGCCTCCACGAACTCCCGGTGCTTCGTCTCCAGCACGGCCGCGTCGAACTCCGGGCCGCGCAGGCCCGGCACCTTGACGGCCAGGGCCAGCAGCCGGTCCCGCGTGAAGCCGCCGGCCTTGCGCACCTTCGCCTGGTGGCGGTAGAGCAGCTCGTGGTACTCGGTGAACTTGTTGTGGTCCACGGCGGCGCGCAGCGCGTTCGCGGCGAACTTCGACCCCGGGCCGAGGAAGGACCCCAGGGTGAACTGGAGCTGCAGCGCGTCGTTGCGGGCCGCCTGTTTCAGGTAGGGGCCGTTGCCGTCCAGCTCGAACTCGGCGCAGGCGGGGCAGCTCAGGTCCTCGTAGACCCGTACCGAGAGGGGGGCGGTCGGGTTCCCGATCACGATCGTGGTGCCGTCGGCGGCCAGGGACTCCCGCGCCGCGGGCAGGTTCGCGCTCGCCGACACGTCGAGCGGATCGTGGCCCTCGCTCTTCTGGCCGCCGCCCCGGCCGGTCGCCTCGCACGCGCCGACGGACGACGCCACGGCGAGGGCCGCGGCCGTGCCGAGGAATCCGCGTCTGGTTCTGACCTGCATCAATGTCCTTTCCCCCTGATCAACAGGGAGACCTTACGTGCTTCCGCATCCCACCACGCACCGGGTTTCCGCGAACCCCGCGCGATGGCCGTCAGCCGGTGGGCGGCGTGCGCGGCGCTTCGGCGTCCACCGTCACGGCACAGTCCATACACCCGGCCCGGTGCCACCGTGGCCTCCGCATGCCCCGTCTACCCTGTTCGAATGTCGACGCGAGGCGTGGGGGAAACCGAAGGGGACTGGGCCGGCCTGTTCGAGGGGATCGAAGCCCTGGCCGCACAGCCCTCGATGCGGCAGGCGTGGCTGCGCGGACTGCGGCACATCGCGTCGGCGGACGTGCTGGTGCGGCTGCTGGACGTGGTGGACACGTCCGTCATCGCGGACCTGCCGACCGAGGTCGTCGACGCCGTGATCGCGCATCCCGACCGAAGGGTGCGCGGGCGACTCGCGGAGACCCGTAGAGGCATGAGCATCGACCAGTGGGCGAGACTGATCGCCAGTGAGACCGGTGCCGACCGCGGGCGCTTCCAATGGCTGGCCACCGGGCGCTGCCCGAAGGTGCCCGAGCCCCGGTTCGAGCGCTGGGCGCGCGACCCGGATCCGCGCATCCGTCTGCGGGCCCTGTGGTTCCGTGGCCTTCCGCAGGAGCCGGCACGGGCCTTGGCCGCAGATCCCGATCCGGAGGTGCGTGCGGAAGCCTGCGGATACGCCTGGCCGTATCTGGACGCGGGCCGACGGTCCGCACTGGTCGACGACCCCTCGCCCCGGGTCCGGGAGGCCGCCCGTCGGCGCGCCGGCTTCGACCGTCCGATGTCACGGACGGAGTACGACGCCCTGACTCCCGCGGAGCGGTGGCGCGCGGTGCCCGTCCAGCTGCTCGGGCGCGACCTCGCCGAGCACCTGGTCCGCAGCGGGGAGCGCGGACTGCGCCAGAATCTGGTCGACAACGAGCGTCTGGACGCCGACCTGATCACCGAGCTGGCCCACGACGAGGACCCCCATGTGCGCGCCGCGGTTGCCGTCCGAGCCGACGTCCCCGAAGCGCTGCGCGCGTCGATCAGCGCGGGACTGCCCTTGGACACCCCCTACTGGGCCGTGGGCTGGGTCGAGGAGTGCCACGACGATCCCGATGCGATGCGACGCCTGGCACGGTCCGCGAGCATCGGCATCCGGCGCAGTGTCGCGCGAGCCCGTCATCTGCCCCCGGACGTCGTGGACCGCCTCTCCCGCGACCCGGACACCCACGTGTCCTACAACCTCGCCTCCTGCTGCGAGGACGCTCCCGCCGAGTTGCTGCTGGAAGTCGCGCTGGGGCGGCACGGCGGCCTACTCCATCTGAACCACCCGAACTTCCCCCGCCACGCGCTCCTGTCCTTCGCCGACGATCCGGACCCGCTGCGGCGCCGACTGGCCCTCGAATCCCCGGAGTCCACCCCCGGGCTCGCCGAGCGCCTGGCCGACGACCCGGACGAGCGCGTCCGGGAGCGTGCCGCAGCCGACCCGAGGCTCTCGCCCCCCACCGTCCTGCGCCTGCTCGACTCCACCCCGCGGACGCGCCGAGCCGCCCTCGGCAATCCTCGGCTCCCCGTGCCCACCCTGATCCGCCTGCTCCGCGCCCCCGACACGGCCGAGGACGCGGCCGCGAACCCGGCGATCCCCAAGGCGGTCGTACGGCAGTTGGCCGAGCTGTCCTGCGAGGAGGGGGCGCACTCGGCGCGCAAGGGGCGCGTTCTGTAGAAGATCAATTCGAGTGTGCGCCCGCGGGTGACGCTCGGTCCTTCAAGATCGTCCCATTGCTAGCGTCCTGGCCATGACTCACTCCATGGAGTCCGGCCCCGCGCCGGACCGCTTCGTGCTGCCCTCCGCCCGCAAAGCGAGCGAATCGTTTCGGCCGGTCGTACTGGACCTCGCACGCCCGGCTGATGCCGCGACCCTGACCGCGTTGCGGGAATCGGGCCTCCTGCGCGAGATCCACGACCGGATCGAGGACCAGGTGGAGGAACTCCTGCGCTGCCTGGCGCCCCGGGACCCCTTCGGCGGCAGGTCGCCGGCCGACGCGGTCGCCGACGAACTGGGCGACAGGCCCGCCGCATACGGCCGTTGGATCTGGTACCCGTGGTCCGGACGCCTGGTGCACCTGCTGCCCGAAGCACAGTTCCGCCTGGTCCGCACCGACCGCAACCGCGACAAGATCACCCGCGGGCAGCAGCAGGACCTGCTGCGCCGCCGGGTGGGCGTCATCGGACTGTCGGTGGGCAGCAGCGCCGCGCTGACCTGCGCCATGGAGGGCGTCGGCGGAGCCTTCAGACTCGCCGACTTCGACCGCCTCGGCCTGTCCAACCTCAACCGGCTCCGGGCCGGGGTGCACGAACTCGGCGTGGAGAAGAGCGTGCTGTGCGCCCGGCGCATGTTCGAACTGGACCCCTACCTGGACATCGAGATCCACCGCGGCGGCGTCACCGAGGAGACCGTCGAGGACTTCATCGGCGACGGGGACCGCGCCCTGGACCTGCTGGTCGAGGAGTGCGACACGCCCTGGGTCAAGGTCGCCGCCCGCGAACAGGCACGCCGTCGGCGCGTCCCCGTCCTCATGGACACCAACGACCGAGGCCTCCTCGACATCGAGCGCTTCGACCTCGAACCGGACCGCCCGCTCTTCCACGGCCGCATCGGCGCCACGACCGCCGCCGACGTACGAGGCCTCGACCGGGAGGCGGCCATCCGCTTCCTCCTCACCATCGTCGACGAGCGGCGCCTGAGCCCCGCCATGACCGACGCGCTCACCCGTGTCGGCCGTACCCTCTCCAGCTGGCCGCAGCTCGCCAGCGGCGTCATGCTCGGCGCGGCCCTCGTCACCGACACCGCCCGCCGCATCCTGCTCGGCGAACCGCTGCCCTCCGGCCGCCACTCCATCGACCTCGAAGCCCTGCTCCCCGCCCCGCGCCCCGTGCCCGCCCCGCACGGAGCCGGCCGGTGAACCGAGTCCCCGAACTCCGTGGCGACCACCTCCGGCTGCGTGAGCTGCGCGCCGGGGACCACGAGGCCTTCGCACGGATCCTCACCCACCGCGTGCTCACCCGCTACCTCGGGATCGACCGCATGGACCCGGCCCAGGCCCACGACGCCTTCGCCCAAACCCTGGCCCAGCCCCACACCCACCCGCGCCGCAAGTACACCCTCGCCGTCTGCGCTCCGGACGACGACGTCCTCGTCGGCACCATGGGACTCCTCGTCGAGGACTACGGCAGCAACGCGATGCTCACCAGCCTGGTCCTGCTTCCCGGAGCTCCCGTACGCGGACACGGCCACGAGGCCGGCCGGCTGCTGATGGCCTACGGCTTCGGGCACCTGGGTCTGCACCGCATCTGGGCCGGTCATCGCAGCGACCACCACTTCATGCCGCAGGTGATGCACGCCGCCGGCCTCCGGCCCGAGGCCACCCTCCGCCAGCTCTTCCACACCCAGGGCTGCTGGCACGACGTGACCACGTACGCGACCGTCGCCCCCGAGTGGAAGTCCCAGGCCACCCCCGGAGAACTCGCCATTCTCGACGGCGCGGCCCTGCTCGACCGAGTCTGACCCCCTCCAGCCGGAGGGCGGCGCCGACGCGGCGGCCAGGTGGGCCTGTGTCCGTCCGGGGCGGCACTTCCAGCCGGCCTCGTACGCACACAGGCACGGGCCTGGGCCTGTACTTGGAACCATGAACCCACTGCCGGTGCGGCCTCACGGCCCTGGGGCTTCGCACGCCCGGACGGGCAGCCGGGAGCCCTCGCACATGCGTCTGCGGGATCACACCCGGCCGAGGTCCGAGCTCACCCAGCGGGACGGCCGCATGTGGACCACGACCTGCTCGCCGTGGTTCTTCCACGCGTCGTCGACGTAGCCGTCCACCTTGTCGGCCGGCAGGTACCGGGCGGAGATCGACTCCAGCTGCCCGCGGGTGGCCGGTTCGACCGAGACGACCGGTCCCTCGACCGACACGTAGCGGACCGTCGGCTCCACACGGTCGACCATCAGGCTGAACCGGCCCGCGGCAGCGATCAGCTCGGCCTTGCGGGAGTCCCGCCCGGTCATGATCCAGATGTCGCCGCCGGGGGAGTAGTCGTACCAGATCGGTACCGTCAGCGGGGCGCGGTCGTCGCCCGCGCTCACGGCGAGGGCGGCGATGTGGGGTTCGGCGAGGAACTGCTCACGCTCGGTCCGGGACAGGGCCACGACATCCTCCTACTGACAGGGCGGAAAGGCGTACTCCCGGAGAACACCGTCCCGACGCCGGACCATTCCCCGGCCCTCGCCCACCCGGGCGGCACACGGATAGCCGCCCGACCACCCCTGCCCGAGGGTCCCCGCTCGCCCTCAGTGGACGGTGGCGCCCAGGTAGTCGAGGGCCGCGCGGGCGAATCCCGGTGCGGTGCGCGGGCATTGCCAGCGGTCGAGGATCTCGGGCCCGGAGAGGTTCGCGGGCTCGGCCTCGTCGTCCTCCGGTTCATCGAGGGAGGCCGCGGGAAGCAGGTTCTCGGGCAGCAGCCCGTTCAGCGCCCGGTCCAGCGGGGAGCCCAGCACCTCCAGGCAGGCGGGAAGGTGCTCCAGCACATCGTCCGCGTCGGCGTCGTACGGATGCCAGCCGTGCGGGCACGCCCTGCCGTCGTCGCCGCGGGCGATCCGGCGCAGTACGGAGGTGACCTCGTCCTCGACGCCCGGACCGGGGTTGCCGAAGGCGACGTAGGGCGCGAGCATCAGCAGGCCCAGCGTCCAGTACAGCACGGGACCGTCCTCGGGCCCCGCCGCCGTGGCGTCGAGCCGACGGGCGCAGTCGCGCACCGCCGCGTCCCTGTCCCCGGCGTGGTAGCCGTGACGCAGCTCTTCCCAACTGCTGAAGCGATCACCCCAGTTGTCGGGCACTGGTATGACCGTCGACATGTCTTCGTGCTCCGTTCGCGAGTTGCCTGCCTCGCCCGTCAGGGGGACGTGCGGTGCGCCGTGACGGTTTCAGTCCTCGGTGCGGGCACCCTTCGGGGGGACGAAAGGGAGCAGCGATGCCACTGTATCTGTCGAGGTTCAGCTATACGCCGGAGACCTGGGCGCGGCTGACCGGCCACCCCGAGGACCGCGCCGAGGCGGCCCGGGCGTACATCGAGTCCGTCGGCGGGCGGCTCCACGGCTTCTGGTACGCCTTCGGCACCCACGACGGCTACAACCTGTGGGAGGCCCCGGACAACGTGTCGATGGCCGCAGTGGCGCTGGCGATCAGCCGTGGTGGCGCGCTCCGCTCGTTCGAGACGACCGTCCTGCTGACAGTCGAGGAGACCCTGGAGGCCCTGAACAAGGCGGGGCAGGTCGGGTACCGGGCTCCCGGCGCATAGCGACAGCGCGAATTCCACGCGACAACCGCGGCCGCCCCCGCAATCATTGGCCGGTTGCCTGTTGGGCCGTGCCGGCCCGCGCAGCGGCTCTGCGGGGTGCTCCTGGTGCGGCTGGCGGTCCTCGAAGTGGAGTGCGTTTGTTCGTTTTTGTGTGTACGGGGTGCGGGGCCGAGCTGACCGCCCCGCTGTCCCAGGTCGCCCTGCCGGTCCACGCCCATCAGAAGTACGGCAACGGGACCCAGCTCCCGGTGCTCATGGAGTCGGGCACCTTCGCCGTGGAATCGGAGCCCTGGGGGCCGCCGTGGCGCAGGTGGGAGGACATCCATCCGGACGAGGCAGCGGCCCGAGGTGTCCTCGCGCCGGTCCACGCCCTGTCCGACGGTGCGCCCGGCGCGATCGTCATCGCACCCGGCGACGCCCACGGCACCGTACTGATTCCGGAAAACCGGGGCGGCGGCAACTGCTGCGGCCTCGACGGTTCCGCCGGTCCCAACGTGGCCTGCGCGGCGTGCGCCCTGCCCGTGGCGAGCCGGATCGACGACTGCTCGCTCTGGCAGGCGATGTGGCTCGCCCCGAGTGCCGTACGCCGCCTCCCCGTCGACGGCACCGACGCCGTGCCGGTTTCCTGGGCGGAGCTGATGGCGGATGGCGAAGGCACGCCCCCGTTCGAGCCGCTCGCCGAGTGGGGGTCGCGGCTGCGGGCGGGCCACTGGTCGCATCACCGGTGGTCATGGAGCCCGCAGTGGGAGGCGGCGGCCGGCCGGGCACTGGCCCATCTGCTGGCCGCCTCGCAGGGCCGTCCCGTGGAGGTCCCGGACGGTTTGGCCGCAGAGGTGTTCCGGCGCACGCTCGACGCCCTGCTGCCGGCGGGATCGCCCGCGCGGCGCGCCGTCCTGGCCGGACCGGGACGACCGGCTCCGTACGGGGAGGCCGACATCCTCCTTGTACCGGTCCATCCGCAGACCGGAGAGGTCTGGACCCCGGCCGCCCCGGCGGGGTACCCGGTGCCCCTGCCGTTCGGGGTGTGGCTGTGGCTGGCCTTCCCCGAACAGGACCCGCCCGTCCCCACGTCGGGGGTCCTCCCCGACGGCGTCCTCCGGGACGACTTCGACCCACCCGCGCCACGCCCCCTCCGCCTCTTCCGAGCAGACCCGGAAACCTTCCGGCGCACCCTGGCCCGGCTGCCGCAGGTCCGCAGCCCCTGGCTGCGGGCGGTCCATGACAACCTCACGCAGCACATCCGGGCCGGCTACTTCTAGCGTGGTCGCTGTCGCTGTCGCTGTCAGCGGGGCTGGGCCCACGGGTCTTCGTTCGGTTCGGGCCGTTCGGCGTGGAGCATGGTGCGGACGCAGCGCTGCAGTCCCGTCTCGCCGGTTGCACCGGCGGAGACCATCCAGGGCAGGGTTTCCATGGCCCGGGCGCGTTCCTCCGTGGTGAGGTGGTCGACGGCGGCGCGCAGGTCGTCGGGGGCGGGTTCGCGGGTGAGGCAGAGCCAGCCGATCGCGGCGGCCGGCCGGACCTCGGGCGCCTGCGTCCGGTCCCGCCACCGTTCTCGCAGCCATGCGGTGGTCGGCGGGTGGGGGTGGGCGCGGGTGGCTTCGGCGACGGCGAGGACCAGGCCCGCGCGGACGATCGGGTCCTGCTCGGCGGCGAGCCGGGTACGGAAGGCGGCGCGGGTCATGCGGTCGGGGCCGTCGAGCAGGGGCTGCAGGAGGGCGGTGTCGGCGCTGATCGCGGCCCGCGCGGCAGCGGCCGACCAGCCCGCCGGGTAGCCGGTCACCTCGACGCCGTAGTCGTCGTAGTCGTCGGCGAGGTCGTCGTACCGGATGTGGCCGCGGTGGAGCAGCAGCTCGCCGCGGGAGGCGACGCCGAAGTGGCGGGCGCGGGCCGGGGAGGAGACTTGGGCGAGCGCCTCCGTACGGTACGGGTGACGGGTGTCGGCGGCGATCCGGATCAGGAACGGTACGGCGAGCACGGCGGCGGCCCGCATGTCGTCGGCGCACATGCCGCCCACGACGCCCGCTCCCGTGCGGGCGGGCGAGTTGCCGGTGTGCAGCAGGTGAACGGCCTCCCGGACGTGATCTCCCCGCGGGAAGTGCTCCCAGGGGACTTCGTCCAGCAGGAATCCGTCCTTGGCCGCGGGCCGGATGCCGGACACCACCGCCCCGTTCACCAGTGCGGCACCTTCCCCCCGAGACCGTGCAGGGGTCCCGGCGGATGCGCCGGGACGAGCCGGTGGATCTCGTTGGCCTCAGCGGCGGCGGCGGTGGAGCTGCAGGGTGGTGAAGACCGCCACGCCGAGGGTGATGTGCATGAGGGACAGGGCCGCGACGGTCCCGCCGTCGGCGCCGGACGACAGCGGGCCGGCCACCGACAACAGGGCCAGCCCACTGCCCACGTACTGCGCGATCCGCAGGAAGACCGGCTTCCACAGGGCCAACAGGAGGGCGGCGCCCACCCCGACGACCAGCGGCACGACGGACGACCCGATGACGCCCCCGACCGTGATCGGGTGTTCCTCACCGGCGTCCACGACGACGAGCGAGGCGCCGGCCAGCTCGGCGACGGCAAAGACGATCAGATTGACCACGGCCGCGCCGACCGCGCCGGCGACCAGCACCTTCCACCAGCCGAAGCCGGAGCGGCGGGCCGGACTCTGAACTGCGGTGCTCGACATGAGAGTTCCCCCAACGTGTGAAGTGCCGGACTGCGGTTCGGCCGCGGCATACGCAGAAGCCTCCGACCTGAACCCCGCTTGAGGTCAAGGCCTGTCCCGGACGGCGTCGAACCGGCCGACGACCGCCCGGAGCCGCCGGGCACTGCGCGGTGACAGGGCCCGCAGCACGGTGTCGAGGAGGGCGCGTGCTTCGAAGGGGTCGCCGCAGCAGTGCCAGTGCACGTCTGCGCACTCGTAGTCCCGCCACAGCAGGCGCTCGGGCCGGTGGACGTAGTCCTTCCACAGCCGTACGGCCGCGCTCACGTCGCCCGGACGCAGATGGTTCCTGGCCTGTTCGAGACGGAAGATCTCGGTCGTCGCAGCCGAGGACAGGCCGTCGATGCCCGGCCGCCGGCCTGCTCCTGGAGTCCGCCGACCGGGGGTGCCGGTCCGGACGTGTCCCGGCCGTCTACGCGGCACGGGCCTTTCGGGTCGTCGTCATGCGGTGCATCGTGCCATGTCAGTGGGCCATGTGCCGAACGGGTTTGTGCCACGCTCGCCCGGGCTACGCCACCAGGAAGTCGCGCAGGTCGACGATCGTGTAGCCCTCGGACTCGGCGGCGTCGATGATCAGGGGGAGTGCCTCGGCGTCGAGGACGATGCCGTCGCCGTTGCTGCCGACGTGCATCTGGATGATCGCTCCTGGGGCCAGGGCGTCGATGGCGCGCTCGGCGGCCGCCTCCGCGCTCATGCCGCCCTGCGGACCGAGGTAGCCGTTGGTGTCGGCGGTGAACTCGATGGCCGCGTAGCCCAGGTCGTTGATGTCGGCGACGGAAGCCCGCGTCGTGGCGCTGTAGGGGAAGCGGAAGAACGGCAGCGGCTCCGTGCCGGAGGCCGCCCGGATCGCCGCGTCGGCGCGTCGTACCTCCTGCACGCGCTGCGCCGTGCTGAGGTCCTTGAAGTAGGGATGGCTGTACGAGTGGTTGCCCAGACCGTGCGCCGCGCCGATCGTGCGCACCGCCCCCGGGTGCGCGTCGGCGAAGGCGCCCGTCGGGAAGAAGGTGGCGGGCAGCCCCCGCCGCCTCAGTTCCCCGAGGACGGTGTCGATCCCGGCCTCGTCCCATGCGGCGTTGAAGGTGAGCGCCACGACCTTGCGGGACGTGGGCAGCCTGCGGATCTCACTGCCGAGCAGCGAGGTCGGCGGGCGCGGACCGGAGGGGACGCTCGCGCCGTTCGCCGCCCGGGCGCCCGCGCACGGTACGAGGCCTGCGGCGATCAGCGCAGTCAGCGCGGCGCGTCGTCCGATGTCCACCACGGTCGCTCCCTCCGGCACGGCACGGCACAGCACGGCACGGTGCGGTGCGTCGGTACCGGCCTGGCACGACTATGCGACGGCGCGCACCGGAGCGGCCGCAGCCCGTGCCGCGCAGCCGGGTGAACCGCCTCAGGGCCGCCGGAGCAGGTGCGTGGTCAGGTGGTGCTGGAGGGGTTGGCCCACCGCGGCCATGTCGTGGACGACCGTCATCTCCCCGTCCCGGACGGTGTACCGGCGGCGCGTGCCGGTGACCTCCTTCGCCAGCGGCGTCAATGACACGTCCTTGGTCTCGATCTCGAACTCCGCACCGGACGCCCGCCCCACGTACGTCTCGACGATGCCGGTGGGGTGGGCGAGCACGACCTCCAGGGAGGCGTCGGGCGTCACCCGCCACCACCCGGCCTCGCGCCCCGCCGGCCGTACCGGAGCCCCGGCTTCGTCGATCAGCCACGCCCGCGCCTCGTAGCGCAGGAAGGGGCGGCCGTCATGGCTGAAGGTGACCTCCTGCGCGTAGCGGAAGTCCTTCTCCAGCGTCGGATACTCGCCCTGGCCGCGGCCGTGCCAGCGGCCCAGCAGCGCCAGCACGGGCGCCAGCAGGGGATGCGGATCCGGCCCCTCCCCGAGGACGTGGCTGTCGGGGTACGGATTCTCCTGCACCGACTCGAACATGTTCACCCTGCCTGTCTGCACGTGGCCCCGTCGGAACCGGACCGAACCGACCGAATCCGCAGCATAGGCGGTGCGCAAGGGCGTTCACGCAACCCGGCCCGTGCCCGGCCCCCGCCCCGCCCCGCTCCCGAAGCAGGGGGCGGGGCGAGGGCGGGAGCAGCCGCAGGTCAGCGGGCCGGCAGACCGCCCGTCACCGAGGCCGCCACCGAGGCCGGTACGGGCGCCAGGCCCGCCGGCCGGGTGGTGAAGACGCCCCGGCCCTGGGTCCGGCCCCGCAGCCGGGACGCGTACCCGAACAGCTCGGCCAGCGGCACGGCCGCCGTGACCACCGCGGTGCCGGCTTCGGCGGTCTGGCCCGAGACGCGGCCGCGGCGGGCCGCGAGGTCACCCAGCACGCCCCCGACGGCGTCCTCCGGGACGCTCACCGTCACCTCCGCGACCGGCTCCAGCAGTTCCACCGTGCTGAGCCGCAGGGCTTCGCGCAGCCCGAACCTGCCCGCCGCCCGGAACGCCATCTCCGAGGAGTCCTTGGAGTGGGTCGCCCCGTCGGTGAGCGTGACGCGCAGCCCCGTCACCGGGTACCCGCCCAGCGGGCCCTCGGCGAGGGCGTCGCGGCAGCCGGCTTCCACGGCGCGGGCGTACTCCTGAGGCACCCGGCCGCCGACGACCGTCGAACGGAACTCGAAGACCGGCTCCGCCAGCGGCTCGACGTCCAGCACGACGTGCGCGAACTGGCCCGCGCCACCGTCCTGTTTCACGTGCCGGTGGACCAGACCGGCCACGCCGCGCACGACGGTCTCCCGGTACGAGACCTGCGGCCGGCCCACGACGACCTCCACCCCGTGGCCGCGGCGGATCTTCTCCACCGCCACCTCCAGGTGCAGCTCGCCCAGCCCCGACAGCACGGTCTGCCCGGTCTCCGGGTCGGAGCGCACCACCAGCGAAGGGTCCTCCTCCGCCAGCCGTGCCAGCGCCGACGCCAGCCGGCCGGTGTCGACGTTGCGACGTGCCTCGACCGCCACCGACACCACCGGCTCGGCCACCGTGGGCGGTTCGAGCACCACAGGTGCCCCGGGCGCGCACAGGGTCGTGCCGGCGCGGGCGGACTTGAGCCCGATCACGGCGACGATGTCACCGGCCACCGCTTCCTCCCTGTCCTCGTGCCGGTCGGCCTGGACCCGCAGGATCCGGCCCACCCGCTCCGTACGGCCCGTGGCCGCGTCCAGTACCGTCGCACCTTTGCGCAGGGTGCCCGCGTAGACCCGCAGATAGGTGAGCCGCCCCGTCGCCGTGGCCGTCACCTTGAAGGCGAGGGCCGCGAACGGCTCCGCCGGGTCGGGCGCGCGCTCCTGCTCCGCACCGTCCGCCGTACCGCGTACCGGTGGCATGTCGGCGGGCGCCGGCAGGTACGCGACGACCGCGTCCAGCAGTGGTTCGATCCCGCGGTTGCGGTACGCCGAGCCGCACAGCACCACGACGCCGTCCCCGCGCAGCGTCAGCTCCCGCAGGGCCCGGGCCAGGGTCCCGTCGCTCAGCGCGGAATCCGCGCAGAACTCCTCCAGAGCCTCGGCGTGGAGCTCCGCCACGGTCTCCTCCAGCAGCCTGCGCCGCCGGCCGGCCTCCTCCCGCAGCGGTTCGGGAACCGGACCCGACTCGAAGTCGGCGGAGTCGGCCCGCCAGTGCAGCGCACGCATGGTCACCAGGTCGACGACGCCGGTGAAGTCGTCCTCCCCGCCGATGGGCAGCTGTACCACCAGGGGTACGGCGCCCAGGCGCCGGCGGATCGACGCGACGGCGGTGTCGAGGTCGGCGCCCGCCCGGTCCATCTTGTTGACGAACGCGATCCGGGGCACACCGTGCCGGTCCGCCTGCCGCCACACGGTCTCGCTCTGCGGCTCGACCCCGGCGACGGCGTCGAACACGGCGACGGCGCCGTCGAGCACCCGCAGGGAACGTTCCACCTCGTCGGAGAAGTCGACGTGCCCGGGGGTGTCGATCAGGTTGACGTGGTGCCCGCCCCAGGTGCAGCTCACGGCCGCGGCGAAGATGGTGATACCGCGGTCGCGTTCCTGCGGGTCGTAGTCGGTGACGGTCGTGCCGTGGTGCACCTCGCCGCGCTTGTGGATGGCGCCGGTGGTGAACAGGATCCGTTCGGTGATCGTGGTCTTGCCGGCGTCGACGTGGGCGAGGATGCCCAGATTGCGGACAGCGTTGAGGGAAGTGGCGTTGAGGGGGCGTCCGTTGGCGCGCATGGCCCGGGGCCTTTCGAGTGAAGAGATGAAGAGGGCGGCGCGAATTCCCCGACGACAGCCCTCGTCACCCGTGCCCGGCAGCCGTGGACGGCCGTCCCGCCCGTGGCCCGGAACGGGTCCGGGCAGGCGGTGGCGTACGGAAGGCGGGGGAGGGGGACGGGACCTAAAGGTGCGTCACGGGCATACGGTGACGGCCGCGCAGCCGGCACCGGGCGTCACGAGACACCGGGATCACGTCGTACCGGGACGGGGGAGCGAAGGCGGCGGTGCGGTACGTGCGCATGGCTGCTGCTCCCCTTCTCTTCTGACTCGGCATGAGGCGCGCAGTGCCGTTTCGGCAGCGCGTAGGGCGAGTCTAGAGAGCGGACAGCGCCGGGGCACCGTGTTTTTCCCCGCCCCGGATGTACCGTGAGTGACTGTCAGCCATGGAATGTGACGACATGTCGCTCCATGACCTCCGGTTCGTGGACAGGTGAGGAGGCCGACCGTGTACGCGGTGATCCGGCGCTACGAAGGAGTGACCGACCCCGGTGAGGCGGGCCGCCTGGTGGACGAGGGATTCGTGCCCCTCCTCCGCCGGGTCCCGGGATTCGTGGCCTACTACTGGGTCGACGCCGGGGACGGGGTCATGGTGTCCACCAGCGTCTTCGAGGACCGGGCCGGGGCCGACGCATCGGTCGGGAGGGCCGCGGACTTCGTCCGGGAGAACCTCGCCGCCCTGCTCCCCAACCCTCCCCGGGTCACGGCCGGCCGGGTGGTGGCCTCCGGGTAGCCGTGTCGACGGCAGCATGGTGGGCACAAGCGCCGCATGACCCTTCTTCTGCTCGTCCTGCTGCCCCTCGGACTCGCTCTGGTCCTGCTGACGACCGGCCACCCGCACCAGCACGGCCGCCACCGCAACACCCGCTGACACCGGCGTCCGGCCCGCCCCCGCGAGGAACGCCCCGTCAGGGGCGCTGCGTCAGCGGCAGCCTGAGGACCAGTCGGGCGCCGCCCGCACCGTCCTCGGCCGTCAGCGTTCCGCCGTGGTGCGCACTCAGGTCACGCGCGATGGCGAGGCCCAGGCCGGCTCCGCCGTGGTCGCGGCTGCGCGAGTCGTCGAGCCGTGTGAACCGTTCGAAGACCCGTTCCCGGTCGGCACCGGGGATCCCCGGCCCGTCGTCGACGACCTCCAGCACGGCGGTGTGCGGCACCGCCCCGCCGCCGCCCGTGGTGCGCAGCGTGACGTCCACGCCGCGTACGGCGTACCGCTGCGCGTTGTCGACCAGGTTGGTCACGACACGGCCCAGCCACAGCGCACCTGCGGTGACCTCGACATCGGCCGCGAGGTCCACCCGTACGGGCACCCGGTCGCCGAGGCGATCGTCCAGCACCTCCCGGACCAGGGCGCCCAGGTCCAGCGGGACCGCCGTCACGGGCTGGGCCGCGTCGATGCGGGCGAGCAGCAGCAGATCCGCCGCGAGGCGCTGGAGCCGCTCGACGTCCTCCAGGGCGCCACCGATCAGCTCGGGCCACAGCTCGGGGTCCCGGACGGCAAGCGCCACCTCCAGCTGCGTGCGCAGGACCGTGATGGGGCTGCGCAGCTCGTGGGAGGCGTCGGCGATGAACTGCCGCTGGCGGATGCCGGACGCCTCCAGCCGGTCCAGCGTGGCGTTCATCGTCTCGGCCAGCCGGGCGACCTCGTCACGGGTGGCGGGGACCGGCACCCGGCGGTGCAGGTCCCGGTCGGAGATCTCGGCGACCTCGGCCCGGATCGCCTCCACCGGCCGGAGCGCGTGCCCGGTGACCCGCCAGGTCACCAGGACGACGGTGGCCAGGAGCAGCGGCATGCCGATCACGAGCGCGGCGGTGGTCGTGTCGTCGGCCGCGTCCGCGTCCCGCAGCGAGGCACCGGCGTAGACGGTGGCCGGGCCGTCCGGCGTCTGCGTGACGACCTGCACGACCCGCTGCCGGTGATCGCCGTCGACCGGACGGACCCGCCAGGTGTGCATCCGGGTCCCCGGTGTCTCGGGCGGCGCCGGCGGGAACGCGGGGACCCCGATGAGGTTGGGACTGGAGAACAGGACCCGCCCGTCCGCGCTCACCACCTGGACGAACTCGACCGCCCGGCCCGGCGGACGGGCCCGGCCGAGCCGCCCGGTGGCGGCCAGCTGCGCCACGGTCTCGGCCTGCCGTCGGGCGTCGTTCTCCGCGTTGCGCAGCAGATTGGCCTCCAGCAGCCCGAGCAGGGCGAACGAGGCCAGAGCCAGGGCCGCGGCCACCACCAGGCCCGCGCCCACCGTGGCCCGGGCCCGGACCGTGGTGGGCCACAGCCGGCGCAGGGCCGGCCACCGGCCGAGGGCGGCGCCCCGGAGCGAGCGCAGGCCGTCGCGCACGCGCCCGCCGAGGGGGGAGGGCCTGGTAGGTCCGGCCGGTTCAGCCACCGTCGGCCGCCAGCCGGTATCCGGCACCCCGTACGGTCTCCAGCGCGGCCCGGCCGAACGGGGCGTCCACCTTGCGGCGGACGGCGCTGACGTGGACCTCCACGACGTTGGGGTCGCCGTCGAAGGCGGTGTCCCACACCTGTTCCAGGATGTCCCGCTTGGAGACCACCTCGCCGGAGCGGCGGCCCAGGTACTCGAGTATCGCGAACTCCCTGGCGGTCAGCCGGACCTCCGCACCGCCACGGGAGCACGTGCGCCGCGCCGGATCGATCAGCAGGTCGCCGAACCGCATCACCTGCGGGCGCCGGCCGCCCGTACGCCGGCCGAGGGCGCGCAGCCGGGCGACCAGCACGAGATAGGAGAACGGCTTGGACAGGAAGTCGTCGGCGCCGGTGTCCAGGGCTTCCGCCTCGTCGTACTCGCCGTCCTTGGCGGTGAGCATCAGGATCCCCGACTCGTTGCCGGCCGCGCGCAGCCTCGCGCAGATCCGGTAGCCGTTCAGCCCGGGGAGCATGATGTCGAGGACGATCAGGTCGTAGTCGTGCTCGGTCGCCATCCACAGGCCCTGGGTCCCGTCGTGGGCCACGTCCACCGAGAACCCCTCGGACTGCAGACCCCGCTGCAGGGCCACGGCGAGCCGCCGTTCGTCCTCCACCACCAGTACGCGCATGCCGAACAGGATCGCAGGCCTCGCGGGCGCCCGGCTGAAGAGGTCTTCAGGTAACTTCAGCTGGGCTTCAGCATCCCCTCAGCATGCTCTGGGGCGAGCCGGGCAGCACGTCCGGATGTCCGGAGGAGTAGCCGTATGTCTGAATCCCTTCCGCCGCCGCCCGAGCAGCAGCCCGAGAGCGTGCCGGAGACCGGTGCCCGCAAGCGTGTGGTGCTGTCCCGGCTGGTGCCCCGCAGCAGGCGCACCCGCTGGGTGGCGGCGGGCGCGGTCGTGGTGGTCGTGGGCGGTGGGCTCGCGGCCGTGGCCGTGGCCGAGCACCACCACCACGACCGGGCCGACCGGGGCCCGCACACGATCCGCTTCGAGCCCGGCCACGGGGGCGGGTTCAAGCGGGGGCCGCAGGGCGGGGCGCCCGACGACGAGCGCGCGCGGAAGGCACCGGGTGGCGAGGACGGCCCCGTGGTGCGCGAGCGGTTCGGCCACCCCGAAGCCCCCGGGCTGCCCGGCGCCCCCGGCAGGTCCGAGCGGCGCGAGGGCTCCGGCAGGGGCGGCCAGGCGCCCGCACCGCTGCCCTCCCTGTCCATCGGCGACGCGGCCGGCAAGGCCGCCGCGGCCGTGCCGGACGGGAAGGTGGAGAGCCTGCGCGCGGTCGCCCAGGAGGGCGGGGGCGGCGCCTGGCTGGCCGTGGTCCTCGGGCCCGACGGAGTCCGGCACGCGGTCACGGTGTCCGGCACGGACGGGACGATCACCGGGAACACCAAGCTCGGCGGATAGCCGCATAGCCGGATAGCCGGATAGCCGGATAGCCGGACCGCCGGTTCGGCGGTTCGGCGGCTGGTGGCGGGGAAGCCGCCCGGTCTACGGAGCCATCGCGCGGCCCCCGATCCCGGGGGCCCCGTCGAGCTGGCCCTGCCACCAGGCGGCCATGCCGTCGCCGTCCATGGCCGACCAGGCCGGGGTCCGCTCCACCTGGGCCCGGCCCAGCCGACGGGCCAGCGCCACCAGTTCCCGGCCGGCGGCCCCGCGCGCCCGGTGGTAGCCGTCCAGCAGCTCCTCGAAGGACGCCGAGCGCCGCCAGCCGTCCGCGAGGGCGGTCGCGTCCTGCAGGGCCTTGGCGGCTCCGCTCGTGTTGTGCGGGCGCACCACGCTGGCGGCGTCCCCGGCGAGCAGCAGGCGCCCGCCGGCGGTGCGGGCCGCCTCCAGGTCGTAGATCGGCTGGACGAAGGTGTCCGCCGGGTCCGTCAGCGCGAGCGCCCGCCGCCAGTACGGCGGGAACTCCCGCTCCAGCAACGCGTCGAGGTGATCCGCCAGTCCGGGGGTCGGCGCGCCCGGCGGAAAGCTGGTGGGGTCGTCGAGCCGCAGCTGTCCGTCCCGCGGTGGAGCGGCGTAGAGGACCCAGTTCACGCGGGGGCCGCCGGGACCGGGGATGCGGTAGACGACGCAGCTGCCGCCCGGGAAGCAGACCGTGGTCACCGCCTCGGGCACCGGGTCCCCGAGGCCGCCGAGCTCGTCGAGGCGCGCCGCGTCGACGTTCCCCCGCCAGCACACGTACCCCGCGTAGTGCGGCCGCGAGTCCGGGCAGAGCGCCGCGCGCACCCCCGACCGGTAGCCGTCCGCGCCGACGACCAGGTCGTAGCGCTCCACGGAACCGCCCGCGAGCCGCACCCGGGCGCGGCCACGCTCATCGGCCTCGGCTCCGGCCCCGGTTGCGGCGGCCTCGACGGCCGTCACCGCCTCGCCCTGCCGGTAGACGACGTTGTCCGGTACTGACTCCCGCAGGCCGCGCCAGAGCAGCCCCCAGTGGTAGGAGTGGAAGGGGAAGGGCTGTTGCCAGATCAGCCGCCCGCCGGCCCCCTCGGCGTCGTCCCGGACCACCCAGCGGCGCCGCTGCAGCGGATGCGCGGCGATCCCCGCCGGCAGGGCGCCGCTCGCGCGGAGTTCCACGGCCCGCTCGTCGTGCACGCACAGCCCCACGCCCCGGTCCTCCAGCCGGCCGCGCGTCCGCTCCAGGACCGTCACCTGCCCGGCACCCGCCCGTGCCACCGCCGTGGCGACCGCGCAGCCCGCGATGCTCCCGCCGATCACCGCAACCGTTCCGCCCCGCACAACCGCCTCCTGATGCCTGATGCCCGATGCCTGCTGCTTGTTTGCTGATGCCGGACGACACCGCCGCCCGCGCCCCGCGTCGGGCCGGTCCGCCGGCCGACCACCCGGTGCCTCACCCGCCCGCGGCAGCCGGCGCCGGCGCCGGGGGAGTGGGCTGCGGCGACCCGTCGAGGGCCTGCACGGTCAGCACCACCAGCGCGTCCGTCCAGCCCAGGGGCGCGACGGAGGACGGCAGTCCGGCCCCGTTCACCGTTTCGGGGAGCTCGCCGAGCCCGTTGCGCTTCGACAGCACCCAGTCGAGCACCCGGTCCGCCTTCGTCTGCTCGCCCGTGCCGGCCCAGGCCAGGGCGAAGAAGGAGGTGCTGGCCGTCCAGGCGTAGGATCCCCAGCTGAAATCGGGGTCGTTGCCGGGCGAGACGCCGCCGTTGGGCAGCAGCAGCGCCCGGTGGGTGGAGTCCAGCGCCTCCGCGAGCCCGGGCGGGGCGGTGTTGAACGGGGGCGCCATGAACGCCACTGCGCTGTCCCGGCCGTGCTTGCCGTCGACGGTGCGCTGATAGCCCAACGGGGCGAAGGAGGCGGCGATCCCGGCGGACAGCCGCCGGGACGCGGCGGCCCAGCGCTCCGCGTCCCCACTGGCGCCCAGCCGCGCGGCCAGGTCCGCCGAGGCGTTCAGCCCGGCCAGCAGGGGAGCGGCGGTGCCGATGTTCGTGGTCGTCGTGTCCAGCTCCCAGTAGTCCGGGGAAGCCGGAGGCAGCCCGTCCGGGCCGAGTGAGCGCGCCGCGAAGTCGGCCGCCGCCCGGACCATCGGGTAGAGCTCGCGCAGCCGTTCGTCCCGCCCGGCGGCCGGCGCCGCCCGGTACCACTGCCACGTCGCCCACGGCACCCAGCCGTTGCCGTCCAACTGCCACTTCCGCGCGTCCGGCGGTCCACTGCCGTCCAGCGTGGTGCGGGCCTCCCAGGTCCCGTCGGCCCGCTGCGTGCGCGCGTCGTACTGCAGGATCCGGTACGCCTCCTCGGCGTGCCCGGTCACCGCGAAGGCGGCTGCGGCGAACGCGCCGTCCCGGGGCCACGAGTACTCCCAGGGCGGCGACCACCCCGCGGCGAACGCGCCGCTCGGCTTCAGCAGCGCCCGCATCGACAGCAGGGCCCGCTGCACGGCCGCCCGCTGCTCCGCGCCGGCCCGGGGCTCACGGCCCCCGGCCAGCCAGGCGCGGCTCTCCTCGATCTGCGCCAGCGCGCCCGGGTCGTCCGCCTCGACCACGGCCGACTGCGAGGCTCCGTCGGGCAGGTACCGCCAGCGGCCCGAGGGCAGTCTGAGCACGTTGCTCCCGTCCACGTACGAGGCTCCGACGGCGAAGGACGGCAGGACCGCCTCGGTGGCCACCCCGTTGGTCAGCAGGCCCGCGGTACGGGCCGCGAGGGCGGAGGCGGGTACGTAGCACGGCTCGGTCTCCCCGCACCGCTCGCCGCCGGCGGGGTTGACGTGGAAGGCCGGCCGGGCGGTGTCCTCGGCGTGCCAGCCGCCCCAGTGCGCCCGGTCGTAGTTCCGGCTGGTCGACGAGCCGGGCACGGCCTGCCGCGTGCCGTACCAGGCCACCGGCCCGTCCTCGGCGGTCGTGGCCTGGACGAAGAGGTGGTAGGTGCCCGCGGTGACGTCGGCGTCCCCGAACGGGAACTCCACCCAGCCGGCGCCGGCCCCGCCCAGGGCGGCGAGGTCCACGGTGGCCGAGGCGATCGCCGAACCCGCGTCCGAGTGCACCCGGCGGACCTGGGCGGTCACCGTCCCCGTCGCGGCCCCGCTGCCCAGCCAGACGCTCACCCGGGACAGCCGGGTGTCGTCCACCGTGAACTCCTGGGCGGCCGCGTTGCCCGTCGCCTTCACGTTGAAGAGCGCGCTCTCGTGGCGCACCTGCCCGTCGTACGGCACGGCGGCCGCAGCCGGGACACCGGGCAGCGCGCCCGGAACAACGGTCAGGGACAGGGAGAGCAGGGCGGGTAGTACGGTCCTCGCGACAGCCATGCGGGTTCGGCCCTTCCTCCTCGATGGGCGCGCGGGCGGAAGGTGCCCGGCGCTGGATACCGGACCCACCATGAAGGCAACAGGCCCCGGGGCGGGGAGAGTCCGTACATGTCCCACCGGATCGGGTCACCGAGCCATCCGATCGGGGGCGTGCGCGGGGGGCCGGGGGCGTGCGCAGAAGCGAATGCGCTTCGTTTCCGGGATTTCCGGGGACCGGCTTGCACGATCGGGCGCGTTTTCCGATGGGGTGGTGATTGGGAGCGCCCGGCGCTCCACGGCCGCTGGTGCGGGGGCAGGCGGCCGGTTACGCACACTCCACTGGGAAGGTTCGCTCCTACGTGAATGTCGCCGAGACGCTCACCCTCGCGCTGTTGGTCACCACCGTGGTCGGCGTTGTCGTGATCGATGTGTTCCGGGCGCGGATGCGCCTGCCGGGCCCCGGGGCGGAAAGAGGTACCGGCGAGCCATCCGCCGGCTGCCCGCCAACCGCGCCCGCGGCCCGACACCGCCAGGTCCCCGCCACCCCGGCGGGCGGCGATGAGCAGCTGTGGGGGAGCGTATGAACGAAGGAGAATTCGACCCATCGGGAGACCGCGCGGTCTCCAGCGAACTGGCCGGCGTACTGCCGGTGGAGTTCACGGCCTTCCACTCCCAGCAGCACCGCGCCTATCTGCGCTACGCCCACCTGCAGCTGGGCAACCCCAAGGACGCCGAGGAAGTCGTCGACGACGTGTTCACCTTCCTGCTGAAGGTGTGGCGCCAGGCGCTGAAGGAGGCGAGCCTGCACGGTTTCGCCTGGGCCGTGCTGCGCGAGCACGTCGAGCGGCGGCTGTCCGTGCTGGGCCGGCAGGTGGCCATGGTCGAGACGGCCTGGTTCGCCGCACTGCGCCGCTCCTCCCGGGAACGGCTGGAGCTGCTGGAGTCGAAACTCGGACTGTACGCGGCGATCGCGGGCCTGTCCGAGCGGCAGTACGACGTGGTGCTGCTCGCCTTCCTGCTGGGCAACGACTGCGACACGGTCGCCCGGATGATGGGGATCTCCCCCGCCACCGTCCGATCGCACATCCGCGGCGCACGCCGAAGCCTGTCCCGCAAACTCGGGGTGGACTGGATCCCCGGAGAGGAGAAGGACCAGTGAGCGACATGCCACGCCACCGCGACATGCCGCTGTGTGAACTGGACGCGTCCCTGGCGGACGCGACGGTGCTCGCGGAGGAGTACGCCGGATACGACGAGGGCGCGGCCCGGCGCCGCATCGCCCGCCGGATCGCCGCGGACCGCGCCCGCGCGGCGACCGGAACGGCCACGGCGGGCGCGTCCGCGGCCGCGCGCGGACGGGCCGCCCCGGCCGAGACCGACGAACTGGTCCTCGACGCCGCCTGCCACGTACGGGCCGCCCGCGGCCTCGACGACCTCACCTGGTGCCTCGTGGAGAGCCGGGACTTCGCCCAACTCGCCCTGGCCGTCGACTCCTGGCCCCACGGCATGGACTCGGCGCTGCTCTTCGGCTGCCTGCTGCACCTCGCCGACCGGACGGAGGGAGCGCAGTTCTGGTTCCAGTACGCCGCGGGGGCGGGCTCGCAGACCGCGGCCCGCTGCCTCTACCTCCACCACCTGTCGCGCGCCGAGGTCGCGACCGCCCGGTACTGGAAACGCCAGGCCCACCTCCTGCCGCCCGACGAGCACCTGCCGCCCCTGCCACAGATCCCGCACGACCTCGAAGATGCCCTCGGGGCCTCCGTCATCTGGACGTCCCCGCCCATCACCACCCAGGACCTCACCTCACTGACCGGCAGGCCGGGCGGGTCCGCCAGGCCGCCGCTGCGGCTCCCCGCACGACTGCGGCAGGCGCTCACGGCGCGCCCGCGCAGGGAGCACCCCGACCTGGGGGAGATCTTCACGCCCGGGCCGCAGGTCGCCGTGGCCGTCGCGCAGAACGCCCGGCTCAACCCCCTCCACCTCACTCAGCAGGCGAACGGGTGGGCACTCGAAGCGCTGAAGCAGCCGCAGTTGACCCATGCGGCCCGTACGTCCCCCGAGGGACGGACGGCCCCGGCGGCGCTGGAATCCGTCCACCAGGCACTGCGCGTCCTGGAAGTCGTCAACCGCCACTCGGGCGGGGTGAACCTGACACAGATCGCCCGAGAGACGAAACTGCCGCAACTGGTCCTCGCCCGGGCCGTGGAGCAGCTGATCCGCGCCAACCTGGTCACGCCGATCGGGCCGGACGCCTACGTCGCCGGCCATGCCCTCCTGCTGAGCGAGACGGACGGGGCGGAGGGCCGCGGGCACCTGCGCGAGACCCTGGCCTGGGTGCGGGACGCCGTCGGCGCCGCCGTCTACGTCGCCCGGTACACCGACGGCGAGGTCGCCATCACCCAGTACGCGGACGGCCCGGCCGCCCCCGCCGTCGAGGAGTGGGTCGACTTCCGCGCCGCCGCCCACGCCTCCGCCGTGGGCAAGGCGCTGCTGGCCCAACTGGACCATGAGGACCGGCGGGACCACCTGTCCCGCCACCGGCTCACCGCCTTCACGAACCACACCCTCACCACCTGGCAGGTCCTCTTCCGACAACTCGACGACCGCCCGCCCAACACGCCCCTCCTCGACCTCCAGGAGTACGCCCTCGGCACGGTCTGCGCGGCGGTGCCGATCACCGCCGGCCCCAACCCGGAATGCGTGGCCCTGTCCATCCCCGTCCCCGATCCGGGTCGGCTGAAGCAGGCCGCCCGGATCCTGCAGAGCGAGGCGGCCGCGGTCTTACTCGCGCTCATCGTCGCCGGCAGCACCCGCCCCACGGCCCGCCGGCCCGAGGACACGATCCTGTCCACCTCCGCCTAGTGCTGTGACCGGAAAGGTTCACCGTGTCGCGGCGCCCGGAACGGCACCCCCACGCAAGTACGTCCAGTACGGGCCGTGGCCCTCCGCCTTGCGATTCAGCCGCACGCTGCGGAGCGTGATCAGGTCATCGGGGAACCGGGACGGCGGCCGCACATCCCAGGGTTCGTCCCGCCCCGGGACCGTTCGGAGGACGCGGGCAGCAGGGCGGGGCGCTTTCCCTGGAAGGGCCGGCGACGCACCGGCGGGGAATGGGAGTGCCTTCCCGCCTCCCGGCCCGCCCCCCTCCGGAAGGACCACCCGTGGAACTCACCCTGCTCGGCACCGCCGCCCCCGAGGGGCTGCCCCGCCCTGGCTGCCCCTGTGCGGGCTGCGCCGCTTCCGTCGGCCCGCACGCCCGTGCCGCGGCGGCGGTCCTCGTGGACGGGGTCCTGCTCCTCGACGCGACGCCCGGCGCCGGTGCGGGTGCCGCCCGGGCCGGGCACGCACCGTCCGGGATCCGGTACGTGCTGGCGGCCCGCCCCGAGGAGGCCGGCCCGGCCGGAGGGCCACTGCCCGGCCTGCCCCCGGCGGCTCGGCTGCCCGCCGGGCAGCGGCTTGCGACGTCTTCCGGGCACCGGGTGCGGGCGGTCTCCGTCGACGGACCGGGCACCGGTTACGCGGTGACCGGCCCCGACGGCGCCCGCGCCCTGTACCTGCCGCCCGGTGCGGCCCCCGCCGGACCCACCGCGGCGGTCCCGGGCGGAGAGGAGCGCGCGGACCGGGCGGACCGGGGCGCGGAACGCCCGTACGAGGTGGTCCTCGCGGACGTACTGGGCCGCCCGGAGGCGCTGGCCCGGCTGCGGGCCTCCGGCGCGGTCGGCCCCGGCACCGACGTGATCGCGGTGCACCTCGACCACGACGACCCGCTCGGCGCCGAACTGGCCCGCCGCTGCGTGGCGGCCGGCTCCCGGACCGTGCCGGACGGGACCACGGTGCTCGCCGGCAGGCCGGTCCAGGACCCGGCCGTGCCCCGCCGGACCCTGGTGGTGGGCGGTACCCGCTCGGGGAAGTCCCTCCAGGCGGAGCGCTGCCTGGAGGCCCACCCGGACGTGGTGTACGCCGCCACCGGAGGCGGCCGCGACGGGAACCCGGACTGGGTGCACCGCGTGCACCTTCACCGGGAGCGCCGCCCCGCCCACTGGCGGACGGTGGAGACCCGCGACCTGCTCCCGCTGCTCGCCGAGGACGGTCCGCCGCTGCTGATCGACTGCCTGGCGTCGTGGCTGGCCGACTCCATGGAGCAGTTCGACGCCGGGAACGACACGGCCTGGCTGGGGGGCGGCCAGGAAAAACTGCGTGCCCGGTCGGCCGAGCTGGCGGCCGCCGTACGGGCAGCCCGGCGGCGGGTGGTGCTGGTCAGCAGCGAGGTGGGATCCGGGGTCGAACCCGGCACCGCCTGGCAGCGGCGGTACCGCGACGAGCTCGGTTGGCTCAACGCGGCAGTGGGCGGGACCTGCGAGGAGGTGCTCCTGGTGGTCGCCGGGCAGGTGCTGGCCCTGAAGGGGTGACCACCGCGTCCACCTCGCCCTCGCCCTGCCGATCTGGCGCAAGCTGGCCGAATCGGGCGACCGCGAAGTACCGGCCGAGTACCTCACGATGATGGCCCTGGGCGCCGACGCACTGGAGGCGATGTCGGCCGAGGAGCTCCGGCAGGCGATCGGGTTCACCGCCGCCGGTATCGCCGACGGCACCCCCGAACCCGCCGACCTGGCCCCCCGAGCCGATGTCCGCGGCGACCTGCCGCACATCACGGCACCCACCCTGGCCATCTCCACCACCCAGGACCGGTTCACCTCCACCCGACTGCACCACGAGCTCGCCGACACCATCCCCGGCGCCCAGCTCAGGGACCGACGGGAGGAGGGCCGCGGCGGTGACCCGGTTCCTCGACGGCGACGAGGAGTGGTGGGTGCTGCCGCTGACGTGCACCGCCCACCCGACGTCGTGGCCGGGAGTCCGAGGGACCGGGCCGGCTCAGGGGGCGATCGGCAGCTGCCGCTTGTGCTCGGTGGCGCGGTAGCGGTTGACGATGATGTCGAGGGCGGCCGCGTCCACCGGCTTGCCCTCCAGCACGTCGTCGATGTCGTCGTAGGTGACGCCGAGCGCGTCCTCGTCGGCCAGACCCGGCTTCAGCGTCTCCAGGTCCGCGGTCGGGGTCTTCCAGATCAGCGAGGACGGGGCGCCCAGCGCCTCGGCCGTGGCCCGGACCCGCCGCTTGGTCAGGCCCGTGAGCGGAACCACATCGGCCGCGCCGTCGCCGAACTTGGTGAAGAAGCCCGACACCGCCTCGGCGGCGTGGTCCGTGCCCACCACGAGACCCGCGTGCGCGCCCGCGACCGCGTACTGGGCGACCATGCGCTGGCGGGCCTTGATGTTGCCGTGCACGAAGTCCTGCTGGTGCGCGTCACGGAAGACCGTGCCGCCGGCCAGCACCGCCTCCAGCGCGGCATCGCTCGACGCCTTCACGTCCACGGTGAGGACCTGGTCGGGCCGGATGAACTCCAGCGCCAGCTGCGCGTCCGACTCGTCCGCCTGCACGCCGTACGGCAGCCGCATCGCGAAGAACGTCGCCTCCTGACCCGTGGCGCGCACCCGCTCGACCGCGAGCTGGCACAGCCGGCCCGCCGTCGTGGAGTCCACACCGCCGCTGATACCGAGGACCAGCGAGCGCAGGCCCGTGGAGATCAGCCGGTCGGCGAGGAAGGCCACGCGGCGCTCGATCTCCTGCTGGGCGTCGAAGGACGCGCTCACCTGGAGGTCCCGGGCGATCTCCTGCTGCAGCGTTATGGACGCCTGGTCGGTCACGATTGCTCCTCGGTCGGGCCCGCGGACAGGTCGGTTCGTGCCGCGGGGCGGGCCGCGGGCGCGAAGAGGGGGGCCGGAAAGCACTCTAGAGGAAAGGCTGCGCGGCCCTGCTCAAGGGCCGTGCCGGCGGCGCGCAGGGGGGGGGCCGGTGGACGGCGGTCCCGCGTCATCCCGCCGCGATGAGACCGGGCAGGTCCCGCATGTCGTGGAACACGTGCGTCCCCGGGCCTTCGAGCCGGCCGGCCGGTGTCATCCCGCCCGCGTAGCCGAGGGACCGCATCCCGGCGGCGCGGGCCGCCTCGACACCCGGCCGGCTGTCCTCGACCACCACGCAGGCCGCCGGATCGACGCCCATCCGCTGCGCCGCGTACAGGAACAGGTCCGGGGCCGGCTTGCCGCGGGCGACCTCCGTGGCGCTGTGGATGCGGCCCGCGAAACGGTCGTAGAGCCCGGTGCGGCCCAGGGTGTGGCGCATCTTCTCGTGCGAGCCGCTGGAGGCGACGCAGGTCGGCAGGGTGATCGCGTCGAGCGCCTCGGGCAGGCCGTCGACGGGGGTGAGGCCGGCGTCCACCGCCTCGCGGTGCAGCTGCTCGAACCGCTTCGCCCAGACGTCGGCCGTCGCCCCGCCGAGCCGGGCCGCGACCTGCTCGTGCACGGAGGCGTTGGAGCGCCCGATGAAGAGTTCGATCACGTCGCCCTCGGTGAGGGGCCACCCCAGCTCCGCCCCCAGGGCGATCTGGACGCGCGTCGCGATGCGTTCGGTGTCGACGAGCACGCCGTCGCAGTCGAATATGACGAGTTCAATCGGCTTGATCATTCCCGCAGCATAGAGTCCTGCGCGGCCGGGTCGTCCCCCACGCGGACGGAGGGGTTGCGTCCGCATGCATGAGGTGCCGGAGGCGGGGCAGGCGGAGTCCACGGGGAGAACGAACACCCCAGCACGACAGACGAAGAAGGACGGACGGCCGGGGCATCCCCGCCGTCCCCCGTCCATCGGAGGAGTTGTTTCCGCGTGACTGAGCATGTGTGGAGTTACAAGTCGACCTCGGGCCACCTGGCCGGTACCGATCTGACCGGCTACAAGGTCGAGGCGACCGACGGCGGCATCGGCAAGGTGGACAAGCACTCCGACGAGGTCGGTGACGCCTACCTGGTCGTGGACACCGGGGTCTGGATCTTCGGCAAGGAGGTCCTGCTGCCGGCGAGCACCGTCGTCAGCATCGACCCGGAGGCGCGGACGCTCTACGTCGACCGCACCAAGGGCCAGATCAAGGACGCCCCCGAGTTCCACCGGGACCAGCACCTCGGCGACCGGAACTACCACCAGGAACTCGGCGCCTACTACGCCGCCACCCGGTTCGGCCTCCCGCCGCTCTGACCGGCCGAGTCCGACCGCTCCGAGGCCGTGGGCCCGAACTCCCCGAGTTCGGGCCCACGGCCGTGCCGCGTCCCGACGGGGAGCTCCGACTGCCGCCGTACGGCACACCGACTCCCCGGGCCCGCGCGCGTGATCGGGCCGTTGCCGGGTACCCGCGCAGCAGAGACCCGAACGCGGACAACTCCCAGGAGAGGGAAGCCCCATGACGCTGATACCGCACGCGAACGACAAGTCCGTCCCCACCCCGACGGAGCTGCGGCGGCAGGTCGCTCGCGCGACCGGCCGGCTGCGGGACACCGCCGTGCACGTCGGGCGGCTCGTCGAGGACAAGACGCCGGATCCCGTCCTCGCGGGGGCGTTCCGGACGGCGACGCGCGTCCGGGACACGGCCGCCCGCGCCGGGCGGCTCACCGGGCACGGGAACCTCGACTCCGTCCGGGCGAAGGCCGGCCGGGCCACGACCCTGGCGCGCGGCCACCGCACCGCGCTGGCCACGGCCGCCGGCGTACTGACCGCCGCCGTGATCGCGCGGCGCTCCCGACGGGCACGGCGCGCGAAGTGAAGTAGGGCGTCCGAGGCCGGCTCGGCCCGGCACGGCCCGGTCGGGCCGTGCCGGGCGCGGCGGCTCCGCCGGGCCGCCGGCATTCAGCCCTGCGGCCCGGCCGCCGGCTTCCGTGCCCGCTCGGCATTGAACTGCGCGCCCGTGAGCAGGGCCAGGTTGGCGAACCAGAGCCAGATCACGAAGACCACGATCCCGGCCAGCGACCCGTACAGGCGGCCGTACGTGTCCAGTTGCGTGTACAGCGTGAAGAGCCCCGAGGCGGCCAGCCAGAGCAGGGCCGCCAGTACCCCGCCCGGCAGGCCCCGCCGGGTGCCCCGGCTCTGGACCGGGCCGGTCCGGAACAGGACCAGCACCAGGAGCGTCACGACCACCAGGAGCACGGGCCAGCGCAGCAGCGATACGGCCTCCGGGCCGCTCCATCCGACGGCCCGCGCGGTCCAACGCGCCGGAGGCCCGGACACGACCAGCCCCACCGCGCCGACGACGAGCAGCACCAGCAGCAGCCCCGCGTGGACGACCAGTGTGTGCGCGGCACGCAGCGGACGCCGCGTGTCCGGCACCCGGTGCATGGTGTGCAGGGCCCGGCGGAACACCGCCAGGTAGCTGCACGCCGACCACAGCGCGCTCACCACCCCGCCGAGCAGCAGGGCCCACATCGACGACTGCCCCTCCGGAAGGCCGCCCAGCGCCTCGCGGAGCACCTGCGCGGACTGCGGGGGCGCGTACGCGGTCAGGTCGGCGATGAGGCTCTCGCGCCGCGCCCCGCCCAGCAGCCCCACGACGGACACGGCTATGACGAGGGCGGGCAGCAGCGCGAGCAGGGCGTAGTAGGTGAGGGCGGCCGCGTGGTCGGCCAGGTTGTCCGTCCAGACGCGGACGGCCGTACGCCGCAACTCAGCGCGGGTGCGCGCCGCGAGGGCGCTGGCGGTGCCGGCAGCGGCGGGCGCGGGGCCGGCGGTGGCGGGCGGACCGCCTCGGCGTGGGGCGGTGCGGGGGATGTCGGTCACCCCGTGCGCGTGCCCTCCCGGGCCCGCGCCCATGCGCCCGCGGGGCATCTGCGTACCGGCCCGTCCGCCGGGTACACGGCCTGCCATGACATGGAGCCACGCGCGAAGGCGCGACGAAGAGCCGCAGGAAGCGGTGCGGCCGGTCACCTTGCCCGCGACGAAGAACCTCCCGGCCTCCCCGACCTCCCCGGCCCGCCGGGCGGGCCCGACCCACCCGGCCGTGCGGGCGCTGGCCATGCTGGCCGCCTTCGCCGGGACCGTCCTGTTCAGCGTGGTCCTGGCCCGGCTGACGCTGGAGCCGTCCGCCGCCTCGGCGGACCTCGTGCACAGCAACCTCCAGCCCGGCAGCTCGATCGAGGCCTACCTGGAAAACGCGTCGACGCTCGAAGCGGCCCGCCAACTGGGCGGCAACCTGCTGCTCGGCGTCCCGTTCGGCGTGCTCCTGCCCGTCCTGCTGCCGCCCGCCCGCGGACTGCTGCGGGTCGCCGCGGTGACCGTGTGCCTGATGACGCTGGTGGAACTGATCCAGGGCGCCCTCGTCACCGGACGCGTCTTCGACATCGACGACGTCATCCTCAACACGGCCGGAGCGCTCCTCGGTTACCTCTTCATCGGCCTGCGGCTGGGCCGCGCCGTGCACCCGCGCCGCCGGCACTGGTGGCACCGCCGTCCTTCGTGACTCGTGAGTACTGCACACCCCATCGGTGACAGCGGTGACTGTCGGCCCCCGCGCCCGGCGTGACACGGTCGGGTCTGCCACCGACCGAGGGAGCAGGTGTGAACAAGGGGTACGCCGCCTACTGCGACGCCGACCGCTGGTTCTACGACGCGCCGTACCGGCGGGCCGGCGAGAGCTACCCGCCCGCCCTCGCCCCCGTCCCGTCGGGCTGGCGCTCGCACCGCAGCGGCGACTGGCTCGCCCTGCGCCCCGTCGGCGCCGAACTGCCCGCCCAGGGCTGGAAGATACACGTCTCGGCCACGCTCGACAACGCCGAGTCGGTGCTCACCACGGTGTACGCGTACTGCACCGAGCGGGACATCGCCTTCAAGTTCATACCGAGCCGCCACCTGCTCCACCTGCGCAACGCCAAGTACGCCGACCGCGCGGCGAGCGGGAAGTTCATCACCGTCTACCCCGCCGACGAGGAGCAGTGCCGGCGGATCGCGCAGGACCTCGACGCCGCACTCGGCGGCGCGGCCGGCCCGTACATCCTCAGCGATCTGCGCTGGGGCGCGGGACCGGTTCACCTGCGCTACGGGAGTTTCACCCTGCGGCACTGCTACGGCGAACACGGCGAACTGGTCCCGGCCGTCGAGACCCCCGACGGCCGACTCGTACCGGACCGGCGGGGACCCGCGTTCCAGCCGCCCGAGTGGCTCGAACTGCCCGCTTTCCTGGAGCCCCACCTGCGGGCGCGCTCCGCCGTCACCCTGGCCGGCGTCCCCTTCACGGTGGAACGGGCGCTGCACTTCTCCAACGGCGGCGGCGTCTACCTCGGCAAGGACAGCCGCACCGGCGAGAGCGTGGTCCTCAAGGAGGCCCGGCCGCACGCCGGACTCGCCGCCGACGGCGCCGACGCCGTCACCCGGCTGCACCGCGAACGGACCGCGCTGGAACGGCTGGCGGGCCTGGACTGCGTACCGGCCGTCCGGGGCACCTTCACCGTCGGCGACCACCACTTCCTGGTCCTGCAACACCTCGACGGCAAACCGCTCAACACCTACTTCGCCCGCCGCCACCCCCTGATCGAGGCGGACCCCGCCCCGGCGGAGCTGGCCGACTACACCGCATGGGCACTGAAGATCCACCAGCGGGTGACCGAAGCCGTCGACGCCGTCCACGCCCGAGGGGTCGTCTTCAACGACCTCCACCTCTTCAACATCATGGTCGCCGAGGACGACGACACCGGCGAACCCTCCGTCGCCCTGCTGGACTTCGAGGCCGCCGCGCACATCGACGAGGGCCTGCGGCAGACCGTGGCCAACCCGGCCTTCGTCGCCCCGGCCGAGCGGCGCGGATTCGCCGTCGACCGCTACGCCCTCGCCTGCCTGCGGCTCGCCCTGTTCCTCCCGCTGACCAGCCTGTTCGTCCTGGACCGCACCAAGGCCGCACACCTGGCCGCCGTCGCCGCCGAGCAGTTCCCCGTACCGCGCCGGTTCCTCGACGAAGCCGTCGAGGAGATCCTGGCCGGCGTACCGGAGGGCATGCCCGGCGACCGCCTGCCCGCACCGCCCGGACCGTACCTGCCCGTAGAGCCCGGGCAGTGGCCGGCCGCCCGTACCTCGATGACCGCGGCCCTGCGGGCGAGCGCCACCCCGCACCGCGAGGACCGCTTCGTCCCCGGGGACATCGCCCAGTTCGCGACCGCCCACGGAGGCATCGGCTTCGGCCACGGGATCGCCGGGGTCCTCCACGCCCTCGCCGAAACCGGCGCCGAGCCCTGGCCGGAGGCCGAGGCGTGGCTGCTCGACCGCACCGCGCAACCGGCATCCGGCACCCCTCTCGGCTTCTACGACGGCCTCGCCGGCACGGCCTGGACGCTGGACCGGCTCGGACACCGCGAGCGCGCCCTCGCCCTCGCCGACCGCCTGCTGGACCAGCCCTGGCAGAGCGCGGGCCCCGACCTGTACGGCGGCCTCGCCGGCATCGGCCTCGCCCTGGACGCCCTCGGCACGGCGAGCGGCGAGAGCACACTGCATGCCGCGGCCCTGCACTGCGCCGAGCTGGTCGACCACCCGGACCGGCGCCCCGGCCGCGCGGGCCTCCTGTACGGCAACTCCGGCCCCGCCCTGCTGCTCGTACGCCTCTACGAGCGCACCGGCGACAAGGAACTGCTGATCCAGGCCGCCCACGCGCTCCACCGCGACCTCGACCGCTGCGTCACCAGCGCCTACGGCACGCTCCAGGTGAACGAGGGCTGGCGCACCATGCCGTACCTCGGCGAGGGCAGTGTCGGCATCGGCATGGTCCTCGACGACTGGCTGGAGCACGGTCCCGACGAGCGCTTCGAGCAGGCCCGGACCGAGATCGTACGGGCGGCGCAGGCCACCTTCTACGCCCAGCCCGGGCTGATGCGCGGCGCCGCCGGCATGATTCTGCACCTGGCCCGGACCACCACGCCGGGTCCCGGCACCGGACCCGGCGCCATCGCCCGCCAGATCGACGCACTGGCCCGGCACGCCGTGCCGTACCAGGGGCATCTGGCCTTCCCCGGCGAGCAGATGATGCGGCTGTCCATGGACCTCACCACGGGCACGGCCGGCGCCCTCCTCGCCCTCGGCAGCGCCGCGCCCGGCGGGCGCGCGCACCTGCCGTTCCTCCCGCCGCTGCGCCGAGGCGCCGCGGCCCACCAGCCGGCTCCGCCCGGGGCCGTGACCCATCGCACCACCCGAGAGAAGAGGAATCTGACATGACGCTTCTTGACCTGCAGTCGATGGAGACCCCGAAGGAAGAGACCACCGAGGTCGCGATGACCGGCGGCGGCAGCCGCGCCAGCCTGCTCCTCTGCGGCGACAGCAGCCTGAGCATCACGACCTGTAACTGACCCGGGTCACCTCGGGCCCGGGCGGTTCACCGCCCGGGCCCGCACCACATCTCTGGAGGCATCCGCCGATGAGCCCCCCCGACGTGGCCGCCGCCCCGGCTCAGGAGCCGGAGCCAGACCTGGCGCGCGGCGCGGACCGGGCGCTCCTCGCGGCGGCCCGGCACAGCGGCGGGCGCACCGCCGCGGTCCTCGGATGCACCGTGGCGGCCGCCGCGGCGGCCCTCGCCGAACCCGCCGTCCTCGGCCACACCCTGGACCTGCTGCTGCGCCGGGACCCCTCCGCCCCCGCCTGGACCCTGCTGTGCGCCGCCGTCATCGCGGCCGAAGTGGCCCTGGACGCCGCCGCGGCACGACTGACCGGCGAGGTCGACGGCCGGTCCACCGCCCGGCTGCGCAGGCTCGGCCTCGCCGGGCTGCTGGGCACCGCCCCGCACCACGCGGCCCGTCACGCGCCCGGCGAGAGCGCCGCGCGGCTGACCGCACACGCCGCCGAGGCGGGGAAGGTCCCGGCGGCCGTCGCACACGCCCTCGCCGCAGTGCTGCCGCCGCTCGGCGCGGTGGCCGCGCTCTTCCTCATCGACCTGTGGACGGCGCTCGCCTTCCTGCTGGGCCTGCCGCTGCTGGTGCTCCTGCTGCGGGCCTTCACCCGCGACACCCTCACCAGCGTCGCCCGCTACCAGCAGGTGCAGCTCGCCACCGCCGGACGCCTCGTCGAGGCACTGGCCGGGGCCCGCACCATCGCGGCCGCCGGGACCGCCGACCGCGAACGCGTACGGATCCTCGCGCGGTTGCCCGAACTCGGCACCGAGGGCAGGCGCATGTGGCAGGTCTACGGCGGCACGACGGCCCGGTCCACGGCCCTCATGCCGATGCTCCTCTACGCGGTCCTCGCCGTCGGCGGCATCCGCCTGGCGGCCGGGGCCATCGGCGTCGGCGAACTCCTCGCCGCCCTGCGGTACGCGGGCCTCGCGGCCGGCGTCGGCGCGGTGACCGGCGCACTGGCGGCCGTGGCCCGCGGCCGGGCCGCGGCCCGGCGGACCGCGGCCCTCGTGGCCCTGCCCCCGCTCGGCCACGGCCCGGCCGACCTGCCCGAAGGCGGCCCCGGCACGCTGGAGCTGCGCGGCGTGCGGGTCCTGCGCGGCGGATCGGCCGTCCTGCACGACATCAGCCTGGTGATCCCCGGAGGCAGCACCGTGGCGGTGGTGGGCCGGTCCGGCGCCGGCAAGACGCTGTTCGCCGCCGTGGCCGGCCGGCTCGCCGACCCGGACGCCGGCCAGGTGCTGCTGGACGGCGTGCCGCTGCGGGAACTGACCGCCCAAGCCCTGCGCCGCGAGGTCGGCCACGCCTTCGACAGGCCTGTACTGCTCGGCGACACGGTCGGCGACGCGATCGGGTTCGGCGCGGGGCCCGCCCCCGGGCCGCAGGCGCTCCGGGCCGCGGCCCGCGCAGCGGGCGCCGACCCGTTCGTACGGCGCCTGCCCGACGGGTACGCGACGCGCCTCGCCGACGCGCCGCTGTCCGGCGGTGAGGTGCAACGCCTCGGACTGGCCCGGGCGTTCTGCCATGCCGGCCGGCTGCTCGTACTGGACGACGCGACCTCCAGCCTCGACACCGTCACCGCCCGCGAGGTCGAGCGGGCACTGGCCCGCCGGATCCGGCCGGGGACCCGGATCGTGGTCGCCCACCGCCTCTCGTCCGCGGTCCGCGCCGACCTCGTCGTGTGGCTGGAGGAGGGGCGGATGCGGGCCGTCGGCACCCATGCCGATCTGTGGCGACGCGAGCCCGCCTACCGGACGGTCTTCGCCGCCGCCGAAGCGACGGCTGACGCGGAGGCGGATGCGGACGCGGGTTCGGAGGACGGGAAGGACGAGCACCCGGCGCCCCCGCGGAAGCAGGAGGCAGGACGATGACCGGGAAGGGCAGGGGCGGGGGGAGGCGGCCGGGGAGCGGTACGGAGACGGAGACATGGCGCCGGGTGGCCCCCGAGGGCCGGCGGTTCCTGCGGAGCCGCAAGAGCGCCCTGGCACGCCTGGCTGCATGGTCGCTCCTGGAGTCCGTGCACACCTTCCTCGGTGGCTACGGCGTGGCCCGCGCCCTGGACGACGGCTTCCTCGCCGGCCGCACGGGAACCGGCCTGGCCTGGCTCGCCGCGGCCGCGCTGGGGGCCCTCCTCGGCGGATGCGCGCTGCGGGGCGTGTTCGCCGGCCTCGCCGACCTCGTCGAGCCACTGCGGGACGGCCTGGTCCGGCGGGCGGTGCGGCAGGCGCTGGACCGCGCGGTCGCCGACCCGGTACGGGCGCCCGACGCGGGCGCCGTGGCCCGCCTGACCCAGCAGACGGAGATGGCCCGGGACTCCTTCGCCGGGCTGGTCCTGACGGTGCGGTCCCTCGTGTTCACCGCCGTGGGCGCCTTCGCGGGCATGGCGGCCCTGGCCCCGGTCCTGCTGCTGATCGTGCTGCCGCCACTGCTGCTCGGCGTCGCGGCCTTCCTGGCCACGCTGCGCCCCATGGCCGCCGTACAACGCCGGTCCCTGGACACCGACGAGGCCCTCGCGGACCGCCTGGCGGAGCTGGGGGAGGGACTGCGCGACGTCGTCGCATGCGGCGGACAGACGGCGGCGCGGGACCGGGTCGAGCCGCTGATCTCGGCCCAGGAGGAGCTGGCACGCAGGCTCGCGGGCTGGGCGGCCCTGCGGACCCTGGCGCTGGGTACGGCGGGCCGGCTGCCGGTGATCGCCCTGCTCGTCGCGGCGCCCTGGCTGCTCGCGCACGGCATCACCGCCGGAACGCTGGCGGGCGGTCTCACGTATCTGGTGCAGGCTCTGCTGCCGGCCCTCAACTCGGCGATGACGGCCCTCGGTTCGGCCGGTACCCGCCTGCTGGTGGTCCTGGAGCGCTTCTGCGACCCCGCGCCGCAGCAGATCCCGGACGGTGCGGACGCCGCCGCCGGGGAGGCGAAGCCGCAGCCGCCCGGCCACGCCGTCCCACCGGCCGCCGCGGCGGCGGAACTCCGTGGTGCCACCTTCGCCTACGGCCGAGGCGCGGCGCCCGTGCTCGACGGCCTCGACCTGGTCGTGCGGCCGGGGGAACACCTCGCCGTCGTCGGACCGAGCGGCATCGGAAAGTCCACGCTCACCGCCCTGCTCGCCGGCATGCTCGCACCCGACGCCGGCACCGTGCTCGTCGCGGGCTCGGCCGCCCGCCGGACACCGGACGCGAGGGGGCCGGACCCGCGGCGGACCCTCCTGCCGCAGCAGGCCTACGTGTTCACCGGCACCGTGCGGGAGAACCTCACCCACCTGTCCCCCCTCCCCCCGGACCCGGGCGACCCCCGGTCCGGGGACGCCCGGCTCCGGCGCGCCGTCGCCGTCCTCGGGCTGGACGGCATGGTGGAGCGGCTGGGCGGGCTGGACGCCGAGGTGCGGCCCCGGATGCTGTCCCGCGGCGAGAGCCAGCACCTCGCGCTCGCCGCCGCCTACCTCTCGCCGGCGCCGCTCCTGCTCCTCGACGAGGCCACCTGCCACCTGGACCCGCGTACGGAGGAGCGTGCCGAACGGGCCCTCGCGGCGCGGCCCGGCACCCTCGTCGTCGTGGCCCACCGCGTCTCGTCCGCGGCCCGCGCCGACCGGGTCCTCGTCCTGGACGGGACCCGAGCCGTCTGCGGCACCCATGCGGAACTCCCGGCCAGATCACCGCTGTACCGCGATCTGGTGGGGAAGTGGAACGGCGCCGAAGACGGATGACCCGCCGGTCCCGGCCCCGCCCGCGGCGGCCGTGGATCAGACCCAGCCCTCCCGCCGGGAAATCCGGATCGCGTCGATGAGGTTGCGCGCGCCGGTCTTACGGGTCGCCGCGGCCATGTAGTTGCGTACCGTCCCGCTCGCCAGGTGCAGGGTGCGGGCGATCTCGGCGATGGAATCGCCCTCGGCGGCCCGGGCCAGCACGCTGAGCTCGCGCGGGCTCAGCGGTACGGGATCCGCCTCCATGAAGGCGGAGGCCAGGGAGGCGTCTATGAACCGTTCCCCCGCGGCGACCCGTCGTACCGCGCGTACCAGACGCCCCGGCGAGCCGTCCTTGTCGACGTAGCCGCGGGCCTCGGCGCGGAAGGCCCGGTGCAGCGAACCGGGTGCGCCGGTCGACGCGAGCACCAGTACGGGGGAAGGAGACGCGAGGACCTGGCGGTCCGCTCCGCGCCCGTGGTCGGCCAGCACGGCCGTCGTCCCCGGACAGTCGAGATCGACGACCGTCACGTCCGGGCATAAGGACTCCGCGCGGCGTGCCGCGCTCGGCCAGCCCGCGGACGTGACCTCGAAAGGCCCTTCCGATCTCAGCAGGGCGGCCAGTGCCGACCGGACCAGGCTGACGCTGTGCAGGACCAGGACCTTCGTCATCGTGAGCTCTCCTCGGTGAACGAACCGACAGCACCACGCGGCTGCCCCCGGGCAGGGGAGATGGAACGTCACTGCGGGGGGCGTGCAGGGGCGCACGGACAACTTGGCCGAGATGCCCGGGGATCCGGCTCCGCTTAGGCGGGATACCCCCTTGAACTCACACCCCCCGCCCCCACCCCGCGCCCCCACCCGGTGCCCTCACACCTCGCGCCACCGGGCCATCGCCCACGAGAACGCCCCGAAGAGCACCAGCCCGACGGCCACCGCGACCAGCAGCCACGGTCCCGCCGGAGTCCCGGCGAACGACCTCAGGGTGTCGTCGAGCCCCTTCGCCCGACCCGGGTCGTAGCGCAACGCCGCGTACACGATGAAGCCGCCGGCCGCCGCGAACACGGCCCCGCGGGCCAGCCCGCCGGTGACCCCGAGGAAGTCGACCGCCTTGCGCGAGCCCTCCGAGGCCCCGCCCATCGAGAGGTGCTTGCGGAAGCGGCACCGTGCCGCCTGCACCGCCATGACCACACCCGCGATCGCGATGCCGAGCCCGGCGGCACCCACCAGCCACTGCCCGGCCGGCAGGCCGAGCGCCTTGGCGGTCATGTCACGCGACTGTTCGTCCCCGGAGCGCCCGCCGCCGCCCGAGGCGAACGCGAGGACGGAGAAGGCCGCCACCGCGTAGAACACGCACCGGCCCGCCGAAGCCAGCCGTTTGGCGGCCTTGTCGCCGTCCGGCCCGGCCGCGCCGAACACCGCCTCCGACAGCCGCCACAGCCCCATGCACACGAGACCGATGCCGACAGCCCAGATGAGGACGGAGCCGAAGGGCTTGTCCGCGAGCTCGTGGAGGGCACCCTGCCGGTCGGCCTCCCGGCCGCCGCCACCGCCGAAGGCGACGCGGACGGCCAGAATCCCGATCAGCACATACAGCACCCCGCGTGCCACCAGCCCGCTGCGCGCCGTGACCTCCCGGAGCGTGCCGCCGCGCGACGCGCTCCGGGCGCCCTTTCTCGCCGTCATCCCACTCATCCCACTCACCCCGCTCGCCCTGCTCACCCCACCCATCACGATCAGACCTCGCCGCGCCAGGCGCCCGTCTCGACCCCGCGGGACTCGATGAACAGCTTGAACCGCTTCAGATCGCCGTTGACCTGGCGCTTGACGAAGCCGAGCTTGTCGGCCGCGGCTTCGGCGATGCCGTCGGGCACCCAGTTCATGTGCAGGACGACCTTGGTGGTGGTCGCGTCGATCGGCTGGAAGGTGACGAGCCCGGCCTGGCGGGCCTCACCGTCGACCGTCATCCACGCGACGCGCCGGTCCGGGAGCTGCTCGGTGATCTGCGCGTCGAACTCGCGCCGGACCCCGTTCACGTTCGTCACCCAGTGGGTGAGCGTGTCACTGCGCTGGTCGATGCGCTCGACCCCCTCCATGAAGGCGGGGAAGTCCTCGAACTGCGTCCACTGGTTGTAGGCCGTGCGTACCGGAACATTGACCTCGACATACTCCTCGACGTGCGACATGCGCACCCCTTTCGCGTCGTCGGGCGTCCGTCTGGACGTCTCGTGGCGCGGCTACCCGGCCCCCCGGGCACCATGCGCCCGCACGGCGCGTGTACCGCTGATGACGCAGGGCACACGCGGGTGCATGACCGTACTCAAGACAAGCGTCATCGTCCTGGACTGCGCCGAACCCGAGTCCCTGGCCCGCTTCTACGCGGAACTGCTCGGCGCGACGGCGGGCCCGGCCCCCGACGACGGCGAGCTGTACCTCGTCACCGGCGGCACCGGCGTGCTGCTCGGCATCCGCCGCGATCCGCAGCACACACCGCCGAGCTGGCCGCTGCCGGAGGGCTCCCAGCCGGTCCACCTGCGGATCCTGGTCGCGGAGGAATCCCTCGACGAGGCCGAGCGCGAGGCCGTCGCCCTCGGCGCGCGCCCGGTGTCGGCCGAGGAGGACGGCACCCGCCCGGACAACCGCACGACCCTGCGTCGCTACGCGGACCCGGCGGGCCACGCATTCGTCCTCGCGACCGTCAGGTCAGCGGGCGGCTGACCCTTCCGCAGGGGAGCGAAGCCGCAGGTGGCAGACGGTCCGCTAGCATCCGGGCATGGGACGAGACCATCCACCGAGGCCGTTCGCCGTCGGCGACGTCGTGGCGGTGTACTCCGAGGCGCTCGACGCCTGGACCGCCTCGCAGATCACCGGCATCGACGCCGCGGCGAAGTACGCCGCGGTCCTCGAACTGGACTGGTCCGGACCCGAGCCCGAGGCCGTGGCCGACCTGGGCGAGGTACAGCCGCTGCGCCTCACCCACCACAACTGGGGCGGCACGCTCTCGTACTGCAACCACAGCTGGGTCCTTCCGAGGAGCTTCAAGGTGATCGGCTCCTTGCCCCCACTGGTCAGCGATCCTTCGAACGCCTACGGCTCGGCATGGGGGCGGGGCGGGCAGCTGGCCCTGCAACGGCACTGGGACAGCGGAGACCGCACGGACTGGAACGCGCCGTACGCGCTGACGTGCACCGCCGATGAACTCATCGGGGACACCCCGCGGGCGGGCGTCACGGACCTGACCGTTCGCGGGATCACCCGGCTCGACTGCGCTCACCTCGTCGCCGCCTTCCCGGATCTGACCCGCCTGTCGCTGTGGGGGAACCTCGGCACGCTCACGTCGGCGGCAGCCCTGAACCGGTTGCCGCGGCTGCAAGGGCTCACGATCACCGAGCTGTTCGGGATGGAGGCCTCGGACTGCCTGCTGCCGCAGGATGTACCGGAGGTGGAGGACGTGGTGCTGTACGGCATTCCGGCGGACTACGCGAACGCGATGCGCAAGGCCTGGCGTCCGCACGTGCGGCACGGGGTGCAGCTCGACATCGGCGGTGCCCGCACGCCGGACTGGGTCGCCGCCAACGCCACCAACCCCCTCCGCGACTGGGACGGCCGCAGGCACATACCCCGCACCGCGTACCGCAAGGCCGTTGCCCAGTACAAGGACACCCGCGCCGCCTTCCTCGCCGAGGTCACCGCCGGCGGGCACTCCGGCAACATCACGGAGATCGGACGCTCCTTCGGAGCCGCCCTCAACGCCCTGGACAGCCGCTCGTGCTTCGTCGAGACCGTGGAACGCGAGGAGTTGTTCGACGCCCTGGACTTCTTGGTGGACGAGGCGCAGACGGCTGTCGGACGCGACCTGTCCACCGCTCGCGCCGCGCTGATCGAGGCGGTGGACTCCGTCCGCGACTGGTGACCGGAACGTGCCGAGGGGCAACGGCACGGCGGGCCGGTGCCGGCGGCGCCCACGGCGAGCCGGCACCGGCCATGCGCGCCTACCTCCTGACGTTCGGCTGGGGCAGCCGGCTGTGACCAAGCCGCATGGGCGGGCGTGCGGACAACGGCGTGGGTGTGTGCATGGTGAGCGTCGGCGACGTGGTGCAGGCACCGAGCGGGGCAACCGGCCGCGGCGCGAGCCGGACAGCGGAGCGCCGGTGGGATGCCGGTCAGCCGTAGGTGATCGTCACCTCGCGGAAGCCCAGCGAGCGCAGCAGGCCCTCCAGCATCGACGTCGTGTTCTTCTCGGCGCGCTCGGCCAGGCCGCCGGTGCGGGCCGCCTCGTCGATGTGCTGCGCGGCGAGCTTCTGTACGGCCTGTTCGCCGGCCGGGTTGTCGGAGAACAGGTCGCCGATCCGGTCCAGCAGGCCGCGCTGCTTGGACACCGCGTACGAGCGGTTCGGGTCGAGGGCCGCCGTGCCGAGTTCCGCGTGCGGCAGCCGGATCGAGGCCGCGGTGCGGTCCTCGTTCACCGTGACGCTGCGCTCGTCCAGCCCGCCCATGTCGACGTAGCCGCTGACCGTGCCCGCGCCCACGTACAGCGTGCGCGTGCCGCGGATGGCGTCCGGGAGGAAGGCCGCGTCCTTCTCCAGGTCCACGACCACCTGGAAGTTGCCGACGGCCGCTTCGTAACGGTCCATGTCCTGGACCGACTTGAGCAGTGCCGGACCCGAGCGGTCCCGGGTGTCCTCGCCGAAGAGGTCGCCGAACCCCGGAACCAGGCTGAAGCGCTCCACGAGCACGATCAGCAACACGACCACTGCCACGCCGGCGGCGATCCGCCCCCACATCGGGCGCCGCGTGCCGCCCGGCCGATCCGAAGAGGTTTCCATGTCCCGCGGATACCCCGTGGGGGCGGCTCCACTACGTCGCGGCGGCGCCGGCTACTGCTCGGTGGGCCGGCCGGACACCAGCCGGGCGGCCTCGATCTCGGCCCAGACGGCCTTCCCGTCCGCGTGCGGGTCCGCGCCCCAGCGGTCGGACAGCCGCTCCACTATGTGGAGGCCGTGCCCGCCCGGGACGCCGCGCCGCGGTGCCGGATCGCGGCGGGGGAGCGTCGTCGTGCCGTCGCACACCTCGATGCGCAGCACCTTCCCGGCCGTGAGCACGAGCTCGCGACAGCCGCCCGCGTGCAGCGACGCGTTCGTCAGCAGCTCGGACACGAGGAGCAGGGTGTCCTCGGAGGTCTCGGTCCCGTCCCAGCCCCAGTCCCGCAGGGCCTGGCGCGTGAAATCGCGCCCCTTGGCGACCGAGCCGCGGACGCCCGCCAGGGCGAGCCGGCGGCGCTGCCCCGCGGCGGGTAGGCCGACACTCACAGGATCACCCGTTTCCGGTCCGACGGTCTCCACTGAGCTCTCTCACCCCCGCGTTGACACTGGTCTCTGTCACAGGCGTATGCCCGGCGCGGCACGATCGATGTACGGGACCGTCCACGCACCGCCGACGACTCGTGGCCGTCCTGGCAAGCGCAGGACATTGTAGGCGACGACCGGTCTCAGGGCGTGTCCGCGTGCAGCCGCAGCGTGAAGCCGCTCTCCGTGGCCCGGACCTCCACCAGGTCGCAGAGCTGGTGGATCATCCACAGACCGCGGCCGCCGTGGGCCGAGGCCAGGGAGGGGCGCCGCCGCCCCGCCAGCGGGTCCGCCGGCCGGCCGCCGTCGTGGATCTCGGCGACGACACCCGCCGCGGGCCCCGCGGCGGTCCATAGGCGCAGCGTGCCCTTCCCGCCACCGTGGGCGAGGGAGTTCGCCGCGGCCTCGCTGATCGCCATGATCAGGTCGCTGCGCCGGGCCGGGGTCAGTGCGGTGCCGCGCGCCCAGCCCTCGGCGTACTCGCGTACCTCGGCCAGCCCTCCGTGGGTGTACGCGAGCCGGGCCACCGGGCCGTCGGGCTCGGGCAGCGGGCCGTCCAGGTCCGCCGTGACCTGCGCGGCGTCGGTGTAGGCGGGGCTCGGCAGGTCCCGGCCGTGCTCGATGAGCACGGGGTGGGTGCGCCGGGCGTCGCTCACCACGGCGGGCGCCAGCCCGGCCACGTCGTACGGGCACAGGACGGTGGCGGCCCGGCCGGCGAAGGCCGTGTTGATGAGGGCCTCGTGGCGGGTGGCCTCCCGCACTTCGGCGGGGGAGCGGCCGGGCCAGATCGGTTCGCCGACGATCCGCGCCGCCCGGTCCGCGTGGCGGTCGGCGAACTCCTGGAGGGCGGCCAGGATCCGTCCGGGGTTGCGGCCCAGCTCCGTCATGTCCGTCCAGGTGATCCCGGCGCCGCGGCCCGCGCCGAGGCTGTCGCGCAGGGCGTCCAGGTGCTGCCCGGGCACGGCGACGAGCACCGGCTCGTCGGCGGCGAGGGCGTCCCGTACGAAGCCGCCCACCCCGGCCACGTACTCGCTGAGGCCGCGGTAGAAGAGGGCGGGATGGACGAAGGCCCCCGGCCCGGCGGGCGCAGGAACAGTGTTCATGCTGCGACCTCCAGCGCGGCGCACTCGTCCGGGAACATCTCCACTACCTTGCGGAGCGAGTATGGCGGGTCGTGGAGCAGCAGGCGCCGCCCCTGCCCGCTGAAGTCCACGGACGCCCGTACGAGTGCTGCGACCGCGGCCGGGTCGAGGAAGGCCACGGCGGAGAGGTCGAGGTGCACGACGGGCCCGGGTATACCGGCCACCACGCCGAGCGCGCCGGCCAGCGCCTGGCGGGTGTCGAGGTCGCAGCTGCCAATCAGGCGCGCGCCGGAGCGGTCCTGCAGCGGCAGGGCGGTCAGCGGCGCCGTCGCGCCCGTACTCGGTGTCATCGGTGCCGGGGGCCTACGCCGTGAGCATGCCGGCACGCAGCCGTGCCAGGGTCCGGGAGAGCAGGCGGGAGACCTGCATCTGCGAGATGCCCAGTTCGGCGCCGATCGCGGCCTGGGTTTTGTCCTGGCCGAAGCGCATCTGCAGGATGCGCCGGTCGCGTTCGTCGAGCTCCTCCAGCAGGGGCGCGAGGGTGTGGAACTCCTCGAAGAGCTCCATGGCGGGGTCGACGTCGCCGAGGCGCTCCGCCAGCGGCCGGGCCGCCCGGTTCGCGGTGGAGGGCGCGTCGTCGTCGCCGCCGGCGGCGTCGAGGGAGCCGCTCGTGTAGCCGTTCGCGGCCACCAGCCCGTCGATGATCTCGTCCTCGGAGAGCTCCAGGTGCTGGGCGACCTCCTTGACCGTCGGCGCCCGGCCCAGGACGTCGGTCAGGGCCTCCTGTGCCTTCGCGAGTTCCGTACGGAGCTCCTGCAGCCGGCGGGGCACGTGCACGGCCCAGGTGGTGTCGCGGAAGTACCGCTTGATCTCGCCGGTGATGTACGGCAGGGCGAGTGTGGAGAACTCGACCTCGCGGTCGAGGTCGTAGCGGTCGATGGCCTTGATCAGGCCGATGGTCCCCACCTGGATGATGTCGTCCATGTCGAGGCCGCCGCCGAGCACACGGGCCCGGAAGCGCCGCGCGGCGAACTGGACGAGCGAGAGGTTCATCTCGATCAGGGTGTTGCGGGTGTACTGGTACTCGCGCGTGCCCTCTTCCAGCGACTGCAGCCGCCGGAAGAAGTGCCGCGACAGCTCACGCGCGTCGCCCGGGGCCATCTCGCGGGCGTTCTCCACCCGCGTCGCGGCCTCGTCCCGCGTCAGGTCTTCGTCCCGCGCCGGTGCTCCCGGGTCCTCCCGGTCCCGTACGGGGACGTGCACGTCGGTTGCGCGAATGGGGCCTACAACGGTGGCCGAGCGAGACATGGTGGGCCGCTCCCTCCCGATTGACTGCGGCTGCCGTCGCGCTTCTGCCCAGCGATTGCGTTTCCACACACCTCGATTGCAGCGAGTTCTTTCCCGCGTCCGCCCCGGGCGGTCCCGGGGGGCGTCCGGCCGACCCGGGGGAGCGCTACCGCCGCGGTGAGCAGGCATACTCCCTTGACGACGACGTACAGACGGCGATCCGTGGAGGCGGAGATGAGCGGATTCGGGGACGCGTACCAGCCAGGTGTGGTGGGGGAGGGCTACCCGGCGGGTGGGGGCTGGGTGGTGTCGGCCCACGGGGAGCTGGACCAGGACACGCTGAACCCGCTGGAAGAGGCCCTCACCGCAGCCGCCGGCCGGCACGCACTGGTGGTTCTGGACGCCGGCTCCATCACCTTCGGGGACTCCTCCTTCCTGAACCTGCTCCTGCGGCTGCACCACCTCACCGGGCTGCGCATCGCGGCCCCGGGCGAGCAGCTGCGCCGGCTTTTCGCCGTGACCGGCGCGGACACCGTCCTGTCGCTGCACACGAGTGTCGAGGACGCCCTCGCGGCGTGAACCGGCGTGCCCGCAGAGCAGCCTGCGTACAGGTCAGCCGGCGCACGGTCAGCCCCCCTACGGTCAGCCTGTGCACGGGTCAGCCGGTGCGCAGGTCGGCCCCGTGCGGGTCCGGGCCGCCGGCGGGCCGGAAACAGGCGGTGATCGCCTTGCCGCCGTGGCACGCGTGGACGTCCAGGGAGTCGGCCAGCGCGGTGACGATGCCCAGCCCGCGGCCGGAGGTGGCATGCGCGTCGGCACCGGTGTTCCGGGAGCGGGGCAGCCGCGGATCGCCGTCGGCGACGCTGACGTGGAGACAGCGGCCGTCCCAGGTCAGCACCAGGTGCGCGGTGCCGACGGCGTGCAGGTGGGCGTTGGTGACCAGTTCGGAGACGCAGAGCAGCACGGAGTGCACGGTGTCGGCCGCCGTGGCGTTCCACGGCAGGGACGCCAGGTGCGCCGCGGTCCACTGCCGCGCCGCCCGGACCCCTTCCGAGATCGGGAACGAACGTGCCCAGCCGACCGCCTTGACTGCCAATGTCCTCACCCCTTTTCCATCTTTGTGCCGTCCGATACCGGTTCGTCTACCCGGAGCCGGCGGCGGCATCCGGGGATTCTCGAAGGGCCCTGGGGAAACGTGAGTTCGGGCCGGGCCCGCCCTGGATCCCGGGCAACCCCCCTTCCGCGGATTCCGGATGCGCCGCTCCCGGAGTGATCGAGCGTGCTCCACCGCACCTCCGGCGGCGTTAGCCTTCACCGGACCGGTGCTGGGGTGAGGACGGGTCCCCGCCGGAGCCGGGCGCTCCGGCATGCCCTGGCGCCAGGGTGCCTGTCCTGTCCGCGTGTCGGCGCGGTTGGTATCGAGAAGTGAGGGTGACGGATGGCCGAGCGGGTGGGCGCGGATCCACGGGGCGGCGTACCGGCGTTGCCGGGCGACGGCGGCATCGGCGAGTCGGAGCTGCGCCAGTTGCTGGCCGGGCTGACCGCCGTACGGGACGGGGACTTCCGTACCCGGCTGCCCGACGGCGCGGACGGGCTGCTCGGGGAGATCGCGACCGTTTTCAACGGGATGGTCAACCAGCTGTCGCTGTTCACCTCCGAGGTGACACGAGTCGCCCGAGAGGTGGGTACCGAGGGCACTCTGGGTGGTCAGGCCGACGTACCCGGGGTCGGCGGCGCCTGGTTGGACCTCACGGATTCGGTCAACTTCATGGCCGGAAACCTCACCGCCCAGGTGCGCTCCATCGCCCAGGTCGCGACGGCCGTGGCCAAGGGCGACCTCTCCCAGAAGATCACCGTCACCGCGCGCGGGGAGATCCTGGAGCTGAAGGAGACCATCAACACGATGGTCGACCAGCTCTCCGGATTCGCCGGGGAGGTCACGCGCGTGGCCCGCGAGGTCGGCACCGAGGGCCGGCTCGGCGGCCAGGCGGACGTCAAGGGCGTCTCCGGCACGTGGAAGGACCTGACGGAATCGGTCAACGTCATGGCCGACAACCTGACCGCCCAGGTCCGTTCGATCGCCGAGGTCACCACCGCCGTCGCCCAGGGCGACTTGACGCAGAAGATCCGGGTGGACGCCCGCGGGGAGATCCTGGAGCTGAAGGAGACCATCAACACGATGGTCGACCAGCTCTCCGCGTTCGCCGACGAGGTGACGCGCGTGGCCCGTGAGGTCGGCACCGAGGGCAACCTGGGCGGCCAGGCCACCGTCCGGGGGGTCTCGGGCACCTGGAAGGACCTCACCGACAACGTCAACGTCATGGCGTCCAACCTCACCGGACAGGTCAGATCGATCGCCCAGGTCGCCACGGCCGTCGCGCGCGGCGACCTGTCGCAGAAGATCACCGTGGAGGCGAAGGGCGAGGTCGCCGCGCTCGCCGGCGTCATCAACACGATGGTCGACACGCTGTCCGCGTTCGCCGACGAGGTGACCCGGGTGGCCCGCGAGGTCGGCACCGAGGGCCGGCTCGGCGGCCAGGCCCGGGTCCCCAACGTGGCGGGCACCTGGAAGGACCTCACGGACAACGTCAACTCCATGGCGAACAACCTCACCGGCCAGGTCCGCAACATCGCCCTCGTCACGACCGCCGTCGCCAACGGCGACCTGTCCAAGAAGATCGACGTGGACGCCCGCGGCGAGATCCTGGAGCTGAAGACCACCATCAACACCATGGTCGACCAGCTCTCCTCCTTCGCCGCCGAGGTCACCCGCGTCGCCCGCGAGGTCGGCAGCGAGGGCCGGCTCGGCGGCCAGGCCGAGGTCGAAGGCGTCTCCGGCACCTGGAAGCGGCTGACCGAGAACGTCAACGAGCTCGCCGGGAACCTCACCCGCCAGGTCCGGGCCATCGCGGAGGTCGCCAGCGCGGTCGCCGAGGGCGACCTGACCCGCTCCATCACGGTCGACGCCTCCGGCGAGGTCGCCGAACTCAAGGACAACATCAACTCCATGGTCGGCTCGCTGCGCGAGAGCACCCGGGCCAACCAGGAGCAGGACTGGCTCAAGTCCAACCTGGCCCGCATCTCCGGCCTGATGCAGGGCCACCGCGATCTCGCCGCCGTCGCCGAACTCGTCATGGACGAACTGACACCGCTCGTCGCCGCCCAGTACGGCGCCTTCTACCTCGCCGAGGACGGCCCCCGCGGAACCGCCGTCACCCTCGTCGGCTCCTACGGCCGCCCCGCGGACGCCGTGGAGGGCACGAGGTTCGCCCTCGGGGAGTCCCTCGTCGGCCAGGCGGCCCGCAGCCACCGGATCATCGCCACCGACCGGGTCCCCGGCGACTACATCATCTCCTCCGGGCTCGGCCACACCACTCCGGGCAGCCTGATCATCCTGCCGATCGTCGTGGACGACCAGGTCCTCGGCGTGATCGAACTCGCCTCCTTCAGTGCCTTCACCCCCGTGCACCGGGACTTCCTCGCCCAGCTGATGGAGACCATCGGCACCAACGTCAACACGATCGTCGCCAACGCCCGCACGGACGAGCTCCTCGACGAGTCCCAGCGGCTCACCGGCGAACTCCAGGCCCGCTCGGAGGAACTCCAGGTCCAGCAGGAGGAACTCCAGCGCTCCAACGCCGAACTGGAGGAGAAGGCCGCGCTCCTCGCCAGCCAGAACAGCGACATCGAGGCCAAGAACCTGGAGATCGAACAGGCCCGGCAGGAACTGGAGGCCCGCGCCCAGCAGCTGTCCTTGGCCTCCACCTACAAGTCGGAGTTCCTGGCCAACATGAGCCACGAACTGCGCACCCCGCTCAACAGCCTGCTCATCCTGGCCCAGCTGCTCGCGCAGAACCCCACCCGCAACCTCACCCCCAAGCAGGTCGAGTACGCGGGCATCATCCACTCGGCCGGCTCCGACCTGCTCCAGCTGATCAACGACATCCTCGACCTGTCCAAGGTCGAGGCGGGCAAGATGGACATCAACCCCGAGCGGGTGGATCTGCCCCAGCTGCTCGAGTACGTCGACGCCACCTTCCGGCCGATGACCACGCAGAAGAGCCTCGACTTCACCGTCACCACCGCCCCCGACGCGCCCAACGACCTCCTCACCGACGACTCGCGGCTGCGCCAGATCCTGCGCAACCTCCTGTCCAACGCCGTCAAGTTCACCGAGCGCGGCGGCGTCGAGCTGCGCATCGAACCGGCGGCCGCGCCCGAGATCCCCGCCGGGGTCTCCCGCCGCGGCCCCATGCTCGCCTTCCGGGTGCGCGACACCGGCATCGGCATCCCCGAGCAGCAGCTGGAGTCCGTCTTCGGAGCCTTCCAGCAGGCCGACGGCACCACCAGCCGCAAGTACGGCGGCACCGGCCTCGGCCTCTCCATCAGCCGCGAGATCGCCCAGCTCCTCGGCGGGGCCGTCACCGCGGAGAGCACGCCCGGCCAGGGCAGCACGTTCACCCTGTACCTCCCCGTCAGCCGCGCGGACTACGAGGACGCCCCGTACGGCGACACGGCCGTCGCGCCCTCGCCCGCGGGCACGAACGGGGCGGGCGAATCGGGCCGACATGACACCCCGGCACTCCCGGCACAGCGGCGCACCCGCCGCCTGCTGGTCATCGAGGAGCGGCCGAACGGCCTGCTCTCCCTCGTCGCCGAGAGCGCCGACCGCGACTTCGCCCCCCACCCCCACGCGGCCGGGGAGCGCGGCGGCATCCAGGTCGTGGGCGCCACCAGCTCACGGGAGGCGGCCGCGGCCCTGGCGTCCGACGCCTTCCACTGCGTCGTCCTCGAACTCGACATGCCGGACGGCGAAGCGCTGCGCTTCCTCGACGCCCTCGACGGCGACCCCGCTCTCTCCTCGCTCCCCGTCCTCGCCCACAACAACCCCCGGGTCCGGACCGGACGGGAGGAGGCCCTGCGGGAGCGGGCCGCCTCACGCCGGGTGGAGCTGCTGTCCAGCCTGGACGAACTGCGCGAACGCATCGCCCTGCACCTGTCCGCCGAGCAGCCCGGGGACGTACTGCCCCTCGTGCACGCGGACACCCGGCAGCAGGACACCCACGTGCCCGACGGCGACCTGGCCGGGCGCACCGTCCTCGTCGTCGACGACGACGCCCGCAACCTCTTCGCCCTCAGCGGGGTCCTGGAGCTGCACGGCATGCGTGTGCTCCACGCGGAGGACGGACGCAAGGGCATCGACGCCCTCACCGGCAACGCCGACGTCGACCTGATCCTGATGGACGTGATGATGCCGGAACTGGACGGCTACGCGGCCACCGCCGAGATCCGGCGGATGCCGGCGTACGAGGCCCTGCCCATCATCGCGGTCACCGCCAAGGCGATGCCCGGGGACCGGGAGAAGAGCCTGGCCGCCGGCGCCAGCGACTACGTCACCAAGCCCGTCGACGCCGACGACCTCATCGCCCGCGTCCGGCACTGGCTCACGCGATGACCGGGGACACGCCACGGGGCGGGGCCGTCCACCCGCCGTCGGCACCAGTCGCGGGGCAGACCGGCCGCACCATCCCGCAGCAGTCCCCGACCCCTCTGGGGCGGCTCGTCGCCACCGTCGAAAGGCTGCGCCGGGAGGTGCTGGAGGCACAGGCCGCCGCCGACGGCCGGGCGCTCGTCGAGCTGGCCAAGGGCATCCTCATCGGCCAGCTGAACTGCACCCCCGCCGCGGCGGCACGGCAGCTCGACCTGCTGTGCCGGGAGAGCGGCACGTCCCGCCTCGAACTCGCCGCCGACATCGTCAACCAGGCGTCCCGCGACCACGTCAGCGAGATCGCCGCCGCGTTCGTCGAGCGCGCCGGCACCGACGACGACCCCGCAGAGCACTCCACGGTCTCGGTCCGGCTGCGCACCGCCGAGAGCGGCATGCTGGCCGCGGCCTCCGACACCCAGGCCGTCGCCGAGTCCCTCCTGACCAACGCCCTGGGGCCGCTGGGGGCCGTCGCCGTCGCCGTCTGGACCGCCGTGCCCGACGGCTCGCTGGCCCTCGCCGGCCACGCCGGCTTCCCGCCCCGGGAGGCCGTCCGCTGGCGCCACGTGCCCCCGGGCGTCTCCACCGTCGCCGGCCTCGCACTGCGGGAGCGCCGCCTGGTGACCCTGTCCCGCACCCAACGCACGGGGCTGCCCTCGATCGGCCACCTCCAATGGCCCGACGGCGGACGGATGGCCGTTCCCACCGGGACGGGCGGACGGATCCACGGCGTCCTCGAAATCTGCTGGCCGCAACCCCTGGCCCCGCAGCCGCCGCAGATCGAGCGCCAGGTCGAGGCCCTCGCCGAGCTGTGCGCCCGCACCATGGACGCCTCGGCGCCGGGCGACCCGACGGCCGGGGACGCGCTGCTCCCGGACGTCGCGGAGCTCATCGACCTCGCCGAGGGACTGCAGGACCCCGCGGTGGTGCTCACCCCGGTCCTCGACCCCGAGGGCCGCCTCACCGACTTCCGGATCCGGCACGCCGGCAGCCGGTTCGTCGACCCCGTGGGACGGCCGCGCGGCGACGTCAACGGCGCACTGCTGCTGGAGGCCTACCCGATGGCCGCCGCCGAGAACGGCCTGTTCGACATCATCGAGCGCGTCCACGCGACGGGCGAGCCGTTCCGCGCCGAACGCATGAGCCTGACCGCGCTGGTCGACCAGATCCCGCTCACCTCGGTCGCGGACATCAGCGTCAGCCGCCACGGCGCCGCCGTCCTGCTGATCTGGCGGATCGAGGACGAGACGGCCCGGCTGGCCAACCTCCTCCAGCACGCCCAGCGCCTGGGCCGCATCGGCGGGTTCGAGGAGAACCTCGCCACCGGGGAGACCACCTGGAACGCACAGCTCTACGCGCTCCACGGACTCCCGGCCACCGCGCCCCCCGTACGGCTGCGGGAACTGCCCGGCCACGCCCATCCGGACGACTCCGCCGCACTCGGCCGCTTCCTGCGGGCCCTGCTGCGCCACCGCCGCCCGTCCTCCGTCAATTTCCGCCTGCAGCGGCCCGACGGAATCACCCGCCACATCCGGGTGGTCGCCGAGCCGGTCCTCGACGCCGACCAGCGGCTGCACGCCGTACGGGGCGCCTACCAGGACATCTCTGCCCAGCACTGGACCGAGGTGGCACTGGCCGCGACCAGGGACCAGCTCGCCCACACCGAGGCCGAGTCCGCCGAACGCAACCGGCTGGCGCTCCAGCTCCAGCACGCCATCATGCCGCCCACGCCAACGGCCATCGAGGCTCCCGGGATGCGGGTCGCCGTCCGCTACCGGCCGGCCGAGACCGAGTCGCTCGTCGGCGGCGACTGGTACGACACGGTGCTCCTGCCCTCCGGTCTGATCATGCTGTCCGTGGGCGACGTCGCCGGCCACGGCATCGAGGCCGCCACCGGCATGGTCGTGCTGCGCAACGCCCTGCGGGGCCTGGCCGTCACCGGCGCGGGCCCGGGCCAGCTGCTGTCCTGGCTCAACACGGTCACCCACCACCTGGCCAAGCACGTGACCGCCACCGCCGTCTGCGGCCTCTTCGACCCGGGCACGCGGGTTCTGCGCTGGGCGCGCGCGGGCCACCTGCCGCCCGTACTCGTCCGCGGCGGCCGGGCCGAGGCCTTCCCCCTCATCGAGGGCCTGCTGCTCGGGGCCCTGCCCGATGTCACGTACGGCGAGCGGGAGGTCCAGCTGGAGGCGGACGACACGCTGCTGATGTTCACGGACGGGCTGGTGGAACGGCGGGACTCCTCGGTCCAGGACTCGCTCGGCCACCTCGTGAACGCGGCCGCCGCCGGGTCCGGGGATCTGGACGCCCGGCTGGACCGGCTCCTCGCCGGGAGCAGGTCGGACACGGACGACGACACGTGCGTGATCGGCATCCAGGTCGGCTGAGGCCGTGAGGGGTTGACCACGATGCTCTACCTGCCGGTAACTTGAGCGCGGTCCAGAAGCGCCGACGGAAGGAACGGGCACGTGCCGCACCACGACCTGACCGGCTTCACCGAAGGTTCGTTCACCCACGACGGCGCGACCCGCCGCGTCCTGCGCGCGGGCACCGGCCCCGCCGTCATCGTCATGGCGGAGATCCCGGGCATCACCCCGAAAGTCCTGGAGTTCGCCGCGCGGGTGGCCGCGTCGGGCTGCACCGCCGTGCTCCCGGTGCTCTTCGGCGAGCCCGGACGCGACCCGGACCCGCGCGCCGTCGGCTGGGTGAACAGCGGCCGCTACATGGCGTCGACCATGTGGCGAGTGTGCGTCAGCCGGGAGTTCACCCTGCTGGCCACGGGCCGCAGCTCCCGGGTCGTAGGGTGGCTGCGCGCCCTGGCCGCCGCCGAGCACGAGCGGTGCGGAGGTCCCGGCGTGGGCGCCGTCGGCATGTGCCTGACCGGAGGGTTCGCCCTGGCGATGGCCACGGACGAACGCCTGATCGCCCCGGTCCTCTCCCAGCCGTCGCTGCCGCTGGCCTGCACCTCCGGCCGCGCCGCCGCCATCGACGTCAGCCCGGAAGACCTCGCCGTGGTCCGCGGACGCTGCGAGCGCGAAGGGCTGCAGGTCCTCGGCCTGCGCTTCCGGGGCGACCGGCTGGTCCCGGCCGACCGGTTCGCGTACCTGCGGCGCGAACTCGGCGACGCCTTCGTCGCCGTCGAACTGGACGACGGCGACGCGAACCCCGAGAGCGCCCTGCCGCCGCACTCCGTCCTGACGGAGCACCTCGTCGACGAACCGGGCCGGCCCACCCGCGCGGCCCTCGACACGGTCCTCGACCTCTTCCGCACCCGCCTCCTGCTCGAGGACCGTCCCGCCATCGCCGACTGACCCCGCGGGCCCGCCGCCCACGAGGCCGCGCCCGGGAGCTCCGCCAGGGCCTCACCGGTTCTTGGGGCGCGTTGCGCGGGCCGGGGGGCGGTCGAGTGGCAATCTGGGGCATAACACCATAAACCCGCGACCCAGTGCGTCGTTCGTCCCGTCCTCGGCAACGGCTCGCCGCCCGCGAGCCGTTGTGTGCCCGGAGCGGCTTCGTCCGCTCATCAGACTCAAGTAGTTTGTATATGTCGGTGACCGACGTATGGTGGGTCCTGAAGATCCTTCCGGGGCGCAGCGGATTCCGCCTGCCGCACCGGGATTTCGCCTTGCGACGGAGACGGAGTGCTCATGGCCACCAGGAAGAACCTCACCGCCAACCGGGAATCCCTCGTCCACAAGGTCCGCTACGCGGCGAGCCGCCCGAACCGCATCGCTCCATACCTCAAGCGCGCCGCGCGCGACCGGTGGCTGGCCTTCAAGCACCCCGACCACGTGAGCTACTACCGGGCGGTCATGGCCTCGGACACGCGCCGCAACCCCGAGGCCGCCGTCGGCAGCCAGACCCACGAACGCTGGCTCGCCCTCGGGAAGATGCAGTTCGACTACCTGCTCGGCCACGGACTGAAGCCCGAGGCCCGCATGCTGGACATCGGCTGCGGCAACCTGCGCGCCGGCTGGCGCTTCATCGACTACCTCGACGCGGGCCACTACTACGGCATCGACATCTCGCCCGACATCCTCATCGCCGCCAAGCGGACCCTGACCGACCGCGGCCTGCAAGCCAAGGTCCCGCACCTGACGATCACCAGGAACCTGACGCTGGACTTCCTGCCCGACGGCTACTTCGACGTTGTCCACGCCCACAGCGTGTTCTCGCACTCGCCGATCGAGGTGATCGACGAATGCCTCGCCCACGTGGGCCGCGTCCTGGCGCCCGGGGGCCACTTCGACTTCACCTTCGACCGCACCACCGGCGCCGAACACCAGGTCCTGCGCGAGGACTTCTACTACCGGACGCAGACCCTCGTCGACCTCGCCGCCCGGCACGGACTGGCGGCCCGCTTCATGGAGGACTGGGAGGAACTCGGCCACGGCCAGTCCAAGATCCGCGTGAGCGCCCTCGGGGCCGACGCACTGCTGCCCGACGCCTGACACCTGATGCCTGACGCCTGACGCCTGACGTTTGAGGCCGTGCCCGGCGGCGGATCAGGCGTGGCCGGCCGTACCGGAATTCCTGCGGCGCCACAGGCGCACGGCCAGGCCCGTGGCCGCGAGCAGCACCAGGCACGGTACGGCGTTCGCCTCGCCCACCACCCCGGAGAAGTGGCCGAGGACGAGGAACGGCGCCGCGGCCAGGGCGAACCCGCCGGCCGTGCGGACGCCGGACAGGGCCGGCAGGCCCGCCAGGACCAGCACGGCGAGGACGGGCACGGCGAACCGCCAGAGCGGGACCATGCCGATCCCGTCGGCGTCCAGCAGGGCGAGGACCGCCACGGACAGCGGCGCCCAGATCAGCAGCGCCACGAGCCCCGCGGCGCTGCCGATCCGGCGCGGCGGCCGAAGGTCCGCGGGACACAGCAGCGGCAGCGCCGCGATCAGCAGGGGCGGCAGCAGGTACGCCGCGTGCTCCAGCGGCATGTCCAGGGCGCCCGGCAGCGAGACGGCGAGCAGGCAGGCCGAGGTCCCCGCCACGCCGGCGAACGCGGAGCGCGCGCCGAGGGCGTAGCGGCCGCCGAGCGCGAGGACGGCGCCGAGGAGGGTCAGCAGGTCGCAGGCGACGAGGGTGTGGCCGATCGGACCCTCGAAGTCGGGCCGGCCGGTGACGTACGCGCGGTTGAGCGTCGAGGCGAGCAGGAACGCTGCGCGTGCGCCCATCGCGGCCAGCGCGAACGGCGCCGCGGCCGCGAGCAGCCGCCCGCCGCGGTGTGCGGAGCCGACGCGCAGACGCAGGCGCAGCGCGTGCGCCGCGATGTCGCAGCCCTCCCGCAGGCGGGCGAGCGGCCCGGCGTCCTCGGTCGCCTCGCGGTAGGCCTCGGCGATCTCGTCACCGAAGTCCCGGCGGAACTGTGCCGGGTACAGGCGCAGCAGACGGAGGCTCACGCCGTGGCCGTCTCGCCGGAGACGCCCAGTCGGCGGGAGGCCTCGCGGGCGGTCGCGGCTATCCGCGCGGCCTCGGCGGCCAGGCTCTCCCGGCCCGCGGCGGTGAGGCTGTAGGTGCGCCGCAGCCGGCTGTCGACGATCTGCTCCTCGTGGACCTCGATCAGCCCCTGCCCCAGCAGTCGCTCCAGCGCCCCGTACAGGGTGCCCGTGCGCATCTTGACGCGCCCGTCCGAGATCAGCTCCACCTCGCGGGCGATCGCGTACCCGTGGCGGGGCTCGTCCGCGAGCGCGGTCAGGAGGAGGAGGGTCGGTTCCTGCATCGCGCGATCACTCATACCCGCATGGTAAGTCACCCACCGGCATATGTCGCCCGAATGATGCCCTCCGGGGCCGCACGGCTCAGGAGACGGCGTACCACTGGCTGGCCCAGCCGGTGTTGATGGTGGCCGTCGACTGCTCGCCGAGGTTCACGGTGGCGGGCAGCGAAGTCTGGCCGGTCAGGATGCTGCTGTACCGCAGGTTCGGCGGCGTCAGCCCGGCATTGACGGAGATGCCGGCGCCCGTGGACTTCAGGGTGAGGGCGTTGGTGGCCCAGTTGCCGTTGAGCAGCAGGGCGATGAAGTACGTGCCGGGGGCGGCCGTGAAGGGCTTGGCGAGGGGCAGCGGCTTGGCGATGGCGTCGGTCATCAGCTGGGGTGAGATGTCCGCGGTGGACCCGACCAGCGCGCCCTTGGCGTCGTACACGCCCAGGTAGCAGTTGGCCAGCTGGGCGTTCGTGTCCAGCCCGGCCAGTCCCAGCCAGATGTTCGACCAGGTGATCTGCTCGCGCAGGACGATCCGCACCAGCGTGATCCGGCCGCCGACCCCCGCCGACGACTGGGCGGTGACGTGGCCCGCGTCATTGGGGTCGCCGGTCCAGGCCAGCAGGTTCTGGTCCTGCGGCCGCGGCCCTTCGAATCCGGAGCCGGCGCCCGGCGCGGCCGGGGCGGACGCCGTGGGGCCCGCCGTCGCGGTCCGGCCCTTGTCCGGGGCGGTGCTGCAGCCCGCGAGGGCGAACACCAGCGCGAGCGCGGTGACGAGGCCGGTCGCGGCGGTGGTGGTGGTACGGGTGCGCATGGTCCCCCCATGAGGTGCTGGTTGTGCCGACGGACATGATCACACGACCGTCGGCCCGGGCCGGAGGGCGAGGGTCCAGGTGTGCACGACCTGCTGGCCCGGCCGGTCCTCGGGCTCCTCCACCACGGTCACGGTGAGCTGGTCACCGGTACGGCGCAACCTGCCGCGGTAGCGCCAGGTCCGGTCCGGGGGCACGGGAAGCAGCTCGGCGAGGACGGCGCTCCCCAGCCGCCGGTCGACGGCGCGCAGCACGCCGGCGTCGAGGACCAGGACGGTGCCGTCCGCGAGCACCAGGGGCTCGGGGCACAGCGGGTCGGTGAGCGACGGCCCGATTTCGACGGTGCCCCCGGGCAGCAGCCGCACCACCCTGCTGCGGGTCGGCAGGTTGCGGTCCGTCTCGACGACGCGGATGCCCGTACCGGCGACGTAGTGGCCGTAGCTGCGCCACGAGTCCACCAGGGCGCCGTCCCGGTCGTGCTCCCAGGTGTCGAAGACGTCGTAGCCCTCCAGGCCGAGGAAGAACCGGCCGCCGCGCAGCACCGTGCCGCTCGCGCCGCGCAGCTCGGCGACGAGCGTGCCGTCCGCCAGGTCCAGCAGCAGGGCCGGGCCGAGGTGTCCCCAGGGGGTGTACTCGAAGGAGTCCGTGGTGACCAGGACCCTGCCGCCGGAGATGTGGGCCGCGTTCGGGATGCCGGCACAGGGGGCGGTCCACACCGCACGGCCGGAGGCGTCGACGCAGCGGACCTCCCCGGCCCGGCCCAGCACGCGCAGCCCGTCCCGCCGTGCCAGGGGCTGCTCCGCGGTGCACGCGTCATCGTGCGCCGGCTGCCCGGCCTTGCGCCGGTACTTCACCACACGGACGCGCCACCCGCCGCCGCCCCCCGTCCCCGCCCGGCCGCTCTCCCCGCTTCTCGCCATGGCCCCAGATGCTAGGGGCAGTGACCGAACGGCCCAAGGCGGGCCCTCGTCCCGGGGCCGCCCCGCGCGACCGCGCCTATCGTGGGAGGAACCTCACGACCGGGACGGAAGCACACGGACAGGTGGATCGTGAACGGATCCGGGATCAATTACCGGGCGGTGTTCCACGCGCTCCCGGGCGCGGTCGCCCTGCTGACCCCGGACCTCGTCTACCTGGACGTCAACGCGGCCTACCTGTCCGTGTCCGGCCGCACCCGCGAGGAGCTCGTCGGCCGCCGTCTGTTCGACGTCTTCCCCGACAACCCCAACGATCCGGAGGCGACGGGCGCGCACAACCTGCGCGCCTCGCTCGAGCGGGTCGTGGCCACCGGGGAGCGCGACACCATGGCCCTGCAGCGCTACGACGTGGAGGACCCCGAACGCCCCGGGGCCTGGCAGGAGCGGTACTGGAGCCCCGTCAACGTCCCCGTCCTCGCCTCCGACGGCAGCGTGGCGCTGCTGGTGCACCGGGTGGAGGAGGTCACCGAGCTGATCCGGGCCCGGGGGGCGCGCAGCGGTCCGGGCTCCACCCACGTCCTGGAGTCCGAGCTCTACACCCGCGCCCGGGAACTCCAGGAACTCAACGAGCGGCTGCGGCAGGCCCACGCCCGCGAGCGCGAGGTGGCCCTCCACCTGCAGGAGGCGATGCTCCCGGAGCCGAGCCCGCACCATCGGGCGGCCGTGCGCTACCTGCCCGCCGCCGCGGCCCTGAACGTGTGCGGGGACTGGTACGACCTGGTCGACACCCCCGGCTGCACCGTCGTAGCCGTCGGGGACGTCGTCGGCCACGGACTGGCCGCGGCCGGGGTCATGGGCCAGCTGCGCAGTGCCCTGTCCGCCGCCTCGCTCGTCGCGGAGGGACCCGCGCAGGCCCTGGAGGCCCTCGGCCTCTACGCCCGCTCCGTCGCGGGCGCCGAGTCCACCACCGCCGTCTCGGTCTTCATCGACTGGCACGGGCGCACCCTCACGTACAGCAGCGCCGGCCACCTCCCGCCCGCCCTCTGCGACCCCGACGGCACCGTCGTCTTCCTCGACCGGGCCACCGACCCCCCGCTCGGGGCCCGCCCCGAACACGCGCCGCGGCCCCAGGCCCGTACGGACTTCACCGAGGGCTCGCTCCTGGTCCTCTACACCGACGGACTCGTCGAGCGCCGGCGCGAGGACATCGACACGGGCCTGGACCGGCTCGCCGACGCCCTCGCCCGGCACCGGGCCGCCGATCCCGCCGCGATCGCGGACGCCCTCCTGGCCGAGCTCGTACCGCCCGTAGGCGTCACCGACGACACCGTCCTGGTCGTCCTCCGCCTGGAAGGGCAGGCCGACACGCCCACCGGATTGCATGAACATGCGTGAGCCTGCATACTCTTCCTATGTCTAAGGTCCTCACCTCCCTTCCCACCGGCGAGCGCGTCGGCATCGCCTTCTCCGGCGGACTCGACACCTCCGTCGCGGTCGCGTGGATGCGCGACAAGGGTGCCGTCCCGTGCACCTACACCGCCGACATCGGCCAGTACGACGAGCCCGACATCGCATCGGTGCCGGCCCGCGCCTCGGCGTACGGCGCCGAGATCGCCCGTCTGGTCGACTGCCGCGCCGCGCTGGTCGAGGAGGGGCTGGCCGCGCTCACCTGCGGTGCCTTCCACATCCGCTCCGGCGGCCGGGCGTACTTCAACACGACGCCGCTCGGTCGCGCCGTCACCGGCACCCTGCTGGTCCGCGCGATGCTCGAGGACGACGTCCAGATCTGGGGCGACGGCTCGACCTTCAAGGGCAACGACATCGAGCGGTTCTACCGCTACGGCCTGCTGGCCAACCCGCACCTGCGCATCTACAAGCCCTGGCTCGACGCGGACTTCGTCACCGAGCTCGGCGGCCGCAAGGAGATGTCGGAGTGGCTGCTCGCCCACGGCCTCCCCTACCGCGACAGCACCGAGAAGGCCTACTCCACCGACGCCAACATCTGGGGCGCCACCCACGAGGCCAAGACCCTGGAGCACCTCGACACGGGCGTCGAGACCGTCGAGCCGATCATGGGCGTGCGGTTCTGGGACCCCTCGGTGGAGATCGCCGCCGAGGACGTCACCATCGGCTTCGACCAGGGCCGCCCGGTGACGATCAACGGCAAGGAGTTCGCCTCCGCCGTCGACCTGGTGATGGAGGCCAACGCCATCGGTGGCCGGCACGGCCTGGGCATGTCCGACCAGATCGAGAACCGCATCATCGAGGCCAAGAGCCGCGGGATCTACGAGGCCCCCGGCATGGCGCTGCTGCACGCGGCGTACGAGCGCCTCGTGAACGCGATCCACAACGAGGACACCCTCGCGCAGTACCACAACGAGGGCCGGCGTCTCGGCCGCCTCATGTACGAGGGCCGCTGGCTGGACCCGCAGGCGCTGATGATCCGCGAGTCCCTCCAGCGCTGGGTCGGCGCGGCCGTCACCGGCGAGGTGACGCTGCGGCTGCGGCGCGGCGAGGACTACTCGGTCATGGACACCACGGGACCGGCGTTCAGCTACCACCCGGACAAGCTGTCCATGGAGCGCACCGAGGACTCGGCCTTCGGCCCGGTGGACCGGATCGGCCAGCTCACCATGCGCAACCTCGACATCGCCGACTCGCGCGCCAAGCTGGAGCAGTACGCCGCGCTCGGCATCGTCGGCAACACGCACGAGACGCTCATCGGGGCCGCCCAGGCCGCCTCGACGGGCCTGATCGGCGCGATGCCGGAGGGTGGCGCCGAGGTCATCGCCTCCCGCGGCCGTGCCGAGGGCGACGACGAGCAGATGCTCGACCGCGCCGCGATGGAGTTCGGCACCGACTGACCCGCGGCGGGCCGCGGCCCGCCGCCGCGTCGGTGCCCCGCGCCGCACCGGCCGC